>NZ_JBVJBP010000006.1:0-309264 GCF_055589465.1 Streptomyces sp. NPDC041940
GCCACCGAAGAAGGACATCTTTGTGGAGGAGGGTATGGAGGGGGCGCCCCCCAGTGGGGGGGGGGGGGGGGGGGGAAGAGGGGGGGGGGGGGGGGGGGGGGGGGGGGGGGGCGGGGGGCCCCCCCCCCACCGTCAGGGAGCCGAAGAGGACAGCCAGGACAACCAGGAGACGTGCCCGAATAGTTGGCATGTCCACTACAGTCCGGCGATATCAGGACACCGTCAACACCCCTGACTCTGGAGTAAGTTCCCGCTGGGCCGACTCGCACACGTCATCCGGCCATTCTTCGTGCCACATTCAACAAGTACTCCTTCCTGTTCAGCGGGTTGTGGTCGGTGCGCGGGCGCCTCGGAACCGTGCCGTGCGTGACGGGCGCGTAGTGGTCGAAGACGCTCTCCACCTCGCCCTCGCCCCGGGTGAGCCCGGGCAGTCGCTGCTCCAGTTCGTGCACCCGGGCCGCGGGCACCGTGCCCGCCAGGACGCATCCGGCGCCCCGGGTCTCGGTCGTCCGCGGTACGGCGGTGAGCGCGGCCAGCACCGGCAGCAGCGCGCCGAGGGTGTCCGCCGGGGCCTCGACACGGAAGCGGTGCATCGGCTCGTGGACCCGGGTCCCGGCCCGCCGCAGCGCTTCGAGGAGCACCAGCGGGGTCAGACCGCGGAAGTCGGCGCCGGTGCTCGACATGCTCTTGTCGAAGCCCTGGTGGGCGTGGCTCTGGCGGGGCGAGTAGCCGCTGTGGGTCATGGTGACCACGCAGTCGGGGATCCGCCAGCCGTGCGGGCCCTGGTCGAGGGTCTCGCGCACGGTGTCCTCGACGGCCTTGAAGAAGGCGTACGGCATGGAGCCGAGCTCCACCTCCAGCCGGAAGGCGACGCCCGAGCCGACCGGTGCGGGGTCGACGCGCAGGCCGACGGTCGCGAGGAACGGGTTGGCGTCCTTCTTGTTGAACTCCACGGCCTGCCCCGTGCCGACGAGCCGCTCGACGCACAGGGGCGTGGTCTCACGGAAGGTGACCCCGAGCCCGTACTCCTCGGCGAGGGTGGCCTGGATGACCTCCTTCTGCACCTCGCCGTACAGGGACACGGAGGTCTCCTGCCGCCGTTCGTCGTGGCGCAGGCCGATCAGCGGGTCCTGCTCGGCGAGCTGGGTGAGCGCGAGGTGCAGTGCGCCCCTGTTCGCATCCGGGCCCGGGACGACGACGGTCTCCAGGGTGGGCGGGGCGAAGACGTGCTCGTACGCCTTGCGGGGTGCGCCGATCGCGTCGCCGATCCTGATGTCGCCGAGTCCCCAGAGCCGGGCGATCTGTCCGGCCACGAGGGCGTCGCCACGGCTGTCCGTCCCCTGTCCGAAGACGCTGATCGCGGTGATCCGGCCTTCGGCGCCGTCCGTTCCGAACGGGATCCGGTCGCGGGTGCGCAGGGTGCCGGAGAACAGCCGGGCGTAGGCCGCCTTCTCCCCCGCCGGGCCCCGCTCGACCTTGAACACGGTCCCGGAGACCGGACCGTCCGCGTCCCCGTCGGCCGGGGGCAGCAGTTCCTCGATGCCGGCCAGGAGCGCGTCCACACCGGCGCCCGTGACGGCGGAGCCGAAGAAGACGGGGTGGATCAGGGCCTCCCGGGTCAGGGCGACGAGGGAGTTGTGCAGGAGGGCGTCCGTGACGGTGTTCTCGACGTACGCGGTCAGCAGCGTGTCGTCGTGGCCGGCGAGGACGTCCAGCGCGGCCGGGACGGGGCCGGGCGTGAAGCGAGCCCCACGCGTGCCGAGGCCGGTGGCGGTGCCCATCGGCACGATCGCGGGTGTCAGCCGGGCCGAGATCGCCCGCAGCACCTCCTCCTGCCGTGCGCCACTCCGGTCGATCTTGTTGACGAAGAGCAGGGTGGGGATACGCAGCCGCTGGAGCGTCCGCATCAGCACCCGTGTCTGCGCCTGCACTCCTTCGACGGCGGAGACGACCAGCACGACGCCGTCCAGCACGCCGAGCACCCGCTCCACCTCGGCGATGAAGTCCGGGTGGCCGGGGGTGTCGATCAGGTTGACCGTCACACCGTCGAGGGGGAACGAGACCACGGCGGACTTGATGGTGATGCCGCGCCGCCGCTCCAGCGCGAGGGTGTCGGTACGGGTGTTCCCGTCGTCGACGCTGCCGATCTCGTCGATCACCCCGGCCGAATGGAGCAACCGCTCGGTCAGGCTGGTCTTACCGGCGTCGACATGGGCGAGGATTCCAAGATTGAGCACGTGCACGAAGCGTCATGTCCTTCGGAGAGGGGTCCGTTCCTGGCTGGGGGGACATGAACGCAGTGCGCATCTGCTGCTCCTCGGGACTCGGTGACGTCGCTGTCCTGTGCAGTGCAGCAGAGGGGCCCGAGGGGGCACAACGGAATTAAGGGCCTTCCGATGGATCTCCGCAGGAGAAGGAGCGGATCGTGCGTGACATCCTCCCGGCGCTGGGCCGCTGGTACGCGGCCGGGCTGCCGTTCGGCCTCGCGACGGTCGTCGAGGTCAGCCGCAGCGCGCCGCGCGACCCGGGTGCGGCGATGGCGGTGGGCCCGGGCGAGGAGGTCGTGGGGAGTGTGTCCGGGGGCTGTGTCGAGGGCGCGGTGTTCGAGCTGGCGCGGGACGTCGTGGCAAGCGGCGAGGCGCGTCTGGAGACCTTCGGCTACAGCGACGAGGACGCCTTCGCCGTCGGCCTGACCTGCGGCGGCGAGATCACGCTGCTGGTGCGTCCGGTCACGCCCGAGCGGGACCCCGTCTTCGGCGCGGTCGCCGACTCGGTCGCCGCCGGTGAGCCGGTCACCCTCGCCACGGTGGCCGACGGCCCGGCGCCGCGCGGGGCGACGCTCGTCGTCCGGCCGGACCGGGTCTCGGGCACGCTCGGCGCGAGCGGCCTGGACGCGGCCGTCACCGCCGACGCACGGGGCGAGCTGGCTCTGGGCGCCACCGGCCTACGGCACTACGGGCCGCGGGGGCAGCGCCGTGAGGACTCCGTCAGCGTGTTCCTGGAGTCCTTCGCGCCACCGCCGCGGATGCTGGTCTTCGGCGCGATCGACTACGCCGCGGCCGTGGCCCGCATCGGGGACTTCCTCGGCTACCGGGTCACCGTCTGCGACGCCCGCCCCGTCTTCGCCACGCCCCGGCGCTTCCCCGAGGGCGTCGAGGTGGTCGCCCAGTGGCCGCACCGCTATCTGCGCGACACGGACACCGACGAACGCACGGTGATCTGCGTCCTCACCCACGACCCCAAGTTCGACGTGCCGCTGCTCGAGGAGGCACTGCGCCGGCCGGCCGCGTACATCGGGGCGATGGGCAGCCGCCGCACCCACGCCGACCGGGCGCGACGGCTGACCGAGGCCGGCCTCACGGAACACGAGCTGTCCCGGCTGCGCTCACCGGTCGGTCTCGATCTCGGGGCCCGTACCCCCGAGGAGGTGGCGGTGTCCGTCGCCGCCGAGATCGTCGCACTGCGCTGGGGCGGCAGCGGCGCCCCGCTGACCACCACGAAGGGAGCGGTGCACCCGCGCCGCTCCTCCTGATCACCCGCACCGCTCCCGGTCGATTCGCCCGTCGGCCGGGTTCGTACGATCGTGTCGTCGTCAGCACACTCAGCGAAGGGAACCCCATGATCTTCATCACCGCCAAGTTCCGGGTCCGGCCCGAGCACGCCGACCGCTGGCCCGAGATCGCCGGCGATTTCACCCGGGCGACGCGCGCCGAGCCCGGCTGCCTGTGGTTCGACTGGTCGCGCAGTGTGGACGAGCCGACGGAGTACGTCCTGGTCGAGGCCTTCCGCGATGACGAGGCCGGGGCCGCGCACGTGCAGTCCGCACATTTCAAGGCCGCGCAGCAGACGCTGCCGCCCCATCTGGCCGAGACGCCGCGCATCGTGAACGCGACGATTCCGCAGGACGACTGGGCGCTCCTCGGGGAGATGGCGGTCCCGGGGCAGGACTAGCACCCTGCCGCACATCTCACCGACTGCCTCTTGTCCCGGACGGCACGGCACCGTACGCTCCCCGTCCATACCGACTAGCCGGTATGGACACCCGAAGGAGCCGCCGGAGATGAGCACGATCAACCGCCAGGTGCGTCTGGCCGCACGTCCCGTGGGAGAGCCGCGGCCCACCGACTGGGAGCACGTCGAGGAGCCTGCCGGGCAGCCGGGCGACGGCGAGTTCCTGGTGCGGGTGCTCTGTCTGTCGATCGACCCCGCGATGCGCGGCTGGATGAACGCCGGCCGGTCCTACATCCGCCCGGTGGAGATCGGCGAGGTGATGCGCGCCGGCGCGGTGGGACGGGTGATCGCCTCCCGGCACTCCGGATTCGCGGTCGGCGACCATGTGTCGGGCTCGTTCGGCGTGCAGGAGTACTGCGTGTCGGACGGACGCGACGTGACCAAGGTCGACCCGGCGGCGGCACCCTTGCCGACGTATCTCGGCACGCTCGGCATGTCGGGCCTGACCGCCTACTTCGGCCTGATCGAGGCCGGGCGGCCCGAGCCCGGGCAGACCGTCGTGGTCTCCGGAGCGGCCGGGGCCGTCGGCAGCGTCGTCGGGCAGATAGCCAAGATCCTGGGCTGCCGGGTCATCGGCATCGCCGGCGGTGAGGCCAAGTGCCGGATGGTGGTGGACGAGTTCGGCTTCAACGCCGCGATCGACTACCAGAACGAGGACGTCCGCAAGGCGCTGCGCGAGCACGCCCCCGACGGCGTCGACGTGTACTTCGACAACGTCGGCGGAGACGTTCTGGACGCCGTGCTGCTGCGGCTGGCGCGCGGTGCCCGCGTCGTCGTCTGCGGCGCCATCTCCCAGTACAACAGCACCAAGCCGCAGGGCCCCGCCAACTACCTGTCGCTGCTGGTGAACCGCGCCTCGATGACGGGCATCGTGGTGTTCGACTACGCCGACCGGTACGCCGAGGGCATCGCGCAGATGGCCACGTGGCGGGCGGAGGGCCGGCTGAAGTCCCTGGAGGACGTGGTGTCCGGCTCGGTCGCGGAGTTCCCCGAAACCCTGATGCGGCTGTTCCGCGGTGACAACCGCGGCAAGCTGGTGCTGAAGATCGCCGACTGACGGGGCCAGGGAGGAGGGGAAGGGGAGAGAGATCCGATGAAGGCACTGACCTACCACGGCCGTCACGACATCCGCTACGGGGAAGTCCCCGACCCGGCCGTCACCAGCCCCACCGACGCGGTGGTGCGAGTGACCGCGGCCGGCATCTGCGGCAGCGACCTGCACATCTACGGCGGCAACGGGTTCAGCCCGGAACTGGGCTACACACCGGGACACGAGTGCGTCGGCGTGGTGGCCGACACCGGCGGCCAGGTCACCCGGTTCAAGCCGGGCGACCGGGTCCTGGTTCCCGCCTCGGCCGGCTGTACGCACTGCCGGTCGTGCGCGGCCGGGTTCACCGCCCGGTGCGAGCGCGCCAAGTCAAGCACGGAGCTCTGCTACGGAGTGAGCCCGCAGCTCCAGGGCAGCCAGGCACAGACCCTGGCCGTGCCCTACGCCGACGTCAATCTGGTGCACCTGCCCGAGGACATCTCCGACGAGGCCGCCGTCGTCCTCACGGACAACGCCCCCACCGCCTGGTACGGCTGCCGCCGGGCCCGCGTCCAGCCCGGCGAGACGGTCCTGGTCATCGGCCTCGGCCCGGTCGGCCTCATGGCCGCCCAGTCCGCCTTCGCGATGGGCGCGGCGCGGGTGCTGGGCGCGGACCTGGTCGCGGAGCGCCGCGCCTTCGCCGCCGGTCTGGGCGTCGAGCCGGTCGAGGGCGATGACGCGCGGTCGGCCATCCGGGACATGACCGCCGGCCGCGGGCCGGACGCCGTGGTGGAGGCCGTGGGCTCCGACGCCACCATCCAGCTCGCCCTCAAGGCGGTCCGGCAGGCCGGCCGGGTCAGCGTCATCGGGGTCAGCCAGAACAAGGCGTTCCCGTTCCACATGTACCTGGCGCAGATCAAGGAACTGGAGTTCGCCATCGGGCTGTGCTCGGTGCACTACGAACTCCCTCCCCTGATCGAGCTCACCCGGGCCGGCCGGATCCAGCCCGAGGCCGTGGTCTCGCACCGTTTCGCCCTCTCCGAAGGCCCCGCGGCGTACGAACTGTTCGCGGGCCGCTCCGACGGCGTCCGCAAGATCCTCCTCGACCCGGCCCACTGACGGTCCCGGACATTCGGCTGCCAGGCGTTCGGCAGGCCTCCTAGGGTTGAACCCCTCGGACACTGGAGGTCGCCATGTCACAGTTCGACGAAGCTGCCGGGCAGCCCCGTCCGCGGCTGATCCCGCTCCCCGAGGAACAGTGGGACGCCCGGACCCGGGACCTGCTGGCCTTCGCGCCCCACGACCCCGGGAACCGGGTACCGAACATCTTCACCACCCTCGTGCGCCATCCCGATCTCTACGAGCGGTTCCTGCCGTTCGGCGGCCAGTTGCTACGCGAGGGCCGACTGCCGGAAGAACTGCGCGAGTTACTGATCCTGCGCACGGCGTGGAACACCGGCGCACGGTACGAGTGGGGACGGCACCTTCCCCTGGCCAGGGCCGCGGGCGTCACGGACGCGGACATCGACCGCGTCACCGAGGGCCCGGAAGCACCAGGCTGGACCGACCTCAAGAGGCACCTGATCCGGGCGGCGGACGAGCTGAACCGCGAGGCGACCATGTCCGACGCCACCTGGGAGGCCCTGGCCGAGCACTTCGGCGACGCCGAACTGATCGAGATCGCCATGCTGGTGGGGCAGTACCACATGGTGGCCTTCTTCCTGAACGCCACCGGTGTGGAACTGGACCCCGGTTTCGACATTCCCCGGTCGTGAGGGTTCAGCCCTGAATCAAGGCTGCGGGCCGTCGTCCGCCGGGCGGCGGCCCCAGGCCGAGATCATCGGTGACGTGGCGAGGTCGAGGCGCCCGGCCGCGATGTTGGCGAGGTGACGCTCGATCTCCTCGTCCGTGGCCAGGCCCTCGGCGACGAGTTTGCCGCGTACCTGCTGGACGGTGGCCGTCTCCAGGATGTCGCACGCGGGCGAGGTGACCGGGAAGTAGGCGTCGGCCTCGACGTCGACGAGGCCGGCCTCGCGCAGCAGGCGCGGCAGCCTCCGTCCGTACGAGAGGTCGGCACCACGCTGCCGCAGCAGCCGACGGAAGCCGTGACGCAGCCGGTTGGCCAGCTCCTGCTCGGGGCCGTGCTCGTCGGGGCAGATCAGCGGTTGCAGGGCGGGGTCGGCGTCCTCGACCAGGAGCCACCCGCCGGGGCGCAGGGCCTGGACCATCGTGCGCAGCGCGGCATCCCGGTCGGCCACATGGACCAGGACGAGACGGGCGTGGACCAGGTCGAAGGGCCCGGCCGGGGGCTCGTCACGGCCCACGTCGTGGCGGAGCACCTCCACTCCCCCGGTGGCCGCGGTCCGCGCCCAGGAGACGTCGATGTCGGTGGCGAGCACGCGCCCGCGCGGCCCGACGCGTTCACGGAGCCACGCGGCGACGCCCGGCCCTCCGGCCCCGACCTCCCAGCACCGCCATCCCTCGTCGATCCCGGCCGTCTCGAAGTGCCGGAACGTCGAGGCGTCGAAGAGGGCCGCCAGCGCGTCGAAGCGGGTACCGGCCTCGACCTGCCGGTTGTCCAGGAGATATCCCTTGTCCTGACCCATGCGCCGATCATGTCACGGCGGCTCCCGCAACCGTCAGGCCCGTGGCGGCAGCCGGTGCAGTTCCACCTCGGTGAGCCGGCCGTCGGCGGCCGTGGCGGTCATGTACGTGCAGTGGGGCTGACGGCGGCGGTCCGTCGGGGAACCCGGGTTGAGCAGGCGCAGGCCGGTGGGGGCCGTGGTGTCCCACGGGATGTGGCTGTGGCCGAAGACCAGCACGTCGAGGTCGGGGAAGCGCGCGGCGCAGCGCTTCTCCCGGCCCTGGGCGGGTCCCGTCTCGTGGATCGCCCCGAAGCGCAGCCCGCCCAGTTCCGCGTACGCCACCTCGGGCAGCCGGGCCCGCAGGTCCGGTCCGTCGTTGTTGCCGTACACGGCGACGAGCCTGCGGCAGCGGCTCTCCAGCAGGTCGAGGGTGGCCGTGTCGACCCAGTCCCCGGCGTGGAAGACGACATCGGCGTGCGGAAGTTCGGCCAGCAGCGGCGCGGGCAGTTCCCTGGCCCGCTTCGGCAGGTGGGTGTCGGACATGAGGAGCAGACGCACGCTCCCAGCCTAGAGGCAGCGGCCCGCTCCGCCCCGGAACCGACTTGACCGCGAACAGACAGACAGTGCAGCTCAGTTGCCGTGGCGACGGAGATGATCACGGCCAGGTCTCGAAAGGTGAGGCAGGTTTGCCTGCCGGGTTAGCATCGGGCAACACGCAGTAAGACAGGACGTCTACGGCAAGCGACCCGAAGGGGCCCGGAAACCCGATGCCGGTCAAGGTCAGCGTCATCATCCCCGTCTACAACCCGGGGATCTACATCGAGGACTGCATCACCTCGCTGCAGAGGCAGTCCCTGCCTCCCGAAGAGTTCGAGGTGATCTTCGTCGACGACGGCTCCACCGACGCCACCCCGGCCCGGCTCGACGCGCTCGCCGCCGAGGATCCCCGGATGAAGGTCATCCACCAGGAGAACTCCGGCTGGTCGGGCAAGCCGCGCAACGTGGGCATCGCCGCCTCCACGGGCGAGTTCGTCATGTTCGTCGACAACGACGACTACCTGGGCGACGAGGCCCTGGAGCGGATGTACGACTACGGCGTGGCCAACGGCGCCGACGTCGTCGTGGGCAAGATGGCGGGCAAGGGCCGCGGCGTGCCGGTGGAGCTGTTCCGCCGCAACCACCCGCGTGCCACCGTCGAGAACGCCCCGCTCATCGACAGCCTCACCCCGCACAAGATGATCCGCCGGGCCTTCCTCGACCGCATCGGCCTGCGCTTTCCCGAGGGCAGACGGCGGCTGGAGGACCACGTCTTCATCGCCGAGGCGTATCTGCGCGCGGAGAACGTCTCCGTGGTCAGCGACTACGTCTGCTACTACCACATCAGGCGGGACGACAGCTCCAACGCCGGCTTCGAACGCTTCGACCCCGCCGGGTACTTCAAGAACCTCCGCGAGGCCCTCGACGTCGTCGAGAAGTACACCGACCCCGGCCCGGTGCGTGACAAGCTCTTCCGCCGCTGGCTGCGCGTGGAGATGGTCGAGCGGCTGCGGGCCCGGCGCTTCCTGAATCTGCCGGACGACTACCGCAGGGAGCTGTTCGGGGAGATCCACGAGGTCGTCGTCGAGCGGTTCGGTCCCGGTGTCGCGGAAGGGCTGCAGCCGACGCAGCAGGTCGTCGCCGCGCTGACCGCGGCCGACCGGTACGACGATGTCGTGGCCTTCGCGGAATGGGAGGCCGGCATCGCACCCGAGGCGGCTCCCGCGCACGTGGAGTGGCGGGACGGCTCCCTCAGCATCGGCTTCACGGCCGGGTACACGTCCGGCGGCGAGCCGATGACCTTCCCCGCAGACGCCGAGGCGGCCCCGCTGAGCGACACGCCCAAGGACGTGACCGAGGCGGTGGAGTGGGTGGCCTCGGAGACCGCCGCCCGCTTCGGGCAGGCCACGGCCGATCTGCTGCTGCGGGAGCGTTCCAGCGCCGCGCAGTATTTCCAGCCGGTGCGGTTCACGCGCGAGACCGTGCCCGTCGGGGACGGCGAGGAGGTCCGGCTGGTGCTGCGGGCGACCGCCACGGTCGACCCTGCCACCCTTCCGGGTGACGGCGTCTGGGACGCGGTCGTACGGGTCAAGCTGGGCGGCTGGACCAAGGAGTGCCGGCTGGGCCCGGCCCCGCGGGCGACCCGCCCCACGCCGGACGTGGGACTCGTCGGCGACCGGCCGGTGCTGCCGTACTGGACGGAGCCGCACGGCAACCTCTCCCTGCAGCTCGGCGCGCGGGGCAAGCGGCTCGGTCTGGGCGGCGTGCAGCCGATGGACGTCACCGTCGCCGGGGACCGTTTCCGTGCTCCTCTGCCGCTGCAGGTCGAGGGCGACCGGGAGGTGCCACTGAGGTTCGTCTCCTCCAGCCGGATCCTCGACGCGTCCGGCACGCTCTCCCCCGCCCCGGACGGGCGCGGGGCGGTGCTGGAGGCGGCGATGCCCGCCAAGGACCTCTCGCGTGACACCTGGCGGGTGGCTGTGTGTCTGACCCCGGGCGCCGACCGGCCCCGCTTCACCGGGCTGCCGTTCGCGCTGCGCGCCGCCGACGGTCAGGTGCTGGTCGTGCCGGTGCCGGGGCCCGGTGTCGCGCTGCGGCTGGCGCGACGGGCGCGGCGGGTGGTCGGTACCGCGCGTCGGAAGGTGGTTTCCCGTATCAGGATCGGAGGGCAGTGACAGCATGCGACCACTGGGGATAGAGGGCGCCTGGATTCTGGAGCCCAAGATCTTTCCGGACGACCGGGGCAGCTTCCACGAGTGGTACCGCGGCGAGGAGTTCCGCGAGGCCACGGGCCATGATCTGGCCCTGGCCCAGGCCAACTGCTCGGTCTCCCGGCGGGGCGTGCTGCGTGGTGTGCACTTCGCCGATGTGCCGCCCAGCCAGGCCAAGTACGTCACGTGTGTGCGCGGTGCCGTCCTGGACGTGGTGATCGACATCCGGGTGGGCTCCCCCACCTTCGGCCGGTGGGAGGCCGCACGGCTCGACGACGACACCCGCCACGCGGTGTTCCTCGCCGAGGGGCTGGGCCACGCGTTCATGGCACTCACCGACGACGCCACGGTGGTCTATCTCTGCTCCACGGGCTACGCCCCGGAGCGTGAACACGGTATCCACCCCCTCGACCCGGCCCTCGGCATCGCCTGGCCCGAGGGCATCACCCCTGTCCTCTCCCCGAAGGACGAACAGGCCCCGACCCTGGCCGAGGCGGAACGCCAGGGTCTGCTGCCGTCGTACGAGGCCTGCCATGCGTACTACGAGGAGTTGCGGGCCGGGCGGCTCGACGGCTGACCCACGTACGATGCCGGCCGTCGCCCTCCGGGGCGGCGGCCGGCGTCGTCGTCGTTCAGCGGCTGACGCCCACCTGTTCCAGGGACTTGCGCAGGGGCTCCCAGCCGATGCGGCGGGGCAGGCCGCGGTTGCGGGCCTGGGTGAGGGGCCCCCAGAAGCCCGCTTCCAGGAGGGTCTCGGGGCGTACCGCGCCGGCCCGTTCGAGGATCGCCTCGGGGACCTTCTGCGGGTCGGGCACCTTGTACTCGGCCATGATCTCGTCGTACTTGTCGTGCAGGACCCGGTTGTTCGGGTCGGCGCCGAAGACGACGAGCTGGCCGGTGGGCGCGGTGTCCACCTGGACCGTGACCAGGTCGGGGCGGTAGCGCGCCAGCACCTCGGTGATCTTGTAGACGTCGCCGGTCCAGGCGTTGGTGTGCCGGTCCCGGGCCGCCTCGTCGACGCTGCGCGGCAGCATGTCGTCGAAGACGATCACGCTGGACCAGTCGGAGTGCTTCTCGACGTTCATGAAGTCGCGCAGGGCGTACTCGAAGATGTGCATGCCGTCGATGAACGACAGATCCAGCGTGGTGCGGCGCCAGTAGCCGATGGGGCTGCGGCCGCGGCGCAGGTTGCGCAGCGGGTGACGGCCGCCCTTGAGGTGCTGGAGGGGGTTGTCGCGGGCGAAGAAGTCGTCACTGGTGGCCTTCACCAGGTGGACGTCGCACTTCAGCTCCGAGACCACCTTGAAGGCGGGGTCGATCGCGATGCTGGGGACGCGGGACAGACGCAGGCTGCGGCCGTCGTTGACGCCGATCTCCAGGTAGTTGCGATTGGCGCTGACCTTGTGCAGTCCCCGGAGGAACTCATGGCGTTTCACGGAGTGGGACCTTCCTTGCGGATGCGGGGCAGAGCTTCGTGCAGGGCGGAGCGCCACTCACGCGGCGGGGGCAGGCCGATCTCCTGCCACCGGTCGTGTGCGAGGGCGCTGTACGCCGGGCGGGGCGCGGGCCGGGGGAAGGCCGCGCTGCTGGTGGGGCGCACCCGGTCCGGGTCGGCGCCGAGCAGGGAGAACACCTCGCGGGCCAGCTCGTACCAGGTGGCCTCGCCGGCGTCGGTGGCGTGGAAGACGCCGTGCGCGTCGGGGCCGAGCCGGGGTCCGAGGTCGGCGATCCGCTCGGCGACGTCCGCGCTCCAGGTGGGTTGCCCGCGCTGGTCGTCGACGACGTCGAGGGTGTCGCGGCGGGCTTCGAGACCGATCATGGTCCGCACGAAGTTGGTGCCGTGGACCCCGTAGAGCCAAGCCGTGCGCACGACCGCGCTCGCCCCGGGGAGTTCCTCCAGCACGGCCCGCTCGCCTGCCAGCTTGGTGCGGCCGTAGGCGGTGCGCGGGCCCGTCGGATGGTCCTCCGGGTAGGGGGCCGTGCGGGCTTCGCCGGAGAAGACGTAGTCCGTGGAGAGGTGGATCAGCCGGGCGTCGTGCGCCGCGCAGGCGCGGGCCAGCAGGCGCGGTCCGTCGCCGTTGATCTCCAGGGCGCGGGCCTCGTCGGTCTCGGCGTCGTCGACGGCCGTGTACGCGGCGCAGTTCACGACGAGGTCGGGGCGGTGCTCCCGTACGGCCGTGTCGACGGCCTCGGGGCGTGTGATGTCCAGGGCGGAGCGGTCCAGGCCCACCACGTCCTCGCCGCGCCGGGTGAGTTCGTCGACGACGTCGTGGCCGAGCATGCCGCCCGCTCCGGTGATCAGCCACCTCATGCGCGCTCCTGGGCGACGCGCCGCTTCAGGGGCTCCCACCAGGCACGGTTGTCGCGGTACCAGGCGACGGTCTC
The DNA here is from genome assembly GCF_055589465.1 of Streptomyces sp. NPDC041940. NCBI lineage: Bacteria > Bacillati > Actinomycetota > Actinomycetes > Kitasatosporales > Streptomycetaceae > Streptomyces > Streptomyces sp. NPDC041940. The sequence continues at coordinate 12,756 of NZ_JBVJBP010000006.1, forward strand.
GGCGAGGCCGGTGGTGAAGTCGTGGGCGGGGCGGTAGCCGAGTTCGTCGCGGGCCTTGGACCAGTCGACGGAGTAGCGCAGGTCGTGGCCCTTGCGGTCCTCGACGTACTCCACCCGGTCCCAGTCCGCGCCGCAGGACTGAAGGAGCAGGCCGGTGAGTTCCTTGTTGGTGAGTTCGGTGCCGCCGCCGATGTTGTAGACCTCGCCGGGCCTGCCCTGGGTGCGGACGAGGTCGACGCCCTGGCAGTGGTCGTCGACGTGCAGCCAGTCACGGACGTTGCGGCCCTCGCCGTACAGGGGCACCGTCCCGCCGTCGAGGAGGTTGGTGACGAACAGCGGGATGACCTTCTCGGGGAACTGGTGCGGGCCGTAGTTGTTGGAGCAGCGGGTGACGCGCACGTCCAGGCCGTGGGTGCGGTGGTAGGCGAGGGCGAGCAGGTCGGAGGATGCCTTGGAGGCCGAGTACGGCGAGTTCGGCTGCAGCGGGTGGTCCTCCGGCCACGACCCGGACTCGATGGAGCCGTAGACCTCGTCGGTGGAGACGTGCACGAACGGGCCCACGTCGTAGCGCAGGGCGGCGTCCAGCAGGGTCTGGGTGCCGAGCACGTTGGTACGGACGAAGTCGGCGGCGCCGGTGATGGAGCGGTCCACATGCGACTCGGCGGCGAAGTGCACGACCTGGTCTGCGCCGGCCGTCAGCTTGTCGACGAGTTCGGCGTCGCAGATGTCGCCCTGGACGAACTCCAGCCGGGGGTGGGTCAGTTCGAGGTTGTCGAGGGTGCCGGCGTAGGTGAGCTTGTCCAGCACGGTGATGCGCGGCGCGTCGGGCGCGTCCGAGGCGAGCAGCGCACGGACGTAGCGGGAGCCGATGAACCCGGCGGCACCGGTGACGAGGAGGTTCATGAAGTGATCTGCACCTTGCTGTGGTCTCCGAGGACGAGTCGGTGGGCGCTGGGGACGCTGGGGGCCGGGGTCACCTCGACATGCCGGCCGATCAGCGAGGACTCGATCCGGCCGACGCCCTGGATCGAGGAGTCCCGCAGCACGATCGAGAATTCCAGTTCGCTGTCGGTGATCCGGCAGTTCTCCGCGATCGAGGTGAAGGGGCCGACGTAGGAGTCGCTGACGAGGGTTCCCGCCCCGATGACGACGGGTCCGACGATGCGGGAGTTGACGATCCGGGCGCCCTCTTCCACGACCACCCGCCCGATGGTCTGCGAGGCGTCGTCCACCGTGCCGTCGATGCGGCGCTCCATGGCTTCGAGGACCGTGCGGTTCACCTCGAGCATGTCGCCGACGTTGCCGGTGTCCTTCCAGTAGCCCTTGATGACCGTGGAGCGCACGTCGGCGCGGGAGTCGATCAGGTGCTGGATGGCGTGGGTGATCTCCAGTTCGCCGCGCCAGGACGGTTCGATGGCGCGCACGGCCTCGTGGATCACGGGCGTGAACAGATAGACGCCGACCAGGGCGAGATCGCTCTTGGGCCGGTCGGGTTTCTCCTCCAGGCCGATCACCTGGCCGGACGGGTCGAGTTCGGCGACACCGAAGGCGCGTGGGTCGGCCACGCGCGTGAGCAGGATCTGGGCGTCGGGCCGACTGTCGCGGAACTCCTCGACGAGGTCGGTGATGCCGCCGACGATGAAGTTGTCGCCGAGGTACATCACGAAGTCGTCGTCGCCGAGAAAGTCCTGGGCGATCAGCACCGCGTGGGCCAGCCCGAGGGGCCGCTCCTGGGGGATGTAGGTGACCTTCAGGCCGAACTTCGACCCGTCACCCACCGCTTCCTCGATCTCGGCGGCCGTGTCCCCGACGATCATTCCCACGTCGGTGATGCCGGCCTCGGCGATCGACTCCAACCCGTAGAAGAGCACAGCCTTGTTGGCCACTGGCACCAGTTGCTTGGCCGACGTGTGTGTGATCGGCCTCAGTCTTGTTCCTGCGCCGCCGGACAGCACGAGAGCCTTCATTCGGTTCACCTTAGTCGTGATCCGGCGGATGTGAACATCACTTCTTTTGGTTGCCGATGCGCGGAGTTACTCGGATCGTCACCGCGCGGCCTTCCGGGGAGCGGTCAGTCCTCACCCCTGACGATGTTCCACTCCGACCCGGAGTTGGTGATTCCGGGAGTGGCCCGGTCCTCGACGGCGGGGAGGCAGGTCCGCAGCGCGGCCTTGCCGCGCAGACGGCGCGCCTTCGACCAGCCGGTCTCCGGCCGACGGACGGCGGGCTTCTCACTCAGGATCATGGACGTCACGACTCATCATCTTCCTTCTGGGTCCGCTGCTGTTCGAGTAACCCGAGATAAACCGAACAAACGCGCGCCGGTGTTCAGCGCCCCAGCGTCAGCTCCGCCCACACCTGCTTGCCGCCGCTGACCGGCAGTGTGCCCCAGGTCGCCGCGAGCGCCTCGACGAGGAGGACGCCCCGGCCGCCGGTGGCCTCCCAGCCGATGCTGGTCGGTCTGACCGGGGAGCGGGGTGAGGCGTCGGCGACGGCGATGCGCAGGCGGTTGTTGACGAGCGTGAGGTCCATGCGGACCTGGCCGTCGGTGTGGACGAGTGCGTTGGTGACGAGTTCGGAGACGATGAGGAGGGCGGCGTCGAAGTCCTCGGTGACGCTCCAGGAGCGCAGGGTGCGCCGGGCGAAGCGGCGGGCGTGCCCGACCGCCTGCGGCACGCGCCAGACCGTCCAGCTCTCCCGCAGCGGGCGCAGGTCCATGCCGTCGTAGCGCAGGAGGAGCACGGCGACGTCGTCGCTGCGCTGGGCGCTGCCGAGGAGGGCGTCGGCGACGAGCCCCGGATCGACGGGGGCGGACGCGGCCAGCTCGGCGGCGAGGCGGTCCATGCCCTCGTCGATGTCGGAGTCGGGCGTCTCGACGAGTCCGTCCGTGACCAGGGCGATCAGGGTGCCGGGTGGGAGGCGGAGCGGGCTCATGGGGAAGTCGGCCTGGGTGATCACCCCGAGGGGCGGGCCGCCCTCGGCCTCCGCGATCTCGGTCGTGCCGTCCGGGTAGCGCAGCACCGGCGGCAGGTGCCCTGCGCGCACGCACCAGGCGGAGCCCTCCTCCAGATCGATGTCGACGTAGGCGCAGGTGGCGAAGAGGTCGGTCTCCATGTCCATGAGCAGCCGGTTGGCGTGGGAGACCACCACGTCCGGCGTGTGCCCTTCGACGGCGTAGGCGCGCAGGGCGGTGCGCATCTGGCCCATGAGGGTGGCGGCGCCCGCGCTGTGGCCCTGGACGTCGCCGATGACGAGGGCGACGTGGTGGTCGGGCAGCGGGATGACGTCGTACCAGTCGCCGCCCAGCTCCAGCCCCGCCGTGCTGGGCAGATAGCGGGCGACGGCCTCGGCGCCCGGCAGCCGGGGCAGGCGGCGGGGCAGCAGCTGGCGCTGGAGCATGCCGACGAGTTCGTGTTCGGCGTCGAAGGCGCGGGCCCGCATCAGGGCCTGTCCGGCGAGGCCGGCGCAGGCGGTGAGCAGGGCGCGTTCGTCGGAGCCGAAGTCGTGCGGCGTGTCCCAGCCGATCAGGCAGGCCCCGGCCATGCGGTTCCCGGCGGGCAGCGGCAGGACGGCGAGGCCGCCGGGGCCGACCTCGGCCAGGCCGCGTTCCAGGGCGCTGCCGGCGGGCCAGATCCGGGCGCGGCCCTCGCGCAGGGCGGCGGCGAGGGTGGGCATGGCGCGTACGGGCGCGTCGGGCCATTCGGTACGCCACTCCCGGCGCCACAGCTCGGGCCAGGACTCGGGTTCGGGCGGGTCCAGGACGGTGACGACGAGCCGCTCGCTCTCCAGCTCGGCGAGCGCGATGCGGTCGGCTCTGAGCGGCCGGCGCAGGGCGGCGACGACGGCCTCGCCGACGTCGCGGACGGTGACGGCGGTGGCCAGCGCGGTGGCCAGGCGCTGGACGCGGGCCACGTCGGTGACGTCGGAGCGCAGCGTGGAGGCGTCGTCGACGGTGCCCACGAGCCGCGCGGAGTGGCCCACGCCGCCGGGCAGCAGGCGCCCGCGCAGCCGGAGCCACTTCGGCGGTCCGGTGGGCTGGAGCACCCGGAACTCCAGCTCCCGGTCGCCGATGGACAGGTGGTCGGCCTCCACCACGGACATCAGTGAGGGCAGGTCCTCCGGCACGGTCAGGCCGAGCAGGGTCTCGACCCGGCCGTCGAACTCCACGGGGTCCAGGCCGAACAGGTCCAGCAGGTCGTCGCCGGCCCGGACGCGGCCGGTGTCCATGGCGAGGCTGAACGCGCCGGGCGGCAGCTCACCGCCCTCGGCGGGCGCGGCCGGGGCGGGGAAGGCGACCGCCTCGGAGATGAGGTGCAGGCACTCGCGGTCGTCGGCGTCGAATCCGCCGGGGCGCTCGCACACGGCGAGGAGACAGCCGCCGCCGTCCCCCTGGACGGGCAGGGCGGTCAGGAAGAAGTCCCGGGACGGCACGCGGCGGGCCTGGACGTGCTCGGCGAGTTCCGCGGGGCCCAGCGAGACGGGGCGTCCGCCGCGGTGGGCCTCGGCGACCGGGGACCGCCCGGTGCGCGGATAGCTGTCGCGCAGTCCGTACAGCGTCCTCGGCACCCCGGCCGACTCCACCAGGCGCAGCAGCTCGCCGTCCTGGCCGGGGGTGTACAGGGCGGCGAACGCGGCGCCAGCGAAGACGAGTGCCTGTTCGAGGACACGGTGCACTCGTTCTGGCGATTCCTGATCGACGGCGATCGCTTTGAGGGCACCTTCGGCACGCAGCATCCGCGTTCTGCGTTCTTGGGGTTCTCGGGTGCCCTCACTGACCACGTTGGCCATTACAGCGCTTATGCGACACCCGCGCAGCCCCTATGGGCGTTCCGTGGACCAGCACCGACGCGTCCGCTCGAACGGAACCGAACAGGTCTTTACCTATGCGTTCCGCACGCCGTTCTCGTGACAGCCGTGACTGTCCCGGCCCGGCGCGTGGCTGGAAAGCTCGGTGCCGATCACGGAGGGGGACGCATGGACAAGCGGTACGAGGTGTACGCGCTGGCCGACCGGCACTTCTACGAGACACCGGACCGGCTGGCGCGAGGCGGGCAGGAGGCCTCGCAGGGGGCGGCCACGCACCTCTACGAGACGGCCCGCCGGCCCGTGCCCGAGGGGTGGGAGACGGCGCGGATCGGCGACTGGCTGACGATGACGCCGCCCGGTCCGGACGGCGAGCCGCTCCAGGGTCCCGCGCAGGGCTGGAAGATCCACGCCTCGGCGACCCGGGCGAACGCGGAGAAGATCGCCGGGATCGTCTGGGACTACTGCGTCGAGCGGCGCGTCCCCTTCAAGTTCGTGCCCGGACCGCACCTGCTGCACCTGCGCAACACCAAGTACGCGCCCCGCGACGGCAGCGGCAAGTTCGTCACCGTCTATCCGGCCGACGAGGAGCAGCTGCACGAGGTGCTGCGCGAGCTGGGCGCGCTGCTGGAGGGGTTCGAGGGGCCGTACATCCTCACCGATCTGCGCTGGGGCGAGGGTCCGCTGTACGTCCGCTACGGCGCCTTCGCGCGCTCGTTCGTCGTGGACGAGCGGGGCTCGCTGGTGCCGGCGGTGCGCGACGGCGCGGGGCAGCTGGTGCCGGACCGGCGGACGCCGTCGTTCCAGGTGCCGGAGTGGGTGACGCTGCCCGCGTTCCTCCAGTCGCATCTCGACGCGCGGAACAACACGACGACGGGCGAGCTGCCGTACCGCATCGAGAAGGCGCTGCACTTCTCCAACGGCGGCGGTGTGTACGTCGGCACCGACACCCGTGACGGTCGCAAGGTCGTCCTCAAGGAGGGGCGGCCGCACGCGGGGCTCGCCTCGGACGGGGCCGACGCCGTCACCCGGCTGGAGCGGGAGAAGCAGGCGCTGGAGCAGGTCGCGGGCACGGGCGTGGTCCCGGAGGTGCGCGACTGGTTCGAGCTCGGCGGCCACCGGTTCCTGGTGATGGACTTCCTGGAGGGCCGCCCGCTCAACTCGTTCTTCGCCGAGCGGCATCCGCTGCTGGCCCAGGATCCCGACGCGGGGGCCGTCGCCGCCTACACGGCGTGGGCGCTGCGCATCCACCGCGAGGTGGAGGAGGCCGTGGCGGCGGTGCACGCCCGCGGCATCGTCTTCAACGACCTGCACGTCTTCAACATCATGGTCGCGCCGGACGAGGAGTCGGTCTTCCTCCTCGACTTCGAGGCGGCGGCACCGGCCGAGGAGAACGGCCGCCAGGTCGTCGCCCACCCGGGCTTCTTCGCGCCGCCGGACCGCCGGGGCGCCGATGTCGACCGCTACGCCCTGGCCTGTCTGCGACTGGCCCTGTTCCTGCCCGTGACCACGCTGTTCGTGGTCGACCGCGGCAAGGCGGCGCATCTGGCCGAGGTGATCTCGCACGAGTTCCCCGAGGTCCCGCGGGAGTTCCTCGACGAGGCGGTCGCGGAGATCACGCGGGAGGTGTCCGGCCGTGCGGTGGCCGCTCCGTCCGCGCCGGTGGACCCCGGCGACTGGCCGTACAGCCGCGACTCGATGGTCAAGGCGATCCTCGCCTCGGCCACCCCGGAGCGCGACGACCGGCTCTTCCCGGGCGATGTCGCCCAGTTCTCCGACGGCGGCGGGCTGGGGCTCGCCCACGGCGCGGCCGGGGTGCTGTACGCGCTGGACGCGACCGGTGCCGAGCGGTACGAGGAGGGCGAGCGCTGGCTGCTCACCCGGACGGCACCGGCTCCGGTCGGCACGCCGCTCGGTCTGTACGACGGGCTCGCGGGCGTCGCCCTGGTCCTGGACCGGCTCGGGCACCGGCAGCGGGCGCTGGACCTGGTCGAGGGCATCCTCGCGGAGCGGTGGCAGAACCTCTCCTCCGACCTGCACGGCGGACTGGCCGGACTGGGCCTCGTCCTGGGCCGGCTGGCCGAGACGACCGGCGAGACGGAGCTGCGCGAGCGGGCCGACGAGGCCGCGCGGATCCTCGTACAGCGGCTCACCGAGCCGCCCCCGGCCACGCCCAAACGGCGCGCCGGACTGCTGCGGGGCGCGAGCGGTCCCGCGCTGCTCATGCTGCGGCAGTACGAGTGGACCGGCAAGGCGGGATGGCTGGAGGCCGCAGCCATCGCCGTGCGCCGGGACCTGGAGTCCTGCGTGACCCGCGAGGGCGGGTCACTGGAGGTCGACGAGGGCTGGCGGACCCTGCCCTACCTCGGCGACGGCAGCGCGGGACTCGGCATGGTCCTCGACGACCTCGTGGCGCACGCCCCGGACCTCGCCGAAGAGTTCGCCCCGGCCCGCTCCGGTGTGCTGACCGCCGCCACCTCACGCTTCTACGCGCAGCCCGGGCTCTTCCAGGGCCGCGCCGGAATGATCCTGCACCTCAGCCGCACGACCTCGCCGGACGCGACCGCGGACCGGCTGGCCGGGCAGATCGCCGGACTCGGCTGGTTCGCGATGGCGTACCAGGGCCAACTGGCCTTCCCCGGACACCAGATGATGCGGCTGTCCATGGATCTCGCCACCGGAACGGCAGGGTGCCTGCTGGCGCTCGGCGCGGCCCTCGACCCGGCGTCCGACGCCCATCTGCCGTTCCTCCCGCCGCCGAACAGGCGGCCCCTATGACGCGGTTCCGCGATCCCGCGGAGTCGTGACACAACCCCGTCCCCACGGATGACACGGACGGACACCCGATGAAAGGACACACCATGGCACTTCTCGACCTGCAGACGATCGAGTCGGAAGAGCGGACCGACGGCGGCGGCGCCAGCACGGTGAGCCTGCTCTCCTGCATCAGCGCCGCGAGCGTTCTGCTCTGTCTCTGACCGCGTCTGCGGTACGGCTCCGGGCGGCCTTCTCCCTTCGGGGACAGGGCCGCCCGGGGCCCCACCCGTTCCGCGAAAGGCCCCTATGACCCCGCGTGGTGACGACGACCCGGCGGCCGGACAGGCCCGCACGCTGCTGCGTACGGCCACCCGCCACAGCGGGGCCCGCTGTGTGGCCCTGTGCCTGGTGAGCGTCGCCGCGACCGGTGCCGGACTGCTGCTGCCCGCCGCGCTCGGCCGGGCCCTCGATCTTCTGCTGGCGCAGGCTCCGGCGACCCGCTGGGTGCTCTGCTGCGCCGGCCTCGTCCTGCTGCTCGCCCTGCTTGACGCGGCGCAGACCGTCCTCACCGGCACCGTCGACGCCCGTACCACCGCGTGGCTGCGCCGCACCCTGACCGGACACGTCCTGGGGGTCGGCCCCCGGGCGGCCGACCGCTTCGGCTCCGGTGACCTCGTCGCCCGTCTGGTCGGCAACGCGGCCGAGGCGGGGACCACGCCCTCGGCCCGGGCGGCACTCCTGGCCGCGCTGGCCGGCCCGATCGGCGGCGTGGTCGCGCTCGGCCTGATCGACTGGTGGCTCGCGGCCGTCTTCCTCGCCGGAGCCCCCGTCCTCACCCTTCTGCTGCGTGCCGTCTCCCGTGGCACCTCGGAGAGCGCGGCCCGGTACCAGCGGGCCCAGGGCCGGATCGCGGCCGCGCTGGCGGAGGCCGTCGAAGGCGTCCGTACGGTCCGGGCGGCGGGTACGGAGGACAAGGAGACCGCCCGTGTGCTGCGCCCTCTGCCCGATCTGTCCCGGGCCGGGCACCGCATGTGGCAGGTGCAGGGGCGGGCCGCCGCGCAGGCGGTCGCCGTGGCACCGCTGCTGCACCTCGGGGTCGTCGCCGTGGCCGGTGTGCTGCTCACCCGGCACCGGCTCTCGGTGGGGGACGTCCTCGCCGCCTCGCGGTACGCGGTGCTCGCGACGGGCGTCGGCGTCCTGGTCGGCCGGCTCGCGGGCCTGGCCCGGGCCCGGGCGGCGGCCCGGCGTCTCGGAGAGGTACGGACCGAGCCCGCGACCGGGTTCGGCGTACGACGGCTGCCCGACGGACCCGGCCGGCTGGAGCTGCGCGGTGTGACGGCCCGGCGTGGCGGACGCGTCGTGCTCGACGGAGTGGACCTCGTCGTGCCGGGGGGCACGACGCTGGCCGTGGTCGGCCCGTCCGGCGCGGGCAAGTCGCTGCTGGCGGCCCTCGCCGGACGGCTGGCCGACCCGGACGAGGGCGAGGTGCTCCTCGACGGGGTGCCGCTGCGCGACCTGCGCCACGCCGACCTGCGCCGCGCGGTCGGCTACGCCTTCGCCCGCCCGGCCCTCCTGGGCGGCACGGTCGGGCAGGCGATCGGCCTCGGCCTGCCGGACCCCTCCCCCGCCCGCGTCCGAGAGGCGGCCCGCACGGCCCTCGCCGACGACTTCGTCCGCCGCCTCCCCCACGGCTACGACACGGCCGTCGCCGACGCCCCGCGCTCCGGCGGCGAGTCCCAACGGCTCGGCCTCGCCAGGGCGTTCGCCCACGGCGGTCGGCTGCTGATCCTCGACGACGCCCTCTCCAGCCTCGACACGGTGACGGAACGCCACATCACCGACGCCCTCCTCGGCGACGGCCCGGGCGGCACCCGGCTGCTGGTCGCCCACCGCAGCGCGACGGCGGCCTCCGCCGACGCGGTGGCCTGGCTGGACGACGGGCGGGTGCGCGCGGTGGGGCGGCACGAGGAACTGTGGCGGCTCGCGGCGTACCGGGCGGCGTTCGGGGAGGGGACGGAACCGGCGAGTACGGGTGCGAGTGCGGAGGGAGGTGTGCCGGCATGACGGGCCGGATCCGTAAGCGCGCGGGGTCCCAGGACGGCGGATCACCCGGCGGAACCGGCCTCCCCGCCCGGGGCCTGCGCTTCCTGCTGGCCCGCCGCCGGGTGCTGTTCCGCCTGGTCGCCTGGTCCGTGCTGGAGACCGGGCAGACCTTCCTCATCGGCTACGGTCCCGCCCGCGCCCTGGACGAGGGGTTCCTGCGCGGGCGGGCGGATGTCGGGCTGATCTGGCTGGCGGTGACCGGGCTCGGTGTGCTCGTCGGCGCGTGGGGGACCGCGCGGGTGTACGCCGCCGTCGCCGCGCTGGTCGAACCCCTCCGGGACCGGCTCGTGGAGCGGGTCGTCTCCCGCGGGGTGCGGACCGGTGACACGGGCTCGTTGTCGGGGCTCACCCAGCAGGTGGAGATCGCCCGGGACACCTTCGCCGGGCTGGTGATGGTCTCCCGCTCCTTCGTGTTCACCGCCGCCGGTGCCCTGGCCGGCCTGTTCGCCCTCGCCCCGCCCCTGCTGCTCGTCGTCGGGCCGCCCCTCGTCGCCGGAGTGGCACTGTTCGCGGCGACACTGCGGCCGCTCGCCCGGCGGCAGGAGACGTTCCTCGTCGCCGACGAGGCGCTCGCCGGTGAGCTGGGCGCCGTCTGCCCGGGCCTGCGGGACATCACCGCGACCGGCGCGGAGGCGCACATCGCCGCCGGCGCCGGCGAACGGGTCGAGGCGGAACTGCGCGCGGCGCGTGCCCTGGCGCACTGGGGTGTGCTGCGCGTGGCGTCCCTGGCGATCGGTGGCCAGTTGCCGATCGTGCTGCTGCTCGTCGCCGCCCCGTGGCTCCTGGCCCACGGCGTCACCACCGGCGCCCTGGTCGGTGCCCTCGCCTACGTCACCCAGTCCCTGCTGCCCGCCCTGCGCAACCTGGTCCACGGGCTGGGCACGAGCGGCTCCCGGCTGACGGTGGTGCTGCGCAGGCTGGCCCGGACGGACACCGACAGGCCCACGGAGAAGCCGGACCCCGGACTCCCCGCGCCGGAACCCACCGAGGGCACGCCCCCGGCCTTCTCCCTCACCTCCGCCACCTTCGCCTACGGCCCCGCCAGCGCCCCCGTGATCCAGGACCTCGACCTCACCCTTCCGGCCGGCGGGCACCTGGCCGTCGTCGGCCCCAGCGGCACCGGCAAGTCCACACTCACCGCCCTGGTCGCCGGGCTCCTCACGCCGGACCAGGGGACGATCACGGTGGGCGGACACACCGTGCCCGGACCGGAGGCGGCCGCCGCGCGCGTGCTCATCCCGCAGGAGGCGTACGTCTTCGACGCCACCCTGGCCGAGAACCTCGCCTACCTGCGGCCGGACCCGGTGCCCGAGGAGGAACTGCTGGCCGCGGCGGAGGCGGTCGGCCTCGCCCCGCTGGCCGGCCGGCTCGGCGGTCTCGGCGCGCGGGTCGACCCGGCGGCCCTGTCGGCAGGCGAACGCCAGCTGATCGCGCTGACCAGGGCCTATCTGTCGTACGCGCCGCTCGCCCTGCTCGACGAGGCGACCTGTCACCTCGATCCGGAGACGGAGGAGCGCGCGGAGCGGGCCTTCGCCGCGCGGCCGGGCGGGACCCTGGTGGTCGTCGCCCACCGCATCAGCTCGGCCCGCCGCGCCGGCCGGGTGCTGGTCATGGACGGCAGGAGCACGGCGTACGGCGGCCACGAGGAACTGCTGCGGACCTCGGCGCTCTACCGCGACCTCGTAGGCAGCTGGGCGCCCGGTCCGTCCCGGCGGCGGTCAGAGCCAGCCCTGTCCCTGCGAGATGCGTATGGCGTCGATGCGGTTGCGGGCCCCGGTCTTGCGGGTGATGGCCGCCATGTAGTTGCGCACGGTCCCGTGGGACAGGTGCAGACTCCCGGCGATCTCCGCGATGGAGGCTCCCTCGGCCGCGAGGGTTAACACGCTCAGCTCTCTTCGGGTGAGCGGCATCTCGGCGGCCTTGAGGAATCCGAAGCCCAGTGAGTCGTTGACGAAACGTTCCCCCTCAGCAACGCGGCGGATTCCGCGCAGCAGGTTCTGCGGCGAGCGCTCCTTGTCGACGTAGCCGAGCGCGCCCGCCTCGACCGCCCGTTTCAGCAGTCCGGGCCGGTTCGCGGTGGAGAGGACGAGTAATCGGGGGCGGGCCCGGTCCGGGCCCGGCCGGCACAGGTCGCCCAGTGGGGGGATGCCGTAGGAGTCCGCGCACTCCAGGTCGGCCGCACAGACGTCCGGGCGCACGGACCGCACCAGGCCCGAGGCGCCGCGCCACGGCGTGTCGTGCACCGCCAGGTCAGGCTCTCCCCGCAGCCACTCCGCCAGTACCGATCGCACCAGACACTCGTCATGCACCAACAGCACCCGGATCACTGCCACCCCCTCGGCTCGCCGTACGCCCCCCTCGTCGTGTTGAGCGTCTGTTCCATTGTTCGTGATGGTGACCCTGCGTGGGCGCGAAGATCCGGCCATCAAGGGGCGTGGGGGCGCACGCGCGGCGCCCGTACGCCCGGTCGCGCTTCGACTTCGGCGGCATGGGACACGGCGGTCGGGGTACGCGGAATTCTTTGACGGAGCCGCAAGACTGTAACCGACGGTAACCGTAGGGCCGTCCCGGTGCCGCTCGTCGTGCGCGACGGGCCGCCAGGGTGGAGATTTGTTCCTGAGCCCGGTCGCGCGGCCGTGCGAGGAGGTGGTCGGCGTGTCCGACGGGCAGTCGTCCGCACAGGCGCCGGCAGCCGCCAGGACGCCCGTCGGCCGTCCCCTGCTGTCCCTGGCGCTGGCCTCGATGATGGACGAGGTGCACGCCCATTCCGGCGCGGTGTACCTCATGGCGGCGGATCAGCCGGTGCTGGAGATGGCGGTGATGGCCGGGCTGCCCCGGGCGTTCGCGGCGCCCTGGGAGCGGGTGGCGCTGAGCGCGCCGATCCCGGTCGCCGACGCGGCGCGCGAGCGGCGGCTGGTCTGGGTCGGCGGCGAGGAGGAGATGGCCCGCCACTATCCGCGGATCGCCGTGGTGCTCCCCTATCCGTTCGCTCTGGCCGCGGTGCCGGTGGCCACCGAGTCCACCGTCCACGGCGCGGTGTTCGTGACCTGGCCGGGCTCGCACCCGCCGGAGCTCTCCGACCATGAGCGTGAGCATCTGACGGCGGCCTGCGGCCGGCTCGCGGTCCGGCTGGAGCGGGCGGCCGAGCACAGCATCCCGCCGCACCCCGAGACCGACGTGCTCGCCTCGCCCCTGGTGAGCGGGATCGCCGGCACGCTCGGCACGGTCGAGGCGGCCCGGATGGTGAGCCGGCTGCCGTACGGGCTGGTCTCGCTGGATCTGCACGGGCGGGTCGGCTTCGTCAACGCGGCGGCGGCCGAGCTGCTGAACGTCCCGGTCAGCCGGCTGCTCGGCACCCAGCTGTGGGCGTCGGTGCCGTGGCTCAACGACCCCGTGTACGAGGACCGTTACCGGGCCGCGCTGCTGAGCCAGCACACCACGTCGTTCGTGGCGCTGCGCCCGCCCGGCGAGTGGCTGTCGTTCCGGCTGTATCCGAGCACGACGGGCCTCAGCGTCCGGATCACCAGGTCGCGGGCCGTGTCGGAGATGAACCGCGCCGCGCCCTCGCCCGACGGGACGCCGTCCCGGCTGGTCACCATCTCCCAGGTGCTGAACCTGGCCGGCGCGCTCACCGAGGCGGTCGGGGTGCAGGACGTGGTGCAGCTGGTCGCGGACGAGATCGCCCCGACCGTGGGCAGTCAGGCCCTGGTCGTGCTGGGCTCGCAGGCGAACCGGCTGCGCGTGCTCGGACATCGCGGGTACCGGGACGCGCACACGGTGGAACAGTTCGACGGGATGCCGCTCACCGAGCCGATGCCCGGCACGAAGGTGCTGCGGACGGGCGTGCCCGCGTTCTTCGAGTCGCGGGAACAGCTGGAGCGCCTCTACCCGGCGCGACTCGCCACCCCCGACGGGTTCGCGGCGTGGGCCTATCTGCCGCTCATCGCGCAGGGACGGCCGGTGGGGACGTGCGTGCTCTCCTTCACCGAGCCGCACCCCTTCCCGACGGAGGAGCGGGCGGTGCTGACCAGCCTGGCCGGGCTGATCGCCCAGGCGCTGGAGCGGGCACTGCTCTACGACGCCAAGCACCGGCTCGCGCACGGCCTCCAGGAGGCGCTGCTGCCGCACTCGCTGCCGTCGCTGCCGGGTATCGAGGCGGCCGGCCGCTATGTGCCGGCCACTCAGGGCATGGACATCGGCGGCGACTTCTACGACCTGGTGGGCACTCAGGGGACGGCGGCGGCGGTGATCGGGGATGTGCAGGGCCACAACGTCACGGCGGCCGGGCTGATGGGGCAGGTCCGCACCGCGGTGCGCGCGTACACGGCCGTGGGCCAGGCGCCCGAGGAGGTCATGCGCAGCACCAACCGGCTGCTGCTCGACCTGGGTTCCGACCTGTTCGCCAGCTGTCTGTACCTGCGGCTCGACCCGGCGCACGGCCGGGCCGTGATGTCCCGGGCGGGTCATCCGCCGCCGCTGCTGAGACGGCCGGACGGGCGGGTGCGCGTCCTGGACCTGGCCGGGGGGCCGCTGCTGGGGATCGACGCCTCGGCGGTGTACCCGACGACGGAGGTCGCCCTCACCCCCGGCTCGCTGCTCGTCCTCTACACCGACGGGCTGGTCGAGTCCCCCGGCACGGACTTCGAGGAGGCCCTCGCGGACCTGGGCCGGCGCCTGGCCGACGCCGGGGACCAGCCGCTGGACGAGCTGGCCGACAGTCTCATTCATCAGGAGCGGCACCATCGGGACGGGGAGGAACGGCTCGACGACATCGCGCTGTTGCTGCTGAGGGCCGTCGGGTAGGGCAGGCGGGGCACGGCATACACGGACGGGCCGGTCCCCCCGCACGAGGACCGGCCCGGTGCACCGCCGTACGGTGCTCGAATGTGCCGGTGGGCCGACCCGGTCCCGCCAGGAAGGGGGCGGGACCGGGGCGGCATCGTCGGACCGGCTCCGACGGTTTTCAGGTCAGCGGGACTCGGTCAGACCCGAGTTGTCCTCGACGCCCTGCCCGGCGTCCTGACCGGCACCGGCATCAGCGCCGGCTCCCGCTTCCTCGCCTCCGGCCTGCTCGCCGGCACCAGCACCGGCCTCTTCACCGGCACCCGCACCGGCACCGGCCTCCTCGCCAGCACCGGCCTCCTCACCGGCACCGGCTTCCTCACCAGCGCCCGCACCGGCACCGGCCTCCTCGCCCGCACCGGCCTCCTCACCGGCACCGGCCTCTTCACCGGCACCGGCGCCGGCACCCGCGCCGCCCGCGCCGAGGGTCGCGCCGACGGCCTCCAGGGCGGTGGTCACCGGCTGGAAGAACGTCTCGCCGCCGGCCGTGCAGTCACCGCTGCCGCCCGAGGTCAGGCCGATCGCGAGACCGTCCTGGGTGAACAGCGAGCCGCCGCTGTCGCCGGGCTCGGCGCAGACATTGGTCTGGATGAGGCCGGTGACCGTGCCCTCCGGGTAGTTCACCGTGGCCTCGAGGCCGAGGACCTGGCCGTCGTTGAGCCCGGTGGTGCTGCCCATCCGGAAGACCTCCTGGCCGACGGTCGCCTCCGCGGCCTCGGTGATCTGGACGGTCTGGTCGCCGGTGTTGACCTCGCTGGGCGCCTCGGTCGCCGGGTCGTCGTACTTCACGAGCGCGAAGTCGCCGTCGCCCGGGAAGGTCGACTGGTCGACCGTGGCGATCGGCTGGCCGCCCTGCGCGTCCGACCACTCGTTGCCGCCGAGGGTGCAGTGACCGGCCGTCAGGAAGGCGGGCGAGCCGTCGCCCGCGGTGACGTTGAAACCGAGGGAGCAGCGCGAGCCGCCCGCGAAGATGGCGTCGCCGCCGGAGACGAACGGCTTGAAGGTGCCCGCGGACTTCGAGAGGGTCGCCATGCCGGTACCGAGGCTCTTGACCGTCGATTCCAGTCTGTCCCACTTGGCACCCGTCACGGTGCTGTCGGCGGTGACACGCAGCTTGTTCGTCTGCGGGTCGATCGACCACGAGGTGCCCGCGATGGTCGCGTCGGACTTCAGGGTCTGCGCCCCGCTCTGCAGCTCCGACCAGCTGTTCTCGACCTCGCGGACCTGTGCGCCGGCCGCCTTCGCCTGCACGATCACGTTGTTGTTGTCACCCGGTACGACGTTGACGATGAGCTGCTGGCTGTCGCCGTCGTAGTAGGAGCCGCCGAACGCCTCACCGAGGAGCCCGGAGAGCTGCGAGGCGAGATCCGAGGCGTCGCCCGCCTTCAGTGTCTTCGGCGCGGCGGCCGCGTCGTCGGACGAACCGTCCTGTGACGCGTTGGCGTTGGGGAGCAGGATCGCGGCCGCGCCCAGCGCCACCACGCCGCCCACCGCTATCGCGGCCTTGCGCTTCGGAATTCGCTTGTGACTCAAACTTCTCTCCTCCTGGGGGGGGGACGGAGCCTTGCCGCCGTCCGGCAGCTTCTGGGGGGCGCCTGGATGGCTGTAGGTACGCAGGGGTCGCATGGGGCGTTCAATCGCGTTTGCAAGTGATCCCTTCGCATCGCGGAATCAGCCAACTCCCGCCGCCCGCGCACCGACCCGCCCTGTCGACGACTTCCCTGGTCAGGGCGAGCGGGCCGGGCGGAGGACCCCCGTCGGCCCAGGACAGCGCCTGGCTTGATGACGGTCTTTCGGCTGCGGCCCTCGCCCCGGCCCGCCGAACCGACACGATCCGTATCCGGCCGGAGACGGTCTGTCGCGAACACCGAGCCGAATCCCGACTTCAGCGAATCTGCACATCGAATGCTCAACCCAGTCACCAAGCGGAGGGTTATCCACAAGCGGGAGGTGCCTGTCACGCCTTTGGGGCGGGAGTGCCGGATTCGCCGCCTCCGGATGCAAGGCGCCGGATGGGCCGATGCTGTGGCGCATGTGAAGAAGTCGCCACCAAGACGTGCACGCTCCTGCACCAATAGGTACCGCTGGGGCGCAAATTCCCTGGTGAGACGCATGGTTGATTGGAAGCGCGGACCCGCAGCGTGCTTTGATCCATCGCATCGCGGGAGCCGCGGAGGGCACTCCGGAAACGGGTGCCCGGCGCTCGCGGTCGCGGCCGTCATCTGTCCCCAGAGGGGGCCGCTCCCCCCTTGTGAGATATCCATATGAAGGGAAGTTCCATCATGAACTCCACCCCCCAGGTTGAGACCGTCGAGATCGCCGACGCGCAGCTGGACGCCATCTCCGGCGGCCTGTCCGTGAACGCCGTCAACACCGTCACCGACACGGTCGACGGCATCGCCCCGGTCTCCGGCGTGGTCGACACGGCCGTCGGCACCGTCGAGGGTGTCACCGGCCTGAACACGGCCCCGGTCACCGGCCTGGTCTCCGGCCTCTGATCGAGCCTTTGTGCCGTTGATTCCCGGAACCGCAGCCGGCGGTTCCGGGTTCTTCGGGTGCCGTGACCGTTTCCGTCACGGCCGTAAGTACCTCTTCTACGGGTGAGGGAAGTTCCTTGCAGTTCCGCCAACAGGCCCTCGCCAAGCTCCAGTCACCGGAGGAACTCGACCTCCCGGTGCGTTTCGCCCGCCCGCAGGGCTGGCTCGTGCTCGCGGTGACCGTGGTCGCGATGGCGGCCGCCTCGGTGTGGGCGGTGACCGGCTCGGTGGCCTCCACCGTCAGCGCACCCGCCATCCTCACGCACGGGCAGGGCAGTTACCTCCTCCAGAGCCCCGTCGCGGGCCAGGTCACCGCGGTCCTCGCGAAGCAGGGCAAGCAGGTGGCCGCGAACTCCCCCGTGCTGAAGGTCCGTACGCCCAAGGGCGAGGTCGTCGTCCGCGCGCTGGACGCGGGCCGGGTCTCCGGGCTCGCCGCGACCGTCGGGCAGATCATCCAGACGGGCGCGAACGTGGCCGCCGTCGAGAAGGTCGCCCACACCGAGGACGCGTTGTACGCGACCCTCTACGTCCCCGCCGAGAACGCCGCCTCCATTCCGGACGACGCCTCCGTGGATCTGACCGTGCAGTCGGTGCCGACCCAGGAGTACGGCGTGCTGCGCGGCCATGTGAAGTCGGTGGACCGCACCGCCCAGTCTCCGCAGCAGATCGCCGCGTTCCTGGGGGACAGCCAGCTCGGCGAGCAGTTCACCAAGAAGGGCAGGCCCGTGGCCGTGACGGTCCGGCTGGACAAGTCGTCCGCCACGAAGAGCGGATACAAGTGGTCGTCCGCGGACGGTCCGCCGTACAAGCTGACCTCGATGACGATGGCATCGGGTTCGATCCGGCTCACCGACCAGCGTCCCGTCGACTGGCTGCTGCCATGAGCGCCACCGCACAGGAGCCCCGGAGCAGGCGCCGCGCGGCCCCGCCGAAGCGCAAGGTACCCAAGGCCGCAGCGAAGACCGTCCGTACGCCCACCGTGCTCCAGATGGAGGCCGTCGAGTGCGGCGCCGCCTCTCTGGCGATGGTGCTCGGCCACTACGGCAAGCACGTCCCGCTGGAGGAACTGCGCATCGCCTGCGGCGTCTCCCGCGACGGCTCGCGCGCCAGCAACCTCCTCAAGGCGGCCCGCAGCTACGGCCTGACGGCCAAGGGCATGCAGATGGACCTGGCCGCCCTCGCCGAGGTGAAGTCGCCGGCCGTCCTGTTCTGGGAGTTCAACCACTACGTCGTCTACGACGGCATGGGCCGCCGCTTCGGGCGCCGCGGCGTCTACATCAACGACCCGGGCAAGGGCCGCCGCTTCGTCCCCATGGAGGACTTCGACGGCAGCTTCACCGGTGTCGTGCTGGTCATGGAGCCCGGCGAGGACTTCGCCCGGGGCGGCCGCAAGCCCGGCGTCCTGGGCGCGATGCCCGCCCGGCTGCGCGGCACCGCGGGCACGATGCCCGCCGCGGTGCTCTCCAGCCTGCTGCTGGTGGCGGTCGGCGCGGCGGTGCCCGCGCTCAGCCGCACCTACATCGACGAGTTCCTGATCGGCAACCAGACGTCGCTGCTCAGTGTGCTGTTCGCCTCGATGGCGGCGTGCGTGCTGCTCACCGTCGTGCTGACCTGGCTGCAGCAGGCCAACCTGCTGCACGGCCGCATCATCTCCTCCACTCTCTCCAGCGCCCGCTTCCTGAGGCATCTGCTGCGGCTGCCGGTGACGTTCTTCTCCCAGCGCAGCCCCGCCGACCTGGTACAGCGCCTGCAGTCCAACGACGCGGTCGCCGAGACCCTGTCCCGCGACCTCGCGGCGGCGGGCGTGGACGCGATCGTGGTCGTCCTGTACGCGGTGCTGCTGTACAGCTACGACCCGCAGCTGACGTTCGTCGGCATCAGCGTGGCGCTGCTGAACATCGTGGCCATGCGGGTGGTCGTACGGCTGCGCGCGACCCGCACGGCGAAGCTGCGCGCCGACACGGCCCGGCTCACCAACACCGCCTACACCGGTCTCCAGCTGATCGAGACGATGAAGGCGACCGGCGGCGAGGACGGCTACTTCCGCAAGTGGGCCGGGCAGCACGCCACCACGCTGGAGGAGCAGCAGCGGCTCGGTGTGCCGAGCGCCTGGCTGGGCGTGGTGGCGCCGACCCTGGCCACCCTCAACAGCGGGCTCATCCTCTGGATCGGCGGCATGCGGGCGGTCGAGGGCCACATCTCGGTCGGTCTGCTGGTCGCCTTCCAGGCCCTGGTCGCCCGCTTCACCGCCCCGCTGACCCGGCTCAACGGCGTCGCGGGCCGCATCCAGGACTTCGCGGCCGACGTGGCCCGGCTCAAGGACGTGGAGAACTTCAAGGCCGACCCGCTCTACGGCCGGCCCGACTCCGGCGACGGGTCGACGCGCCGCCTCCAGGGGCATGTCGAGCTGGAGAACATCACCTTCGGCTACAGCCCGCTCGACAAGCCCCTGCTCACCGGCTTCGACCTGACGGTCGGCCCGGGGCGGCAGGTCGCGCTGGTCGGCGGTTCCGGCAGCGGCAAGTCCACGGTGTCGAGGCTGATCTCCGGCCTGTACGCGCCGTGGGAAGGTGTGATCCGCATCGACGGACAGCGCATCGACGACATTCCGCGCGGGGCGCTGGCCGCCTCCGTCTCCTTCGTCGACCAGGACGTGTTCCTCTTCGAGGGCAGCATCCGCGACAACGTGGCGCTGTGGGACCCGTCGATCCCGGACGACGCGGTGGAGGACGCGCTGCGCGACGCGGCCCTGTACGACGTGGTCACGCGGCGCCCCGGCGGCATCCACAGCAAGGTCGAGCAGGACGGCCGCAACTTCTCCGGCGGGCAGCGCCAGCGGCTGGAGATCGCGCGGGCGCTGGTGCGCCGGCCGAGCATCCTGGTACTGGACGAGGTGACGAGCGCGCTGGACGCGGAGACCGAGCTGGTCGTGATGGACAACCTGCGCAGGCGCGGCTGTGCCTGCGTGGTGATCGCGCACCGGCTCAGCACCGTGCGCGACAGCGACGAGATCGTCGTCCTGGAGCACGGCACGGTCGTGGAGCGGGGACGGCACGAGGAGCTGGTGGCGCGCGGCGGCGCGTACGCCACGCTGGTCAGGGAGCGGTGAGATGACGACCGTTCAGGGACATGAGGGCGACCTCGTCCTGGGCGCCTTCGGGCAGATGGGCTCGCGCATCGACTGCGCCGGGTTCAACCGTCTCGACCTGGAGGGCCCGCAGGTGCTGTGGCTGGTCGTCTCCGGTGCCGTGGACCTGTTCGCGGTGGACGCCGGCCAGCAGGGCCACTGGCATCACCTCGGCCGTCTCGAGCCGGGCTCACTGGTACTCGGCCCGGTGCCCGGCCCTCAGCACACGCTGGTGGCCCGCCCGCTGCGGGACTGCGTGGTGCACCGGATCGGCCTGCGCGAGCTGTACCAGCCAGCCGACACCGCGACCTGGTCGTACGACGAGTACGGCAATCCGCAGTACGTGCCGCCGACGACGTCTCCGCTGGAGTACGCGCTGGCCCTGGGCGTCGGCCGCAGTCTGTCCATCCTGTTCCAGGCGCCGATGGCGACGGAGCGGGCCGCGGCGCCCACGGACGACGACGTGTTCTGGATGCAGGTGCCGCCGGGCAGCGTGCAGTACGGCTCGCTGTACGGCGCGGAGGCCGCGGCCGACCTGCTGATGGACCCGGGCCTGTGGCAGAGCATGGTCGACCAGCAGTACCGGCTGCTGACCACGCTGGACCGCTGGATCGAGCAGCTGGAGCGCACCCACGAGACGCGCACGGCCGAGGGCATCAAGGCCGGTGAGGCGGTCCGTGCCCAGGCCGACCAGACGCTGCTGGCCTCCATCGGCAAGCGGTCCTCGAAGCGGACCACCTCGGCCGATGCCGATGCCTCGTACGCGGCCTGCAAGCTGGTCGGCCAGGCGGCCGGGATCAGGATCACCGAGCCCACCCAGAAGGGCACCGGCGGCGACCGCCTCGACCCGGTCGAGCAGGTCGCGCTGGCCTCCCGCGTCCGCACCCGGGCCGTGCGCCTGGACGGCCGCTGGTGGCGGGACAACGTAGGGCCGCTGGTGGGTCACCGGGCCCTGTCGGGCGCGCCGGTGGCGTTGCTGTGGCGGCGCGGCGGATATGTCGCCGTCCATCCGTCGACCGGCCGTGAGACGCCGATCGAGAAGGCCAACGCCGACGAGTTCGAGCCGCGTGCGGTGATGTTCTACCGCCCGCTGCCCGAGCGGGGGCTCAGCCCGCTCGGGCTGCTGCGGTTCTGTATGCAGGGCATGCGCGGCGACCTGACCGGTCTGCTGCTGAGCGGCCTGGTCACGGTGGCGATCGGCTCGATGGTGCCCATCGCGACCGGCAAGGTGCTCGGCGAGTTCGTGCCGAAGGCCCAGACGAACCTGATCGTGCAGGTGTGCCTGGCGGTGATGCTCAGCAGCGTGGTGGCGGCGGCCTTCATGCTGTTGCAGAACCTCACCATCCTGCGCATCGAGGGCCGGATCGAGGCCACGCTCCAGCCGGCCGTGTGGGACCGGCTGCTGCGACTGCCGACGCGGTTCTTCACGGAGCGCTCCACCGGCGAGCTGGCCAGCGCGGCGATGGGCATCAGCTCGATCCGCCGGCTGCTGGCGGGAGTCGGGCCGACGGTCGCCCAGTCGGTGACCATCGGGGCGATGAACCTGGGGCTGCTGCTGTGGTTCAGCGTGCCGATGGCGATGGCCGCGATCGGCATGCTCGTCGTCATCGCGGCCGTGTTCCTGGGGCTGGGACTGTGGCAGGTGCGCTGGCAGCGCCGTCTTGTGGTGCTCTCCAACAAGCTGAACAACCAGGCGTTCCAGACCCTGCGCGGCCTGCCCAAGCTGCGGGTGGCCGCCGCCGAGAACTACGCGTACGCCGCGTGGGCGTCGGAGTTCGCGCGCAGCCGGGAGCTCCAGCAGAAGGTCGGCCGCATCAAGAACCTCTCGGCGGTGCTGGGCGCGGTGTATCTGCCGCTGTGCACGCTGCTGATGTTCATGCTGCTGGCGGGTCCGGCCCGGGGCTCGATGTCGGCGGCCGCGTTCCTCACCTTCAACACCTCGGTGACGATGGTGCTGACCTCCGTCACCCAGCTGACCGGTTCGTTCGTCTCCGCGGTGGCCGCGCTGCCGTTGTTCGAGGAGATCAGGCCGGTGCTGGACGCGACGCCGGAGGTGCGTACCGCGAGCACGCGGCCGGGTCCGCTGTCCGGCGCGATCGAGGCGCGGCGGGTGTCCTTCCGGTACTCGGACGACGGTCCGCTGATCCTGGACGACGTGTCGTTCGAGGTGAAGCCGGGCGAGTTCGTCGCGGTCGTCGGCCCCAGCGGCTGCGGCAAGTCGACGCTGCTGCGCCTGCTGATCGGCTTCGACCGGCCACTGTCGGGCAGTGTGCTGTACGACGGGCAGGATCTGGGGGCCCTCGACCAGTCGGCGGTGCGCCGCCAGTGCGGTGTGGTACTCCAGCACGCGCAGCCGTTCACCGGCTCGATCCTGGACGTCATCTGCGGCACCGAGCCGTACACGCCGGAGGAGGCGATGGCCGCGGCCGAGATGGCGGGCCTCGCCGAGGACATCAAGCGGATGCCGATGGGTCTGCACACCATCGTCGCGGGCAGCGGCGCCGTCTCCGGCGGCCAGCGCCAGCGGCTGATGATCGCGCAGGCGCTGATCCGCCGGCCGCGCATCCTGTTCTTCGACGAGGCGACCAGTGCCCTCGACAACGAGACGCAGCGCACGGTCATCGAGAGCACCAAGGCGCTCAACGCGAGCCGGGTCGTCATCGCGCACCGGCTGTCCACCGTGATGGACGCCGACCGGGTCGTGGTGATGGAGGACGGCAAGGTCATCCAGCAGGGTCCGCCCGACCTGCTGCTCGCCGACACGAACGGCCGGCTGCACGAGCTGGTGCGGCGCCAGATGGCGTGAGTGGTCAGTCCGGTCCCGGCACGGGGGCGCCGGAGGGCACCCCGGCCGCGACGTAGGCGGAGTACAGCTCCCGCCAGGGCGCGTCGGCCCCGGCATGGGGACCGGCGGTACGCTCGCCGCGCGCCGTCGCGTCCAGTGCGGTCAGGCACACTTCCCAGCCGGCGCCGTTGCGGGCGGCGGAGTCCTGGGCCTGGAGGACGTTGGTGAGCGTGAGGCGGGTGCGCCTGTCCTCGGTCTCCTCCAGGTCGAAGCGCAGTTCGTCCCCGCCCCATTCGAACGACAGGTGCCGGGGCGCGTCGACGGCGATGACCCGGCCCGTGGAGTCCGCCATGTGCGGGTCGCCGCTGAACCGGACCGTGCCGCCGGGGCGCAGCTCGATCTCGGCGCGGGAGGGGAACCAGCGCTCCAGTTCGTCCGGGTTGGTCACGAACTGCCAGACGCGGTCGACGGGGTGGTCGTAGGTGCGGGTGAAGCGGACGGCGGGGCGGCCGTCGTCCAGGGTCAGATAGGTGCCGGTGAGTTCGGCTGCCATGGGGGATCAGTCCTTCGGTGCGGGTGGTTCCGTGGTGTCCGGCGTCTCGTCGAGGCGGCGGCCCAGCGCGTCGAGGCGCTCGTTCCAGAGCTCGCGGTACGGGGCGAGCCAGGCGTCGAGCGCGGCGATCGGGCCGGGGTCGAGGGCGTAGACGCGGCGCTGCGCGTCCTGCCGTACCCGGACCAGGCCTGCCTCCCGCAGCACTCTCAGGTGCTTCGAGGTGCTCGGCTGGCTCAGTCCGCACGCCTCGACGATCTCACCGACGGCCCGGGGCCGCTCCAGGAGCAGCGCGACGATGCCCCGCCGGTGGGGGTCGGCGAGGGCGGTCCAGAGGGCGGCGTCGGACATTGCTCCAATATGCTCCCGCAGTTATATGCCTGTCAAGGAATACACCGCTTCAGGGCCACGTCGTGCCCGTGTCCGGTGGCGTGACTTCGCCGTACTCCGCGCGCACTTCCGTTGCTCCGCCGCGTAATTGGGTACCCCCGCCCCATGCGAATCAGCGTGGTGGATGTGGGATCGAAGACGGTCAGACTCGTCGTCTCGGACGCTCAGAACGGTGTGCCACTGCCGGTGCACACCTCGAAGTGGCGACTCAGGCTGTCGGAACAGGTCACACCGGGGGAACCCATCCCTGAGCAGGCGGTCGGACAGCTCGCCGACGCGGTCACCGAGGCGGGCAGGACCGCCACCCGGTGGGGCGCGGCCGGCCCGCTGGCCTTCGCGACCGCCGTGGTGCGCAACGCGCCGAACCGGCAGGAGGTGTTGCACACCGTCCGGGCCCGTACCGGTGTGGAGCTGTGCACCCTGCCGGGGGAGGTCGAGGCCGAGCTGACGTTTCTCGGTGCCCGGCGCTGGATGGGCTGGCGGTCGGGGCCGCTCGCCCTGCTCGACATCGGCGGCGGCTCACTGGAAGTCGCCTTCGGGCGCGGCCGGTTGCCCGACTTCGTGGCATCGCTGCCGCTGGGCGCGGGGCGGCTCACCCATGAGTTCTTCGAGGACGAGGACCCGCCGTCGCCGGAGCGGGTCCGGGCGCTGCGCCGCCGGGTCCGCCACCAACTGCGGGACGTCGCGGCGCGGATCCGCTGGGAGGGGCCGCGTACCGCGGTCGCCACCTCGCGCACGTTCCAGCAGCTGGGCCGGCTGTGCGGCGCCGCGCCCGGACGCCACGGCCCGTTCGTGGACCGGGAACTGCACCGCGCGGGGCTGCGGGAGGCGATCACGACGCTGGCCGCACTGCCCGCCGCCGAACGCGCGCGCCTGCCCGGCATCTCCGCGCCGCGGGCCGCGCAGAGTCTGGCCGGCGCGGTGGTGGCGCACACCGCGATGAAGCTGACCGGCATCAGGGCCGTCACGGTCTGCCCCTGGGCGATCCGCGAGGGCGTGCTGCTGCGCCACATCGAGGACGGCCCGTCCTGGTGGGCGGAGGTCAGCCGCCACAACGAGGAGACCGTCCCTCCTGACCCGGTGCCGCTGCGCATCGCCGCCGCGGCCAACTGATCACCAGGGCCGGAACCGGCACACCCAGCACAGAGAGGAGACCCTCATGTCCCACGACGAGAAGCCGGACACCTCCGGCGAGCGGCCCGAGACGGCCCTGGAGGAGGTCCTGCGCGAGATCGAGGACGCCGAGAACCGCACCGGGGACTCCGCCGGGCAGCGGCATCGCCGGGGCGAGGCCGGCGATGCCGTCACACCGAACGAGCGTGCGCAGGAGGAGTCGGAGGGAGAGTGACCCGGGCGGGTGGCCCGGCCCTGTCCGGGTACCCGGCGCGCATGGAGCATGACCGCGACGAACCGGGCCTGCCCACCCCGCGTGGCCCGCTGAGCAGGGGCGTCGAGGCGTATCTGCGCGGCGCGGGGCGGCTGCCCCGCCCCGAGGACATCGCCCGGGCCGAGGTGTACGGCGACGACCTCCAGCTCGCCCTGTACCTCTGCTACGAGCTGCACTACCGCGGCTTCACGGGCGTGGACCCGGAGCTGGAGTGGGACCCCGGCCTGCTGCGCACCCGGGCGGCCATGGAGCACCGCTTCCTGTCCGCGCTGCGCACCGACGCCCGGGTCCACGACAGCGTGGACGAGGCGCTGCGGGGCCTGCTGGTCGAGCCCGTCCACGGCACGGGCGTCACACACTTCCTGTGTGACGAGGGCGAACTGTGGCAGGTGCGCGAGTACGCGGCCCAGCGCTCCCTGTACCACCTCAAGGAGGCCGACCCGCACGCCTGGGTGCTGCCGCGGCTGTGGGGCCGGGCGAAGGCGGCGATGGCGGCGGTGGAGTTCGACGAGTGGGGCGGAGGCCGCGCCGACCGTGTGCACGCACGGCTGTACGCGGACCTGATGACGGATCTGGGCCTGGACACCACCTACGGCCGCTACCTCGACGCGGCGACCGCCGAGGCCCTGGTCACGGTGAACCTCATGTCCCTCTTCGGCCTGCACCGGGCCCTCCGGGGCGCCCTGGTCGGCCACTTCGCGACGGTCGAGATCACCTCGTCGCCCGGGTCGCGGCGGCTGGCCGAGGCGATGCGCCGCACGGGCGCCGGGCCCGCGGCCGAGCACTTCTACGACGAGCACGTCGAGGCCGACGCGGTGCACGAGCAGGTGGTGCGCCATGACGTCATCGGCGGTCTGCTGGAGCGGGAGCCGCACCTCGCCCCCGATGTCGCCTTCGGGATCGACGCCACCGAGTTCGTCGAGGACCGCTTCGGCACCGGGCTGCTCGCCGACTGGCGTGCGTCACGTTCGTCACTTCATGCACCGCTTTCCCAGGAGATGACCTATATCTCCTGATGGTCGGGGTACCCGACCGGCGTGAATCCACTGGCACCCCCGGGCGTCTACGCCCCACAGGACGACACCGAGCTGCTGGCGCGCGCCCTGTCCGACGAGCCGCTGCCCCCGGGCGCGGAGGTCCTCGACGTGGGCACCGGGACCGGCGCCCTGGGCCTGGCGGCCGCGCGCCGCGGTCTCCGTGTGACCGCTGTGGACGTGTCCCGGAGCGCCGTGTGGGCGACGCGGCTGAACGCCCGGCTGGCGGGGCTCCCCCTCCGCATCCGGCACGGGAACCTCTTCGAACCCGTGCGCGGGGAGTCGTTCGATCTGATCCTGGCCAATCCGCCGTACGTGCCGGCGCCGGAGGACGGGGGGAAGCCGCGCGGCGCGTCACGCGCCTGGGACGCGGGCCCCGACGGACGGCTGGTCGTCGACCGGATCTGCCGGGAGGCGCCCGCCCTGCTGCGTCCGGGCGGGGTGCTTCTGCTCGTGCAGTCGGCGCTCAGCGACCCGGAGCTGACCGTCGGGCGACTGCGCGCGTCCGGCCTGAAGGCCGCGGTGACCCGCCGGCACCGGATCACGTTCGGGCCGGTGCTGCGTGGCCGGGAACGCTGGCTGCGGCAGCGGGGACTGCTGTCCGCCACCGAGAACGAGGAAGAGCTGGTGGTCGTCCGTGCCGAACTCCCCGTCTGACCGGTCCGCGCCGCCCCGGCGCGTCACCGTCCAGCGCAAGGGCCCGCTCCTGGTGGAGGGCCCGGTGGAGGTGGAGCTGGAGGACGGCTCCGTCGTCCGCTCCGACCGCTTCCGCGTGGCCCTGTGCACCTGCCGCCGCAGCCGCCGCTACCCGTGGTGCGACACGAGCCACCGCGACCGGGCGTGACCCGGGGGGCCCGCCCCCGGAACAAAGCCCGGGGGCCGACGGGCGGCCCCACTCCGCCCGCCGGCCCCCTTGTACGAGATCGCGGATCCCCGCTGCGGCAACCCGGCTCCCCAGCAACGGGCCGCCTGTTTCACGGGAACCGCACGATCCCGGTCTCAGAACGCGAAGAGGCCCGAGCCGTGGGCGTTCTTCACGCAGTCGTTCGAGAAAGTGCGCTCATAGGAGACGCGCTTGCCCTGCCAGACACCGTCGACAGTGATGACCACGGGGTCGTACTGCTTGGTGCACATCACTCCGTCCCTGGCGGTCAGGGCGTCGATGTTCCCGCCGACGCCCAGTAGTTCCGCACAGGCCGAGCCGGCGACCGGGTGCGTGCCCCCGGGCTTCGGGGCACAGGTCAGGGTGACCGCGCGTTCCGGGGTCACGGCGATCGCGCTCTCACCGTGGCCCACCGTGAGAACGAGGGCCGACGGGGCGTAGAGCGCGGTGGGGGCCTGACCCGGACTGGCGAGCGCGGCCCCGGTGAGGGGTCCGCAGACGGCGGTGGCCGTCATGCCGAGGATCATGGCCCAGCGCGCGGTGTTCCGCATTGTGTGCATCCTTCCGCTCGATTACAGGGTGTGCCGATCCATGCTCGGTCGGTGCCGGATCGGCGAGCGCGAGTCTGCCGAGTCCACCGCCGAAACACACATCGACCCCACTGGTTTCAGTAACATTGCGTATTGAATCAGTGGCGTGAAGTTACGGAATCCGGACGGGCGAAGCCCGTAACCGCACGGCCTCCGGGAGCACGAAGCGGCCAGATGGCCGATTTCGGGCTGTTCGTTAATAGGCCTGAAACATTCCGATTCCGCTCTCAGCCGACCACTTCGCAACCCCTTGTGTTCATGCTCGGGTCGAGTAATCGTCATTACATGATTACGAATGAGCAGCGAGAGAAACTGCGCGGCTGGTTCGCCGGCCGCCTTCCCGACGACCTCTTCGAGGAACTGACCGAGCTCACGGTCGACCGCGAGGAGATCACCGTGATCGGCCGCGTCCCCGAACCCCGGCTGGCTCAGGACGCTCCGGACGCCGAACGGGAGGCGGCCCTGGAGAGCCGGGTGCAGGAGTTCCGGGAGCGCACCCGCGAGGACCGGATGGCCGTGGCCCGGGAGGCCGAGCACCGGTTCGGACGGAAGGTGTCCTGGGGTGTCCAGTGCGGTGACCGGCGCGCGCTCTTCACACACGTGGCCGCGCCGGTGATGACGCGGCTGCGCCAGCCGGAGCGCCAGGTCCTCGACACCCTGATCGCCGGCGGCGTCGCCCGCAGCCGCAGCGACGCGCTGGCCTGGTGCGTGCGACTGGTCCAGCGTCATACGGACGACTGGCTCGCGGAGTTGCGCGACTCCCTCGAACACGTGCAGCGGGTGCGGGCGCAGGGGCCGGACGCCGAGCCGGACCGCACGCCGCCCGCTGACGACGAGGAATGACCGAGGAGTGGAGGAATCGTCCAACAGGACCGCCGGGAATGGATGAACCGTCCTCTGGCGTCTCCCGCCCTTGATCGTTTACGGTCGGCAGACCCCCGAGGACGGCATCCGCGCGCCGCCGCACACCCCGGCGCCGGCGAGCGGCCGTCCGCCCAGCAGTCGCGTCACACCGCGCTCCGCCGCCCCACTCCCCGCTGGAGCCCTCTTGTCCTCGCCGGCCGAACGCCCCGCAGACGCCGACCGTCCCTCAGACGCGGACCATCCCTCCCCCGCCGCGTCTCCCCCGTCCCTGACGGAGGTCGAGACCCACGGCATCGACCGGATCCCCGACGCCGAGCGCTCCGCGACCCCGCTGGACCTGTTCCGGCTCGCCTTCGGCGGCGCCAACACCTTCTCCACCTGCGTCCTGGGCGCCTTCCCGATCCTGTTCGGCCTCTCCTTCTGGCAGGGCCTCGCGGCCACCCTCCTCGGGGTCGTCGCGGGCGCGCTGATCCTGTGTCCGATGGCGGTGTTCGGCCCGGTCAACGGCACCAACAACGCCGTCTCGTCGTCCGCGCACCTCGGTGTGCACGGCCGCGTGGTCGGTTCGTTCCTGTCCCTGCTGACGGCCGTCGCGTTCTTCTCCCTCTCGGTGTGGAGTTCCGGCGACGCCCTGGTCGGCGGCGCGCACCGGCTCTTCGGACTCGCCCGGGACGACCTGTCCTACGCCGTCGCCTACGCGCTGTTCGCGGTGCTGGTCCTCGCCGTGTGCGTGTACGGCTTCCGGTTCATGCTGTTCGTCAACAAGATCGCGGTGACCTCGGCGAGCGCACTGTTCCTGCTCGGCGCGGTGGCGTTCGCGGGGGACTTCGACCCGTCGTACGCGGGCGTCTTCACCGACTCGGCGGACGCGGCGACGACGGACCTGTTCTGGCCGTCGTTCATCGGGGCGGCGCTGATCGTGCTGTCGAACCCGGTGTCGTTCGGGGCGTTCCTCGGTGACTGGTCGCGCTACATCCCGGCGAGCGCCCCGCGCCGGAGGGTGGTCGGGGCCGCGTTCCTGTCGCAGCTCGCGACGCTGCTGCCGTTCCTGTTCGGCCTGACGACCGCCAGCATCATCGCGGACAAGGCGCCGGACTACGTCGACCCGGCGGCCCCCGACTTCGTGGGCGGGCTGCTCGCGATCTCCCCGGGCTGGTTCTTCCTGCCGGTCTGCCTGCTGGCGCTGATCGGCGGCATGGCGACGGGCACGACGGCGCTGTACGGCACCGGGCTCGACTTCTCGTCCGTGTTCCCGAGGCTGTCCCGGGTCCGGGCGACGCTGCTGGTCGGCGCGTTGTCGATCGCGTTCATCTTCGCCGGCCGGTTCGGGCTCGACCTCGTACGCTCCATCTCGACCTTCGCCACGATGATCATCACCTGCACCACGCCGTGGATGGTCGTGATGATGCTGGGCTACTGGACGCGGCGCGGATGGTACGACCCGGAGGCGCTCCAGGTCTTCAACCGCCGTCAGCGCGGCGGCCGTTACTGGTTCGCGCACGGCTGGAACTGGCGGGGCATGACCGCCTGGTGGGTGGCGGCCGTGCTCGGCGTGCTCTTCACCAACATCCCCGGGCAGTTCGTCGGCCCGCTCGGCGGTCTGGCGGGCGGTGTCGACATCAGCCTGCCGCTGTCGCTCGCCGTGGCAGCGGTGCTGTTCCTGGCGCTGCTGTGGCTGTTCCCCGAACCCCGGGCGGTGTACGGCCCCGAGGGCGCCCGGCTGGCCCGGACCGTCGAGGTGCCGGTGCCGCCGATCACGGGGCCCGGCGCCGAGGGGGCGTTGTCGGACCCCTCGGCTACGTTGCCGGCATGACGAACTTCGTACTGGTGGCGGGGACATGGCTCGGGGCGTGGGCGTGGGACGAGGTGGCGGGCGAGTTGCGCGCCGCCGGGCACGACGTGCATGCCGTGACGCTGTCGGGCCTCGCCGAGAAACAAGGGCTGCCGGCGGGGCAGCAGACGCACGTGCGGGACATCGTCGACGAGGTCGAGCGGCTCGAGCTGCGGGACGTCGTCCTGGTCGGGCACAGCTACGCGGGCGTCCCGGTCGGGCAGGCGGCCGAGCGGATCGGTGACCGGCTGCGGCGTGTGGTGTTCGTCGACGCCATGGTCCCGGTCGACGGTGAGCCGGCCCTCTCGGGCTGGCCGAGCGAGCCGGTGCGGGAGGCGATCGCCGCGAGCGGCTTCTGGCCGCCGCTGACCGCGCCCGACTACGCGGGACAGGATCTGACGGACGAGCAGATCGCCCGGATCGTGAACGGCTCGACCCCGCACCCGGGGGCCACGGCGACCGAACCGGCCGTGCTGCGGGGTGACCTCGGCGCGCTTCCGGTGACGTACGTCAAGTGCCTGCTCGACGGCGAGGAGCCGATGCCCGTGGTGGCCGAGCTGCTCAAGAGCGAGTGCTGGGAGCTGATCGAGCTGGACACCGGCCACTGGCCGATGTTCTCCAGGCCGCGCGAACTTGCACGCGTCCTGCACGAGTCGGCGACCCGGCCCTGATCACTCCCGTCCTGCCTACCGGTCGGTATGGTCGGCGTACTGCGCGTTCTCAGCGACGAGAGGCGGGACGGACGACATGGCGAAGCACTGGGCCGACTTCCAGTACGAGATCTATCTCAACGGGATGACTGGTGCCGTGCCGCGCCTGCCCACCGATCTGACCCGGCTGGAGGAGCTGACCGAACAGCGGCTCGGGCCCGGCCCGGTCGGCTATGTGGCGGGCAGCGCGGGCGACGGCAGCACCGCCCGCGCCAACCGGGCGGCCCTGGAGCGTCGCCGGATCGTGCCGCGCATGCTGCGGGACGTGCACGCACGGGATCTGTCGGTCGAGGTGCTGGGCCGCGCCCTGCCCGCCCCGCTGGCGCTGGCGCCGGTCGGCGTGCTGTCGATCATGCACCCGGACGCCGAACCCGCCGCCGCCCGGGCCGCCGCGGCGCAGGGCGTGCCGTACATCCTGTCGTCCGCGTCGAGCACGCCCATGGAGCAGGTCGCCGAGGCGATGGGCGACGCCGAGCGGTGGTTCCAGCTGTACTGGCCCAAGGACCCGGAAGTGGCCCGCAGTTTCCTGAACCGGGCGAAGGCGGCCGGGT
The DNA here is from genome assembly GCF_055589465.1 of Streptomyces sp. NPDC041940. Lineage (NCBI taxonomy): Bacteria > Bacillati > Actinomycetota > Actinomycetes > Kitasatosporales > Streptomycetaceae > Streptomyces > Streptomyces sp. NPDC041940. The sequence goes on from NZ_JBVJBP010000006.1 coordinate 44,500, forward strand.
TCAGCGTGCTCGTCGTCACCCTGGACACCCAGCTGCTGTCGTGGCGGCCCCGCGATCTCGACCAGGCGTATCTGCCCTTCCTGCACGGCGTCGGCACGGCCAACTACTTCTCGGACCCGGCCTTCCAGGCCGGTCTGGCCAAGCCGGTGCACGAGGACCCGAACGCGGCCGTGATGCACTTCGTCGGCATGTTCTCCGACCCGGCCAAGTCCTGGCCGGACCTGGCGTTCCTGCGGGAGAACTGGGACGGCCCGATCGTCCTCAAGGGCGTCCTGCACCCGGACGACGCGCGGCTGGCCGCGGAGGCGGGCATGGACGGCGTCGTCGTCTCCAACCACGGCGGCCGCCAGGTGGCCGGGTCCGTGGCCGCCGCCGACGCGCTGCCCCGTGTCGTGGACGCCGTCGGCGACCGGCTCACCGTCCTCTTCGACAGCGGCGTCCGCACCGGCGACGACATCTTCAAGGCCCTCGCGCTGGGCGCGCGGGCGGTGCTCGTGGGACGCCCGTACGTCTACGGTCTCGGCCTCGACGGACAGCCCGGCGTCGAACACGTCATCCGCTGCCTGCTGGCCGAACTCGACCTCACCCTGGCCCTGTCGGGCCATGCCACGCCTTCGACGGTCGGTCCGGCCGATCTGACGGAGGAGCCGGTCTGAGGCGTGGGCGGGGGCGAGGCCGAGTGCACCGCTCGGCCGTTCAGCGGTTCGGCGCTGTCACCTGCCGTGCGGTCGGGACGGGCTCCTCCGCGATCGACAGGGCGCCCGCGGCCGTGGGCACGGGCTCCGGCTGCCAGCGCTGTTCGTCGGACCGGTCGCGGACCTTGACGACGATGTCGGCGTCCGGGTCGTCGTTGGTGGAGGAGAGGGCGAGCTGCTCGTCCCAGCGTGGCAGCAACTCCCCTTGCACGGTGAGGTCGTAGCGCACGTCCTCACCCCGCTCGGCGTCCTCCTCGGCGCAGGTGCCGAGGACGACGACACCGGCGTCCTTGTGCGAGTCCAGGCACAGCCCGGGATCCGCGACGCTGCGCAGCAGCCCGTCGTTCTCGTACGTCCACTGCTGGGTCCACGCCGTCGAGCACGAGGCCAGTTTCGCCCCGGAGCCCTCCTTCGGCAGGTCCCGGATGTCGAGGCACAGGTCGGCGCCCGCGTTGCGCAGCCGCGTCACGCCCGGGGCCGTCGGCAGTACGGCCGTGTCCGGCGGTGTCGCGGACCCGCCGCCGTTGCCGCCGGCGGCGCTGTTGGAGCCCGCCGGGTCGGCCTGGCCGCCGTCGTACGACGACGCGCTGATGATGAGCACCGTCGCCAGCACCCCGGCCGACACCGCTCCGACGCCCGAGAGCAGCGCCCGGGAGGACCGCAGCGCGTCCGGGATCCGGACGCCCGGGACCCGGCGGGCGGGCATGGGGATCCGGGACAGCAGACGGTGGCGCGCGTTCCCGGACCGTCCGCCGCCGCGCCGGCCGCCGCGACCGCCGCGCGTACCGTGCGCGGCCCGGCCCGGACGCGAGTCGAGGTAGCGGCGCGCGCCCCAGCCGAGCACCGCTTCGGCGATCAACGGGCCGAGAGTGCCCTCGAAATGGCTCAGTTGTTCGGCGGCGTTCCGGCAGTAGCGGCACTCCGCCAGATGCTGCTGCACGTCCGGCAGCAGTGCGCCGCCCCGGCGGATCGGGACGTCGAGGAGGCGGTTGTAGAACCGGCAATCATGGGTCGGCGCGAGTTCGCGATGGGCATGTACACAACCTTCACGGAATTTGTCACGCGCCTGTTCGAGGGCGGCCGACGCGATGTCGGTGTCCATGCCCAGCAGGCCGGCGGGGACGCTTAAAGGATCTGCCTCGACCTCGACATGCCAGAGCAAACAGCGCGCGGCTGCGGGAAGTGCCTGGAATGCCCGCTCCGCGAGTGCCCGGTTTTCGGGCGTCATGGACGTCGCCGCGCGCAGCCCCCGCCCTCCGGCCGGTTTCTGCAGCGCCGGCAGTACGGCGGATATTCGATCGTCGCCGGACCACTCGCTGATCGTGTCGCGCACGGTCACCAGAAGGACCGGGCGCAGCGCGACGGCCGAGTCGCCGAAGGCGACGCGGTTGAGGGTCCGGTGGAATGCGGTCCCGGTGACCATGGCGGCGACCTGCGCCGACGAGGCGAGACAGATGACCGCGTAGTCGTGCACCGGCTGCCAGTGCCGCGCCGTCAGCATCGCGACGGAATGGGCGGCGACCTCGCCCTCCGGGGTGCCTCTCAGCGGGGCGGCGAGTGATTCATCGGATTCCCCGGGATCCCCGCCGGGCGGGGGATACGCGGGACGAGGGGGGTGGGGGGTGGGCACTGAGATGGTTCCTTCCCACGCGCAGGTGACACACAGAAGTCCTGCCGCCGAAAAAGGAGCCCGGTTGGTGCGAACCTTTTCTGGCGCGGCGCGGGAGGTGCGAATTCACCGGCGGCGAATCGGACCCGGTCCACAAATCACGTGCGACACCCGGCCATTCCCCCCGCACGTGTGTTTCACTCTTGCACAACCCCCACACGACCAACAAGGCGCCCGTGCAACATCCGGCCCATTGACAGAAAGTCAGAAACGGGGAACGCGCGTTCATCGCTCGCACCCGTTTTCGACATTTCCGTGCGCCCTGTGTGAATCGGGTCAGATCTGCCAGGACCGCAGCCGGTCCGCCGCGCCGTAGACGTCGGTCGTGTGGGACATCAGGTCGCGGGCGAGGTCGACGAGGGCGCCGTAGGGCGGGTCGATGCCGACGCCGCTGACGAACATGTACGCCACGGCCGTCGCACAGGCGAAGCGTGCGTTGGCCGCGGGCAGCGGCCGGAGCACGGCGAGGGTGTGCAGCAGCGCGGCGGCCCGCCAGGCCGGGTCGGAGTTCACCCCGAGGCGCGGCGGGTCCACACGGTGCCGGGCGACGGCGGCGACCAGCGCGGAGAAGTCGTTGACGGTGGGCTGGTCCGGCAGGACCTCCTCATGGCGCTGCAGCAGCCACGGCACGTCGATATGGATGACGGGTGCCATCGGTCAGGCGGCCCGCCCCTCGTCCTTCGCGGGCTGTTCGTCGTCGGGGAAGGCGGCGGCGAACTCGTCGGCGTGGGTCGCGAAGAACCTGCGGAAGGCCTCCGCGCCCTCCTGGAGCGCCCGGTGGCGCGCTATGTCGGCCGCGGCCGCCTCCCGCACGAGCGCCTTCATCGACGTACCGCGCTCCTTGGCGATCTGCCGCAGGTCCTCAAGTTCGCGGTCGCTGAACTCCACGTTGAGAGCTGGCATGCCCTCAAGGTACCGCTCGGGTACTGACTCGTAAATATCACCAGGTCAGAGAGGAATCTGACGGTACCGGGCAGCGGGTGCACCCCGGCGATGTCACATTCCGGGTCCCCGCCCCGGTCTCAGTGGTGAACCGTCTCCGGGAGGACCACGCATGACCGAGATCACCACACCCGGCACCGGCGCCCCGGTCGACGAGGCGACCGGGGTGTTCGTCGACCATCGCGAGCTGCTGTTCGGCGTCGTCTACAACATGCTCGGCAGTGTCGCCGACACCGAGGACGTCCTGCAGGAGACCTGGCTGTCCTGGACGGCCCGCGGCGGCGGCGCTCCCCTGGCCGGCGTCGACAACCCCCGCGCCTATCTCGTGCGGGTGGCGGTCAACCACGCGCTGCGCCGCCGTGCCACGATCAGCCGCAGGCGGGAGACGTACGTCGGCGAATGGCTGCCCGAGCCCCTGGTCGCCGAGGGCGAGGCCGACACCGCCGACGGGCCCGCCCTGCGCTCCGAGTCGGTGTCGCTGGCGATGCTGGTGGTCCTGGAGTCGCTGACCCCGCTGGAGCGGGCCGTGTTCGTCCTGGGCGAGGTGTTCGGCTACCCGCACGCCGAGATCGCGGAGGTCATCGACCGCTCCCCCGCCGCCGTACGGCAGTTGGCGCACCGGGCCCGGGAGCATGTGCACGCGCGGCGGCCGCGCTACGAGGCGCATCCGCGGGTGCGGCGGGAGGCGACCGAGCGGTTCGTGCGGGCGGCGCTCGGCGGGGACATCGCCGCGCTGATGGAGGTCCTCGCGCCGGACGTCACGGCGTGGACGGACGCCGGCGGCAAACGCAGGCCGGCGAGCCTGCGCCCGGTGCACGGCCGGGACAAGGTGGCCCGCCTGCTCACCTCCGGGCGCGGCGGTCCGCGCAACCCCGTCTGGCGCTACCGCCGCGTCAACGGCGACGACGCCGCCGTGCTGTTCGACGGGGACGCGCCGTTCGCCGTCCTGGTGCTGGACCTCACCCCGGAGGGCGACCGGGTGCGCGGCATCTATGTCGTGGCCAATCCGGACAAGCTCGCCCACGTGCCCAGGGAGGAGGCGTGAACGTCCGGTGCCGGCCGCTCAGGAACGGGCGCGGCAGAACTCCCGGACCGTCCGGTTGAAGGCCTCCGGGGCTTCGATGTTGCTGAGGTGCCCGATGCCCGGCAGCACGACCAGCGTGGCGTGCGGGATCGCCGCCAGGAACGGGTGGGCCACCTGCTCCACCGGGGAACGCGTGTCGAGCTCGCCCCAGAGCAGGAGCGTCTCCACCGTGATCGTGGGCAGCAGGTCACGCTGGTCGGCCTCGGCCATGACGGTGAGCTCGGTCCGCATGGTCTGGGGGCGGGTGTCGGCCGACATCACGGACATCAGGCGTACGGCTTCGGCGGGCGGCCGGCCCGCGAACAGGCCCGGCATGGTCGGCGCGAAGTCCTCGGCCGGGACCGCCAGCAGCCGCTCGGCCCCCTCGACCCGTGCCCGCACCTCGGCCGCGGGCAGCGAGCCCTTCCAGCCGGCGTAGGTGTCGACGAGGAGCAGCGTCCTGACGAGGTCGGAGTGGTGCCGGTAGAGCTCCAGCACGATGGTCCCGCCCCAGGACAGGCCCAGGACGTGGGCCGGGCCGAGGCCCACGTCCTTGACGACCGCCGCCAGGCAGCGGGCGTAGTCGGCGAGGGTGAAGGAGGGCGGTACGTCGGAGGAGCGGCCGGTCCCCGGTTCGTCCCAGGCCACCACGGTGAACGCGTCGGCCAGGTCGGCGACCTGGCCACGCCAGAGGCGGGCGTCCGCGGTGGCGCCGTGCACGAGCACCAGGGGCGGGCCCGAGCCCACCCGGTCGTAGGCGACCTCGATGCCGTCTACCCGCACCGCGTGCATGTGACCAGGCTACGCGCGGGTGCCGGAGGCGTCCTGTCGGCGGACTCCCCCGGCACCGGGCACGTTCCCTACCCCTGGTCCGCCACGAAGGCGGCCATCCGGGTCAGGGCGGCGTTCCAGTTGATCGTGTGTTCGTTGGTCGACCAGGACTGGATGTCGTCGATGTAGCAGAACTGTCCGACGCAGCCCTGGAGTCTGCTCTGTGCGTAGGGGTCCTGGATGCTCGAGTTCGGCCCGCCGGCCAGGGTGCCGTTCGGCGGGTGGGGCAGGCCGGGGTCGAGCTGGCGGGCGTACCAGCGGCTGTGCTGGTTCTGGGAGCTGACCTCGCCGTAGCCGGTGACGTAGGAGATGTTCAGCGCGTTGCGGCCGAGGATGTAGTCCATGCTCTGCAGGGCGCCGTCCCGGTACTTCGAGGCGCCGGTGATGTCGTACGCGGTGGCGAGGACGACCGCGTTGTTGAGGACCTGGTGGCTGGAGCCCCAGTCGTACTTGTTGCCGTCGGGCGCGTAGGGCATCCCGTAGGGGTGGTCCTTCAGGGTGGCCAGGTAGCGGTCGGCGCCCTTGACGACGGACTCGCGCACCTTGTCGCGGCCCGGCAGCTTGTTCGGCACCGTCGCGAGGTCGAGCCGGCCCGCCGCCCCGGTGCGGGCCCAGTCGAAGCCGAGGGGCTTGAAGAGGTCGGCGGTGTGGACCGGCGACTTCAGGACGTATTCCTCGAACTGCTTCTCCCCCGTGCTGAGATACAGCTCGGCCGCCGCCCAGTAGAAGTCGTCGGTCACGTCGTTGTCGGGGTAGGCGCCGCCGCCGACGCCGTCGCTCTCGGAGGCGTAGCGGTCCGGGTGGGCCAGCGCCGCCGACCAGGCCTTGCGGGCGGCCGCCAGGGCCTTGTCGGCGAACGCCTTGTCGTAGGACCGGTACAGGCGGGCCGCCTGCGCGGCCGTGGCAGCCAGGTTCAGGGTGGCCGCGGTGGAGGGCGGGTGCAGTTCGCGCTTCTGCGGGTCGTCGCCGGGCAGCAGCGGCAGTCCGGTCCACTGCTCGTCGTGCATCTTGTGGTGGGCCATGCCGGCCAGCGGCTTGTCGGCGGGCACCTGCATCTTCAGCAGGAACTCCAGCTCCCAGCGGGCCTCGTCGAGGATGTCCGGGACCTTGTTGCCGCTCTCGGGGATGGCGAGCGTGCCGTCGCCGAGCTTGCCGGCGTCGCCGGTGCGGGCGTGCAGCGCGCGTTCGTGGGTGCTCAGCACCTCCCAGGTGGAGATGCCGCCGTTGACGACGTACTTGCCGTGGTCGCCGGCGTCGTACCAGCCGCCGCTGACGTCGAGGCTGTAGTCGCACACACCCGGCTGGCACGGCACGGCGGTGTCGCCCTTGTTGGGGGCCACGCCCACGTGTCCGGCGGGGCGTCCGTACCCGGGCCGCAGGTCCTCGCGGATCTCGATGCCGCTGCGCTGGGTGTAGTAGTACTTCGCCGAGTCCAGCCGGAGCCGCTCCCAGACGCTCGCGTCGACGTCGAAGGGACGGCTGGTCTCGCCGTCGGCGACCAGTGTGAAGCCGGTGCCCTTCGTGCGGTACGCGCCGAAGTCGATCGAGTGGACGTTCTGCCCGGAGGAGCTGTCGGCCCCGCGCGGCACGGTCGTGCCCCGGGCGACCACGGTGCCGCGGGCGTTCCTCAGCTCCCAGGGCAGCTTCGCCGTGGCGTCGGTGACCAGGGTGGCGTTCTTCGGCCCGGCGGGCAGGTAGGCGACCTGGTTGACGCGGACCCGGGGGCCGGTGTCGGGCTCGTACGGCTCCGGCGCGACGCCGCCCAGCAGCGAGACGTCGTCCATGCAGAAGCGCCATGCGTCCGCGCTGCCGCCGAGCTGGAAGCCGACCTGGGCCTGAGCGGTGTCGACGGGCGAGGTGAAGGTGTAGGAGTAGCGGTCGCCGGAGACGCTGAGCTGCGGTGTCACCTCGTAGTAGGTGTCGTACGGGGACACCGACAGGCCCACGATCGCCCGCACCACGTGCCCGGCGGGCGTGCCGGTCGCGCTGAAGGAGAAGCGGTACGACTCCCCCTTCACGAGGGTGATGTCGTTCTGCCCGACGGCGGCGTCCCAGCGGTTGGCGGTGCCGCCGGGGACGTCGGCGCAGAGCCGGCCGTCGGACAGTCCTCCGGTGACGTTGCTGGTCGTCCACCAGGGGGCGGTGGTGGTGTCGAAGGTGCCGTTCTCGACCTGTTCGACCTCTTCGGCCCCGGCCGGCGCCGAGGGCAGCGCGGTGAGCGCGGTCGCCAGGAGGGCCGTCAGGGACAGCAGGGCGGTTCTGCGTCGTTTCACGTCCGGGCTCCTCTGGAGAGGGGCGGGTGACGCTCGGCATGGGAGCGCTCCCAGATACGGATGCCCGCCATGGTTGTGGCTGATGTGACACTCCGTCAACGGTCCGGACGGGACTGACTCTCCGTCACCCGTCCGGACCAACGCGGCCTAGAGGGAGTCCAGCCGGCTGATGCGCAGCGCACCCCGCGCCTCGCCGGGGTGGCTGCTCGTCAGAGTGAGCCGGATCCGGGAGCCGCGGACGGACTTGAAGGTGATCACCGTCGGGGCGTCGGAGGCGGTGGCCCAGTCGATCGCGGCGTCCCGCACGGCCCGCCACGCCCGGCCGTCCCATACCGCCACCGTGATCGCCGCGGGCAGGCTGTGGGTGGCGTCCACCGTGAAGGAGACGTCCACCCGGTCGAAGGCGCGGGTGCGTCCGTGGTCGACCGAGACCCAGTCCTCGCCGCGGGCCCCGTCGAAGGCGGGCAGCAGGGCCGTGGCCTGTTTGAAGAAGCCGTTGGACCAGCCGGTGGCCGGATCGCCGTCGAGCATGGCGGCGGGCAGGGTGTCCGGGCGGCCGGAGTAACTGGCGTCCGCGTGCGGGTGGTCCGAGGGCGCCGGGTGCTCCGGCCCGAAGGCGGGCGGGGCCGTCTCGGCCCGGTCCCGGGCCGGGGTGGCCCGTACGGCCGCCGTGCCGGTGCGCAGTCCGTCGGCGCGGGCCGTCACCTTCACCTGGCCTGTCCTCGTGCCGGAGCGGACGATGGCGAGGGCCTTGCCGTGGTAGGCGGTGCGGGTGCTCGCCTGGTAGCGCTCGGCGCTCTCCTGGCGGCCGTTGTCGAGCCCGGCCAGGGAGCCGCCCGCCACCTCGAAGGAGAGCAGGTGCTCCGCGCCGGGCACCACCACACCGCGCCGGTCGACCACCTCGGCGGTCACGAAGACCAGCGAACGGCCGTCAGCAGCGGTGGACTCGCGGTCCGGTGTGAGGCGTATCGCGTGCGGGGCGCCGGCGGTGCGCAGTACGTCGGTGGCGACCGTCCTGCCGTCCTTGCTCGCGACGGCCTTCAGCTCGCCCGGCTCGTAGGGCACACGCCAGGTCAGGTGCAGCTTTCCGGCACTGCCGTTCGGGCTGGTGTAACTGCCGGGCCAGGGGCCGTCGGTGAAGGTCTTGTCGTCGCCGGTGGCCTCGGTGGTCTCCAGATACGTCCGGCCGTCGACGGTCTTCTTCGTGTCGAACCGCCGTACGCCCAGCGACTTCCCGTTGAGGAACAGTTCGACGGTGTCGACGTTGGCGTACGCCCAGACCTCGACCGTGTCGCCCTCGGCGTGGTTCCAGGTCATCGGGAGCAGGTGGACCATCGGCCGCTCGGTCCACTGGCTCCGGAAGAGGTGGTACATGTCCTTCGGGAAACCCGCGGTGTCGACCGCACCGAAGAAGGACGCCTTGACCGGGAAGACGTCGTACGGCGTGGGCTCGCCGATGTAGTCGATGCCCGACCACAGGAACTGCCCGGCGAACCACTTGCGGTCCCGGTCCTTCTTGTGGCCGTACTCGCCGCTCATGGTCCACGAGGCGAGGTTGTTGTCGTAGGAGGACGTCGCGCGCCGGCCCGGCGTGTGGTCCTCGCCGGTGTTGAGGTGTTCGGGCTCCTGGTAGACACCGCGGGTGGAGGTCTCCGAGGACGACTCCGATTCGAACAGGAACAGCTCGGGATAGCGGGCGTGCAGGGCGTCCACCGACTTGGCGGTGTTGTAGTTGAGGCCCAGGCCGTCGATCTTGGCGAGGATCAGATCGCCGGGAGAGCCCGGGGCGGGCACGCTGCGGTGCCGGTGGGAGCCGATCACGACCGGGCGGGTGGTGTCGTAGGCCTTGATGGCGGCGATGAGCCGGTCCGCCATGGCGAGACCGGCGGTGGAGGTGAACTCGCTGACCTCGTTGCCGATGGACCACATCAGGACGGCGGGCGAGTTGCGGGCGGCCAGGACCATCTCCGCGATGTCCTTGTCGGCCCACTCGTCGAAGAAGCGGCCGTAGTCGTACCGCGTCTTGGGGCTCTTCCAGCAGTCGAACGCCTCCACCAGCATGACGATGCCGAGTTCCTCGCAGACCTCGATCATCTCCGGGGAGGGCGGGTTGTGGGAGGTGCGGAAGGCGTTGACGCCCATCGATCTCATGATGAGCAGCTGGCGGCGGACGGCGTCCTTGCTGACGGCGGCGCCGAGGGCGCCCAGGTCGTGGTGGAGGTCGACGCCCTTGAGCTTGTGGTGGGTGCCGTTGAGGAAGAAGCCCTCGTCCGGGTCGAAGCGGAAGGTGCGGAAGCCGAAGGGCGTGCGGTAAATGTCGGTGGTCCGGCCGCCGACGCGCAGTTCGGTGTGGAGGGTGTAGCGGTGCGGGGCTTCGATGTCCCACAACTCCGGTCGCTCGACGGTGAGTTCATGGGTCTCGGTCCGCTCGTCGGTGACGGCGACGGTGGAGGAGGTACGGGCGACCGTACGGCCCTTCCGGTCGACGATCCGGGAGACGACCTCGACGTCCGCGCCCGCGCCCGACGCGTCGACGACGGAGGTGTCGATCCGTACGACGGCCCGCTCGGCGGAGATCTCGGGCGTGCGGACATGGGTGCCCCAGCGGGCCACGTGGACCGGCTCGGTGATCACCAGGCGGGCCTCGCGGTAGATGCCGCTGCCCGAGTACCAGCGGCTGCTGGGGAGCCGGTTCTGGACCTTGACCGCGATCACGTTCCCGGTGGTGCCGTCGGTGTGCACCAGGTCGGTGAGGTCGAAGGCGAAGCCGGTGTAGCCGTAGGGGTGGCGGCCGGCCTCCTCGCCGTTGCAGTGGACGTGGGAATCCATGTAGACGCCGTCGAACTCCACCGAGATCCGCTTGCCGGCGAGGGCGGGCGGCAGGGTGAAGGAGAGGCGGTACCAGCCGAGGCCGCCGGGCAGGAAGCCGGTGCCGCTGGTGGTGCCGTGCTCGGTGGTGGGAGCCTGCTCGATGCTCCAGTCGTGCGGGACGGCGACCTCGCGCCACCGGGAGTCGTCGTAGCCGGGCAGCGCGGCATCGGCGTAGGCGCCGGTCGGGTCGGTGATGCCGCCCGGGTTGACCAGCGCGAAGCGCCAGCCGTCGCGCAGCGGGACGATACTGCGGCCGGACGCGCCGCGCACCTCCTCGGCGGCCCACGCCTCCGGCGTGCCGAGCAGCGCTCCGGCCGCGGGCGCGGCGGCGGAGGCGAGCAAGACCGATCTGCGCGTGACCGACATGGAGGCTCTCCCTCATTAAGGCCCAGAAGTACTCACAACTGATCGTGAACAAACAGATTCTGTCGAGGTGTCACACAGGGCCGTCAAGGGTGCGGCGACATCCTTCTGTACCGGGCGTCACATCGGCCGGAATCAAGCCTCGCCCCCGCACAGCCGGGCGCCCTCGGGGTTACCGGTTCACGTCGCGCGCCTACGGACTAGGCTGGAACTCAAGCGACCTCCCTGATCACTGTGAGTGTCCGTATGGAGTGGCGACGATGATCCCGGACGAGCCGTTGGACGATGGCGTGGCCGCCCGTGTCGTCATCGCCGCCGACGGCACGCTCACCGAGTGGAACGAGGGCGCCCGCCGCCTCCTGGGCCACACCTCCGCCGAGGTCGTGGGCCGCCCGGCCGCCGAGCTGCTGGCCGCCGACGCGGACGCGCCGCCCGCGCCCCATGACGCCCGCTGGAGCGGCATGCTCGCGCTGCGCCATCGCGACGGCCGTACGGTGTCCGTGTGGGTGCTCGCCCACCGCAGGCCGCCGGAGGGCGAGGCGGCCGAGTGGTTCGCGGTGTCCCCGCCGGAAGCCGACGACGTGGGGCCGGCGGACGACCCGCTGGTGCGGGCGGCCCTCACCCAGTCACCCTGCGCCACGATGATCTTCGACGAGGGGCTGCGGCTGCGCGGCGTCAACGACGCCATGGCGGACCTCCTGGGAATGCCCGCCCACCGCCTGCGGGGTCTGAGACCCACCGACATCGGCAGCCGGCCGCAGAACACCGAGCTGGAGGAGAACCTGCGCCGGGTGCTGAGCACCGGCCGGCGGCAGGACATGCAGACGTACATGAAGGCCAGCGGCGAGACCCGGGGGGCGCACGCCTGGCTGGCCCGGATCGCCCCGCTCACCGACCCCTCCGGCCAGGTGCGGGGCGTGTGCGTGACCGCCCACGACTTCAGCGACCAGTACCGGTCACGGGAGCGGCTGCAACTGGTCAACGAGGCGAGCGTGCGCATCGGCACCACCCTCGACGTCACCCGTACGGCCCAGGAACTGGCGGACGTGTGCGTCCCGGCGCTCGCCGACTTCGTCAGCGTCGACCTGCTCGACACCCGGGAGCACGGCGGCGAGTCCGCGGGGCCGCCCGTCCCGCCGGTGAGCCTGCGCCGGGCCGCCCACCAGTCGGTCAACTCGGGCAGCCCCGAGGCCGTCGCCAAGCCGGGGCAGGTGGAGGTCTACCCGGCGTCCTCCCCGCAGGCCGCCTCGCTGATCGCGGGCCACGCGGTGGTGGCCTCGGGTTCGGAGGACGACCTCGAGGAGTGGCTCGCCTGGGACCCGGTCCGCTTCCGGCGGGTCCGCGAGTACGGCATCCACTCCACGATGTCCGTCCCGCTCCAGGCCAGGGGCACCATCCTCGGCGTCGCGGTGTTCACCCGCTTTCAGCGCCCCGAGGACTTCACGGACGACGATGTGCTGCTGGCCGAAGAGGTCACGGCCCGGGCCGCCGTCTGCATCGACAATGCGCGCCGCTACTCCCGCGAGCGGGAGACGACGCTCACGCTGCAGCGCAGCCTGCTGCCCCGCCGTCTGCCGCGCACCGCCGCGGTGGAGGCGGCCTCCCGCTATCTGCCCGCCACCCGCTCCGGTGTGGGCGGCGACTGGTTCGACGTGATCCCGCTGTCCGGGATGCGGGTCGCCATGGTCGTCGGGGACGTCGTCGGCCACGGCATCCCGGCCTCGGCCACCATGGGCCGGCTGCGCACCGCCGTCCGCACCCTCGCCGACATCGACCTGGCCCCCGACGAACTGCTCACCCACCTCGACGACCTGGTCGTCCGGCTGTCCCAGGAGTCCGGCGGCGAAGAGGCGGCCGGCACCGGCGAGGTGGGCGCGACCTGCCTCTACGCGGTGTACGACCCGGTGTCGCGGCGCTGCACCCTGGCCCGGGCCGGGCACCCGCAGCCCTTCCTGGTCCCACCGGACGGCCCGGCCCGGCAGCTCGACCTGCCCTCCGGTCCCCCGCTCGGTGTCGGGGGACTGCCGTTCGAGAGCGCCGAGGTGGAGCTGCGGGAGGGCAGTGTCCTGTCGTTCCACACGGACGGGCTGCTCGCGAGCCGCGAACGGGACGTCGACACGAGCCAGCGGATGCTCGGCGAGTCCCTGTCGGCCCCCGCCGACTCGCTGGACGAGATCTGCGACCGCGTACTGGGGGCGCTGCTCCCCTCGGGCGGCTCCGCCGACGACGTGGCCCTGCTGCTGGCCCGCACCCGCGGTCTGCCGTCCTCCCAGGTCGCGACCTGGGACATCCCGGCCGACCCGGCGCTGGTGGCCCCCATCCGCAAGCAGGTCGTCGAACAGCTGGAGCGCTGGGCGCTGACCGAGGCCACGTTCACCGCGGAGCTGGTGGTGAGCGAGCTGGTCACCAACGCCATCCGCTACGGCGCCAAGCCCATCCGGCTGCGGCTGATCCACGACGCGGACACGCTGATCTGTGAGGTGTCCGACACCAACCACACGGCGCCGCACCTGCGCCGGGCCAAGACCTGGGACGAGGGCGGCCGCGGTCTGCTCCTGGTCGCCCAGCTCACCCAGCGCTGGGGCAGCAGGCACACCGCGGACGGCAAGACCATCTGGGCGGAGCTGACGATGCTCGACGCGATGTGAGCGTTCTTACCGGAGCCTGGTTTCATGGGCGGGCACCGCCTGCACACGCCCGGAGGACCCCGCCCTGAACACCCCGCTCGCCGAAGTCCTGTCCGTGGCGCTGCTGGCCGCGGTGCTCGTCTGGGCCGTCGTCCGTCCGAAGGGGCTGCCCGAGGCCGTACTGGCGGTTCCGGCCGCCGGGCTCGCGGTCGCCGTCGGCGTGATCTCGCCCGCTCACGCGTGGGAGGAGATCCAGCGGCTGGGACCCGTGGTCGGGTTCCTCGCGGCCGTGCTGGTGCTCGCCCACTTCTGCGACGTCGAGGGACTCTTCACGGCGTGCGGGGCGTGGATGGCCCGCTGGGCGGCGGGGCGTCCCGGGCGGCTGCTGACCGCGGTGTTCGCACTGGCCTCCGTCATCACCGCCGTACTCAGCCTGGACGCCACGGTCGTCCTGCTGACACCGGTCGTGCTGGCCACCGCCACCAGGATGGGCGTCCAGGCCCGTCCGCACCTCTACGCGTGCGCCCATCTGTCGAACACCGCCTCGCTGCTGCTGCCGGTCTCCAACCTGACCAACCTCCTCGCCTTCACGGCGAGCGGGCTGAGCTTCACCCGGTTCACGGCACTGATGGCACTGCCCTGGCTGGTCGCCATCGGCGCCGAGTACCTGATCTTCCGGCGTTTCTTCGGCGATGAACTGGCCGCCCCTCTCCCCGTCCCCGACCCCGCGCCCCCTCCCGAGCTGCCGCTGTTCGCCCTGGTCACGGTGGGCTGCACCCTGGCCGGGTTCGTCGTGGCCTCCGCCCTCGGGATCGCACCGGCATGGGCCGCGCTGGCGGGTGCGCTGATGCTGGCAGGGCGGGCGCTGCTGCGGCGGCGGGCCACCCCGCTGACGGTGGTGCGCTCCGCGGCCCCGGCCTTCCTGGCCTTCGTGCTCGCGCTCGGCGTCGTGGTGCGCGCGGTCGTCGACAACGGTCTCGCCGACGCGCTCCACCGTGTGCTGCCCGACGGCTCGGGCCTGCTCGCGCTGCTGGGCGTGGCCGTACTGGCCGCCGTCCTGGCGAACCTCATCAACAACCTGCCCGCGGTACTGGTGCTGCTGCCGCTGACCGCCGGGGCCGGTCCCGGTGCCGTGCTCGCGGTGCTGCTCGGCGTGAACATCGGCCCCAACCTGACCTACGCCGGATCGCTGGCGACCCTGCTGTGGCGGCGGATCGTGCAGCAGCACGGGCACCGCGTCGAGCTCGGGGAATTCACCCGGCTCGGGCTGCTCGCGGTACCCGCCGCGCTGGTGCCGGCCGTGGTGGCGCTGTGGCTCTCGCTGGGGGTCCTCGGGGGCTGAGTTCCGCCCGGTGGTCAGCGGCCGCGACCGCCGTAGCCGTAGCCATGGCCGTAGCCGTAGCCGGGGTAGCCCTGGTCACCGTTCCAGGAGCAGTAGTAGCCGTAGTAGTGGCAGGTGGTGCTGGGCGACGGGCTCGGGGGTGCCGGCCGGGACGTCGACGGAGCGGCGGTCGGGGTGGGGGTCGGCGTGGGGGTCGGCTCGGGTGTCCTCGACGGTGTGGGGGTGGGGGTCGGGGTGGGCTCGGGCTGCGGCACCGGAGCGGCCGCTTCCCAGTTGACGGCCTCCATCTGGAGATCGGTCTTGGAGGTGTCGATCACCCAGCGCTGGACCTCGTCGTCCGCCCGGGTCTTGAGCACCAGGGCCCCCGAGCCGTCGGTCGCGGCCGGGGCCAGGGCGAGCTCCTGGTCCCGGCGTGGCACCAGGGCGCCCTGGAGGATGAAGTCGTAGCTGATGTCCTTGGCGTCGGGCCGGGACGGGCCCGTGCAGGGGGCGAGCCGCACCGAGTAGCCGAGCCGCGAGTCCAGGCACAGGTCGGGGTCGGCACCGCTGCGCAGCAGCCCGTCGGTCTCGTACGTCCACTGCTGGGCGGGGTCCGAGGAGCAGCTGGTGAGTTCGGCTTCGGCGTCCTCGACGGCCTTCTTGCCCTCGATGCCGACGCACAGGCCCGAGGCGACATTGAGCAGCCGGCCGCGCAGAGCGCCCTTGCGGGGCTCGCCCGCGCCGATCCAGGACGGGTCACCGGTCGGCTTGGCCGCGCCCGGGCCGGATGCCTCGGAGGGCCGGTCCGCGGCGGCCGGCGGGGCGGCGTCGCCATCGCTGCCGATGGACCACAGGACCAGCGGGAGGACGACCAGGCCGCTGACGGTCAGGACGCCCACGGTGAGATTGCGGCGACGGGCGGCACGGCGGGCCGCCTTGTGGGCGGATCTGGGAGAGGCCGATCTGGGAGAGGCGGTGCGCGGGCCCACGGCGTCCGGGCCGGGGGCCGTTCCACCGGCCGGTGCCGGCGCGTCGGGAGGGGCGGTGGGGAATGCCTCCTGGGCATGGACGATGGCCAGGGCCCGCGCCACCGCACGGGCCTGGTCCTGCGTCTGGCCCTGCGTCTGGCCCTGCATCTGGACCGGGACCTGCGATGGGGGTTCCGCTCCCGCTTCGGCCGCGGGGGCGGGTGGCGCGGCCACCGGGTCGACGGGGTCGGTGAACGACTCCCCCACCGCGCCGGCGAGGGCGACGGGGTCCGGGAACGCCGCACGCGCGGCACCGGCCGGTTCCGTGCCGGCCGTGTCCCCGGGGACGCCGCTCTCCGGGGAGGCCTCCGCGGCGCTGACCGACGCGCTCTCCACGTACTCCTGCCCGCCCCAGCCCAGCACCGCCTCCGCCAGGGCGACGCCGAGCCCGTGGTTGAACCGGTCGAGCTGGTCCGCGGCGGCGCTGCAGTGCCCGCACCCCTCGATATGCGCGCGTAGATCCGGGTCGAGTTCGAGGGCGCCCCGTCGGTACGTCACGTCGAGCAGGCGCAGATAGCGCCGGCATTCCTCGTCCGGAGCGAGTTCGCGGTGCAGCTGGAGGCACTCCTCGCGCATCCGGTCACGGGCCCGGGCCAGTTCGACGCGCGCGCCCTCCTCGTCCAGCCCGAGCAACCCGGCGGGGACCGTGAGCGGTTCGTCCTCGACCTCGATGTGCCAGAGCAGGCAGCGGGCCGACTGGGGCAGCCGCTGAAAGGCCCCGGACAGCAGGCGCCGGTGCTGCTGCGGCAGCAGCCGGGCGGCCGGCCGCTCCCCGTCACCGGCCTCGGACAGCAGATCCGGGTGGAGCATGTCGCGTCGGTGGTCGGTGGCCCACTCGGCCGCGATCCGCCGCACGGTGACGAGCAGTTGGGGCCGCCAGGCGGATGTCGGACCGTTCTGGCGCAGGCTTTCGCCGAAGAGCCGGGTGAAGGCCGCGGTGGTGAGCATTCCGGCGAAATGCGGACCGGCGGTGCACAGCCGGGCGTAGGCGAAAGCCGCCTCCCAGTGCCGGTCGAGCAGCTCGCCGACGGGATGAAGCGCGGGCGTCGCGCCCGTCCACTTCCTGAGCTCGGCGCTCAGTTGCTCGTCCGTCGGGCCGAACCTGCGGGCCGGGGCCGGGGAATTCGACGGACTTGCGTCGTTCACGGATGCATTCCTCTCAAGGACATGCGGAATAAAGTCCATACCAAGGGGTATGCCGGCACGGCGGCCTCGCGCATACGAAAGAACGGCGTGCTGTCCGCACGCCGACAGGGCACACCTTTGCACAGGTCAGCGACAGCGAACAAGAGATCTCACGGTTTCGTGCATTGCGTAGGCGGCCAGGGCTTTTTGACAAACTGTCAATCAGCGTGCCGAAAGGGATTCCCGGGCTGCCCGCTCGGCATTTATGGCAGGTATTCGCCCGGTTCCCGTCGCCGTCCGGAAACCGCTGGGCCGGACGGGTCGCCGCACTTTGTCCGGTACGCGCCGGGCGGTATCCCGTAGCGCTCGCGGAAGACGCGGTTGAAGTGGAAGGGGCTGGCGAAACCCGAGGCCGCGGCCACACGTTCCACGGGCAGGTCGGTGCCCTCCAGCAGCCGCGCGGCGTGCCGCAGCCGGGCCTCGCGCAGGGCGCGCATGGGCGACTGGCCGAGCTGCCGGCTGAACAGGTGGGCGAAGCGGGACGGCGACAGGGCGACGTCCTCGGCGAGCGAGCGAACGGTGTGCGGGGCGCCCGGGTCGGCGGCGATCAGCTCCTCGGCCCGGCGGACCCGCGCGTCGAGGCCGGGGCGGGGCGCCGCCGGCCGGGCGCCGGCAGTGGTGAGAAGGACGATCTCCTCCAGCGCGCACAGGGCGAGTTCGCGGGCCGCGCTGCCGTGTGCCACGGCCACCTGCCCGTCCGGGGACGCCGGTGCGGCCGGTACCTCGGTCCCGGGCCGGCGGGCGTCGGTGTGCATCCGCCGGAACGCCGACTCGACGCGGCCGTGCACACCGGCCGGGGCGGAGGTGACCACGTACACCCCGTCGCCGGCGTCGTACGGCCGCAGCCACCCGGCCCACGACGGGCGGGCCTGGCAGTGCGCCCACCAGAACCGCCAGTGCCCGGCGCCGGACTCCACCGTGTAGCCGTGCGGGACACCCGGGGCGAGCACCACGAGGTCACCGGCGCGGACCGAGGTCTCCACGGCGCCCTGCCGCAGTCGGCCCCGGCCTCCCGTGGTCCAGGTGAAGAGCCAGCTCGCCGAGCCGCGCGGGCGGTTGACGGCGTAGCCGGGCGGCTGGTCGAAATGGCCGAGCACGACCAGGCCGGGCGGCGGTGCGGGGACCCCGTGGTCCCCGTTCGCAGCAGTGCCGGGCAATCCATCAGCACGCACGGGCATCCTCCTCGGCCGTCCGTCGGCCTAGCGTTTCATATCGAAGTCACCCGACCGAGGAGTGCGCTCATGACAGTCATGGACAACAGCGCCGCCGGCGCTTCCCGCCTGGACCCCGCCGGGCTCCGGCGGTACCGGGAGGGTTTCGAGGAGGACGGTTTCACGGTGGTGCGCGGGCTCTTCGGGGCCGGGGAGATCGAGCGGCTGTGCGGCGAATTCGCGGCGCTGCGTGCCGGCGGCCCGATTCCCGGGCATTTCGAACCGCGCGCGGCGGACGCGCCGGGGGCCGATCCGCTGCACGTCTGGCCCAGGGTGATGCAGCCGCACGAGATCAACGACCTCGCACGTGAGGTACTGCTGGACGCCCGGCTGCGGACGGTCCTGGAAGCGCTGCTCGGGGAGGAGGCGCTGGCCGCGCAGAGCATGTTCTACTTCAAGCCGCCGGGAGCGCGGGGACAGGCGCTGCACCAGGACAACTTCTATCTGCGGGTCGAGCCGGGCACCTGTGTGGCCGCGTGGGTGGCGTGCGATGTGATCGACCGGGAGAACGGCGGCCTGGAGGTCGTGCCGGGCACGCACCGCATGGACGTGTTCTGTCCAGAGCTGGCCGACTCGGACGTGTCGTTCGCGCGGGAGTACGTTCCGCCGCCCCCGGGGATGGCCGCCGTGCCGGTGGACATGGCGCCGGGGGACGTTCTGTTCTTCAACGGGAGTCTGGTGCACGGGTCGCAGCCGAACCACGCGGTCGACCGGTTCCGGCGGTCGTTCATCGGACACTATGTGGGGCGGTCGGCCGAGCGGATCGGAAGGTTCTACCGGACCTTGTCGATGAGTGGGGCGCGGGTGGAACTGCCCGAGAGTGAGGGGGCGGGGCCCTGCGGGACGGAGTTCGCGTCGCCGCAGGGGCCCCACTGACCGCTCCGCGCGAAGGCCGTGAGGCAGGGCGTTTCAGTGGCCGGCGATGGGATGGGGCGTGTAGGGGCGCTCCAGCTCCTCCAGCTCCTTGTCCGTCAGCCGGAGTTCCACGGCGGCCACCGCGTCCTCCAGGTGCTGCGGCTTCGACGCTCCGACGATCGGCGCCGTCACCGTGGGCTGGTGGAGCAGCCAGGCCAGGGCCACCTGGGCGCGAGGGACGCCGCGGTCGGCCGCGATGCGGGTGACGGCCTCGACGATGGTGCGGTCGCCCTCCTGGTACAGGTTGCTGCCGAAGGTGTCGGTGGCGCTGCGCTCGGTCGTGGTGTCCCAGTCGCGGGTGAGGCGGCCGCGGGCGAGGGGGCTCCAGGGCAGGACGCCCACACCCTGGTCCGCGCAGAGGGGCAGCATCTCGCGCTCCTCCTCGCGGTAGACGAGGTTGTAGTGGTTCTGCATGGAGACGAAGCGCGTCCAGCCGTTCAGCCGCGCGGTGTACTGGGCCTTGGAGAACTGCCAGGCGTACATCGAGCTGGCCCCGATGTAGCGGACCTTGCCGGCCTTGACGACGTCGTGCAGGGCCTCCATCGTCTCCTCGACGGGCGTGTGCGGGTCGAAGCGGTGGATCTGGTAGAGGTCGACGTAGTCGGTGCCGAGGCGGGTCAGGCTCTGGTCGAGCTCGGTGATGATCGCCTTGCGGGACAGTCCGCCGCCGTTCGGCCCGGGCCGCATCCGGCCGTGCACCTTCGTCGCGAGCACGATCTCGTCGCGGCGGGCGAAGTCGCGCAGGGCACGGCCGGTGATCTCCTCGCTGGTGCCGTCGGAGTAGACGTTCGCCGTGTCGAAGAAGTTGATCCCCGCCTCGACCGCCTGCCGGATCAGCGGGCGCGAGGCCTCTTCGCCGAGGGTCCACTCGTGACGGCCGCGGTCGGGCAGGCCGTAGGTCATGCACCCCAGACAGATCCGGGAGACGTCCAGGCCCGTCGAACCGAGCTTCACGTACTGCATCGTTGCTGCTCCTGCCTTCGGGAGGGGGTTCCAGGGGGAGCGTACGTGCTCGTGCGCGCTCGAAGGCAGGGTGGGCCGGACCGGCTGACGGGCCGTCATCGTTGCTGCCCCCAGGTGACCGCACGGCGTGGGAGCGGCGAGGGGGCCGGACCGCTGCCGCATCCTCGGCGCAGGTGACCGGCGCCCGGCCGGTCGGCGGCGTACGGGAGAACGCGTGGCGGCACGACGGAGGACACTCAGGATCCTGACCGGGGCGGCCGCGGCGTCGCTCGCCCTGATCTCGACCGCCTGGAGCCGTCCGGCCCCGCCCGGACACGAGGTCAGGGCCCAGGCTCCGGTGGCCGAGGGACCGGCGACGCTGTGCGCACCCGCGGGCGTCCTGCGCGGCGCGGACGGCGAGCGGGCCACGGTCAGCCTGTGCGCGGGCAGCGGCACCCCGGTGATGGCGGTCTCCGCGCCCGCGAACTGCGACCGCCCCGGCACGTCCGTCCGGTACGCCTGTCTGACCTCCGGCACCTGGACGGCGAAACGCCAGGGCAGGACGGTCGCCTCCGGGACACTGCCCGGTTCGCAGCCGTACCCCGGCCCGGGGGTGTACGACGTCACGGCCACCGTGCATGTGCGCTCCACGCCGGGCGGTGTGGACCTGCGCGGCACGGTCCGGGCCGTGCTCACCCTGAGCGCGCCGAAGCAGCGGCCCACCCACCGGGTCGAGGTCGACCGGACCACCCTGCGTCGCGGGGCCACCACCACGCTGACGTACCGGGTGTACCGCGACAGCGAACAGGGCGACGGCAGTGCCCGCTTCGGGCTGATCGGCGAGGAGAGCACGGGGGTGCGGATCAGCACGGCGGACGCCCGGTGCGTCAACCCGCTCATCGGACGGGCCCCGTCCCAGGACCGGCTGACGTACTCCGTGGACTGTGCGCTGACCGATTTGCAGCCGGGCCGACCGGCCACCGTGCGGGTCCAGGTGACCCCGGGGTCCGCCTGCTCGACGGTGGTCTCGAAGCTGGGCTACTGGATGCCACGCGGGCAGGCCCTCTACACCGGCGGCATGGTGGAGGGGCCCACGGTCGGCTGCGGCTGACCGTCAGCCCCGTTCGACCAGGTCCAGCGCCCGTTCCCAGCCGAACTCCGGCCGTCCGCCGTCCTCACCCGGCTCTCCGGTGTACGGCTCCCCGAACCGCACGCCCATCCCCCGCAGCCGTTCGAGGCTGTCCCGGTAGGCGGGATGGGCGGCCAGCGCGTCGGCCACGCACGGCAGGACGGCGATCGGCACGCCGAGCCCCGCGACCTCGCACAGGGTGCCCAGCGCGAGGGTGTCGGCGATGCCGGCCGCCCACTTGTTGACGGTGTTGAAGGTGGCGGGTGCGACGACCAGGGCGTCGGGTGCCGGGAAGGGGCGCGGTTCTCCGGGGGCGCGCCAGGCGGACCGGATCGGGCGGCCCGTCTGGGCTTCGACGGCGGCCGCGTCGAAGAAGCCGTTCATGGCGACCGGTGTCGCGAAAACCCCGACCGCCCAGTCCCGCTCCTGCGCGGCGGTGATCAGTTTGCTGACGTCCGCGGCGATGCCGGCGGCGCAGACGACGACATAGAGGAAGGGCTTGCGGGCGGCCTGGTCGGTCATCCCGGAAACCCTAGGCGACTCCCCCAGGCTCACCGGAGGGGGAAGGCGCGACCGTGCTCCGGCTCCGGCCGTGGGCCGAGGATGCGGCGCTCCTTCTCCTCGATCCGTACGTCGTTGATGCTCGCCTCGCGACGGGTCATCAGGCCGTGCTCGTCGAACTCCCACAGCTCGTTGCCGTAGGAGCGCCACCACTGTCCCTCGGTGTCCCGGCACTCGTACTGGAAGCGGACGGCGATGCGGTTCCCGTCGAAGGCCCAGAGGTCCTTGCGCAGCGCGTAGTCCCGCTCGCGCTCCCACTTGCGGGTCAGGAACTCGACGATCCGGGCGCGGCCGGTGACGAAGGTGTCGCGGTTGCGCCAGACGGAGTCCTCCGAGTAGGCGAGGGCGACCTTGTGCGGGTCGCGGGTGTTCCAGGCGTCCTCGGCGGCCTGGACCTTCTGTGCGGCGCTCTCTCGGGTGAAGGGCGGCAGGGGCGGGCGGTCGGTCATGGATTCTCCCCGGTCACAGCGGAGAACGAGCGTTCTCCCGATGGCTGCTACCGTAGGAGAACGTTCGTTCTCCCGTCAAGGAGTGGTGGTACATGGACAGCGCGGTGGCCCGGGAGCGGGCGCTGGACGCGGCCGAGGAGCTGTTCTACGGGCGGGGCGTGCGGTCCGTCGGGATGGACGACGTGCGCGGCGTGTCCGGGGTCTCGCTCAAGCGGCTCTACCAGCTGTTCCCGGCGAAGGAGCAGTTGGTGGAGGCGTATCTGGAGCGGCGCGACGTGCGCTGGCGCGGGCGGCTGGCCGAGTACGTCGAGCGGCACGGGGAGCCCCGGGAGCGGATCCTGGCCGTGTTCGACTGGCTCGGCGGGTGGTTCGGCGAGCCGGACTTCCACGGCTGCGCCTGGATCAACGCCTACGGCGAGCTCGGCGCCACGTCCGCGCGCGTGGCCGGCCAGGTGCGCGCGCACAAGGGGGCGTTCCGGGACTACCTCGCCTCGCTCGTGAACGCGGCGGGGCTGCCCGACGCGCTGGCCGCGCAGCTGTTCCTGCTGGCCGAGGGCGCCATGGTCACGGCGGGTGTCACCAGGAGCGCCGAGCCCGCGGCCGAGGCGCGCGAGGCGGCCCGGCTGCTCCTGGGGACCACATGAGGCCGGGCTTCAGCTCACCCTCTCCGAGACGGTGATGGCGCTCACCGGACAGGCCCGGGCCGCCTCCCGCACCAGCGGGCTGCCGCCGCCGTCCTCCTGTCCGGGCAGCAGGGCGCTGTAGCCGTCGTCGTCCTGGGTGAACACCTCCGGGGCGGTCAGGGCGCACTGGCCCGCGCCGATGCAGACGTCCGTGTCGATATCGATGTCGATGTGCATGTGCGGAAGCCTCTTACCAGGTCACGGGGAGTTCCAGCATCCCCTGGATCGTGTCGCCCGGCTTGAAGGGGATCTCGTCGGCCGGGGCCGCCAGGCGCAGGCCGGGCAACCGGTCGAAGAGGGCGTGCAGGGCGATCTCCAGTTCGGCGCGGGCGAGGTTCTGGCCGAGGCACTGGTGGATGCCGAAACCGAAGGCGACATGGTGCCGGGAGGGACGGTTCCAGTCGAGCGTGTCCGGGTCGGGGTAGACCGTCTCGTCGCGGTTGATGACGGAGGTCGCGAAGACCACGCCCTCGCCCTTGCGGATCGTCGTCCCGGCCACCTCGATGTCGTCGACGGCCAGGCGCAGCATGCCGTCCGCGATCGACAGCATCCGCATCAGCTCCTCGACCGCGGTGGGCAGCAGCCGCGGGTCCGCGCGCAGTTCGGCGAGCCGCTCGGGGTGCTGGAGCAGGGTGAAGGTGCCGAGCGAGATCATGTTGGCGGTCGTCTCGTGGCCCGCGACCAGCAGGATGAGAGCCATCGCGATCAGGCCCTCGCGGTCGAGCGCATCCTCGTCCGGCTGCCGGTGGACCAGGTCGTCCAGCAGACCGGTCCCCCGGTCCTTCCGCTTGCGGTCGATCAGCTCGCCGAAGTACGCCTCCAGCCGGTCGCGGGCGTCCAGCACGTCGGCGGTCTCCGGGCCGCGCAGCAGCCGTCGCGACTGGGTCTCGAAGAAGTCGTGGTCGGCGTACGGGACGCCGAGGAGGGCGCAGATCACCATGGACGGCACCGGCAGCGCGAAGGCGGTCACCAGGTCCGCGGGCGGGCCCTGGGCGATCATCGCGTCGAGCCGTTCGTCCACGATCTGCTGGATCCGTGGCCGGAGTTCGACGGCCCGCTTGAGGGTGAAGTCCCCGACGACCATGCGCCGCTGGGTGCGGTGCTCGGGGTCGTCGACGCCCAGCAGGGCCGTTCTGCGGTTGCGGATCCCGGCGAACCGCCTGGTCGGGGCGGGGAAGCCGGGCCGGTCGCGGTCGGACGACAGACGCGGGTCGGCCAGCAGCGCGCGGGCGATCGCGTGCCCGCTGACCAGCCAGGCCTCGCGGCCGTCGAAGAGCGTGATGCGGGTGAGGGGGCGCTCGGTGCGCAGCGAGTCGTAGGCGGCGGGCGGGTGGTAGGGGCAGGTCCGGCTCTGGGGGAAGGCGACGGGTGCGGTCGTGTCCGTCATGAAGACCTCGCAGACGAGTAGTGCGTCGTGCCGATCATCATTAGATGCCCCGGGCACCTATAGGGCGACGCGAAGTTCGGCCAGATCGGTCGCGGCCGCAACATGGCCGGGGAAAGCCGTCTTCACGTTCGAAGGCCGGGGCCGGGAGCCCGTGCTGAGCGAACAGGGCCTTCGAGGGGAGCCGGGGACTCCGGGGCCGTCATGGCGGCGATTCGAAAACCGGTTGTCGGTGCTGCGGGACAGGCCTCAGGATCCAGCCATGCCTACGCTCGATGTCCTTCCGCCGTCGCTGTCCGTCGCCGCTTCCGCCGCGCGCCGACAGCAGCGGTCCGGCCGCAGTGGAGGACCGACACCGCCTCGGTCATGACCGACGCGCTCCTCGCGGGGCTGCTCGCCGGGTACGGCATCGCCGTCCCCGTGGGCGCGGTCGGGACCTACCTCGTGTCCCTCACCGCCCGCACGTCCCTGCGTACCGGTGTCTGCGCGGCGCTCGGCGTCGCCACGGCCGACGGGCTGTACGCCCTCGCCGCCACGCTCGGGGGTACGGCCCTGGCCGCCGCGCTGCGGCCGGTGCTCGGGCCACTGCGCTGGGTCTGTGTCCTGGTGCTGCTCGGGCTGGCGGTGCGGGGCGCGGTCACCGCCCTGCGCGAGTACCGCGGCCACCGGCTCGCCACGCGGACGGCCCCCGCTCCCCCGAGTCCCGCCCGGGCCTACCTGGGGCTGCTCGGCATCACCCTGCTCAACCCCACCACCGTGATCTACTTCGCGGCGCTCGTGCTCGGCTCCCGGGCCACGGGTCCGGCCGGGCCGGTGGAGCAGGGTGTGTTCGTCCTGGCCGCCTTCGCCGCCTCCGCGAGCTGGCAGGTGCTGCTCGCCGGGAGCGGTGCCCTGCTGGGCCGGGCGCTGACCGGTCATCGGGGCCGGCTGGCGACGGCGCTGGTGGCGAGCGGGGTGATGACGGCCTTGGCCGTGCGAATGGCGGTATCTCCAGGATGAATCGCGCGCGTACCGGTGTTGAGGGCAGGTATCAGTTACCGGTAGGCCTCTGACACGACGATGGGACGGATTGCCATGCCTCTCGAAGGCGAGTACGAACCCAGCACGACGCAGTGGGTGCGCAAGCAGGTGGAACTGTACGAGAGCTCCGGCGGTACGGAGGGGACGACGCTGCAGGGCTCCAAGATGCCGGTCGTGGTCCTGACCTCACGGGGCGCCAAGAGCGGCAAGCTGCGCAAGACACCGGTGATGCGGGTGGAGCACGAGGGGCGTTACGCCGCCGTCGCCTCCCTCGGCGGTGCGCCCAAGCACCCGGTCTGGTACTTCAACCTCAAGTCCGACCCGCTTGTGGAGCTCCAGGACGGGCCCCGGAAGCAGGACATGACCGCCCGTGAGGTCACGGGCGAGGAGAAGTCCGAGTGGTGGGACCGGGCCGTCGCGGCGTATCCGGCGTACGCGGACTACCAGAAGAAGACGGACCGGGAGATTCCGTTGTTCGTGCTGGAGCCCGTCGCCGGCGACTGAGGCCAGGGCGGGCGGCGAAGAAATTCCGATCGGGGTGCATGAACCGTCGGCGGCGGGGCACGCGTGGTTCAGGCCCCGCCGCGTTCCCCCGTCGCGGCGGGGCTTTCCGCTGCCTCCCGGGCGCCGCGGTCCGTGACGTCGAGGAAGATCTGGTCCGCCTCGGGCACCGTCCGCGCGATGGAGCGCTTGATGCGGACGGCGACCTCCTCGACGTGCTCGCTGTCCAGGCCGGGCACCAGGTCGACGCGGGCGGCCACAAGGGCCGAGTCGAGGCCCGTCTTCATCGTGAACAGTGCCTCCACGCTGTCGATCTCGGGCTGCGCCCGCAGCAGTGCCTGGATCCGCCCGCTCGCCTCCGGGTCGGCGGCCTCGCCGATCAGCTGGTCGCGCGCCTCCCGGCCCAGCCGGTAGGCGACGAAGACCAGCAGGGCACCGATCGCGAGTGAGGCGGACGCCTCCCACACCACCTGGCCGGTGACCATGTGCAGGGCCATGCCCGCCATGGCCAGCGTGACACCGAGCACCGCGGTGCCGTCCTCGGCGACGACCGTCCGCAGGGCCGGGTCGCGCAGCCCGGCGCGCACACCGCCCTGCCCGCGCACCTGATACAGGGCGCGCAACAAGGAACCGCCCTCCGCGAGGAGGGCGATGCCGAGCACGATCAGGCCGGCGACATAGCCGCCGAGCTTCTCCTCCGATCCGCTCGCGAGGGCCTCGAAGCCCTGGAAGAAGGAGAAGCAGCCGCCCATGACGAAGATCCCGACCGCCGCGAGGAGCGACCAGAAGAACCGCTCCTTGCCGTAGCCGAAGGGGTGCCGCCGGTCGGCGGGGCGGCGGCTGCGGCGCAGCGCCGCCAGCAGGAACACCTCGTTGAGGCTGTCGGCCACCGAGTGGGCCGCCTCCGACAGCAGGGCAGGGGATCCCGCGGCCAGGCCGCCGACGGCCTTGGCCGCCGCGATCACCAGGTTGGCCGCGAGCGCCACCAGCACGGTGACGCGTGTCCTGCGATCACTTCCTTCATCACTCACCCACGCCGATTGCCCCGGTCGGCGGTGCTCACACCGTGCCGTCGGCGGAAAAAGGGGAACGCGTTCACCAGGGCACACGCACGACCGGCGGGTCACACGTACGGCAAGGAGGTCACCACCATGAGCCGCGACGACGGCGACGGCAACAGCGCCTACGGCAGGAGGACGTTCAAACGGTCCAAGGCGCATTTCGCGGACCGGATCACGGCGGACGGCCGGGACGGCTGGCCGGTGGAGGCGGGCCGCTACCGTCTGGTCGTCAGCCGCGCCTGCCCGTGGGCGAGCCGGTCGCTGGTCTCCCGGCGGCTGCTCGGCCTGGAGGACGCGCTGTCCCTGGCCGTCGCCGACCCGATCCAGGACGACCGCAGCTGGCGCTTCACGCTGGACGAGGACGGCCGCGATCCGGTCCTCGGCATCCGCTACCTCGGCGAGGCCTACGACCGGCGGGAGACCGACTACCCCGGCGGTGTCAGTGTGCCGGCGATCGTGGACGTGCCCAGCGGGAAGCTGGTCACCAACGACTACCAGCAGCTCACGCTCGACCTCGCGACCGAATGGACGGCCCTGCACCGGGAGGGCGCGCCCGACCTGTACCCGGACGGGCTGCGCGACGAGATCGACGAGGTGATGGCGGACGTCTACCAGGACGTCAACAACGGCGTGTACCGGGCGGGTTTCGCCACCGGGCAGGAGGAGTACGAGGCCGCCTGCGCGGGAGTGTTCCGGCGTCTTGAGCTGCTGGCGGACCGGCTGGAGGGGCAGCGGTACCTCGTCGGCGACACGGTCACCGAGGCGGACATCCGGCTGTTCACCACCCTGGTCCGCTTCGACGCGGTCTACCACGGCCACTTCAAGTGCAACCGCTGGAAGCTGACGGAGAACCAGGTGCTGTGGGGGTACGTCCGTGACCTGTACCAGACGCCCGGGTTCGGCGACACCGTCGACTTCGACCACATCAAGCGCCACTACTACCAGGTGCACACGGGCATCAACCCCACCCGCGTCGTGCCGCTGGGCCCGGACCTGTCCGGCTGGCTGACCCCGCACCGCCGTGCGGAACTGGGCGGCCGGCCCTTCGGCGACGGCACGCCGCCGGGGCCGGTCCGCGCCGAGGAGCGGGTCCCGGCCGCGCACACGGAGCGGGTCCCGGCCGCGCACACCCCCTGACCACTCCCACCCACCCCCCTGAGCGACGAAGGAGATCCACGTGGCCAAGAAGAAGAAGCTGCCCCTCGCCTACCAGCCCCTCGGGTTCATCCTGGGCTGGTCGAGCGGCTGGCTGTCCGGACTCGCCTTCCGCAAGACCTGGATGGCGCTCCGGCACGAGGAGGACGCGCCCGACGCGCTGGACCGGGACCGCGGCTGGGGCGAGATCCTGCTGGCCGCCGCCGTCCAGGGCGCCATCTTCGCGGTGGTCCGCAGCGCCGTGGACCGCGCGGGCGCCAAGGCCATCGAGCGTTCGACCGGCGCGTGGCCGGCCGACGAGAAGGGCGGCCGGGACTGACACTGCCCCGGCCTCGCCCGGCCCCGTCCGGCCTGTGCGGCGGGCGGGGCCGGCCTGTGCCCGGGGTCCGCTCAGCCGTCCACCTTGATCGTCTTCATGGTGAGGTGCGACTCGAGGCGCAGGACGGCGGGCAGGCCGCTGAGCTTGCTCATCATGAAGGCCTCGTAGGCGGCGTGGTCGGCCACGGCGACACGGAGGAAGTAGTCGGGACGCCCGTACATCCTCCGGAACTCGACGACCTCCTCGTAGGAGGCCACGGTGGTCTCGAACTCCTCGACGGTCCTGCGGTCCTGGGCGTAGATCTCGACGTCGACGAGCACTTCGAGCGCGCGGCCCACGGCTCCGGGATCGATGACGGCCCGGTAGCCGGCGATGACGCCGCTCTCCTCGAGGCGCTTGACCCGGCGCAGACAGGGCGGCGGAGTCAGCCCCACCCGCTTGGCCAGCTCGACGTTCGACAGCCGGCCGCCCTGGCGCAGGTGAAACAGAATTTCGCGATCGACGGCATCGAGGCCACTTTCATTGCCCATGAAGAGATCATAGGGCCATAATCGGCAACCATATGAGGTGTGAACTTTCCTAAAATGTCGACATGCGAATAAGCCCTGCGGCGCGGGCCGCTTTCCAGGACTGTGCCTCCGTGGGCCTCGGGATGGTGCCGCTCGGTCTCGCCTTCGGGGCGCTCGTGGTCCAGTCGGGGCTCGACTGGTGGTGGGCCGGGCTCTCCGCGGCGCTGATCTACGGCGGTTCGTTCGAGTTCCTGCTCATCGGCATGGTCGTGGCCGCCGCGCCCCTGGCGTCCATCGCCCTGGCCGCCTTCCTGGTGCAGGCACGGCACGTCTTCTACGCCCTGTCCTTTCCCCTGCACCGCGTGCGCGGCAGGCTCGCACGGACGTACAGCACCTTCGCGCTCACCGACGAGGCGTACGCGCTGACCGCGGGCGGGCAGGCCCGCGACTGGTCGAGCCGGCGCATCCTGTGGCTGCAGTTCTTCATGCATCTGTACTGGGCCGGCAGCGCGACGGCCGGGGCCCTGCTGGGCTCCCTCGTCCCGGACAGTGTCACCGGACTGGACTTCGCCCTGACCGCGCTGTTCGTCGTCCTCGCTCTCGACGCGATCCGTGACCTGCGGGGCGACCTGCCGACCCCGGTGCTCGCCCTGCTCTGCGCCCTGGGCGCGCGCCTGCTCTTCCCCGGGCAGCTCCTGCCGGCGGCCTTCGCCCTGTTCACCGCCGGACTCCTGGCACGCCGGCTCGCCACCCGGAGGGAGCCCGCTCATGTCTGACACCTACGCGGTCGTCGCGGTCCTCGTCACCGCCGCCGTCACCTGGTCGCTGCGTGCCCTGCCGTTCGCCGCCCTGGCACCGCTGCGGGCCAGCGCCACCGTGCGCTACCTCAGCACCCGGATGCCCGCCGGGGTGATGGTGATCCTGGTCGTCTACTGCCTGCGCGATCTGCCGCTCACCGAGTCACGCGCCGTGGCCCCGCTGGCCGCCCTGGCCGTCACCGTCGGCCTGCACCTGTGGCTCCGCAACGCCCTGCTCAGCATCCTCGCCGGCACGGCCGTCCATGTGGCCCTGGCCGGCGCGGTCTTCGCCCACTGATCCCGTCCTCGAAAGGCACGCCCGCGTTGAACACCGGAAGCTACTTCGAACCCACCGGCGCGCACCGCTACAAGCCCACCGCCCACGCGGGCGGCGCATGGCATCCCGACGAGCAGCACTTCAGCCCGCTCGGCGGCCTCATGGTCCACGCGATCGACCGCCACCGGGCCGCACGGCCGGGCAGCGGCCTGACCCTGTCCCGGCTCAGCTTCGACATCCTGGGCCGCCTCGCCCTGGACGAGTGCGAGATCCGGGTGGAGACCGTCCGGCCCGGCCGCACCATCGAACTCGTCGAGGCCGTCGCCCTCATCTCCGGCCGCCCCGTCGTACGGGCCCGGGCCTGGCTCCTCGCCGACTGCGACACGGCGGAGGCCGCCGGCGGTGAGGCCGGCCGGCTCACCCCGCCCGAGGAGCTCGCCTCTTGGCCACTGACCTCCGTGTGGCCCGGCGGATACATCGCCTCCCTCGACGTCCGTCCGCTCGCACCACCGCGGCCGGGCCGCACGACGGCCTGGATCTCCACCTCGCTCGACCTGGTGGCCGGGCAGGCCGCGAGCCCGCTCGCCTCCTACATCGCGCTCGTCGACACCGCCAACGGCATCGCCGTACGCCGGTCGCCCGACCGGTGGATGTTCCCGAACGTCGACCTCACCGTCCACCTCCACCGCCGGCCGGAAGGCCCCTGGACCGGGCTCGACACGACCGTCACCTTCGGCGCCACCGGCCAGGGCGTCACCAGCACCGTCCTGCACGACCTCGCCGGACCCGTCGGCCATGCCCAGCAGATGCTCACCGTCAGGCCGCTGCCGGCATCCGGCTGAGCGCCGTACTCAGCCCTGCTTGGGTGCCGTCGGCGGGGTGCGGCGCAGGATGAAGGAGTGGCCCGCCGGGTCGGCGTAGCCGCGTTCCTCCAGGGGGCCCGAGGCGTCCTTGGCCTCCAGGGGGCGTCCGCCCAGACTGATGACCCGGCGTTCCACCGCGTCGAGGTCGTCCACCACGAACTCCAGATGGGCCTGGAGGGAGTTCTCGGGACGCGGCCAGCTGGGCGGGGTGGCGTTGACGTCCCGACGCAGGGCGATCCGGAAGCCGTCGGCGGTCTTGATCTCCACCCGGTTGGCCGTCGCGTCCGACTCCTCCCCTTCCAGCAACTCCTTGTAGAACACGGCGAGCTTCTCGGGCTCGGCGCAGTCGAGCACCAGGACACCCGCTTTCACCAGGGCCATGTCTCCTCCGCAGGATTCCGGCCCTGGGGCGTGCTGCCCCGCGGCCTCGTACCTTGCGGTTATCCCGGTACGGCCGATTCAGTCGGCCGTCAACCACCGTTCGTCGCGCATGAGTTCGCGGCCGTCCAGTTCGCCGGGCTGGACGGTCTCGACGGTGCCCTCGACGAGGACGACGTCACGGGTCGGCCCGATGCCCACCCGGGCGCGGCCGGTCGCGGTCAGGTTCCGTCCGGTGGGGCTCGACGCGGGAGTGTCGGTGCGCCTCCTGAAGAGTCGTCAGAACGGACGAGGTCCAGTGTGACGCCAGGAGGCCGGGGAGGCCCGGCGGACGGGCCGAGCCGGGTGAGGGACGAGGGAGTATACGCAGCTCAAGCGCTTTCCGCAGTAACCGAGATCACGGCAGTGTCACGGAATGGCCTATTCCCGCCGTGGGCAGTCTCGTACCGCTTCTCGGTTCAACGTTCGGACTGCGAAGTCGAGTTCGAGTGTGCGGCCGGTCAAGGCACCGTCCGCTCGCAGGGGCGGGGGGCTCTGCGGTCCGTCTCCCGAAAGGAAGCCCATGCCTCAGGACGTCCGGTTCGACCTCCCCTTCGACATCCCGGTCAGCTACCCACACGCCTCGGGCGAAGCAGCGCATCTCGGCTCCAGGGGTCGCGCTACGCCTGACGGACCGCGAGCGCTTCCTGATCAACACAGCTGAGGCGGCGATGCAGGTGCTCGCCTTGCAGCAGGAGTGCCGCCATCGCAGCAGTCGTGCCTCTCACGGTCGTTCGCAGCAGGAGCCAAAGCCGGTCGCATCAGTCCGGCTGTCCGGCGAGGTCGTCGCGGAAAGTACAGAAGATTCCCGGACACGGCAGGTCAACGACCACGGTCGATCGATTCCGTTGCCAGGACCACAGCTTATGGGGAGACCGGTGTGAAATCTCGAGTCGCAGGTGCTGTTACGAAGGCATCCGCCGACAGCTCGCTCCCGGCGCAGCCAAGCGCCCAGCTCCAGCCCACGGAGGCGGGGAACATCCTGGCCCGCCTCTTGGTGAAACAGATCAATGGGAGCACGGAGCAGTACCGAAGGTCCCAGAACGCCGCTCAGCAGCGGCTGAACGCATTCGGCTCCCCCCACTCCAGCACGACGCTGCAGGTGGAGGGAGCCCTCCATCTGGCGCGGCCCGCGTTCCTCCCGCCCGACGAGGAGGGCTACGCCAGGTTGAGGCAGCTCGACACCCACCTGCGCATGATCGAAGCAGCCTTCCCCCAAGTCAGCACCGACATTGAGGTCTGCAGACTGACCTGCACCATGCTGGAAGGGGCCTGGAGGAGCCGGGCACTCGCCCCGCCGCGCGAGGAGGAGCAGACAACCGTCTGCGCCTGCCCTCTGTGCCGTCGGCTGCCCACGCCCCCCGCACGCACTCTGGACGACTACCGTTGGCGGCAGAGCGCCGGTCGTCCCCTCACCGTCAAGACCTGGCCATACCGCCGGGAACTCGACAGCGTCCTGACCGGTGGATGGTCCTGGACCCGGCAGATGAACGACCTCGAACGAGACCTCGGCCACCGCCACCGCTTCGAGAACGACATCCTCGTCTTCCACGAATACAAACGCGTGATCGACACCATCGACACAACGCGCCTCACCCAACACGTCGAAGGCCGCCTGGCCGAGAATTTCAGCACCAACAGCGCACGGGCCCTGGTCTCCGGACTCTTCGCAGCCCACAAGCGATCCGTCGACGAGTACTGGCTCCAACAGCACGACGCGGGCAGCGTCACGCTCCCCCAGACCAACCCGCTCAACCAAAGCACCTACTCGGCCCTGCAGATGATGGACTGCCTGTTCTGGCACGTCGCCCCCGACACCGAACTCTGGCAGGAAGAAAACCTCGCCTCCCTGCTGCTGTGCCGCGTCATCGACGACATGGCCGATGTACGAGCCGACGCCCTCACCGGCGAGATCAGCAACTTCTGGCTCGCCGACATGCCCACCCACACCAAGGCGCTCTACGCTGCCTGCGCGATAGCCGTCGTCAAGTACGGCTGCATGCCCGAGGCCCACAGCCCGATGTGGAACACCTGGCTGATGACCACCACCACCGTCTGGATGGGGCTCACGGGCCGCCATGCCCTGTGGTTCGACGGCATCACCCAGGGCCTCCCCCCGGCCGAGGAGTGCACGCTGTGCGACCTGCAGCCCAACCCATGCACCGGCCTCCTCACCCACGGCACCACCCTCACCATCGCCCCGCGGCCCACCGCACCAGCACTGAGCACCAGGACCGCCGAACTGTCCGCACTCTGCCGAGCGCAGTACCCCCGGACATGGGCACTCTTCGACGCCGAGCTCCATGCCTTCGAAGCACTGCACGGCCCCTGGTACGGCAACACGGACAGCACATGGGAGATCTTGCGCCGCACCTACATCGCCGCCGTGGAGGCATCCAGCGCCGCACCATCGCCGGACCGCGCCCGTCATGTCCAACAAGACTCCGGCGTAGTCGGATCCGAGAGGTTCCACACCCTGCACGACCCTCAGACCGGGAGGGAGGACACCGCACTGCTCGCCTACATGTTCGGCTGCGCCCACCCGCATTTCCTCTGGAACGCCACGGGATACCGTCCCACGGGCGTCGCAGGCGACTGGCTCGACGGCTGACGCCTCGATCCTGAAGGCTCGGGCCGCTGCTCGCACCCGCCTGGTGGTGGTAACGGCCCAGCCTGTGCCCGGCCCCACCGCAGACGCGAAGGCACTGCCAGGGCATGGCCGTACTCGGCGACGGCGCTTACCTCGACATCGGCATGATCGTCCCCCACCAGCTCGGTTGACGACCTGCTGAGCGTGTGAGCCACCGCCTGCACCCACGCGCACCGTTGCCCGGCCGGAAGCCGGCCGGGCAACGGTGCGCCGGCGTGGCCTAGACGGCGAACTCGACCGGCAGGCTGTCCAGCCGGGACTCCCACGTGGAGGCCGTCGAGCCGAGTTCTTCCGGCGGTACAGCCAGGCGCAGGTCCGGCAGCCGGTGCAGCAGAACGTCCACGCCGATCTCGATGATGGACTGGCCGATGTTCTGCCCTGGGCACTCGTGCGGTCCGGCGCTGAACGCCAGGTGCGACTGGTTGCCCTGCACGGCGACGGCCGAGTCGGGCCGTACATCCGGGTCGACGTTGCCGGCGGCCAGGCCCAGGATGAGCAGTTCGCCCTCCTGGACGTGATGGCCTCCGAGCTCCATGTCGGCGGTTGCGAACCGGCCCGGCAGCACGGACAGCGGCGGGGCGTCCCACATGACCTCCTCCACCACCGAGGAGATGTTCAGCTCCCCGCTGACCAGACCGGACAGCCGGGCGGCATCGGTGAGGACCCGTTGCAGGACCCGGGCCAGCAGATTGCTGGTGGTGGTGTGCGCGGCGATCAGCACCAGGCGCAGATGGCTGACGACCTCGTCGTGGTCGAGGCCGGCCGGGTGCTCCAGCAGGGCCGTGGCGAAGTCGGAGCCCGGCTCGGCCCGCTTGCGCTCGGCGAGTTCCGAGAGGATCTGCATGATCCGGTCGTTGTGCTCGAGGGCGCCCTCACCGCCCTTGAAGACCTGGGCGCACGACTCGATCATGCGTAGCCCGTCCGCCGCGGGCAGGCCCAGCATCCTGGTCAGCACGAGCATCGGCAGCTGCTCGGCGTAGTCGGCCACGAGGTCGGTGTGCCCGGCGTCGGCGAACGCGTCGATCTGCTTGTTCGCGAAGTACGTGACGTGCCGCCGGATGCCCCGGGCGGCCGCCGCCTGCAACCCGTCGGTGACGGCGCCGCGCAGCCTGCGGTGCGGTTCGCCGTCCTGGGACACACAGTCGGGGCGCCAGCCGACCATCGGCATGATCGGCGAGGTCTCCTCGATCCGGCCGTCCCGCCAGTCCCGCCAGATCCGCGCGTCCCGGCTGAACTGACGGGGGTTGTCGAGCACCCGCCGGTTGTCGCGGTATCCGAGGACCAGCCAGGCGGGCACGTCGCCTTCGAGCAGGACCGGCGCGACCGAGCCGTGCTCCTTGCGCAGCCGCTCGTAGATGCCTCCCGGATCGGTCGCGGCGTCCGGGCCGTACAGCCTGGTCAGGTCGGCGCCGTGATGGGCGACGGGGCAGCCCCGTACGGGCTGGAGTCCGGATTCGGTCGAGTCGTTCATCGGGGCTCCAGGGCCACGGCCGAGCGTTCCTTCAGATGGTGGATCAGGGCGACGAGGACGTCCCGGCTGGAGGCCCGGTCGCGGGCGTCGAAGGCTATGACCGGGGTGTGCTCGGGGATGTCCAGGGCGTCCCGGATCTCCTCGACCGGGTAGTTGGTGGAGTCGGGGAAGACGTTCAGGGCGACGACGAAGGGGACCTCCTGCCGCTCCATCTCCTCGATCGCCCGGAAACTGGACTCCAGGCGGCGGGTGTCCACCAGGACGATCGCGCCGAGCGCCCCCTTGAACAGCCCGTTCCACAGGAACCAGAAGCGCTCCTGACCGGGCGTGCCGAACAGGTACAGCACCAGGCTCTCGTTGATGCCGATCTTGCCGAAGTCGAGGCTGACGGTGGTCTGCGTCTTGTCGGCGACGCCGATGAGACGGTCGACGTCGGCACTGGCCTGGGTGAGGGTCTCCTCGGTGGTGAGCGGCTTGATGTCGCTGACCGACCGGACCATCGTGGTCTTCCCGGTGCCGAACCCGCCGGCGATCATCACCTTCACCGAGCGGGCGTCCCCGCCCGCCCGCCCTCCGGGTTGGTCAAAGCCTTTCAAGTCCACTGAGTACCTCCTCAAGGAGCGCGAGGTCGGGCCCGCGGCCGGCGTCGTGCGCCGGGATGGGGTTACGGGCTTCGACGCGACCTGCGACGAGCAGGTCCGACAGCAGCACTGCGAGAATGTTGAAGGGCAGCCCGAGGTGAGCGCCGAGTTCGGCGACCGACAGCGGATCGCGGCACCGGCGGAGAATCTCCTCGTGCTCGTGCTGCATGCCCGGTAACGGGGCGGCGCGGGCGACGACCAGCGTCGCCACGTCGAGGCTCGACGCCGAACCGCCCGGTCCGCTGCGTCCGCCCGTGAGGACGTAGTAGCGCTCGAGACCGGACGGGTCCGACGGCCTGCGGGGAGCACTCATCCAGAGTGCTCCTCCAGGCGCGGAGTGGTGCCGAGGAGCTCACCCATCCTGCGGGCCAGGTCTCTCATCTGGTGCCCGAGCAGGCCCTGGTCGAGGCCTTCCCTGGCAAGGACACCGAGGTAGGTCTCCACACCGGCGCGGACCACGAAGAGGTGCCCGCCGTCGACTTCGATCATCGCGAGCCGCAGCTGCCCGGCGTACTTGGGGAACTGCTCGGCGACCGGCTGGGCGAGGGCCTGCAGACCGGCCACCACGGCGGCGAAGCGGTCGACGTCGTCGGGGTCTTCGGCGCCGTAGGAGGTGATGGCCTTGCCGTCGCTGGAGGCCACAAGGGCGAAGCGGATCTCCTGGATGCTCTCGACGAGATCGCGGAGCGCCCAGCTCACATCTGTTCCTTGTTGCGTCATGAGGACTAGTCGCTCTCTTCGGTGCGGTGCTCGTTGGACTCGCGTCCGGCGTCGGTGTCGCGGTCGCCGGCCGCCTGGGACGCCTCTTCGGCGTCGCGTCCGGCGGTGGCGAAGGCGGCGAGGCCGGAGAACGAGGCGTCCGGCGGGATGGCGGAGGCGGCGCTCCGGTCCGTCCGCTCGGCCTGCCTGGGCTCGGCCGCTTCGTTCCGCTTGCTGCGGCGCCGGGGCAGTCCTCCGGGCGTGGTCTCCGCGGCCTCGGCCGGGCCGTCCGGTGCCGGTGCCGGTGCCGGTGCCGGTGCCGGTGCGGTGACCGTCTCGCGGGCCGGGGCCGCCATGGCGGTGCGGACCTCGGGCGCGGCCGGTGCGGCGGCGGGCAGCGGGCTGAAGTACTTGTGCGGAACCACGACCACCACGGAAGTGCCGAGCCACGGGGAGTCCGCGAAGGTGACGCGGATGCCGTAGCGGCGGGCGAGGGCTCCGACGACGCGCAGACCGATGTTCGCGTCCTCGGTGATGCCGCCGAGGCCGGCGCCGGGAGCGGTGCCCGCGAGGGCGTGCTCGGCCTCGCGCTTCTTCTCCTCGCTCAGGCCCTTGCCGGAGTCCTGGATCTCGATGCCGACGCCGTTGGGCACCTCCTTGCCGGAGATGAGCACCGGCTCGGTGGGCGGCGAGTAGCGGGCCGCGTTGTCGAGGAGGTGAGCGAAGATCAGCGTGAGGTGGTCCACGAGACCGCCGTCGACGCCGAGTTCGGGCAGGTGGCGGATCTGGATCCGGTGGAAGTCCTTGATCCGGCCGATGCCGCCGCGCGCCACGCTGAGCAGCCGCTGCGGCTCCTGCCACTGCCGGCCGGGCCGGTCCGAGCCGCCGAGCACGCCGATGCTGGCGGCGAGACGGTCGGCGGGGCCAATCTCCTGGTCGAGCTCCATCAGGCCCCGGGCGACGGCCGGGAGCCTGCCGTGCTCGCCCTGCATCTCGTGCAGGCGGCCGCGGAGCTTGCTGGTCAGCACGTGGATGCGGTTGCCGATGCTGATGACGGCCTGCTCGGCGGAGGTGGAGCGGTCGAACTCCGACTCCAGGCCGATCAGGGCGGTGCGCAGCACCTTGCGCAGCTCGGCCTGGAGGTCGGAGCTGACCTTGGCGCACTGGTTGAGCGTGGGCAGCACGTCGTCGATGGCGTCGCCGGAGCGCAGCGCCTCCATGGCGGAGGGCAGTTGCTCGTCAGCGAGCCGGGCGACCGCGGCGAGCTGGTGGGAGAGCTGTTCCTGCCAGACCTCGGCCTGGTCGGCGAGCTGGGCCTCGTAGGACGTGGCCTGCTCGGTCAGCCGTTCCTCGTAGGCGCGGGAGGTGTCGGAGAGCTGCGTCTCGTACGTGGCGCCCTGGTCGGCCAGGCGCCGCTCGTAGGTCGCGTTCTGCTCGGTGAGCTGGGACTCCAGTGAGGCGCGTTCGGCGGAGAACTTCCGTTCCAGGCCCGCCACGTGCTGCTGCCACTGCTGGTTGTGCTCGGCCTGCGTGGTGCGGAAGGAGTTCTCCGCCTTGTGCAGTTGTGCCCGGGTGCGCAGCAGCAGGCGTACGCACACGGCACTGGCCGCCGTCGCCGCGAGACCGGCGACGGCCGCGGTTATTCGCTCCGAGCTCATGAACGTGGCGGCAACCGCCCCGCCTCCCAAGCCCAGCGGCATCAACCACCAGCTGTACCAGGCGACAGGGGCCCGCGCCGCCGGTGGCGGAGTGGCGAGTTCCATCTGCATCCTTCGAACAAACACGATCGAACAGGGGGGGTGTGGATCGCACTCATGAGTACGCACCGCGAGTCGACCGGACGCGATCGCGTCAACTCGCAGCGCCGATCGGAACCTTATCGGGTTTAGACCCGAAAGGATCAACCTCGTCACCCTGCGGACGTGAGGGTTCCGTCACGCTCCGACAGAAGGGAACGGGTCGACAAATCCCCATGCTGGCTTCGGGAGTTGGCCGCGTACCCGACCGTGGACGCGTCAGCGTGCGGTCTGGAAGGTGCGGCGGTACGTCTGCGGGGAGACGCCGATCGCCGCGTGGAGATGCTGGCGCAGGGACGCGCCCGTCGCGAAGCCGACCCGGCCGGCGATCTGGTCCACCGTGAGGTCGCTGGATTCCAGCAGGTGCCGGGCCCGGGCCACGCGCTGCTGGATCAGCCAGCGGCCGGGGCTGAGGCCCACCTCGTCGTGGAAACGGCGGGCGAAGGTGCGCCGGCTCATCCGGGCGTGGCCGGCGAGTTCGGCCAGGGTGAGCGGTTCGCCGAGGCGTTCCAGGATCCAGGCGCGGGTGGCCGCGGTGCTCGCGGCGCCCTGCTCGGGGACGGGCTGTTCGATGTACTGGGCCTGGCCGCCGTCCCGGAACGGCGGGACCACGCAGCGGCGGGCGACGGTGTTGGCCAGCCGGCTGCCGTGGTCCTTGCGGACCAGGTGCAGGCAGATGTCCACCCCGGAGGCGGCTCCGGCGGAGGTGAGGAAGGGGTGGTCGTCGACGAACAGCACGTCCGGGTCGAGGTCGACGAGCGGGAACATGCGCCGGAACGCGTCGGCGACCTGCCAGTGCGTGGTCGCCCTGCGCCCGTCGAGGAGCCCGGCGGCGGCGAGGACGAAGGCGCCGGTGCAGATGGAGACGATGCGCGTGCCGGGCCGGATGAGCACGAGGGCGGCGAGGACCTCGCTCGGCACCTCCTCGGTCAGACGGTCCGGAGCGACGGGCGCGATCACCACCGTGCCGGCCGTGGCCAGGACCTCGGGGCCGTGCTCCACGGTGACGCCGAAGTCCGCGTTGGTGCGCACCGGGCCGCCGTCGACCGAGCAGGTCAGCACCTCGTACCGGCCGTCGGCGGCGCCGAGGATCCGGCTGGGGATGCCCAGCTCGAAGGGGTACACCCCGTCCAGGGCCAGGACCACCACTCGTTCGCGTCGCATGGCACGATCCTATCGAAGGTTGGCAATCTTGCCATTGGCGAGCGGTGCGCGGACCGGCACGCTTGATCACCATGAGCACACAGAACACGATGCGAGCCATCAGCCAGGACGTCCTCGGCGGTCCCGAGGTCCTCAAGGAAGTCGACGTCGAGCGCCCGGCACCGGGGCCGAACCAGGTGCTGGTCCGGGTGCGGGCCGCCGGGGTCAACCCGACCGACTGGAAGCACCGCGCGACCGGCGGCTTCCTGGGCGAGCCGCCCTTCGTCCTCGGCTGGGACGTCTCCGGGGTGGTGGAGGCAGCCGGCATCGGCGTCGTGGCCTTCGCGCCCGGTGACGAGGTCTTCGGCATGCTGCCGTATCCGTACGGACACGGCTCGCACGCGGAGTACGTGATCGCTCCGGTCCGCGCCCTCACCCGCAAGCCGGCCGGCATCGACCACGTCCAGGCGGGCGCGCTGCCGCTGGTCTCGCTCACCGCGTGGCAGGCGCTGGTCGAGCACGCGGACGTACGGCCCGGGCAGCGGGTGCTGATCCACGCCGCCGCGGGCGGGGTCGGGCATGTGGCGGTGCAGATCGCCAAGGCGCGGGGCGCGTACGTGATCGGCACCGCGAGCGCGGGCAAGCACGAGTTCCTGCGCGGGCTCGGCGTGGACGAGACGGTGGACTA
The DNA here is from genome assembly GCF_055589465.1 of Streptomyces sp. NPDC041940. Taxonomy (NCBI): domain Bacteria; kingdom Bacillati; phylum Actinomycetota; class Actinomycetes; order Kitasatosporales; family Streptomycetaceae; genus Streptomyces; species Streptomyces sp. NPDC041940. Next base: position 84,649 of record NZ_JBVJBP010000006.1, read on the forward strand.
CCGGGAAACGGACTTCACCGAGGCCGTGAAGGACGTCGACGTCGTCCTGGACACGATCGGCGGCGACAACGCCCTGCGCTCGCTGCGCGTCCTGCGTCCCGGCGGTGTCGTGGTCTCGATCCTCCCGGGAGGCTCGAACGACTTCTACGAGGAGGCCGAGCGGCTCGGCGCACGAGGGCTCCGGATGCTCGTGGACGCCGACCGAAGCGACATGCGGGCGATCGCGGAACTCGCCGAGACGGGCAAGCTCCGCGCCACGATCGCGGGCACCTTCCCGCTGGCCGCTGCGTCGGAAGCGCACACGCTGGGCGACACCGGGCGTACTACGGGGAAGCTGGTGCTGGTGAACGACTAGCCGGGCTGGGCGGGCACACCTTCCCCCGGCCTGCGCGGGCCCTGATCGGTCGATCCCACGCCGATGGCTGGGCGTCGACCGGGTTGCGGGAAGAGGGCGCCGTGGGAGTCGAGTGGCTTGGGTAGTTTTTGATCCAGGACAGGCCGCCGAGGTCGAGTCGCTGACGGGCGCGGGTAACAGCTACGCAGACGAGGCGGGCTTCGCCAAGGCCGATGGCAGGCTTCCCGCTGTTCTCGGCGGGTTCCTTCCTGCCGCCGGCCTTGGGCGCTAGCCATCTGTTGGCTTCGGCGGCGATGGCCGGGCCACGGAATGACTGGGTCAGGCTCAGCTGGACGCCGTCGAAGCCGGAGAGGAGAGAGGGCTCCCCCTCCCCTCCTCACCATCGCCACGTGGCGCAGGACACGTTCATGTCAGGATTGCACTTGGGAAGGTTCAGGGAAGCCATAGGGGCACCCATGAACCCATGATTGCCGTGAAGGTGATGACCCGTGACGTCCACTGCGCCTCCCCCCATACCTCGAGCCGCAGGATCGTTTCCGTTCATCGGCCACACTCTGAAAATGCGCGACAACCTCGGCTTCATCGACTCGCTGCGCGAGACACGAGAACCACTTGTCGAGATCATCCTGCAACCCGGGACACGCACCATCGTGGTCCAGGACCCGGCCCTGATCCACCAGATGCTCAAGGCCCTGGGGCCCAGCCTCGACAAGGGCCGGCTCTACGACAAGCTGGGCCAGCTGCTGGGCGACAGTGTCGTCACCGCCACCGGCCGGACCCACGTACGCAAACGCCGCCAGCTGCAACCGGCGTTCGCCCACACCGAGATCAGCCGGTACGTCGACATCATGCGTGCCGAGGTGACGGCCACGGTCGCCGGCTGGGAGCCCGGGCGAACCCTCGACGTACGCGAGGCGATGGTCGGGCTCAGCCTGGACATGCTGGCCAAGACGGTGTTCGCCGGCAGCCTCGACGACCGAGTCTTCCGTCGGCTGCGCAGCGATCTGTCGGTGGTGTTGAACGACGTCGGTGTGCGCATCATGCTGCCCGACTGGGCCGAGCGTCTGCCGCTGCCCTTCAACCGCCGCTTCGACCGGGCCCGGGCCGGCGTACGCGCCACCATCAACACCGCCGTCGACGAACTGCAGGCCTCCGGGCACGACACCGGGGACATGCTCTCCATGCTGCTGCGGGCCATCGACGAGGAGACCGGCGAGCCGCTGACCGGGCATCAGATCTGCTCCGAGATCCTTACCCTGGCCGTCGCCGGCACCGAGACCACCGCGTCGGTGCTGTCCTGGGCTCTGTACGAACTCGCCCGCAACCGCGACATCGAGGCCCGGGTCATGGCTGAGCTGGACGAGGTCCTCGGCGAACGGCCGGTCGCCTTCGACGACGTGATCCGGCTGCCGTACCTGAACCGGGTCATCACCGAGACCCTGCGGCTGCACCACCCTGGCTGGCTGGTCACCCGCCGCACCACCGAGGAGACTCGGCTCGGCGAGTGGATTCTGCCCGCCGGCACCGAACTGGCCTACTGCCAGCACGCCCTGCACCGCGACCCCGAGCGCTTCCCCGACCCGCACACCTTCGCCCCGGACCGGTGGACCGACCCCGCGCAGGATCCTCCGCCGGGCGCGTTCCTGCCCTTCGGGGACGGCAAGCACAAGTGCATGGGGGACCGTCTCGCCCTCACCGAGATGGTCACGGCGCTCGCGACGCTGCTGCGTTCGGTACGGCTGGAACTCGCCGAGGGCCAGGTCATCCACCAGGTCGCCCGGCTCACCGTACGGCCGCACACCCTGCGGATGACGGTCCGCCGCCGGAACCGTCCCCGAGCCGGGGGCGGTCTCTAGGTCTGTTCCAGGTTTGGATCACGTTGGTCGGAGACTGCGGATCCAGATCACGGCACCGCGTAGGTGGAGTCCAGCGAGGTAGCTGGTGGCGGTCTTGTCGTATCGGGTGGCCAGGCCCCGTCACTCCCTGATCTTGTTGATGCAGCGTTCGACGGTGTTGCGTCCGCGGATACGGCGTCGCCGCAGGTAGGAAAGGGTGCGCGGGCGGCCGACCTGCCCGGCTCAGTCGCCGGTGTCAGAACATCAGCACCGGCTTGATCGTCTTGCCCGACCTCATGTCCTGGACCGCCCGGTCGATGTCCCCGAAGGGATAGGTGCTGATCAGGCGGTGCAGCGGGAGGCGGCCCTCCTTCACCAGGCGGACCAGGGCGGGGATCATGGTCTGGGTCTCGCTGTCGCCGAGGGTGAGGCCGACGATCCGTTTGCCGCCGAGCAGGCCGTTGACGTCCAGGGCGACCTCGGTGCCGAAGGGCGGGGCGCCGACGACGACCAGGGTGCCGCGCGCGGCGAGCGCGTCGACGCCCTGGCGCAGGACGCCGACGTTGCCGGTGGTCTCCACGACACCGTCCGCGCCCTGGCCGCCCGTGATGCCGGCGAGGGCCTCGGCCAGGTCCTCCCGGCTGGTGTCGACGGTGTGCGTGGCGCCCAGCTCGGTGGCCAGTGACAGGCGTTCGGCGACCCGGTCGACGGCGACGACCCTGGTGGCCGGGGTGAGGGCCGCCGCCATCACGGCCGACAGGCCGACCGCTCCGGCGCCCAGGACGACGACGGTGCCGCCCGTGTCGGGCTTCAGCACGTTCCAGACGGCGCCCACACCGGTCTGTACGCCGCAGCCCAGCGGGGCGATCGACTCCAGCGGCACGTCCGGGTCGACCTTGACCAGGCTGCGCTCGTCGGCCAGGGCCCGCTCGGCGAAGGAGGACTGGCCGAAGAAGTGACCGCCCAGGGCCTCGCCGTCCCGGCTGATGGTGTTCGAGCCGTCGGCGCGGCGGCCGCCGAGCAGGTTCAGCGGCAGCCAGGTCGCGCAGTAGGCGGGGTGCCCGCCGCGGCAGTTGCGGCAGTCGCCGCAGGAGGTGAAGGAGAGCAGGACGTGGTCGCCGGGCGCGACGCCGGTGACGGCGGGGCCGACGGCCTCGACGACGCCCGCGCCCTCGTGGCCGAGGACCCCGGGCAGCGGGAAGGGCAGTCCGCCGCTCGCCACGCCGAGGTCGGTGTGACACAGGCCGGTGGCGACCATGCGGACCAGCGCCTCGCGGGGGCCGGGTTCGTCGAGGACGACGTCGGAGAGGGTGAAGGGCGCGCCGCCGGACTCGACGACCGCGGCACGGGTGGTGGTGGGCATCGCAAGAGCTCCTTGACGGTGTCTCAGTCGAGCGAGACGACGACGGACTTGACCTTGGTGTAACCGGCGAGGGCCTCGGGCCCGTATTCGCGGCCGTAGCCGGAGTCCTTCACACCGCCGAAGGGCACGGCGGGGTCGAGCATCGCCCAGTCGTTGATCCAGACGATCCCGGCCTGGAGCCGGTCGGCGACCCGGTGGGCGCGGGCGAGGTGGCTGGTCTGGACGCCCGAGGCCAGACCATAGGGCGTGGAGTTGGCGAGGGCGACGGCCTCGTCCTCGTCGTCGAAGGGCTGCACGGTGAGGACCGGGCCGAAGATCTCCTCCTGGATCACACGGGAGTCGTTCGCCAGGTCGGCGATGACGGTGGGCTTGTAGTAGTAGCCGCCGTCCAGGTCGAGCCGCTCGCCGCCGCAGACGACGCGGGCGCCCTCCTTGCGGGCCAGGGCGACGTACTCCTCGACCTTCTTCAGGTGCTTCTCGGCCGCCATCGGGCCGATGACCGTGGCCGGGTCGCGCGGGTCGCCGATCGGCACGCCGGGCACGGCCTCGGCGAGGATGCCGAGCAGCGTCGGGTACACCGACCGGGCCACCAGCAGGCGCGGGCCGCCCATGCAGAACTGGCCGGTGTTGAAGACGAAGCCCTTGATGACCGCGCCGACCGCCTTCTCCAGGTCGGCGTCCTCGAAGACGATGTGGGCCGCGTTCCCGCCCAGCTCCATGGTGACGGGCTTGAGCGCCTCGCCGGCGACGCTCGCCACGTGCCGGCCGATCGCGGTGGAGCCGGTGAAGGCGACCTTGTCGACACCTCGGTGGCGCAGCAGTGCCTCGCCGGCGACCGGGCCGCTGCCGGTCACGACGTTGACCACACCGTCCGGTACGCCCGCCTCCTGGAGCAGCCGGGCCATGTACAGGGCGCTGAGCGGGGTCTCGTCGGCGGGCTTGTGGACGACGGTGTTGCCGGCCGCGAGCGCCGGAGCGAGCTTGGAGCCGGCGAGGATCAGCGGGAAGTTGAACGGGGTGATCGCGGCGACCACGCCGAGCGGCTCGCGCCTGGTGTAGGCGAGGGCGTTCATGGGGGTGTCGCGCAGGGCGCCGTCCTGGCTCTGGGCGAGGTTCGCGAAGTACTCGTAGTCGTTGGCCGCGTTCGTCACGTCGACCGCTCCGCACAGCGAGATGGGCTTGCCGACGTCGAGGCTCTCCAGGGCGGCCAGCTCGTCGGCGTTCTCGCGGATCAGCCGGGCGACGCGGTGCAGCACCCGGCCCCGCTCGCGGCCGCTCAGTCCGGACCAGGCGCCGTCGTCGTAGGCCTCGCGGGCGGCGCGTACGGCCGCGTCGACATCGGCGGGGCCCGCCTCCGCGACGGTGGTGACGACCGTGCCCCGGGACGGGTCGACCACCTCGGTGCGCGCCCCGTCGGCGGCCTCGCGCCACTGGCCCCCGATGAACAGCTGTCCGGGTTCCCTCTCGAAGGTGGTCATCGCCGCTCCCCAGCGTCGTCGCCAAGATTTCAACAAACAGGATTCCTGTTGGTTCGCAGTCTCTTTACAGACAGGTTTCCTGTCAATGCTCTAGCCTGCATCCATGCTCGACACACAGGTGACCAAGGCGCCCCCTTCCCTGCTCTACATGGTCAAGCAGGTGGAGCTCGTCGTGCGCTCCCACCTGGACGAGCTGGTCAGACCCTCCGGGATCACCGCTCTTCAGTACACCGCGCTGACCGTCCTGGAGCGACACGACGGACTGTCGGCGGCCCAGCTGGCGCGCGACTCCTTCGTCACCGCGCAGTCCATCGCCGATCTCGTCCGCTCCCTGGAGGGCCGCGGGCTGGTGCGCCGGGAGCGCAATCCCCGCAACCGCCGGGAGCTGCTGATCCTGCTCACCGGCGACGCCAGGGAGCTGCTCGCCCGGCACGCCGGGCCGGTCCGGGAGCTGGAGGAGCGGATGGTGCGCGACCTCACGGCACACCAGACGGAGCAGTTCCGCCAGGCGCTCGTCAAGGCCTGGCACGCCCTGTCGTAGCCCGGAGCGCACGCCCGCGCACTCTCCCGCGCGAACCTCGGCCAACTCGGCCGCAATTCAGAGACATATGTCAATCGAACATGCTCAAATTCACTCGTTGGAGGGTAACTTGCGGGGCGGGGAACGGTGTTGAGGCCGTGACCCCTCCCCCACGCACGGAGCAAGCTGGAGGCGATCTCGTCGTGCGGCAGGAACCTGCACCGCTCACCCGGCATCTGCGCGTCCACCAGGAGCGGGGGCACACCGTGCTGGAGTTCCGCGGCGAGATCGACCTCGCCGCGGCCACGGAGATCGCCCCGCACCTGGACCGGGAGACGAACCGCCCCGCCGCCCGGGTCGTGATCGACCTCAGCCGGATCGAGTTCTTCGACTGCTCGGGCCTGCGGTTGCTGTACCGGGCCAGGAGCCGGGTCCTCGGCCGGGACGGTCAGGTGCTCCTCGTCTGCGCCCACCCTCTGACCCTGCGGGTCCTGCGCATCACCGGCCTGTCCCGGCTGCTGCCGCCGCAGCCGACGCTGGACGCCGCCCTGGAACAGCCGGAGGCCACGTCCGGCTCGGTGTGACGCCCCGAATGCGCCCTTCGTGCTTCCGCCGAAGTCGTCCCGTCCTCAACCGGCCGGTCTGGCAGGGGATGTGGCGGGCATCCGGACAGTAGGAAGGAGGGCCGTCGCATGACGACTCCCGTCAAGCGTCTCCCCAGACGCATGCCCGGCTGGGCCAAGGTGGTGGGCGCGCTCGTCCTGGTGCTCGTCGTGTTCTTCGCCGGGATCCGGCTCAGCGTGATCCCGGGCCTGAAGGACCTGTTCGGCACCGAAACCCACGACCGGTCCGGCCCCGCGCTGCTGAAGTCCATCCAGGACATCAGCCGTTACGACGCCGCCTCCGGCAACTTCCAGGTCGTCGTGGACCTGGAGAAGGACGCCAGGTTCCTGCCCGACGCGATCCGCGGCACCCGCACGCTGTACGTCGGCGCGGGCACCGTGGACGCCTACGTCGACCTGGGCAAGGTCGGCGAGAACGACGTGAAGGTCAACGGCGACCGCACGTCCGCCACGCTCCGGCTGCCCCACGCTCAACTGGGCAAGCCGGCCCTCGACCCCGACCGCTCCTACGCCGTCTCCAAGCAGCGCGGTCTCTTCGACCGCCTCGGCGACCTCTTCTCGGACAACCCCAACGGTGAACAGGCCGTGCAGAAACTCGCGGTACGGCACATCGGCGACGCGGCGAAGGAGAGCGAGCTGACCGCACGCGCCGAGAAGAACGCCACCGGCATGCTCGAAGGTCTGCTGCGTTCCCTCGGCTTCAAGGAGGTGAACGTGTCGTACGGGACCTGAGCACGCGCGGACAGGGCGGAGTGCCCCGGCGGAACGCGGGCAACAGTGGCTGGGAACGACCCCCGGCGGCATCGTCGGCACGCCCGTGGGTAACCGCCCTGTCACCCAGTGAAGTTGAAGAGTGGAGGATCGTATGGCCAGTGCAGCCTCACGTCCCCGTACCGTCGGGTCCGCGAGCGAGCGACGTCCACTCCCGCTGCCCGTCCGGCTGCTGGCGGTGCTGTGTGCCTTCACGTTCATGGTCGCCTTCGCGGTGGTGCTGGCGAAACTGACCCTGCAGCCCTCGCCCGCCTCGGAGGCACTGACCCACACCAATCTGCGGCCGGGCGACTCCCTGAAGGCCTATCTCGACCAGCCGGAACTGCGGGACGCCTTCCGGCAGATCGGCGGGAACATCCTGCTCGGCGTCCCCTTCGGCATCCTCGTGCCCGTCGTCGCGCCCCGCACGCGCGGCATCCTGCGCGTCCTGCTGATGACCGCGATCGTGATGCTGCTGGTGGAGTTCGCCCAGGGCGCCCTGGTCACCGGCCGCGCCTTCGACATCGACGACGTCATCCTGAACACGTCGGGCGCACTGATCGGCTACCTGCTCCTGGGCCGCCGCCTGAGCCGGGCGGTCCACGCGCGCAGGCCCCGGCGCGGCCGGGCGGAGAGGAAGGCGTCGGCCGGGAAGGCGTAAGGACCCCTCAGCGCATGGTCCAGGTGTACTTGTCGCCGCCCACCCAGCGGACCACGTCCGGATCGTCCATGTCGTGGACCGTGATGCCGAACGCGGCCGCGGCCGTCAGTACGTCGGTGGCGCCCTTGGCCTCCCCGACCACCTGGCCGTCGATCTCCACGATCCGGAAAGGCGGTGTGCCCGGCTGCACCCCGAGCACCATGATCCGCGGGTGGGATATGTACGGGCTCGCGCTTTCGGTCATGCATCGAGAGTAGAGCGCAACCGGCGACCGCGCGGGGTTCAGTCCGTCGTGCGGTGAGCCGGGCGCTGGGGAACCCTTGAGGTGGAGGTGGCGATGGATCCCGTCGAGGCACTGGACCGGATCGCCTTCCTGCTGGAGCGGTCCCTGGCACCGACGTACCGGGTGCGCGCCTTCCGTACGGCGGCCCGGGTGCTGAAGGAGCTGGGCGACGACGAGGTGCGCCGGCGGGCGGCGGACGGCTCGCTGGAGTCGCTCAAGGGCGTCGGCCCGAAGACCGCGCAGGTGGTGCGGGAGGCACTGGCCGGGCAGGAGCCCGCCTATCTGCGCACCCTGGAGGGCGAGGCCGCCCAGCGGCCCGCCGTGCGGGGCGGCGAGCGGCTGCGGGAGCTGCTGCGCGGCGACTGCCATCTGCATTCCGACTGGTCGGACGGCGGCAGCCCGATCGAGGAGATGGGCCGGGCCGCGGCGGCGCTGGGCCACGAGTGGGCGGCGCTGACCGACCACTCGCCACGGCTGACGGTGGCCCGGGGCCTCACGGCCGAGCGGCTGCGGGAACAGCTGGACGTGGTCGCGGAGCTGAACGAGACCTGGGCGCCGTTCCGGCTGCTGACCGGCATCGAGTGCGACATCCTCGAGGACGGCTCCCTCGACCAGGAGCCGGAGCTGCTGGACCGGCTGGATGTCGTGGTGGTGTCGGTGCACTCCAAGCTGCGGATGGACGCCCGGCCGATGACCCGGCGGATGGTGGCCGCCGTGCGTGATCCGCACTCCGATGTGCTCGGGCACTGCACGGGGCGGCTGGTGACGGGGCGGGGGCGGCCCGAGTCGGAGTTCGACGCGGACGAGGTGTTCGCGGCGTGCGCCGAGACCGGCACGGCCCTGGAGATCAACAGCAGGCCGGAGCGGCTCGACCCGCCGCGGCGGCTGCTGCGCCGGGCGGTGGCCGCGGGGGTGCTGTTCTCCGTCGACACCGACGCGCACGCGCCGGGGCAACTGGACTGGCAGATCAACGGGTGCGCGCGGGCGGAGGAGTGCGGGGTGCCGCCGGAGCGTGTGGTGACGACGTGGTCCCTTCCGGAGCTGCTGGCCTGGACCCGAGAGCGGCGGGTGCCGTCCGGAGTGGCGGGCGGCTGAGGTGGTACCCGGGCGAGCCGGAGAGGAAGGGCAGCACCTATGGGCAGCGCCGAACGGGCGGCCGTGTTCGACGTCGACGGCACGCTGGTCGACACCAATCACCTGCACGTCGTGGCGTGGTGGGAGGCCTTCCGGCAGGCGGGCCACCAGGTGCCGACCCACGCCGTGCACCGGGCCGTGGGTCTGCCCTCCACCGACCTCGTCGCCCATCTGCTGGGAGACAGCCGCGACAAGGACCGGGACGCGGACATCAGCGCCGCCCACAAGGCGCTGTACGGGCAGTACGTCGACCGGCTGCCCGCGCTGCCGGGCGCCGGGCCGCTGCTGCGACGGCTGCACCGGGAGGGCTGGGCGGTGGTGCTGGCCACCTCGGCGGGCGGCGCCGAACTGAGCGCGCTGCGCCGGGCCCTCGACGCGGACGACGCCATCACCGCCACGGCGAGCGCCGACGACGTCGACGAGGGCAAGCCGGCACCCGAGCCGGTCGAGCACGCGCTGGAACTGGCCGGGGTGCCGGCGGAGCGGGCGGTCTTCGTCGGCGACACCGTGTGGGACATGCTCGCGGGCCGTCGCGCCGGGGTGCGCTGTGTGGGCGTCCTGTGCGGCGGCATCCCGCGGACCGACCTGGAGAAGTCCGGCGCGGACGCGGTCTACGCCGACCCCGCGCACCTGCTGTCCTCCCTCCGCGGGAGTCCACTGGCATGAGGCCGGCCTCCGTGCGGCGCGGGACGCGGGCCGCCTGGGGCGCCCTGCGAGCCGCCTGGACCGGGCCCGGGCGGGAACGCGATCTGGTCGTCCAGTCCCTCAAGGCCGCCGCGGCGGCGGTGCTCGCCTGGGTGGTGGGCGGGGTCTGGATGGGGGACCCGCTGGCGCTGATGGCGCCGTGGGTGGCACTGGTGCTGGTGCAGGCCACCGTCTACAGCTCGCTGGTGCAGGGCGCGCGGCAGTTCGGGGCGATCTGCGTCGGCACCGTGCTGGCCTCGGCCGCACAGGCGCTCACCGGCGACACGACGGGCGCGCTCGCCCTGTCCGTCCCGGTGCTGATGCTGCTCGCGAACTGGTCCCGCTTCGGCGACCAGGGCATCTACGCGGCGACCACCGCCCTGTTCACCCTCACTGCGGGCTCCGTGAGCATGTCAAGCGTCGGGCATCGCGTGGGGCAGGCGGCGCTCGGCGCCGTGATCGGCGTCGCGGTCAACGCGCTCGTCCTGCCGCCGGTCCATCTGCGGGACGTACGGGAGAACCTGGCGGCCCTCGCCCGAGAGGCGGGCGATGTCCTGCGCACCGTCGCCGCCGACCTGCGCGAGGGTGAGTGGGACTCACAGACCGCCGCCGGCTGGCTCGGCGCGTCGTCCCGGCTGGACCACCGCCTGGAGGCGCTGCGCTCGGCACGCCGGTGGAGCCAGGAGAGCCTGCGCCTGACCTACGGCCCGTTGCGGCGCCTGCACCGCGTGCCGCACGGGGGCGCTCTGCCGCCGGTGGACGAGGACGATCGGTTCGCGCGGGTCACCGGGCACGTGGCCGCGCTGACCCGGGCCCTGGCTGTGTCCGTGGACGACAGGCGGACGCCCGCCCCGCCCGAGGGCCCGGCCCTCGACGCGTACGCGCGTCTGCTGGAGCTGATCGGGGAAGCCTGCCACACCGAGGCAGACAGTCTGCTCGACGGCAGTGTGCGGCCCCGTCCGGACGAGGAGACCGAGGAGGCGATGCGGGAGCTGCACCAGGAGCTGCACGAGAAACTGCGCCGGCACGCCGGGGAGGGGGCCGCGCACACGGCGGTCCTGGGCACGCTGCTGCTGCAGGCGGAGAACCTGTGGGCCGAGACCCTGCCGGACGACCGGGGGCGGTGACATCCACGTGAGCCCCGGGTACTCGGTCACCGCTGACGGAAGCACGCGGCCGAGAGGAGCGGAAGGTGAGCAGCAGAACGGGCAAGAGGGTTGTTGTCACAGGCGCCACCGGCAATGTGGGCACCAGCGTGGTGCGCCTCCTCTCCGAGGATCCGGAGGTCGCCTCCGTGCTGGGCCTGGCCCGGCGGATCCCCGAGTGGTCGCCGCCGAAGACGGACTGGTCCGCGGTCGATCTGGCCTTCGCGGAGTCCGACCTCGTGGACCGGTTCACGGACGCCGACGCGGTCGTCCATCTGGCCTGGGCGTTCCAGCCGACGCACGACCCGGCGGCGACCTGGCGCACCAATGTGCTCGGCAGCATGCGGGTGTTCGAGGCGGTGACCGCGGCGGGGGTGCCGGCACTGGTGCACGCCTCGTCGGTCGGCGCGTACTCGCCGGGCCCCAAGGACCGGACGGTGGACGAGTCATGGCCGACGCACGGCTGGCCGGACGCCGCCTATTGTCGGGAGAAGGCCTACCTGGAGCGTGCGCTGGACACGTTCGAGCGCGATCATCCCGAGACACGGGTGGTGCGGATGCGGCCCGCCTTCCTCTTCCAGCGGGAGTCCGCGAGTGAGCAACGCCGTATCTTCGGCGGGCGTTTCCTGCCGGGCCCGTCGGCCCGTCCGGAGCTGCTGCCCCTCCTGCCCGACATCGCGGGGCTGCGGGTGCAGGCACTGCACACGGACGACGCGGCACACGCGTACCGGCTGGCGGTGCACTCCGACGCCCGGGGCGCGTTCAACCTGGCCGCCGAGCCGACGGTGGACGCGGACCTCCTGGGCAGGATGTTCGGCGCCCGTCCGGTGCGACTGCCGCGCACGGCGGCACGTTCGGCGATCGCAGCCGCCTGGGGCCTGCGCCTGCTGCCCGCCTCACCGCACCTGTTCGACGCGGTGCTGCGGCTGCCCCTGATGGACTGCTCACGCGCGCGTACGGAACTCGGCTGGCGGCCGGAACACACCGCGCCGGAGGTGCTGGAGCAGTTCCTGCAGGGGCTCCAGCAGGGTGCGGGCGCGCGGACGGAACCGATGCGGGGACACAAGGTGGGCTGACCGCAGGACTCGCCGCGCCCGAACCCGCACCCACACCCACACCCACACAACCGATGGCCGCAGCCGGCCCCCACGGTCGGCTGCGGCCATCGGAGTTCAGGGGCACTCAGTCGGCGGGCTCGTCCGGCACCGGATGCTCGGGGTGCACCGTTCCCTGCCGGGGCGGCTCCCCCTGCCGGCCCGTCCCCGCCTCGTCCGTTTCGGGGACGTCGTCGGCGGGCTCGCCGGTGTGGTCCTTCTCGTCCCTCTCGGCCTCGCTGGTACCCGTGAAGCGCGAGGCGGCCTCCCATGGGTCCTCGCCGGTGGCGGCCTGCTGGTCCGGCATGTCCCGCGGGACCGGCTGACCGTTCTCGCCGGGTCCTTCGAGGCGGTGGTCGGTCACAACGTCCTCCCTTCGTGGTCCGGGCGCCACGCGAGTACCTCCGGCGTGACCTGCGAAACCTCAGCGTGGCGCCCGCTCCTCGAGTACCGCGTGCCAGGCGGGGAGCGGACGCTCCGGTGCGGGACCGGGACGCCGTCCGCCGCGTGCGAAGAAGTCGGCGAGCGGCAGGATCGCGGCGCCGACCGTGACCGCGTCGGGCCCGAGCCGGCCCAGTTCGACGGTCACCTTCCCGGCCGGGTGGCGCAGCGCGTAGGACAGGGCGTGACGGCGTACGGCGGGCAGGAAGCGGGCGCCGAGGGCTAGGCCCGCCCAGCCGCCGATGAGGATGCGCTCGGGCTGGAAGAGGTTGATCAGGCCGGCCAGACCGGCGCCCAGGTACTCGGCGGTCTCCTCCAGGACGGCCAGCGCGACCGGGTCGGCCTCGCCGTCCCCGGCCGGGTACGCCGCGGCGAGCATCGCGGTGAGCGCGGACTCCTCGTCGGTGCCGTCCTGGCCCCGGCCGCCCTCCTCCCGCCAGCGGGCGAGCAGCGACTCGGCGCCCGCGTAGGCCTCCAGGCAGCCGAGCGCCCCGCAGCGGCAGCGGCGGCCCCGGACCCGGACGGTCAGGTGCCCCCATTCGACGGCCCGGCCCTGCTCCGCCTCGGGAGTGACGAGGCTCGCGCCGACGCCGGAGCCGAAGAGGACCACCACGGCGTTGTGCGCGCCGCGTCCGGCGCCGAACCACATCTCGGCCTGGCCCAGCGTCCTGGCGCCGTTGTCGATGAAGTAGGGGACGGTGTCCGGCAGCGGGGTTCCGGTGCGGAGCAGGGCCTCCAGCGGGACGGCGTCCCAGCCGATGGTCTGCCCGTGCACGAGCGCGCCCCGGTCGGGCGTGCGCTCGACGATGCCGGGGACGCCGATGCCGACGCCGAGGAGCCGCTCGGGCGCGAGGCCGGCGGTGTCGAGCACCTCGGCGATGCCCCGGCGGATGTGGTCGACGACGACCTCGACCTCGTACCCCTGGACGGCGAGCGGGCGCTCGACGCGGGCCAGCTCGGTCAGGGTGAGGTCGAACAGTTCGACACGCACCCGCGTCTCACCGACGTCGACGCCGATCATGTGGCCGCTGCCGGGCGCGACGCGCAGCAGGGTGCGGGGGCGGCCGCCGTCGGAGTCGATGCTGCCGGCCTCCTCCACCAGCCCGTCGGCGAGCAGGTCGGCGACGACGTTGCTGACGGAGCCGGAGCTCAGTCCGGTCGCCGGGCCGAGTGCGAAGCGGCTGAGCGGTCCGTCGAAGTAGAGCCGTTGGAGGACGACCGTGCGGTTGGCCCGCCTGAGATCGCGCACCGTGCGCCCGTTCCGCCCCGCCATGTGGCTCCTTCCGCCCCTCTTCCGACCTGCAACATACCGCCGGGGCAGGCTCGGCGTGACATTCCTCCACCCCTTATTTCACGCTGTGAGATTTCCTGCCGAGGAGTTCCTCGATCTCGTCCAGGGCAGCGACGAGTTCCGGGGCGACGGCCTCCTGCACCCAGCGCTCCTGGTCCTCGCCGGCCTCGCGCGGAATCGTCTCGGTGAGCATGATCAGGTACAGGTAGGCGCGGTACAGGGCGAGGCGTAGGAGGGCCGGGGCGTCGAAGTCGGCCCGGGCGCCGGACTCCCGGTAGCCCGACAGGAACGCCTCGTCCTCCTTGATGTCCCCCAGCAGCGCGAGGGAGACGAATTCGGCCAGGGGGTCGCCCCAGAACATGCGCTCCCCGTCGATGAGGCCGCCGACGCGGGCTTCTCCGTCGGAGCGGTCGACGAGGATGTTGCCCCGCCACAGGTCGAAGTGGACCAGGCACGGGACGGTGACCTCGTCTAGGGCGCCGCACGCGGAGCGGGCGGTACGGGCCACGGCGTCGACCGGGCGCGGCAGCCGGGCCCCGTAGCGCCGGGCGTCGTCGAGGACGGCGTCGAGCATCGTCGTGAACGCGGTCCGCCAGTCGGGCGCGAGCGGTCCGAGGGCGCCGGAGGGGTAGCCGAAGCCGGGGCCCGTCACGCGGTGCAGGCGGGCCGTCTGGCGTCCCAGCTCGGTACGCAGGGCGGTCTGTTCCGCGGCCGTGAGGGAGTCGTCCCAGGGGTCGCCCGGGCAGGCGGTCATCAGCAGGAAGTCGTCCCCCATGGCCACCAGCCGCGGCGCGTGGACCCCGGCGCGGGCGGCCGAGCGGTAGAACTCGGCCTCCGACACGAGCAGTCGGCGCTCGTGCCGGAGGCCGGGGACGGCGGCGGCGGGCGGGATCTTCAGCACATGGCGGGTGCCGTCGGTGAGGCGGAGTTCCTCGACGGTGTTGTACGTGCCGCCGGTCAGCGGGCGGAGGTGGGCGAGGCGGCCGGGGTCCAGGCCCGCCGCCTCCAGGACGCGCCGGGCCCGTTCCCAGGAGTCCACCACCGTGCGCCCACCCCTCCCCCACCGCTTCGGTCAGCCGGCCGCGTACACGTCCTCGACGTAACGCCCGTCCGCGACCAGCCCGTCGAGCCACTGCTCGGCGGCCGTCTCGTCGGCGCCGTCGACGGCCTGCGTGTGCTTCCGGTACAGGGTACGGAACGCCTCCCGCACCCCGGGCGCCATCCGCGAACCGTCGCCGCACACGTACACCCGCGCTCCGGCGTCCAGCAGGGCCCAGACCTCCTCGGCCTCGGCGGCGATGCGGTGCTGCACGAACCGCACCTCGCCCTCGGGGGTCTCGCTGAAGGCGGGGCGCAGCGAGACGGCACCTGCGGTGTCGGCGGCGCCCAGTTCGTCGGCGTGCATGAAGTCGGCGTCGGGCGCATCGCAGCCGAAGTAGCAGACGGCCGGGGCCAGTTCGGCGCCCGCCGCGAGGGCGGCCGTGCGGTCGGCGATGGCGCCGCGGAACGGGGCGAGGCCGGTGCCGGCCGCGACCATGACGACGGGTGCGGATCCGCCGGTGGCGTCGATGCGGAAGGCCTCCCGGCACGGCTGCACGCGCGCGTAGATCGTGTCGCCCGGCTCGACCGCGTTGAGGTGGCCGGATCCGGTGCCCCGGTAGACGCCCTTGCCGGAGCGTGCGGGTGCCTGCAGCAGCGACACCATCAGGTCCACGTGGCCGGGGTCGACGGCGGGCGAGGAGGAGATGGAGTAGTGCCGGGGGCGCAGCGGGGTGAGGAGGTCGAGGAGCTGCGGCCAGTCCAGGGCGCCCCGCAGGGCCGGGTGGTCCTCGATGATCTCCACGAGGGTGCGCGGGTCGTCGGTGAGGGCGGCCAGGGCGATGCGCTCCGGCGGGCACGGGTTGGCGGCGGCGAGCGCGGCCAGTTGCCCGGCGCTCGGGCGCTCCTGCAGCTCCACATGGTGGGTGAGGAGCTGCCGTACCGTCACGGGCCGGTCGACGGCGATGCCGTCGCGGCGGGGGCGGGTGGCGCGGATGTCCAGGACGGTGTCGAGGTCGAGGCCGAGCGCGGTGGCGGTGCGGGTGACGAGGTCCGGGTCGTTGGCGGGCAGCACGGTGAGGTGGTCGGCCGTGCGGTAGGTGACGCCGTCCGGGAGGGCGACGCGCAGGAACCGCTTGCGGCGCGCGTAGCCGGGCGCGGTGAGGTCATGGGCCTCGGTGACCCGCATCGGGACGAGTTCGTGCCGTTCGGCGAGGGCGTCCAGCGGGCCGCCGGTCAGGGTGCGGACCTCGTAGGCGGCCGTGGGCTCGGGCTCCGGGGTCGTGGCGTCGGGGTCGCCGTACTGCCGCAGGAGGGCGGTGCGCAGGGCCGCCGTGAACTCCCGGACGGTGCCGGTGAGGTCGCCGGAGGCGTCGGCTGCGGCGCGGTCGAGGAGCCGGGTGGCGCCGGACTCCGCGAGCCGCTCGTCGATCCGGGTGGGGACGTGCTGGTAGGTGGCGGCCCAGTTGCGGTCACCGACGCCGAGGACCGCGTACGTCACGCCGGACAGGTCGTGGTCCTCTTCGAGGCGGGCGGCGAAGGCGGTGGCGTCGTCGGTGGGGCGGCCGTTGTAGGAGGCGGCCGCGATGACGACGGGACGGTCGGTGGGCAGACCGCCGGCGTAGGCGTCCAGGGCTGCCACCTGGGTCTCGCAGCCGACGGCGGCGGCCTCGTCGGCGAGCTGGGCGGCGAAGTCGCGGCAGGTGCCGTAGTTGCTGCCGTGCAGGAAGAGGGCGGCGGTGCCGGGGCGGACGCGCGCGGGCAGGTCCTGCGGCTCGGCCGAGCCGGTGTCCTGGAGCGGGGCGGCGCCGGGCAGCGGCGTGTGGACCCGGTCGGCGGAGGTGCGCGGGGTCAGCGCGAGGGTGAAGCCCTCGGGCTTGAGGGTGAGGGTCTCCTTGATGTCGAGCCGGTAGTCGGCGTGGTCGCCCAGCCGGTAGCGGTGCACGAGCATGGCCAGCAGCATGGTCGCCTCGTGCAGCGCGAACTGGCGGCCGATGCAGGCGCGCTCACCGGTGCCGAACGGCTTGAAGGCGTGCACCGGGCGCTCCGCCTCCGCCTCGGCGGTGAAGCGGGAGGGGTCGAACAGCTCGGGGTTGTCGCCCCAGACGGGCTGCCGGTGCAGCATCGGGGTGAGCACCAGGGCGGAGTCCCCGGCGCGCATCGGGATGCGGCCGCCGAGCAGCGTGTCCTCGCGGGCCTGCCGGGCGAACACGGCGGCCGTGGGCCAGAGCCGGAGCGCCTCGTTGAGTACCTGGCGGGTGTAGGTCAGCCGGCCGACCTCGTCGTACGTCGGCTCGACGTCCGCCGCGTCGCCCCACATCTCGTCGACCTCGCGCTGCACCAGCTGGAGCGCGGTCGGGTGCTTGGCGAGGTAGTACAGCGCGAAGGACATGGCGCCGGAGGTGGTCTCGTGGCCCGCGATGAGGAAGGTGATGACCTGGTTGCGGATGTTGGCCGTGTCGAGCGTGGTGCCGTCGGCCGGGTGCTCGGCGGTGAGCATCAGGCCGAGGAGGTCGTCGGCCTGGCTCTGGTCGGTGCCGGTGCGGGCGGCGATGACCTCGTCGACGACCTGGGCGAGGTAGGCGGAGTCGTCGCGGAAGGCCGCGTCCTCGGCCGAGTAGTCGCGGCCCGGGACGCGGGCGAGGCGTTTCATGCTCCACTCCAGGCAGCGGACCATCGACTCGACGAAGGGGTGCGGCTCGGCCCGCTCGAAGGAGCCGAAGTCGTAGCCGAAGCCGGCGAGACCGATGGTGTCGAGCGTCATGCGGGTCATGTCGCCGGGCACGTCGACGGGCTTCCCGGCACCGGCGTCGCGGTCCCAGGACGCGACGAGCCGCTGGGCCACCCGCAGCATCACGGGGTGGTACGTCCGCATCGAGCCCAGCGCGAAGGCGGGCATGAGGATGTCGTGCGCCTTGGCCCAGTTGGGCTCGTCGTTGTAGGCGGTGAAGAGGCCGTCGGCGGCGAACTCGCGGACGTTCTCCAGGCCGGGCCCGATGTGCTTGGCGAACCGCTGCTCGTCCGCGAGGTCGGCGACCAGGTCCAGGTCGCCCACGAACAGGGTGTCCCGCCCGTACAGCCGCCGGACGAACGCGGGACCGTGCTCGCGCATCAGGTCCATGGCCTGCTGGATGGGCGCGGGGCCGGGTCCGGTGGCGGTGATGTCGGCGACGGGGATGTCGTCGCGGGTGTCTGCGGGGCGGGAGGTCTGTCCGGTGGGGGGCATGACGCGGCAACTGCCTTTCGCGGTACGGAAGTACTGCGATCCAGCGTGATCCACGGGGCCCGGCGGGCGGTGCCGCACCCCTACATGATTGTGTAGTGCAAGGAGATGCGTCGCTCTTGCGCGGGAGCGACCCGGCGTGGCAGGAGACGCTCGTGGACCTGGCCCGGCAGGAGGCCGTGACCTGGCGCAACCGTGCCCTGCTCCTCTTCGACCGGGTCGCGATGCCGGTCGCGGTGTGCGACGTGTACGGGGCGGTGCTGCTCGCGAACCCGGCGATGGCCACGGAGTGCGGTACGACGCCGGGGCGGCTGCGCGGCCGTGACGTGCTGGAGCTGTTCAGCCCGCGGGAGGCGACACAGGTGGAGCGGATCGCCGAGGCGCTGCGGCTGCGGCACCGCTCGCGGTACCAGGTGTCGGTGCGCTGGCGGGCGCCCGGCGGGGCGGAGCGGTACGGGGAGCTGACGGCGGACCCGGTGAGCGACACGGTGGAGGACACACCCGCCCTGCTGGTGATGCTGCGGGTGGACGGCGAGCACGAGGCCCGCGGCGTCCCGCCCGCCGAACGGGTCACCCCGGCGGAGGCCCGCATCCTGGCCCTGCTGGCAGCGGGCGCCACCACGGCCCGGGCCGCCCGCGAGACCGGCCTCACCACCGACGGCGTGACGTACCACCTCCGCCGTCTGTCCTCCCGCTGGCACGCCGCCAACCGCACGGAACTGGTGGCCCGCGCCTACGCCCTGGGGGTACTGACCCCAGGGGTGTGGCCGCCGGAGGTCTCGTCGGCGGAGCCGGAGTGAGGCGGCCTTCCGGAAATCCACTCGCCTCGTCCGCCGCGGCTGTCTAACCTGACCGGGCCTCGCAAACCTAGGACCCCTAGGTTTGGCCGAAGAGAACCAGGAGCCCTCCCATGAAGCCGCTCACCGAGCAGGACATCCGCACCTCGTTCATCAACTGCTCGAAGGGAGAGGCCAAGCGCCTGGCCGTCCCCCGGGATCTCGGGGAACGCCCCTGGGACGATCTCGACTTCCTCGGATGGCGGGATCCGGGAGCGCCCGATCGGAGCTGTCTCGTGACCGAGCGGGACGGCCGGCTCGTCGGGGTGACGATGCGGTTCCAGCCGGCGCAGCGGGGGTCCCTGCAGCGCAGCATGTGTTCGCTGTGCCTGACGACGCACCCGCGGGGCGGGGTCTCGCTGATGACCGCACGGAAGGCCGGGGCGGCCGGGCGTGAGGGGAACTCCGTCGGTGTGTACATGTGCACCGATCTCGCCTGTTCCCTCTACGTACGCGGGAAGAAGGTGCCGGAGAGCGGCTCCCGCCTCGAGGAGAGCCTCACCCTGGCGGAGCAGATAGACCGGACCACGGAGGGGCTGGCCGCCTTTCTCGACAAGGTGGACGCCTGAGCGTCCACGGTCGCCCCTGTTTTCCCGCGGCGCTAACGTCCTTCATGGATGCGTTCGATGCGCCAGGCGAAGGGGAACGGCCCGAGGATGCGAGAGGTACGTGAGTGGACGGCGCACGCGACTCGGATCATGCACAAGCGCCGGGATCCCGTGGTCGTCCAGACGTTCCGGTCCGCGACCGCGGCGACGATCGCGTACGTCATCGCGCTCCGGCTGAGCCCCGAGCCGACGGCCGCACCTCTCACCGCTCCCCTGACCGC
This sequence comes from Streptomyces sp. NPDC041940, assembly GCF_055589465.1. Classification (NCBI taxonomy): domain Bacteria; kingdom Bacillati; phylum Actinomycetota; class Actinomycetes; order Kitasatosporales; family Streptomycetaceae; genus Streptomyces; species Streptomyces sp. NPDC041940. The sequence continues at coordinate 104,232 of NZ_JBVJBP010000006.1, forward strand.
GCTGCTGGTCGTCCAGGTGACGCTGTACGCCACGCTCACCAACGGCTTCCGCCGGGTGAACGCCGTGGTCACGGGAGTCCTCGTCGCCATCGCTTTCAGCCTGCTGGTGGGCCTGACCTGGTGGAGCCTGGCGATGCTCCTCGTGGCCGCGCTGGTCGTGGGGCGGCTGGTCCGGGTGGAGGAGTACGTCCCCGAGGTGGCGATCAGCGCGATGCTGGTCCTCGGGGTCACCACCGTCGGGAACACCGCCTGGGCCCGGGTGGTGGAGACGCTGATCGGCGCGAGCGTCGGGCTCGCCTGCAATCTGCTGCTGGCTCCGCCGGTGTGGGTGGAGGAGGCGGGCGAGTCGATCGAGGGGCTGGCACGCCGGCTGCGGCAGCTGATGCTGCGCATGGGCGAGGAGGCCGCCGGCGGTACGCCCGTGGACCGCGCGGCGGAGCAGCTGCACGAGGCGCGGCGCCTGGACCACGACATCGTCGAGGTGGACGCGGCCCTCAGACAGGCCGAGGACAGTCTGCGGCTCAACCCGCGTGTGCAGGACAGCGTGCTGCACCGGGTGGTGATGCGCACCGGCCTGGACACGCTGGAGATCTGCACGGTCGTCCTGCGCGTGCTCGCGCGCTCCCTCACCGACCTGGCGAAGGAGCGCGAACCCAAGCCGCTGTTCGAGGCCGAGACGGGGGCCGCCCTGGAGCAGTTGCTGTCCGAGATCGCCGACGCCGTGGTGAGCTTCGCGGTGCTGGTCACCACCCACCTCAGCACGAGTGCCGAGTCGGCCGAGGAACGTCTCGCCGCGGAACTGCACACCGCGGCGGGCACCCGCGACAAGCTGGGCCTGCTGCTGCGCGAGGAGGCCGAGCGCGATCCCGGGCACTGGCAGCTTCCGGGCGCCGTCCTGACGGAGGTCAACCGCATCCTCGACGAACTCGACACCGAGCACCGCACCCGGCGCCTGTTCGAGGAACTCGACCGTGTGTCGCGCGAGCAGCGCGCACGGATGCCCCGGCTGACGCGCCTGCGCGAACGGCTGGGCGTCACGGAAGAGCTGTGGCGGAACCGCGCCGGGTTCGACGGGCGTTCCCGCTGACCCGCTGACAGTCGGCACCAACCGTTGCGTATCGCGCAACGCGCGGTGCCGTTGTTGCACCCGGTGGGTGATCCACGCCAAGGTGGCTGTCGCGACGGGGACGAGTGACGACCTGAGGGGCGACATGGGCAGTGGTGGCTGGAGCAGGCGCCGGTTCGTCGGCGCGCTGGCAGGAGGATCCGCCGCAGCGGCGCTCCCGGCCTGTGACAAGGCGCCCGCGCCCGCGGCCTCGACGACCCCGTCGGCCCCCGAGTCGAGCCCGTCCGCAGAGGCCCGGCGGCCTTCCGGGCCGCGCCCGCTCTACCTCGGCACCTACACCTCCGTCGAAGGCGGCGGCAAGGGCATCGGCCTCGCGACCTACGACGCGGAGACGGGCCGGATCACCGGCACCGGCACGATCACGGGCGTCGGCGACCCGTCGTATCTCGCGATCCACCCGGACCGCCGCACGCTGTACGCGGTGAACGAACGCGAGGACGGCGCCGTGACCGCCGTCCGGCTGTCCGACCGGAAGGTCCTCGGCAGCCGGAGCACCGGGGGCGCGGCCCCCTGCCATCTGTCGGTGCATCCGGGCGGGCGCTGGCTGCTCAGCGCGAACTACGGCTCGGGCAGCGTGGCCGTGCATCCGATCGACTCCTCGGGAGCCCTCGGCGAGCGCACCGACCTCGTGAGGCACTCCGCTCCGCCGCCCGGTCCGGGCCAGGACGGGCCGCACGCCCACCAGATCTTCACCAGCCCCGACGGGCGGCACGTGCTCGCCGTCGACCTCGGTACGGACACGGTGTACACGTACCGGCTCGACGAGAAGGCCGGAAAGCTCACCGAGGTGTCGCGGGCGAAGACCCGGCCGGGCGCGGGGCCGCGGCACCTCACGTTCCACCCCGGCGGCCGGTACGCCTACCTCGCCGACGAGGTCGACAACACGGTGGCGGTCTGCTCGTACGATCCGGCCTCCGGCCGGGTGACCGTCGGTGAGGCGCAGTCCACGGGCACGGGTTCGGGCACGAACTACCCGGCACAGCTCCTGGTGACGGCGAACGGCCGGTACGCCTATCTGGCCAACCGCGGCCCCAACAGCCTCACGCGCTATGCGGTCGAGGCGGACGGTGCCCGGCTCCGGCCGCTGGACACCGTGCCGGTGGACGGGGACTTCCCCCGCCAGATCGCCTTCTCCCCGGAGGGCACACTGCTGTTCGCGGCGAACCAGAAGTCCGGCACGGTCACCGTCTTCCACGTGGACGAGACGACCGGTGCGCTGCGGCGCGCCGGCGAACCGTTTCCCTCACCGGTCGCCGTCTGTGCGCTGCCGCTGTAGGGCCCGCGGGCAGGACGCGGCACTCGCCTGCGTGAGCAGGACGTGCATGCGCTCGGTGAGCTGCGCGACGTCGTCGGCGGGCGCGTGGAACGCCAGGCGTACGTCGCCGTGGGCACGGGCCCGTTCGATGCGCAGCGTCAGTCCGTGCCGGTCCACGGCGAGCGGCTGGACGCGGACCGCGCCGTGCAGGCTGTCGTGCTCCACGAGCCGGGTGAGCCGCTCGACCGCGTCGGCGTGGCAGTCGGCGAGGTGGGTCAGCAGCCGGGCCTCGGCCGTGGTGAGCGGGTCGGGCACGGCGGCGGCGAAGTCGTCGAGGTCCACGACCACCGCACCGGACGACTGCCGCAGCACGACCCGCGTGGGCCGGAAGGCCAGCTGCCCCTCCTCCACCGCGAACCAGCCCGCGAGCCACAGCCGGGCACGGATCCGGCCCCGCACGGGGACGGGCGCGACATCGGCGAACTCCAGCACCGCGGACGGCTCGCCGCGGGGCGCGCAGATCGCCGCCGCCAGCAGGGCGCTGTCCTCCGGCACGGTCACGAGTACCCTGCCGTCCTCGGTCACCGTGTGCGCGCCGACCAGTTCCTCCCGCGTGCCCTCCGCGGTCACCGAGCAAGACCACGCGGCGGCGAGCACCGAGCGCGCCCGCTCCGCCGCGGCAGGGGCCGCCGTCCAGCTTTGGCTGTCGTCACCCATCCCGAACCTCCTTAGGTAAGCCTTGCCTAACCTACCGAAGATCCGGGTGTGAGCCAACCACGTCACGTGATCTTTACGAGGCCTTTCAGGGAGTGAGCACACCCAGCAGGGCGCGGGCGCACAGTTCGCGCACCTGCTCCCGGCCCAACTCCGCGTCGCGCAGCCACTCCAGGCAGACGGCCGTGGTGAACGCCAGCCAGCCACGCACGGCGAGCCGCACCTCGGGCCGCTCCTCGAAGGCCGGGCCGAACTCGGGGTCCGCGGCGAGCGCGGCGAGGATCTGCCGCTCCTGTGCGGCCAGCGCCCGCTGGTAGACCCGCCGCACCGCCTGGTCCCCGGCCGCGTCGGCACGGTGGAAGGCGCGATAGCCGTGCGCGTGGGCCCGGACGTACTCCAGGAACGTGTCGAGACCGGCCGCGAGCTGCGAGCGCACGGGGACGCCCGGAACCGCCGCCGTCATGCGCAGCATCCGCTCGCTCTCGCGCTCCACAACCGCCGCGAAGAAGTCCCGCTTGGTCGGGAAGTAGTGGTACAGCAGCCCCCGCGACACCCCGGCGATCTCGGCGACCTGCTCGATCCACACATCGTCGTACGGGCTCTCCGAGAACAGCCGCGCCCCGACCGACAGGAGCTGCTCCCGGCGCTCCTCGGTGCTGAGCCGGCGGCGGGTGCGCCCGCCCTGGTTCGCGGCCATGCCCGCACTTTACTTGACGCCGGTTCAACAACGGGATCAGACTGAACCCGCGCTATTGAACCCACGTACAACACGTACGCCGCGTGCGAACCGGCCGCCGGATCAAGGGAGATCGCGTCATGACGGAGGCGCCGATACGGGCCGCGGGGCCCAACGGGTTCCGGAGTGCCGAGCTGGGCTGGCCCGAGCTGGACCGCATTCCGCATCCGCCGCGCCGGATCCCGCTGCTCGGTGACGTGGTGGGCGTGAACCGGCGCACCCCCCTCCAGGACTCGCTGCGGTACGCCCGGCAGCTGGGGCCGGTCTTCCGGCGGAAGGCCTTCGGCAAGGAGTTCGTGTTCGTGTGGGGCGCCCGGCACGCGGCCGATCTCGCGGACGAGTCGCGGTTCGCCAAGCACGTGGGGCTCGGCATCGCCAATCTGCGGCCCCTCGCCGGGGACGGCCTGTTCACGGCGTACAACCACGAGCCGAACTGGCAGCTGGCGCACGACGTGCTCGCCCCGGGGTTCAGCCGCGAGGCCATGGCCGGCTACCACCCGATGATGCTGGACGTCGCACGGCGGCTGACGGAGCACTGGGACCGGGCGGCGGCGACGGGCCGGTCGGTGGACGTGCCCGGCGACATGACGAAGCTGACGCTGGAGACGATCGCCCGGACCGGCTTCGGGCACGACTTCGGGTCCTTCGAGCGCTCCCGGCCGCATCCCTTCGTGACCGCTATGGTCGGCACGCTGACCTACGCGCAGCGGCTCAACACCGTGCCCTTCCCGCTGGCCCCGCTGCTGCTGCGGAGCGCGAGCCGCCGCAACGCGGCCGACATCGCCCACCTCAACCGCACGGTCGACGAGCTGGTCCGGGCCCGGCGCGCGACCGGCGGCGGCGACGGCGACCTGCTGGACAGGATGCTGGAGACGGCCCACCCGGAGACCGGGGAGCGGCTCGCGCCGGAGAACGTCCGCCGTCAGGTGATCACCTTCCTCGTCGCGGGCCACGAGACCACCTCGGGCGCGCTCTCCTTCGCCCTGCACTACCTCTCCCGGCACCCCGAGGCGGCGGCCCGGGCCCGCGCCGAGGTGGACCGGGTGTGGGGCGACACGGCGGAACCGGCCTATGAGCAGGTGGCCAGACTGCGTTACGTCCGCCGGGTGCTGGACGAGTCGCTGCGGCTGTGGCCCACCGCGCCCGCCTTCGCCCGGGAGGCACGCGAGGACACGGTGCTGGCCGGGGAGCATCCCATGCGGCGCGGGGCGTGGACGCTGGTGCTGACGCCGATGCTGCACCGGGACCCCGAGGTGTGGGGCGCGGACGCCGAGCGGTTCGACCCGGACCGCTTCGACGCGCAGGCCGTGCGGTCCCGGGCCCCGCACACCTTCAAGCCGTTCGGGACCGGGGCGCGGGCGTGCATCGGCCGCCAGTTCGCGCTGCACGAGGCGACGTTGGTCCTCGGTCTGCTGCTGCGCCGCTACGAGCTGCGGGCCGACCCGGCCTACCGGCTGCGCGTCACGGAACGGCTGACGCTGATGCCGGAGGACCTGCGGCTGCACCCGGAGCGACGGACTCCGGCGCGGGAGCCGGCCTCAGAGCTGCGCTGTCCAGTGCCCGGGGCGGGTGACTGACTCGGGCAGCCGGGTCCCGGCACTCCCCCGGGCCGCGTTCAGCTGCGGCTGGGTGAGGAAGAACGCCCCGGTCAGGTCGGCGCCGGTGAGATCCGCGTCGCGCAGATCGGCACCGATCAGGTCGGCGCCCCTGAGGTCCGCGCCGGTGAGGTCGGCGGCGATGAGGTAGGCGCCGCGAAGATTGGCGCCGCGCAGGTCGGCGCCCTTCAGCCGGGCCCCCATGAGGTCCGCGCCCCGGCGGTTCTTCTTACGGCCCTTGATGCCGGCCCTGGCCAGCTCGCTCGTCCTCAGCAGCAGGACGTTGACCTCCTGGCGGTGCGCCGCCACGTCCAGCTCGGCGAGTTCCTCGGGAGTCCCGTCGGTCAGCTCCTCGGTCCTCTCCAGGGCCGTGCGCAGATCCGCGTGGACCGGGCGGGCCGCGGGCAGGGCGAGCGCCTCGGTCAGGTACCACAGCAGCTCGTGCAACTGCCGGACGACCGGGAACACCTCGAACATGCGGCGGGCACGCTCCGGCGGCCCGGACCTCCAGCCCTGCCCGCCGAAGGTGATCTGCGAGACCTGCTGTCCGGCGCCGAAGCAGTCGTAGACGGTGCAGCCGGTGAACCCTTTCTGCCGCAGTCCGGCGTGGATGCCGCAGCGGTGGTCGTCCTGGAGGTTGCGGCAGGGTGTTCCGGCGTCCTTGTCGACCGCGAAGTCCGCCGATCGCGCGAAGGGCAGGGCGACACAGCACAGCCCGAAACACCGCTCGCAGTCGCCGCGAAGTTCCGCTCGCGCGGCTTGGTGATCTCGCATGACGTTCAGCATACGAAACGAAGAACACCGGTCAGCCCGTGAGTCCGGGCACCTCCAGACGCTCCAGCCGCTCCGGGTCGGCCAGGATGTACATGCCGGTGATCCGGCCGTCGGCGATCGTGACACCCATGACCGACTGCACGCGCCCCTCGGGTGCGTGGACGAGGCCTACCGAGCCGTTGACCAGCACCAGCCGCGCGGACGTCGCGTACCGGGCGAACATGAGCGCCTGCTCCGCCACCGTCTTCGCGCCCTGGACGACCTTGGACGCGGCCGCGCCCCGCACGAGGGCACCCGAGTCGGCCCGCAGCACCACGTCCGGGTGCAGCAGCGCGAGCAGCGCCTCGAAGTCGCCGCCGCGCGAGGCGGCGAGGAAGGCGTCGAGCACCTCCTTCTGCCGGCCGAGGTCCGGCTCGGCCGAGGGCGTGGCGCCGCGGACCCGGCGCCGGGCGCGGCTCGCCAGCTGCCGGGTCGCGGCCGGGCTGCGCTCCACGACAGGCGCGATGTCGTCGAACGGCACGGCGAACATGTCGTGCAGCACGAACGCGAGCCGCTCGGCGGGCTCCAGGTTCTCCAGGACGACCAGCAGGGCGAGGCCGACCGAGTCGGCCTGGAGCACCTCCTCCGCCGGGTCGAGGTGCGACAGGGGCCTGAGCACCGGGTCCGGGACGTAGGCGTCGCCCATCGGCTCCTCACGGCGTGCGGTGCGCGACCGCAGGAGGTCGAGGCAGATGCGGCCGGTCACCGTGGTGAGCCAGCCGCCGAGGTTCTGGATGTCGTCCGGGTCGGTGCGGCTCAGCCGCAGCCAGGCTTCCTGGACGGCGTCCTCCGCCTCGGCCAGTGACCCGAGCATGCGGTACGCGACCGCCTTCAAGTGCCCCCGTTGGTCCTCGAACCGGTCGGCCAGTTCCTCACTGCCTGTCATGCTCTCCCCCGTCATCTGCTGAACAGTTCGAACGCGACCGCCGGCCGGCCCCCGAACCGCTCCCCCATGGATTCGGCGTGCCCGGTCAAGAAGCGGCGGACGTATGTCTCCGGGTCCTCGCTGGTCAGCACCTCGATGTAGCTGCGGTGTTCCAGCAGCGAGGCCACAGCGCGCTCCAGTCCGGACGTCGCGTCGACGGCGTGGGTGGGGGTGCTGGAACCGGCGACGGCGACCCAGCGCACTCCGTCCCACGGCTCGAGGCCCCGCTCGACGAGTTCCGGGAAGATCCACCGGTTGCCGGCGTCGCCTGCCGCGTCGAGCGTGGCGCGGCCGACGGCGACATGGTCCGGGGTGTTCCAGGCGACGCCACCCCAGGTGTCCCGGTGGTTGAGCGTGATGACCAGCTCGGGCCGGTGCCGGCGGATGGCGGCGGCGATGTCGCGGCGCAGGGCGGTGCCGTACTCGATCACCCCGTCCTTGTGGTCGAGGAACTCCACGGCCGAGACGCCGACCACCGCCGCGCTCGCCCGCTGCTCGCGCTCCCGCAGCGGGCCGCACTTCTCCGGCTCCAGCGTGTCGATGCCCGCCTCGCCCCGGGTCGCCAGCACATAGGCGACCTCACGGCCCCCGTCGGTCCAGGCCGCGATCGCCGCCGAGCAGCCGTACTCGAGGTCGTCCGGGTGGGCCACGACCGCGAGGGCACGCCGCCAGTCGTCGGGCATGGGCTGGAGTTGAGTGGTCGTCATGTCCGCAGACTAGTCCGGGGACCGGTCTCAGGCCTCGTCACGCGCCATGGCCAGCAGCCGGTCGAGGACCCGGGTGCCGCCGGTGCGCACACCGTCGTGCTCGAACTCGTCCGTGATCCAGGTCCGCAGGCCGCGAATGGTGCGGGCGGTCCGCAGGGAGTGGTCCGTGTCGACGTACATGTCGTCGTGGTAGACGGCCGCGACGACCGGAACCTTGTTGGCTGCCAGGCGGGCCGCGTCGTACAGGGGTGTCCAGTCGGTGCGGGCGGCGAGCAGGTCGGCGGTGTCGCGCAGGGGGCGCAGGGCCGGGTCGCAGTCGAACATCCAGGGGTGGATCGACTCGCCGGTGAACAGCAGCGGCTCGTCACCCGCCAGTGCCTTGGCGGCGTCGAACTGCGGGAACTCGGCGCGGACCCGCTCGGCCGACCAGGCGGTGGGCCGGCCGTCCTGGCCGTAGATCGACTCGTGGACCAGGGCGTACAGCGGGTGGCGGGCGTAGGACAGCATGCCCTGCACCTGCTCCTGGAAGGCGTCGGAGAGGGTGAAGCCCTGCGGGCTGCGGACGAAGGCGTCCTCCAGGAGGTAATGGAGGCGGTGGGTGCCGTCGCCGGTGCCGAGGAGGATGCCGAGGGACTGGAACGCCTCGACGGTGAGCCGGTAGCCGTTCGGCAGGACCACGTCATGGGTCAGCAGGTGGTCGGCGATCCGGCGGGCGCGTTCGGAGTCCTGCGGGTAGCGGGCGTAGTGGGCGGCGACCTTGCGTTCGATGCGCGGGAAGGCGGCCCGGTAGACGTCGTCGGCGTGGGCGTCCAGGGCGGGCAGCCCGCCGGTGATCACGGCGGTGGCCAGGCCCTCGGGGGCGAGGGAGAGGTAGCTGGTCGCGCAGAAGCCGCCGAAGCTCTGGCCGAGGACGGTCCAGGGCGCGCCGCCCGTGACCAGCGGGCGGATGGCCTCGCAGTCGCGGACGATCGAGTCGGCGCGGAAGCGGGTGAGGTAGTCGGCCTGCTCGGCGGGGCCGCCGCGCAGCGGGAGCGTCTGCCGGTTGGCGGGCGTGGAGTGGCCGGTACCGCGCTGGTCGAGGAGCAGGACGCGGAACTCCTTCAGGGCCCTGCCCAGCCAGCCGGGCCTGCCGACGGAGCGGTCCGCGCCGAAGCCGGGGCCGCCCTGCAGATAGAGCAGCCAGGGCAGGTCCTGGTGGGCCTTGTCGCTCGCGACGACCTCGCGGGCGTACAGCTCGATCGTGTCGCCCTCGGGGCGGTCGTGGTCGAGGGGGACGGTGAAGCGGCGGTCGGTGAGGACGACTCCGGGCTGGCGGTAGCTGACGGTCAACAGGGCTCCCGGGACGGACGGACTTTCGGACCGCGTCCCAGTTCATCACAGGGAACGTCCGCGGGTGGGCCCTTCGGATCATGAAATCTTGCTGAACGGCCGTTCAGGCTCGGTGGGCTCAGCGGGCGGACAGACTGGAGCGGCGGACCACCAGCTCCGGCTGGAGGACGACCCGTCGGTGCTCGTGCGGCTTCACCGCGCCCTCCGCCTCCGTCTCCTCCAGGAGCAGATCGGCCGCCATGGCGCCCATGGTGACGGCGGGCTGGCGTACCGAGGTGAGTGGTACGGCAGCGGCGGCCGCGAACTCGATGTCGTCGTAGCCGACGATGGCGAGGTCGTCGGGGACACCCACACCCGCCGCGTACATGGCCTGGAGGACGCCGAGCGCGAGCAGGTCGTTGGCGCAGAACACGGCGGTCGGCCGGTCGGCGAGGCCGAGCAGCCGGGCTCCGGCGTCACGGCCCGCCGCGACGTCAAGACGTTCGGTGGGCAGCTCGCGCAGCGCGTCGGGGCCGAGCCCGGCCTCGGCGAGCGCTTCCAGGGCGCCCGTACGCCGGTCGCGGACCTGGTTGAGGCCGGGCGGGCCGCTGACATACGCGATCGAGCGGTGCCCGGCGTCGACGAGATGGCGTACGGCCAGGGCGCCGCCCGCGACGTCGTCGACGGAGACCGAGCACTCCGTGGTGCCCTCGGCGACCCGGTCGACCAGGACGAACGGGATGCCGTGCCGGCGGAACGCCTCGATGTTGCGCCCCGTGGCGTCGGCGGGGGTGAGCAGCACGCCGCGCACGCGCTGCTCGGCGAAGAGGGAGAGATAGTCGGCCTCCTCGCCCGGATTCTGGGCGCTGTTGCAGACCATCACACCGAGTCCGGCCTGACGGGCGGCACGCTCGGCGCCGCGTGCCACGTCGACGAAGAACGGGTTGCCCATGTCGAGGACGAGCAGCCCCATGATCCGGCTGCGGCCCGCGCGCAGCTGCCGCGCGGACTCGCTGCGGACGTAGCCGAGCCGGTCTATCGCGGACTGCACGCGGGCCCGGGTCTCGGTCGCGACCGTGTCCGGCCGGTTGATGACGTTCGACACCGTGCCGACGGAGACTCCGGCGGCACGGGCGACGTCCTTGATACCCACCGACTGGGACATCGGACAGGGACCTCCAGAAGGGGGAAAGAGGGGGCGGCGGCCGGCGCGGCTTCACATTACCGGCATGCCGCCCCGGCGACCGGGTCCGGTCAGGCGGGCAGACGGAAGTCGGTGACGTGCAGCGCCGAGGGCGTCGTACCGCTGGATTTCTCCTGGTACATGAAGGACAGCACCCCGTCCTGCGCGACGCGTGTCTCGTCGATGACGACCTCGCCGAAGGCGTTGAGACCGCTGCCGTCGAACAGGATCCTCCAGTCGGTGTACCCGGATGCCGCGGAGGCGGCGGCGATCCGGCCGAAGGGGAGGACCGCGTACGCGTTGTCGTACTTGTCCAGGATCAGCTTGGTGCGCTGGCTGGAGTTCAGCGGGACCGGGATCTCGGTCTTCTGCCAGGTGCCGGAGGCGTTCCTGCGGACATGGAAGGCGCGCCCGTTGGCGGTCCGGTTCGCGACGTAGTTCGTGGTGCACTGCCCGAAGCGGCCGGGGACGTAGGAGATGATCGCGTGCGGCCGGCCCGCGGAGTCGGTGAACTGACTCTCCTGGTTCATCAGGGAGTGGTCCGGGTTCAGCGGGTCGACGACCAGGCCGGTGTCGGTCACGGACACCTTGTCGGAGCCGCCCGTCACACCCACGACGGTTCCGGCGTTGTTGCGCCAGGTGCGCCCCCGGTCGTCGGAGTAGACATAGCCGGTGTCGTGGTTGCTGATGCCGCCGCCGTCGCACATCACGGCGCCGTTCTGCTCGCGCCAGGTGAAGAAGGAGTGCAGCCGTCCGTTGCGGTCGTAGTCGATGCCGTGCAGGTACATGTTCCGGGCGGCCGAGGAGCCGTGCTCGCTGGTGTACGTGCCCGTGGAGGCGGACCACTCGCCCAGGTTGGTCCACTTGCTGCCGTCGTACTCGGCGAGCGCGTTGCGGCCGTTGCCGGAGACTGCGACGCGGTAGCTCAGCTGGAGCCGGCCCTCGGGCGTGGAGACGAACTGCGGGTAGGTGAACTGCGAGGTCAGCGCCAGGCCGTCGAGGGTGGACTGCGGCGCCCCGAAACGGGCGGCGGTCCAGCTCAGCCCGCCGGGGTTGTCCATCAGCCCGGCGACCGACTTGACGTAGGTGAAGCCGTCGCTGTGGGAGTCCATGTTGAGGTGCAGCCGGCCGTCGACCTTGGAGACGCCCATGGAAATGACGTTGTGGGAGTCGTTGTACCGCAGGGTGTGCCCGACCTTCACGGTGGACCAGGTGCTCGACCCGAGGGCGCGGCGGCCGACGACGGCGTTGCGGTCGGCGGTGTACCAGACGGCGTACTGGTAGCCCTTGTAGGTCAGCAGGCCGTTCTTCTGGAACGCGTTGTTGTTGACCAGTCCGTCGTACGACACGAAGAAGACGGCCTGGTTGTCGAGCGTGGTGGTGCCGGTCCGGGTGACGGAGGGGCCGGGGTCGGCGGCCCGGGCGGTGCCGGAGGCGAGGGCGGGGGTCACCACGGCTCCGGCGAGGGCGGCGGCCAGCAGCGTACGTCTGTGCATCTCATGGACTCCATCGTCATACGAGGTGGAACACTTCCGTGAGCGGTTTCATGGCCTCGTCGGGCCGGGCGCCGTCCAGCGACTCGAAGAACGGCGCCATCTCCGCCTGCCAGCGGGCGTTGACATCGGTGGCTTCCATTCCGGCCAGGGCGGCCGCGAAGTCCTCGGTCTCCAGGTAGCCGACGAGCAGTCCGTCCTCGCGCAGGAACAGCGAGTAGTTGTGCCAGCCGGTGTCCGAGAGCGCCTGGCGCATCTCGGGCCACACGGTGGCGTGCCGCTCGCGGTACTCGTCGAGACGGTCCGCCCTGACCTTCAGCAGGAAGCACACGCGCTGCATCAACAGACCTCCGGGGACTAGAAGTTGAACTGGTCGATGTTCTTGGCGTCGAACACGGTCGGCTTGCCGAGGCTGATCACGCCGTCCTTGCCGATGGTGTACTCGCCCATGGAGCCGGCCTTGAAGGTCTCGCCCTCCTTGCCGGTGATCTGCCCGGAGGACAGCGCGACGGCGGTGCGGGCGGCCAGCTCGCCGAGCTTGGCCGGGTCCCACAGCTCGAACGCCTCGACGGTGCCGTTCTTGACGTACTTGCGCATGTCGTTCGGGGTGCCGAGACCGGTCAGCTTGACCTTGCCCTTGTACTTGGAGCCCGACAGGTACTGGGCGGCGGCCTTGATGCCGACGGTGGTCGGGGAGATGATCCCCTTCAGGTTCGGGTATTCCTGGAGCAGGCCCTGGGTCTGCTGGAAGGACTGCTGGGCGTCGTCGTTGCCGTACGCGGTCTTCACCAGCTTCATGTTCTTGTACTCGGGCTTCTTCAGCTCGTCCTTCATGAAGTCGATCCAGGTGTTCTGGTTCGTCGCGGTCTGCGCGGCCGACAGGATCGCGATCTCGCCCTTGTAGTCGAGCTGCTTGGCGAGCAGCTGCACCTCGGTGCGGCCCAGGTCCTCGGCGGACGCCTGCGAGACGAAGGCGTTGCGGCAGCCGGCCGTGGTGTCGGAGTCGTAGGTGACGACCTTGATGCCGTTCTTCATGGCCTGCTTGAGCGCGGTGCACAGGGCGCCGGGATCCTGCGCGGAGACGGCCATCGCGTCGACCTGCTGCTGGGTGAGCGTGTTGACGTAGCTGACCTGCCCGGCGGTGTCGGTGGCGCTGGACGGACCGACCTCCTTGTAGCTGGAGCCGAGCTCCTTCAGCGCCTTCTCGCCGCCCTTGTCGGCGGAGGTGAAGTACGGGTTGTTGACCTGCTTGGGCAGGAACCCGACGGTGAGCCCCTTCTTGGTGGCCGCGTTCGGATCGGCCTTGCCGGCGGTGGCGGCGGACGCCCCTTCGTTCGCCACGTCCTTCTTGGTGGTACCACCGCCGCAGGCGGTGAGGGCCAGGGCGAGGGAGGTGGCGGTGGCGAGCGCCGCACAGCTGCGGCGGAGGGTGGACTTACGCATGACGGTTTCCTTTGAACGAGGTTGAGGGACGCGTCCTTGTTTGTCTTGGGGGCGCGGGGAACTGCGCGACCAGCCACGGACGGCCGGTCAGCCGGACGATTGCGCACGCAAGACGGCGATCTGCCGAGCCACCCGCGGCCCGAGCACGGAAAGCACGAGCAACACACCGGTCACGACGATCTGCGACTGCGCCGAGACATCCTGAAGGCTCATCACGTTCTGCAACGCGCCGAGCAGAAACACCCCGGCGATCGCACCACCCAACGTGCCCTTGCCCCCGTCGAAGTCGATCCCACCGAGCAACACCGCGGCCACAACCGACAGTTCGAGCCCCGTCGCATTGTCGTAGCGCGCACTCGCGTAGTGCAGCGCCCAGAAGACACCGGTCAGCGAGGCCATCACCCCGGTCAGCGTGAACAGGAGCAGTTTCTGCCGCTTGACGCGGACACCGGCGAACCGCGCCGCCTCCTCACTCGCCCCGATCGCGAACAACGACCGCCCGAACGGCGTGGCGTGCAGCGCGACCACGGCGATGGCGAGCAGGACGAGGAACGGCAGGAAGGCGTACGGGATGAACGTGTCACCTAGGCGCCCGGCCGCGAAGTCCAGGTACTGCGTGGGAAAGTCGGTCACCGCGTCGGACCCGAGCACGATCTGCGCGATCCCCCGGTAGGCGGCGAGCGTGCCGATGGTGACCGCGAGGGACGGCAGCCCGAGCCTGGTCACCAGCAGCCCGTTGACCAGCCCGCACACCACACCCAGCAGCAGACAGATCGGGATGATCGTCTCGATGGCCATGCCCTGGTTCCACAGGGCACCCATCACGGCACCCGACAGACCAGCCGTGGAGGCGACCGACAGGTCGATCTCCCCGGACACCACCAGCAGCGTCATCGGCAGGGCGATCAGCGCGATCGGCAGCGTGTTGCCGATCAGGAACGACAGGTTGAGCGCGTTGCCGAACCCGTCCACGTATCCGAAGGAGAACAGCAGGACGACGACGAGCAGGGCGCCCACCACCGTGTCCCAACGGACCGTACGCATCAAGGAGTCAGGCATGACGGGCGTTCCTCTTCTTCAGGGCGGAGCCCACTCGCAGCGCGACGACCCGGTCGACCGCGATCGCGAGGATGAGCAGGATGCCGTTGATGGCGAGCACCCAGACCGAGCTGACACCGAGGGCCGGCAGCACACTGTTGATGGAGGTCAGCAGCAGCGCGCCGAGGGCCGCGCCGTAGACGCTGCCGGAGCCGCCGGTGAAGACGACGCCGCCGACCACGACCGCGCTGACGACGGTCAGTTCGTAGCCGTTGCCGGTGCCGGAGTCGACGTTGCCGAACCGGGCGAGGTACATCGCGCCGGCGAGTCCGGCGAGGGCGCCGCAGAAGGTGTACGCGGCGAGGATCCGCTTGCGGACGGGGATGCCGGCGAGCCGGGCGGCCTCGGGGTTGGAGCCGAGGGCGTAGAGCTCGCGTCCGCTGCCGTAGTGCTTGAGGTAGTAGGCCGTCGCCACCAGCACCGCCAGGGCGATCAGCGCCAGGTACGGCACCGCCCAGATGCCGCCGGAGCCGAAGTCGACGAACCCGCCGGGCAGGTCGGCCGCGGTGATCTGGCGGGAGCCGACCCAGATGGAGTCGATGCCGCGGATGATGTAGAGCGTGCCGAGGGTGACGACGAGCGCGGGCACCTGGCCGAGGCTGACGAGCAGTCCGTTGAGCAGTCCGAAGCCGATGCCGAGCAGGACGGCCAGCGCGATCGCCACGACCGGGTTGCCGCCGCCCTGGAGATACGTTCCGGCGGCGAACGCGCTGATGCCGAGCGTGGATCCGACGGACAGGTCGACGTTCCTCGTGATGACCACCAGGGACTGGCCCGTGGCGACCAGCACCAGGATCGTCGCGTTCAGCAGCAGGTCCTTGATGCCCTGCTCGGACAGGAACTCGCTGTTGCCGGCCTGGGTGACGGCGATCATCACCAGGAACACGGCCAGGATGGCGAGTTCGCGCATCTTGAAGACCCGGTCGACCAGCCGCGTGCCGCTCGACTTGGGCACGTCGGCCACGGGGGCCTCTCGGGGAGTGACGACCGTCATGCGGCGGCCCTCCCGGTGGCTGCGGCCATCACGGTTTCCTCGGTGGCGTCGGAGCGCGGGATCTCGGCGGTGAGGCGGCCCTCGTGCATCACCAGCACGCGGTCGGCCATGCCGAGGATCTCGGGCAGGTCGGAGGAGATCATCAGGACGGCCACTCCGTCGGCGGCGAGCTGGGACAGCAGCCGGTGCACCTCGGCCTTGGTGCCGACGTCGATGCCCCGGGTCGGCTCGTCGACGATCAGCACCTTGGGGCCGGTGGCCAGCCACTTGGCGAGCACGACCTTCTGCTGGTTGCCGCCGGAGAGGGTGTTGACGGTGTCGGCGATCCGGGCGTACTTCACCTGGAGTTTGACGGCCCAGTCGAGGGAGCGGCTGCGCTCGGCGCCCCGGTCCATCAGCCCCGCCTTGACGGTCGTACGCAGCCCGGTGAGGCCGATGTTCCGCTCGATGGACATGTTCATCACCAGGCCCTGGGCGCGCCGGTCCTCGGGGACCAGGGCGAGTCCGGCGGACATCGCGGTGGAGGGGGCGCCGTTGACGAGGGCCTTGCCCTGGACGGAGACCTCCCCCGCGTCCCAGCGGTCGATGCCGAACACGGCCCGGGCGACCTCCGTACGCCCGGCGCCGACGAGCCCGGCGAGGCCGACGATCTCGCCGTGCCGCACCTCGAAGGAGACGTCGGTGAACACGCCCTCGCGGGTGAGGCGGCGCACGCTCAGGGCGACTTCGCCCGGCGTCACGTCCTGCTTGGGGTACAGCTCATCGAGGTCGCGGCCGACCATGCGGCGCACCAGGTCGTCCTCGGTCATGGCGTCCAGGGGCTCGCTGGCGATCCAGGCGCCGTCGCGCAGGGTGGTGACGCGCCGGCAGATCTCGAAGATCTCCTCAAGACGGTGGGAGATGAACAGCACGGCGGCGCCCTGGTCGCGCAGGGTGCGTACGACGCCGAAGAGGCGGGCGACCTCGCTGCCGGTGAGGGCGGCGGTCGGCTCGTCCATGATCAGGACGCGGGCGTCGAAGGAGAGGGCCTTGGCGATCTCGACGATCTGCTGGTCGGCGATGGACAGGCCGCGGGCTGGCCGGTCGGGGTCGAGTTCGACGCCGAGGCGCTCCATGAGGGCGGCGGTCGCGTTGTGTGTGGCCTTGTGGTCGATCCGGCCGAGGGCGCGCTTGGGCCGGCGGCCCATGTAGATGTTCTCGGCGATCGACAGGTCGGGGAAGAGCGTGGGCTCCTGGTAGATCACGGCGATGCCGGCGTCGCGGGCGTCGCCGGGGCCGTTGAAGACGACGGGCGCACCGTCGAGCAGCACCTGGCCGGCGTCCGGCCGGTGCACTCCGGCGAGTGCCTTGATGAGGGTGGACTTGCCGGCGCCGTTCTCGCCGGCGAGGGCGTGCACCTCCCCGGGGAAGAGCTCCAGGGAGACGTCCCGCAGTGCGCGGACCGCGCCGAAGGACTTGGACACGCCCCTCAGCGCCAGAACCGGGGCCGGACCCGTGGTGGACGGGTGGGTCATGAGGGCTCCTCGACGACGCCGGCGGGAGGCCCTCTCGGCGTCGTGAAAGGTTTCAACTGGGTTGCCGGGACGTTAGGCGGGCCGCGCATGTCACGTCAATGGGTACCGGTCGAAAATATTTCGATGCCCGGTCGAGGACAGAAGGTCACGCGCCGGTCACGGGTAACCGTGTGGGCCGGAGGGGTTGACACCCCTTCGGGGGGCCCATAGCTTCGCGTCCTGAATCGTTTCATTCGGTGGTCGTTACGACCCGATGCCACAGGAGCCCTGACGTGACCGAGCTCGCCGCGGCGAAGACCGCGCTCAAGACCCAGGCCGTCGAGACGCCGTCGTGGGCGTACGGGAACTCGGGCACCCGGTTCAAGGTGTTCGCGCAGGCGGGCGTGCCGCGCGATCCGTACGAGAAGCTGGACGACGCGGCGAAGGTGCACGAGTTCACGGGGGTCGCCCCGACGGTGGCCCTGCACATTCCGTGGGACAAGGTCGACGACTACGCGGCGCTGGCGAAGCACGCGGAGCGGCGTGGTGTGCGGCTCGGCGCGATCAACTCGAACACCTTCCAGGACGACGACTACAAGCTCGGGAGCATCTGCCACCCGGACGCGGCGGTGCGGCGGAAGGCCGTGGACCATCTGCTGGAGTGCGTCGACATCATGGACGCGACGGGGTCGACGGATCTGAAGCTGTGGTTCGCCGACGGGACGAACTATCCCGGGCAGGACGACATCCGGGGGCGGCAGGACCGGCTGGCCGAGGGGCTGGCCGAGGTCTACGAGCGGCTGGGCGAGGGGCAGCGGATGCTGCTGGAGTACAAGTTCTTCGAGCCGGCGTTCTATACGACGGACGTTCCGGACTGGGGCACCGCTTACGCGCACTGTCTGAAGCTCGGACCGAAGGCGCAGGTCGTGGTCGACACGGGGCATCACGCGCCGGGGACCAATATCGAGTTCATCGTGGCGACGCTGTTGCGTGAGGGGAAGCTCGGGGCGTTCGACTTCAACTCGCGGTTCTACGCGGATGACGACCTGATGGTGGGGGCCGCGGATCCGTTCCAGTTGTTCCGGATCATGTACGAGGTGATTCGGGGCGGGGGGTTCACGCCTGAGGTCGCGTTCATGCTCGATCAGTGTCACAACATCGAGGCGAAGATTCCGGCGATCATCCGGTCGGTGATGAATGTGCAGGAGGCTACGGCGAAGGCGTTGCTGGTCGATGGGGGTGCGCTGCGCGCGGCTCAGGGGGCGGGGGATGTGTTGGAGGCCAATGCCGTGGTGATGGATGCGTACAACACGGACGTGCGGCCGTTGCTTCGGGAGGTGCGGGAGGAAATGGGGTTGGACCCCGAGCCTGTTTCGGCGTACCGGCGTTCGGGGTGGGCGGAGAAGATCGTTGCCGAGCGGGTTGGTGGGGAGCAGGCCGGTTGGGGAGCGTAAGCGTCTGCCGGGTTCTGTTTGATTCGGACTGCGGGCCGGTTGTGGCTGGTCGCGCAGTTCCCCGCGCCCCTGAGTGAGTCACCCCACCCTCCTTTGAAAGGAACACGTATCCATGGCAACCCATCCCGAGGCCGCTGCTCTGCTCGCTCGGTCGCATCGGCTCGGTTCCGATGCCCGCAACACCAACTACGCGGGCGGTAACGCCTCCGCCAAGGGCACTGAGACCGATCCCGTCACCGGGGGTGATGTGGAGTTGATGTGGGTCAAGGGGTCCGGTGGGGATCTGGGGACGTTGACCGAGGGCGGGCTGGCCGTGTTGCGGCTGGATCGGATGCGGGCGCTGGTCGATGTGTATCCGGGGGTGGAGCGCGAGGACGAGATGGTCGCCGCGTTCGACTACTGCCTGCACGGGAAGGGCGGTGCGGCTCCTTCGATCGACACCGCCATGCATGGGCTGGTCGGGGCCGCGCATGTCGATCATCTGCATCCTGATTCCGGGATCGCGCTCGCCTGTGCGGCCGACGGGGAGAAGCTGACCGCCGAGTGTTTCGGGGACAGTGTGGTGTGGGTGCCCTGGCGGCGGCCCGGGTTCCAGCTCGGGCTGGACATCGCCGCCGTGAAGGAGGCCAATCCGGGGGCCATCGGATGCGTGCTCGGCGGGCACGGGATCACCGCCTGGGGTGACACCTCCGAGGAGTGCGAGCGGAACTCACTGCACATCATCCGGACCGCCGAGACGTTCCTGGCCGAGCGTGGGAAGGACGAGCCCTTCGGGCCGGTGATCGAGGGGTATGCCGCGCTGAGCGCCGGTGAACGCCGGGAGCGGGCCGCCGCCCTCGCGCCGTACGTACGTGCCCTCGCTTCCCAGGACCGGCCCCAGGTCGGGCACTTCGACGACTCCGAGGTCGTTCTCGACTTCCTGGCGAGCGCCGAGCATCCGCGGCTGGCGGCGCTGGGCACCTCCTGCCCGGACCACTTCCTGCGGACCAAGGTCCGGCCACTGGTGCTCGACCTGCCCCCGTCCTCGACGCTCGACGAGGCCGTCGACCGGCTCAAGGAGCTGCACGCGGGGTACCGCGAGGAGTACGCCGCCTACTACCGGCGGCACGCGCTGCCCGACTCCCCCGCCATGCGCGGCGCCGACCCGGCGATCGTGCTGGTCCCGGGCGTGGGCATGTTCAGCTTCGGCAAGGACAAGCAGACCGCGCGGGTGGCCGGGGAGTTCTACGTCAACGCCATCAATGTGATGCGGGGTGCCGAGGCCGTCTCGACGTACGCGCCGATCGAGGAGTCGGAGAAGTTCCGTATCGAGTACTGGGCGCTGGAGGAGGCCAAGCTTCAGCGGATGCCGAAGCCCAAGGCGCTCGCGACGCGGGTCGCGCTCGTCACCGGTGCGGGCAGCGGGATCGGGAAGGCCATCGCGCACCGGCTCGTGGCCGAGGGCGCGTGTGTGGTCGTCGCGGACCTCAACGGTGCGAACGCCCAAGCCGTCGCCGAGGAGCTGGGCGGGGCGGACAAGGCCGTCGCGGTGACGGTCGACGTCACGTCCGAGGAGCAGATCGCCGAGGCGTTCGGTGCGGCCGTGCTGGCCTTCGGCGGAGTCGATCTCGTCGTCAACAACGCGGGCATCTCGATCTCCAAGCCGCTGCTGGAGACCTCCGCCAAGGACTGGGACCTGCAGCACGACATCATGGCGCGCGGGTCCTTCCTGGTGTCGCGGGAAGCGGCGCGGGTGATGATCGCGCAGGGGCTCGGGGGCGACATCGTCTACATCGCCTCGAAGAACGCCGTGTTCGCCGGGCCCAACAACATCGCCTACTCGGCCACCAAGGCCGACCAGGCCCATCAGGTGCGGCTGCTCGCCGCCGAGCTGGGCGAACACGGGGTCCGGGTCAACGGGATCAACCCGGACGGCGTCGTGCGCGGGTCCGGGATCTTCGCCGGCGGGTGGGGGGCGAAGCGGGCCGCCGTGTACGGGGTGGAGGAGGAGAAGCTGGGTGAGTTCTACGCGCAGCGGACCATCCTCAAGCGCGAGGTGCTGCCCGAGCATGTGGCGGGCGCCGTCTTCGCGCTGACCGGCGGCGACCTGACCCACACCACCGGGCTGCACATCCCGGTCGACGCCGGCGTCGCGGCCGCCTTCCTGCGATGAGCGCGGGTGTGAAGTCGTACGCCGCGGTCGACCTCGGCGCGTCCAGCGGGCGCGTCATGGTCGGCCGGGTCGGTCCGGACTCGCTGGAGCTGAGCGAGGCCCACCGCTTCCCGAACCGGCCGGTGCGGGTGACCGAGGGGCTGCGCTGGGACGTGCTGGGGCTCTACGCGGGGGTGCTGGACGGGCTGCGGGCGGCCGGGCCGGTCGACTCCGTCGGCATCGACAGCTGGGCCGTGGACTACGGCCTGCTGGACGCCGACGGGGCGCTGCTCGGCAACCCGGTGCACTACCGCGACAGCCGTACCGAGGGCGTCGCGGAGAAGGTGTGGGCGACGGTGCCCGCCGAGGAGCTGTACGCGGCGACGGGGCTTCAGTACGCGCCCTTCAACACCCTGTACCAGCTGACCTCCGCTCGTTCCACGTCCCAACTCGCCCAGGGTCGGCGGCTGTTGCTGATGCCTGATCTGCTGACGTACTGGCTGACCGGTGAGCAGGGCACGGAACTGACCAACGCCTCGACGACCCAGCTGATCGACCCGCGCACCCGGGACTGGGCGTACGGGGTCGCGGAGCGGCTGGGCATCGATCTCGGGCTGTTCGCGCCGCTGCGGCAGCCCGGGGATCCGGCGGGGGTGCTGCGGCCGGAGGTGCTGGAGGAGACCGGGCTGACCGGGCCCGTGCCGGTGACGGCCGTCGGGTCGCACGACACCGCGTCGGCGGTCGCCGCCGTACCGGCGTCGGGCGAGCGGTTCGCGTACATCTGCACCGGCACCTGGTCCCTGGCCGGTCTGGAGCTGGACGCGCCGGTGCTGACCGAGGAGAGCCGGGCGGCCAACTTCACCAACGAGCTGGGGCTGGACGGCACCGTCCGGTATCTGCGCAACATCATGGGGCTGTGGCTGCTCCAGGAGTGCGTGCGGGCCTGGGGCGAGACGGACCTGGGCGCGCTGCTGCTGGAGGCCTCCAAGGCGCCGGCGCTCCGGTCCGTGGTCGACGCCGGCGACGCGGCGTTCCTCGCGCCGGGGCGGATGCCCGAGCGGATCGCCGAGGCGTGCCGGGCCTCGGGGCAGCCCGTGCCCGGGTCGCCTGCCGAGGTGACGCGCTGCATCCTCGACTCCCTCGCCCTCGCGCATCGCCAGGCCGTCCAGGACGCGCAGCGGCTCGCGGGGCATCCGGTCGACGTGGTGCACGTGGTGGGCGGGGGTACGCGCAACGCGCTGCTGTGCCAGCTGACCGCCGACGCCTGCGGGCTGCCGGTGGTCGCCGGGCCGACGGAGGCCGCCGCGCTGGGCAATGTGCTGGTACAGGCGTGGGCGCACGGTCTGGTCGGTGACCTGGCGGGGATGCGGCGGCGGCTCGTGCGTACGCAGCCGCTCACGCGGTACGAGCCCCGCGGCGGTACCGGGCGGTGGCGCGCCGCACGGGACCGGCTCGCCGGGGACTGACGGGGTCTCCCCCGGGTCTTGTCCCCGCACTACGCTGCACTCATCCGATGATCGACCACAAGGAGCCGCGATGCGTGTCGCCCTGTTCCTGACCTGCGTCAACGACACGCTGTATCCGGACACCGGGCGCGCCGTGGTGAAACTGCTGACCAGACTGGGCGTCGACGTCGACTTCCCGATGGCGCAGACGTGCTGCGGACAGGCGCACTACAACACCGGATACCGTCACGAGGCCGAGCCGCTCGCCCGGCATTTCTCCGATGTCTTCGGCGATTACGAGGCGATCGTGACGCCGTCCGGGTCGTGCGGGGCGATGGTGCGTGAGCTGTACCCACGGATGGGCGAGCGGGCCCGGGCCGAGGGGCGTGGGGACACCCTCGCGGCCACGCTGGCGCCGGTGGTGCCGAAGACGTACGAACTCACGGAGTTCCTGGTGGACGTGCTGGGCGTGACGGACGTCGGGGCGTACTACCCGCACAAGGTGACGTACCACCCGACCTGTCATGGACTGCGCGGACTCGGGCTCGGCGACCGGCCCCGGCGGCTGCTCCAGGCCGTGAAGGGGCTGGAGCTGGCCGAGCTGCCGGGGGCGGACGAGTGCTGCGGGTTCGGCGGCACCTTCGCCCTGAAGAACTCCGATGTCTCGGCGGCGATGGGCACCGACAAGGTGCGCAACGCCGAGTCGACGGGCGCCGAGGTGCTGTGCGCCGCCGACAACTCCTGTCTGATGCACATCGGCGGGACGATGACCCGGCTGGGGACCGGCATGCGGCCGGTGCACCTCGCGGAGATCCTGGCGAGCACGGAGGAGGAACCGGCCGTATGAGCGGGACGTTCGTCGGGATGCCGGCGTTTCCGGAGGCCGCACGGGAGGCCGTGGGCAACGAGACCCTGCGCGGCAATCTGCGGCACGCCACGCACACCATCCGCGCCAAGCGGGCGAAAGCCGTGACGGAGGTGTCCGACTGGGCCGAGCTGCGCGAGGCGGGCAAGCGGATCAAGGACCACACGCTGCGCCATCTCGACCGCTATCTGGAGCAGTTGGAGGAGTCGGTCACGGCGGCGGGCGGCGTCGTCCACTGGGCCGCCGACGCGGACGAGGCCAACGAGATCGTCACCCAGCTGGTGAAGATGACCGGCGAGTCGGAGGTCGTCAAGGTCAAGTCGATGGCCACGCAGGAGATCGGGCTCAACGAGGCGCTGGAGGCCGAGGGCATCCGCGCCTACGAGACCGATCTCGCCGAGCTGATCGTGCAGTTGGGCAAGGACCGGCCCTCGCACATCCTCGTCCCGGCCATCCACCGCAACCGGGGCGAGATCCGGGACATCTTCCGCTCCGAGATGAGCGAGTGGGGCCGCCCGGCCCCCGAGGGCCTCACCGACACGCCCACCGAACTCGCCGAGGCGGCCCGGCTGCATCTGCGGGAGAAGTTCCTGCGCGCCAAGGTCGGCATCTCCGGCGCCAACTTCATGGTCGCCGAGACGGGCACGCTGGTGGTCGTGGAGTCGGAGGGCAACGGCCGGATGTGCCTGACCCTGCCCGAGACACTCATCTCGGTCGTCGGCATCGAGAAGATCGTGCCCACGTGGCGGGACCTGGAGGTGTTCCTGCAGACCCTCCCCCGCTCCTCCACGGCCGAGCGGATGAACCCGTACACCTCGACATGGACCGGCACCACCGACGGGGACGGACCCAGCGCCTTCCATCTGGTGCTGCTGGACAACGGCCGCACCGACACCCTCGCCGACGAGGTCGGCCGGCAGGCGCTGCGCTGTATCCGGTGCTCGGCGTGTCTCAACGTGTGCCCGGTGTACGAGCGGGCCGGCGGCCACGCCTACGGCTCGGTCTACCCGGGCCCGATCGGGGCGATCCTCAGCCCCCAGCTGCGGGGCACGGCCAGCGAGATCGACGCCTCGCTGCCGTACGCGTCCTCGCTGTGCGGGGCGTGCTACGAGGTGTGCCCGGTCGCGATCGACATCCCCGAGGTGCTGGTGCATCTGCGGGAACGGGTCGTGGAGGGCGGTGAGGTCACCCGGGAGGGCAACAAGGTGGTGCTGCGGCCCGCGAAGGGACATGCCGCCGAGCGGGCGGCGATGCGGGCGGCCCGCTGGGCGTTCACGCACCCGGGCGCGCTGCGCACCGGCCAGCGCGCCGCCTCACGGACCCGGCGCTTCCATCCCCGTACGCTGCCGGGGCCCGGCCGGGCCTGGAGCGGGACCCGGGATCTGCCGCCGGTGCCCGCCGAGCCGTTCCGGGACTGGTGGCAGCGCACGCATGGTGGGAAGGACGGGGCCAAGTGAACAGCAGGGAGCGGGTCCTGGGGCGGGTGCGGCGCGCACTGGCGGATGTGCAGGCCGACGAGGTGCCGATCGCTCGGGACTATCTGCGCGAGCACGGGCAGCGGACCGTCGCGGAGACGGTGGATCTGCTCGCCGAGAACCTGGCGGACTACCGGGCGGTCGTGCATCGCTGCACGGACGGCGAGTTGCCGGACGTGCTCATGCGGCTCCTGGCGGAGCGGGGCACGCGATCCGTGCTGGTGCCCCCCGAACTGCCGCCGCACTGGCTCAAGGCGGTCGACGCGACACGCGTCCACGACCGGGCCGTGAGCACGCCGCACGAACTCGACCGGGTCGACAGCGTCGTCACCGGGTGTGCCGTCGCCATCGCCGAGACCGGCACGATCGTCCTCGACGGCTCGCCCGACCAAGGGCGGCGCCGGATCACCCTCGTCCCGGACCACCACGTCTGCGTGGTCCGCGTCCCCGGGCAGGTCGTGTCGTCGGTGCCGCAGGGCCTCGAACGCCTCGACCCGGCGCGCCCGTTGACGTGGATCTCGGGGCCGTCGGCGACCAGTGACATCGAGCTGGACCGGGTAGAGGGAGTGCACGGTCCGCGCACGCTGGAAGTGGTGCTGGTCGGTCAGGGCAGGATCGAGTCGACGTAGCCGCCGTCGACGCGCAGGGCGCCGCCCGTGGTGGCGGAGGCCTGGTCGGAGCCGAGGTAGACGACCATGTTCGCGATCTCCTCCGGCTCGATCAGCCGCTGGAGCAGGGACTGCGGCCGGTGCTGTCGCATGAAGGCGCGCTGGGCCTCGTCCCAGGGCAGTTCGCGGTCGACGAGCTGGTAGACGAAGTCCTCGACGCCGCCGGTGTGGGTCGGCCCGGCGATGACGGAGTTCACCGTGACGCCGGTGCCGGCCGCCTGCTTGGCGAAGCCCCGGCTCACCGCGAGCAGGGCGGTCTTCGACATGCCGTAGTGGATCATCTCGGCGGGGACGACGACCGCCGAGTCGCTGGCGATGTACTGGACGCGCCCCCAGCCGCGTTCGGTCATGCCGGGCAGGACGAGCCGGGTGAGGCGTACGGCGGCCAGGACGTTGACCTCGAAGTAGCGCCGCCACTCGTCGTCGCTGATCTCCAGGGGGTCCGCGGACTCGAAGACGCCGAGGTTGTTGACGAGGATGTCCACCTGCCCCAGGGTGTCCACCGCCTGCCGCGCCCCCTCTTCGGTCGTCACGTCGGCGGCCACGGGCACCAGGTCGGCGCCGGGGGCCTCGCCCCGCATCCGGTCCACGGCCTCTTCCACCCGCCCGGGCGAGCGGCCGTTGACACCCACCCTGGCGCCCGCCCGGGCCAGGCCCGAGGCGATCGCGGCGCCGATGCCCTGCGTGGAGCCGGTCACCAGCGCGGTGCGGCCCTTCAGATCGATCCGCATGCCATGTCATCCCTTTCGGTGCCGGTGTGATCGGGTACCCCCGGGGTGTCGCTGAGTACACCCCCCGATACGGGTTCTGCGGCCAGTGTGGTCACGTCACCTTCTCCGTAGCGTCGAGGACGAGACACAGGGCGTGTCGGACGAAGGGGGGGACGACGATGGTGCGCACGAGGGGCCCACGACAGGACCAGGACCAGGACCCGGGACCCGCTGTCGAGGCGCTGCGGCTGGTCAAGGTCACCAAGACCTACGGGAGCGCCGACAGCGCCGTGACCGCCCTGGACGGTGTGACGCTCGGTCTGGGACGTGGCACGTTCACGGCGGTGATGGGGCCGTCCGGTTCCGGCAAGTCGACGCTGCTGCAGTGCGCGGCGGGACTCGACCGGCCCGACAGCGGGATCGTGCAGGTCGACGGCACCGAGCTGACGGGCGGCGGCGAGGCCGAGCTGACGAGGTTCCGGCGCGGCCGGATCGGGTTCGTGTTCCAGCAGTACAACCTGCTGGAGACGCTGACCGTCGCCCAGAACACGGTGCTGCCGCTGAAGCTGGCCGGGCGGAAGGTGGACCGGCAGCGGGTCCGCGAGGTGCTGACGGCGGTGGGACTGGGTGACCGGCTCGGGCACCGGCCCGATCAGTTGTCGGGCGGTCAGCGCCAGCGGGTCGCGATCGCCCGGGCGCTCGTCACCGAACCGCGGGTGATCTTCGCGGACGAGCCCACGGGCGCGCTGGACACGCGCAGCGCGCGGGACGTGCTGCGGCTGCTCCGGCAGGCGGTGCGGGTGCACGGCCGGACCGTGGTGATGGTGACGCACGACCCGGTCGCCGCCTCGTACGCCGACACCGTGCTGTTCCTGGCGGACGGCCGGCTCGCGGGCCGGATGGACGCGCCGACGGCCGACGCGGTCGCGGAGCGGCTGGCGCACCTGGGCGACGACGTGCAGGCGGGGGTGTGAGCCGTGTTCGTTCTCGCGATGCGGTCGATACGGCAGCGGCCCGGGCGGTTCCTCGCGACCCTGCTGTCCGCGTTCCTCGGCGCGGCGATCGTCATGACGTTCAACTCGATGCACGACACGGCCGGGCAGCCGGGTGTGGACCCGGTGAGCGAGGAGACCCTGTCCACCGCGGCGGGCGTGGTCGGCGGCTACGGCACCCTGCTGGTGTTCTTCGCGATCGCCTCGACGCTGACGGTGAACGTGCGTCAGCGGGCCGCCGAGATGGAGCTGTTGCGCTGCTCGGGGGCGACGCCGGCGCAGCTCAAGCGGATGATCGTGGGTGAGGCGCTGGCCGTGGCCCTGGTGGGCGCGGCACTGGCGGTCGGCCCGGCGCTGCTGGGTGGCCGGGCGCTGCTGGAGGTGTTCCAGGACAGCGGTCAGGTCGCGCGGTCCGTCGAGTACTCCTTCGGTCCGGTGGCGTCGGCGTCCGGTGCCGGCATCACGCTGCTCGCCGCCGTGGGGGCCGCGTTCCTCGCCGTGCGGCGTGCGACGGGCCGGAGCCGGGCGCGGGGCCGGGCGCGGACGGTCCTCGCCTACGCGGCGCTGGTGGCCGGTGCCGCCTCGGCGACCTCGACGTTCGTGTTCTCGGCGACGGACTCCGCTCTGATGGCGCCGCCGGCGTACGGGGCGATCCTGCTGTCCGTCGGGTGCGCGCTGCGGGCGCCGCGGCTGCTGGCGGCCGTGCTGGACCGGCTGCCGCTCGACGGCGCGAGCGGCTGGCTTGCGGTGCGCAATCTGCGCGAGCGGGCCGGGCAGCTGGCCGGGATCCTGATGTCGCTGATCCTGTTCACGGCGGTCGCCACGGCGACGCTGACCATGCAGGCGGTGGAGAGCGACGCCGTCGAGGCTTCGGGCATGGTCAAGTCGGTCGACGCGAAGAATCTCGAGACGCTCAACTTCACGGTCGTCGGGATCATCGTGGTCTTCGTGTGCGTCATGCTGGTCAACTCGCTTTACGCGGCGACGAGTTACCGGGTCCGGGAGTTCGGGCAGCAGCGTCTCGCGGGGGCCACTCCGGGGCAGGTGCTCGGGCTGGTGGGGGCCGAAGGGCTGATCCTGATGGTCACGGGGGTGGTCTTCGGCACGCTGGCGGCGCTGGCGGGGGTCGTGCCCTTCACCGTGGTGCGCACCGACGAGGTGGTGCCGGGCGAGTTCTTCGGCATCGGGGCGGCGGTCGTCGCGGTCGCGACGGTGGTGACGCTGGGCACGAGCCTGGCAACGGCCCGGCGGACGCTGCGCACTCCGGCGGTCGGGGCGGTCGCGGTGGCGTGACGAACGGTACCCGGAACCCCCGTGACATCCTGGCTGAACAAGCGCTTAGATAGTGCTCTGATCACCGCTCTGTCCATCGCCGCCGTCCGGGAGGCCCCGTTGTTCACATCCGTCGACGACGTCTCCGCACGTCTGGCCGACACCGGGTATCTCGCCTCGCCCGCCGTCGCCACGACCGTCTTCCTCGCCGACCGCCTGGGCAAGCCACTGCTGGTCGAGGGCCCGGCCGGGGTGGGCAAGACGGAGCTGGCCAAGGCCGTCGCCGAGGTCGCGGGAGCGCGCCTGGTGCGCCTCCAGTGCTACGAGGGGGTCGACGAGTCCCGGGCGCTGTACGAGTGGAACCACGCCAAGCAGCTCCTGCGCATCAGCGCGGGCCGCGACGAGTCGTGGGACGAGACGCGCACGGACATCTTCAGCGAGGAGTTCCTGCTCACCCGGCCGCTGCTGACCGCCATCCGGGGCGACGACCCGAAGGTGCTGCTGATCGACGAGACCGACAAGGCGGACGTCGAGGTGGAGGGCCTGCTCCTGGAGGTGCTCAGCGACTTCCAGGTGACCGTGCCCGAGCTGGGCACCATCACCGCGACGCGCCGACCCTTCGTCGTCCTCACCTCCAACGCGAGCCGGGAGCTGTCCGAGGCACTGCGCCGCCGCTGCCTCTTCCTCCACATCGGCTTCCCGGACCAGGAGCTGGAGCGCCGGATCGTACGGCTGAAGGTGCCGGGGCTCGACGAGGCGCTGGCCCGCTCGGTCGTCCGGGTCGTGGGCGCGCTGCGGGCGATGGACCTGCGCAAGGTGCCGTCGGTCGCCGAGACCATCGACTGGGCGCGCACGCTGCTCGCGCTGGGCGCCGGCACCCTGGACGAGACGGTTGTGCGGGCCAGCCTCGGCGTGCTCCTCAAGCATCAGGAGGACGTCCTCAAGGCGAGCGCCAAGCTCGACCTGGACGCCCTGTGACCACCCCGGCGGGCGCGGGTGTCGCCGAGCGGCTGACGTCCCTGGTCGGGGCGCTGCGCGCGCACGGCATCCGGATCGGCACGGGCGAGACGGTCGACGCGGGGCAGGCGATCGAGGCGCTCGGCCTCACGGACCGGGAACTGCTGCGCGAGGGGCTGGCGGCGACGCTGCTGCACGGCACCGGGCAACGCCAGGTGTTCGACCCGGTCTTCGACCTGTACTTCCCGCGCGGCGTCGGCGCCCCGGAGCAGAAGGCCGCGGGCAGGGAGAACCTGCGTGACCGGCTGGCCGCCGCACTCGCCGCCGACGACCAGGCGCTGCTGGGCCGGCTGGCGGTCGAGGCGATCGACGGTTTCGGTGGCTACGGCTCCTCGCCGGAGTCGGACGGCTGGTCGTCGTACCAGGCGCTGGAGCGGCTGCGCCCGCAGACCCTGCTCGCCCGGGTCCGCGACGACGTGCGCGGGCAGGGCGGCAGTCCGGGGTTCGCCGACCGGCTGCTGGAGGACGAGATCCGGCGACGCATCGAGAGCTTCCGCGCGTTGGTGGCCTCGGAGGCGCGGCGCCGGGTCGCCGAGCGGCGCGACCGGGACGAGATCGCCCGGCGGGCGGTGGCCCCGACCGCCGACCGGGTCGACTTCCTGTTCGCCGGGAAGGCCCGGCTGGCCGAGCTGCGCAGGGCGGTCCAGCCGCTCGCCCGCAAGCTCGCGACCCGGCTCGCGGCCCGGCGCCGCCGCGCCTCCCGGGGCACGATCGACCTGCGGCGGACGCTGCGCGGTTCGCTGTCGACGGGCGGGGTGCCGATGAGGCCGGTGCTGCGCAGGCGCCGCCCCGCCCGTCCCGAACTGGTGCTGCTGTGCGATGTGTCGGGGTCGGTGTCGGGTTTCTCGGACTTCACGATGCTGCTGGTCCAGGCGCTGCACGACCAGTTCAGCAAGGTGCGGGTGTTCGCCTTCGTCAACCGGGTCGACGAGGTGACCGCGCTTCTCCGGCACGGCACCGCGGACCCGGAAGGGCTCAGCGCCCGCATCGGGGCCGAGGCCACCCTCACCGGATGGCACGACAGCAGCGACTACGGCACGGCGCTGGGCGAGTTCGCCGAGGCCTACGGCGAGGCGGTCGGTCATCGCACGACCGTGTTCGTCCTCGGTGACGCCCGGACGAACCGGAGCGACCCCAATCCGCCCGCCGTGCGGCGGATCGCCGAGCGGGCGCGCCGTGTCTACTGGCTGAACCCCGAACAGCGTTCCCTGTGGGGCACGGGCGATTCCGTCGCGCCGCTCTATGCCGAGCTGGTCGAGATGCACGAGTGCCGCAATGTCGCACAGCTCAGCGCACTGGTGGCACGGCTGCTGCCGGTGTGACCGAGGGCGTGATCAGGCGACGGCGAGCCGCGGTCGCGTACACCTGCTCGGCACCTCGCCTCTCTCCCCCGGGCGGTTACTTCTTCGCGTACTCCCTCGCCGTCTGCCCCTGGAAGTCGTAGACCACGACCTGCTCGTCACCCACCACCCAGGCGTCGTGGCCGGGTGTGCACACGAAGACGTCACCGGGGCCGACCTCGCTCTCGCCGCCGTCGTCCATGAGGATGTGCATCCGGCCCTGGAGCATGAAGCAGTTGTGGTGCATCTGGCAGGTCTCGGTGCCGGCGAGCTGGGCCACGGACTCCGTCCAGCGCCAGCCGGGCTCGAAGGTCGCCACGGCGAAGTCGAGATCCGTCATGTGGACGGCTTCGAGGTGGCCGCGGGGGAAATCACGCCGCTCGTCCGGCTTGTCGAGCGTCTTCACTTCCAGCATGACGCGCTCCCTTCCGACCGCGGCGCACCGCGGCCGGGGGCCGGTCTCCCCGGCGGCCCTGGACGCCGCCGTCGGCGGCCGGCCTCCTGCCCCTCAATCGTCCGCCCGTCCATCCGGGGCCGCCAACCGGGGAACACCCGCTCAGACCTGGGGTCCGCAGAGCTCGGCGAAGCGTCCGGCGTCGATGTTCCCGCCGGAGAGGATGACGCCGACACGGCGCGGGAGACGGCCCACGCGACCGGTCAGCAGGGCGGCCAGCGGGGTGGCGCCGCTCGGTTCGAGGACGATCTTCAGGCGTTCGAAGGCGAACCGCATCGCGTCCCGGATCTCGTCGTCGGTGACCAGCGCGATCTCGTCGACGAGCCGCCGGTTGACGGAGAAGGTGAGTTCGCCCGGTGTGTGCAGGGCCTGTCCGTCGGCGATGGTGTGCGGCACCGGGATGCTGATGCGCCGCCCGGCCTCCAGCGAGCGCTTGGTGTCGTCTCCCGCCTCCGGTTCGACGCCGATCATCCGGATGTCCGGGTGCAGCCCCTTGGCCACCGTGGCACTCCCGGCCATGAGCCCGCCGCCGCCGACCGGTGTCACTATCGCCCCCAACTCTCCCGCCTCTTCGAGGAGTTCGAGCGCTGCCGTGCCCTGGCCGGCCATCACGTGCGGATGCTCGTACGGCGGGATGACGGTGAGACCCCGCTCGGCGGCCAGGGCCTCGGCGATGGCGACGCGGTCGCCGGTGTAGCGGTCGTAGGTGACGATCTCGGCGCCGTAGCCGGTGGTGGCCGCCCGCTTCGACGGCGGGGCGTCCTCCGGCATGACGATCACGGCGGTGGTGCCGAGTTCGCGGGCGGCCAGGGCGACGGCTTGGGCGTGGTTGCCGGAGGAGTAGGCGGCGATGCCCCGGGACAGCTGCTCGGGGGTGAGGCGGGAGGCGGCGTTGTAGGCGCCGCGGAACTTGAAGGCGCCGACGCGCTGGAAGTTCTCGCACTTGAGGTGGATCTCGGCACCGGCGAGCGTGTCGAGGGTGCGGGAGCGCAGCACCGGGGTGCGGTGGGCGACGCCCTTGAGCCGGGCGGCGGCGCCCCGGACGTCGTCGAGGCCGACCGGTGGGGTGGTGGTCGTCACGCGGTTCCTCCGGTGGAAGTGTCGTGGGCGGCCCGGGCGTGGGAGAGGTAGTTGTAGGCGGAGGCGCGGGAGATGCCGAGCCGGGCAGCGACCTGCTCGACCGCGCCGCGCACGGCGAAGACGCCACGCGTGTCCAGCCCGCCGAACAGCTCCAGGCGCTCCGCGCGGTCCAGTTCCGCCCAGCTCCCCCGCTGCTGCGACTGGTGGACGTCGACGAGGGCGTCGACCACGGAGTCGATGTCGTTGCCGAAGGTGGTGGTCGGCAGCTCCGCCGGCTCGGGACGGATTCCGGCGAGTGCGCCGAGCAGGCCGTGGACCTGACTGACGGCACTGACGTCCACGTTGACGCAGAGCGCGCCGAACACGGCCCCCGTGGAATCTCTCAGCACCATCGTGGAGGACTTCACGAGCGCCCCGTTCCGGGTGCGGGTGACGTAGTTCAGCTCATCGGCCGCCTCGTCGCCCCCGGCGAGGACGCGCATGCCGATCTCGCTCATCGCGCCGCCCACCGTCCGCCCGGTCACCGATCCGGCGACGGCGACCACCGACTTCTCCGGGCTCCGGTAGTCGTGCAGCACGACTTCGCAGACCGGCCCGAAGGTCGCGGCGATTCCTTCGACGACCGGCGTCAGCGCGGCGAGGATCGCATCCCGTTCCGCGGTCAGAGTTTCTCGCATGGATTTAGACTACGCATCCAATGTCTGGATTTCTAGTCCAGAGCCGATCCAGATCTCCGCTTCAACAATTGGCAATGGTTTTCACATGACTTCGGCCGGAACCCGCTCTTGACATTCATTCCCATCTAGCGTGGCGCTGCCGAACACCCCTGTGCGTGTCCGTCCTGGAGGAGCCATGACCCTGTCCACGTCCCGCCGCCTGGCGCTGCTGACCAGCGCGTCACTCGCCCTTCTCGCGGGCTGCGGCAGCTCTTCGGACTCCGTCGGCGGCGAGAGCGCACCAGCCCGCGTTTCCGTGGTCGCCTCCACGGACGTCTACGGCGACATCGTGCGGCGGGTCGGCGGCGACAGAGTCGACGTCACCTCGCTCATCAACGACCCCGACCAGGACCCGCACTCCTACGAGGCCGACCCCCAGAACCAGCTCGCCCTCTCCAAGGCCGAGGTCGTCGTGGAGAACGGCGGCGGCTACGACGACTTCGTCGACCGCATGCTGAAGGGCGGCCACAACGACTCCGCCCAGGTGATCAACGCGGTCGAGGTGTCCGGCAAGACCGCGCCGAAGGGCGGCGAGCTGAACGAGCACGTCTGGTACGACTTCCCCACCGTCGCCAAGGTCGCCGACCGCATAGCCGCGGCCCTCACCGAGGCCGCCCCGTCGGATGCGGCCGTCTTCGAGAAGAACGCCGCCGCCTTCAAGGCCCGGCTCACGCCACTGGAGGCGAAGGAAGCCCGGATCAGGAAGGAGCACGGCGGGGCGGGCGTGGCGATCACCGAGCCCGTGCCGCTGTACATGACCGAGGCGAGCGGCCTGGTCGACCGGACGCCCGCCGAGTTCAGCGAGGCGATCGAGGAGGGTGACGACGTCTCCCCCCGGATCCTCAAGGAGAACCTGGCGCTGTTCAGCGGCGGGAAGGTCGAGGCCCTCGTCTACAACGAGCAGACCACCGGCCCGCAGACCGAGAGGACCGAGGCGGCGGCCAAGGCGGCCGGCATCCCCGTCGTGCCCGTGACCGAGACCCTGCCGAAGGGCAAGAGCTACCTCGGCTGGATGACCGCCAACGTCGACGCGCTCGCGGGCGCGCTGGCCAAGTGACCGCGATATCCGGGCAGGACGGCGTTCCTGTCATCAGTCTGCGCGGTGCGGCCCTGTCGTACGGTGCCCGCGAGGTGTGGAGCGGCCTCGATCTCGACGTACGGGCCGGGGAGTTCCTGGCCGTGCTGGGGCCGAACGGTGCGGGCAAGACCAGTTTCGTAGGGGCGCTGCTGGGCCGCCGGCGGCTGTCCGCCGGGACGCTGACCGTCCTCGGCCGCCCCGCGCGCGACGCCGCCCGGGAGATCGGCTACGTCCCGCAGCAGGCCGCGTTGTCCGCCCAGGCCATGCTGCGGGCCCGGGACCTCGTACGGTTCGGCATCGACGGGCACCGCTTCGGGCCACGGCTGCGCACCGGCGGGGTCCGCCGCCGGGTGGACGAGATCCTGGAGGCGGTCGGAGCCTCGTCCTACGCCGATGTCCCGCTCGGCATGCTGTCCGGCGGCGAACGGCAACGCGTCCGCATCGGGCAGGCCCTGGCCACCGACCCGCGGATCCTGCTGTGCGACGAGCCGCTGCTGTCGCTCGACCTGAACCACCAGCGGGCCGTCACCGAACTGATCGACGCCCGGCGCCGCTCCCGCGGCACGGCGGTGGTCTTCGTGACGCACGAGATCAACCCGGTGCTGGGCATGGTCGACCGGGTGCTGTACCTGGCCCCCGGCGGTCACCGCGTCGGCACCCCGGACGAGGTGCTGACCTCCGAGTCGCTGTCCCGGCTGTACGGCACGCAGGTCGACGTCGTACGGGTGCGCGGCCGGGTGGTGGTCGCGGGCGCGCCCGACGAACCGGCCGCACCGGCACACCATCCCGAGCAGCCGCACGAGGCGGACGGAGTGCGCGCATGACGCTCGCCGCCGGGATCTGGCACCAGATCTTCGACTTCACCGACTACGGCGAACTCCTCGCCCTGGTCCGCAACTCCCTCGTCGCGGGTGTGGCGCTGGGGCTGGTGGGCGGGCTGGCCGGGGTGTTCGTGCTGATGCGGGACCTGCCGTTCGCGGTGCACGGCATCAGCGAACTGTCCTTCGCGGGCGCGTCGGCGGCGCTGCTGCTGGGCGTGAACATCGTGGCGGGCTCGATCGCCGGCTCGCTCCTCGCGGCCGGGGCCATCGGGGTGCTGGGGACGCGGGCCCGGGACCGCAACTCGGTGATCGGCATCATCATGCCGTTCGGGCTGGGCCTGGGCGTGCTCTTCCTGGCCCTCTACAAGGGCCGGGCGGCCAACAAGTTCGGGCTGCTCACCGGGCAGATCGTCGCCGTGGACACCCCGCAGATGTCGTGGCTGCTCGGCACGTCCGTGCTGGTGCTCATCGCCCTGGCGGTCATGTGGCGCCCGCTCGCCTTCGCCAGCGCCGACCCGGATGTGGCGCAGGCGCGCGGGGTGCCGGTGCGGGCGCTGTCCTTCGGCTTCATGCTGGTGCTCGGGCTCGCGGTCGCCCTGTCGGTGCAGGTCGTCGGCGCGCTGCTGGTGCTCAGCCTGGTCGTCACCCCGGCCGCTGCCGCCGCCCGGGTCACCGCGTCGCCGGTGCTGCTGCCCCTGCTGAGCGTGCTGTTCGCCGTGGCCTCGATCGAGGGCGGCATCCTGCTCGCGCTGGGCAGCAGCGTCCCCATCAGCCCCTACGTCACGACGATCTCGTTCGGCGTCTACGCCGTGTGCCGGGTGGCCGGCCGGCGGCTCAGCGTTCGAAGACCACCCGCCCGTCGAACACGGTGAGGTCCACCCGCACTTCGGTGATCTCGTGCGGGTCGAGGCCCAGCAGCGGCCGGTCCAGGACGCACAGATCGGCGGCCCGGCCCGGTTCGACGGTGCCCTTCCAGTCGTCGGCGAAGTCCTGCCAGGCGGCGGTGGCCGTGTAGGCGCGCAGGGCGTCGGCGAGCGGCACGCACTGTTCGGGGCCGCTGGGCCGGCCGCTGGCCTTGGACTCGCGGAGCATCATCGAGGCCACGCCCTGCCGCCAGTCGGGCTCGGTGATCGGGGCGTCGGAGCTGGCGCAGACCCGTACTCCGGCGTCGAGCGCGGAGCGCACCGGCCACTGGTAGGCCGAGCGTTCGGGGCCCACGACCTCGTCCATCAGGTCGGAGATGGTCCACTTGATGGCGGGGTTCATGTTGACGCCGTAGCCGTGCGCGGCGAGCTTGGCGAGGCTGCCGGGGCCGATGAAGTCGCCGTGGATGACGTAGTGGCGGGTGTCGGGGCGGGGCGCCGCCGTGTCGGCGGCGACGAAGGCGTCCACGACCGTGTCGATGGCCCGGTCCCCGGTGACGTGCACGCCGAGCTGGAAGCCGGCCTCGTGGGCGACCCGGATCATCTCGCGCAGTTCGTCCGCCTGGAGCGCGGGGGTGTCGCCGTGCACGCAGAGGGCGCCGTGACCGCCTTCCGGGTAGGGCTCGTTCATCCACGCCGTGCGGTTGGGCGGTACGCCGTCGCCGAAGACCTTGACGCCGATGGCCCGCAGCAGCCGGGGGTCGGCCGACTCGGGGCGGCGCAGTTCGGCCAGTCCCTTGCGGACGTCGGCGGCGGAACCGCCCATGGGGGCGGGCAGGAGCAGGACGCTGACGCGGGCTTCGAGTGCGCCCTCGGCCGCGAGTTCGGCGTACGCGGTCCAGTTCTCGGTGCTCAGGCCGCCGAACAGGGTTCCGGCGCCGCCGGGGCCGAGGCCGGGCTCGGTGTAGCTGGTGATGCCGCGCGCGTGCAGCTCGCGGATCACGCCCTGGATGGCCTGGCGGCGCTGGGCGACGGTGGGGGCGGGCAGCTCGGCCTGGACGAGGCGCCCGGCGGCCTCGCGCAGGATGCCGGTCGGCCGGCCGTCGGGGTCGTGGTCGATGACGCCGCCGGGCGGGGGCGCGGTGTCCGCGTCGATGCCGCAGCGGCGCAGTGCCTCGGAGTTGGCCCACACCATGTGCGAGGAGAAGTCGGTCAGACAGACCGGGTGGTGCGGCGCCACCGCGTCCAGGTCCCGGCGGTGCGGGAAGCGGCCCGGGTCGGCCAGGCACTCGGCGAGATAGCCGGGGTCCCAGCCCAGGCCGACGATCCACTCGCCGTCCGGGGCGTCCCGTGCCGCCCGGCCCACGGCCGCGGCGACGTCGGCGAGGGAACCCACCGCCGGATGGCCGACGTCGATGGCGAACGGCGGTTTCGTCATCCCGTAGGCGGCCCCGTGCAGGTGCGAGTCGTTGATGCCGGGCAGCACGGTCCGTCCGCCCAGTTCGACGATCCGTGTGCCGGGTCCGGCCAGGGCGCGCATCTCCGCGTCGCTGCCGACGGCCAGGATGTCGCGGCCGCGCACGGCCACACCCTCGGCGACGGTGAAGCCGGCGTCGACGGTGAGGACCTGGCCGCCGGTCAGGACGAGGGTGGGAGCGGTGTCGCTCACAGGTGACCTCTCTTCGGGTCTCGGGTTCTCGGGTTCTCGGGTTCTCGGGTTCTCGGGTTCTCGGATTCGGGGGGGGGGAGGTGGGTCAGCGCCCCGAGCGGGGTGCGAAGTACGCGAGGGCCGCGCCGGCGACCAGCGCGACACCCTGGGCCATCTGCTGCCAGAACGTCGGCACGTTCAGCAGGGTCAGGCCGTTCTGCAGGCCGCCGAGGAAGAGCACGCCGAGCAGGACGCCGAGGATCGAGCCGGTGCCGCCGGTGAGGGCGACTCCGCCGAGCAGCACCGCGGTGAGCACGGTCAGTTCGAACCCGGCCCCGGAGGTTCCGGCGACCACGCTGTCCAGCACCGACGCCTTGACGGCCCCGGCCAGGGCGGCGGCCACGCCGGTGACGACGAACAGCGCGAACGGGGTCCGGCGGACCTGGATGCCGGAGAGGTGGGCGGCCTCCCGGTTGACGCCGATGGCGAAGACGTGGCGTCCGGCCGGGGTGAGCGCCAGGAAGAGCGTGCCCGCCGCCAGCACCAGCGCCGCGATGACGACCGGCGCCGCGAACCCGGCGATCCGCGCCCCGCCGATCCAGGCGAACCCGGACCCGAAGCCGCTCAGCGGCAGCGGGAAGAGCTGCTGTGCCAGGCCCCGTACGGCCGTCAGCATCCCGAGGGTGACGATGAACGCGGACAGGCCGAAGTAGCAGCACAGGACGCCGTTGACCGCCCCGACCGCCGCCCCGGCGGCGAGCGCACCCAGCAGGGCGACGGCGGGTGACTGGTGGTGCTGCCCGGCCAGCCAGCCGGCGACCAGCCCGCCGAGGGCGAGCGTGGAGCCGACCGACAGGTCGAGGTAGCCGCTGATGACGAGCAGGGCCAGCGGGACGGCGACGATGGCGAGGGTGGCGGCGTCGGTGGTGATGCCGCTCAGGTTGGCCGGGTCGAGGAAGCTGCCCGTGGTCAGCTGGAAGACCAGCACCATCGCGACTAGCACGACGAGCAGCGGGTTGCGGCGTACGGTGTCCAGCCCGCCCGTGGCCAGGAGTCGGGGGCGCGTGAGGACGCGGTCGGCGGTGGTCATGCTGCTCCTTCGGCGGACAGGGGGGTGTGGACGGCCGACAGCAGGGCCTGTTCGGTGAGTTCGGCGCCCGAGAGTTCGCCGGCGATCCGTCCCCCGGCGACGATCAGGCAGCGGTCGGCGAGCGCCACGATCTCCTCGGGGTCGCTGGAGGCGAACAGCACGGCGGTGCCGCGCTCGGCGGCGAGGGAGGACACGACCCGGTAGATCTCCTGCCGGGCCCCCACGTCCACGCCCTGCGTCGGCTCGTCCAGCAGCAGGACGTCCACGTGCCGGGCCTCGTTGATCCACCGGCCGAGGACGAGCTTCTGCTGGTTGCCGCCGGAGAACGCGCCCGCCGGCAGCCCGGGCCGCGCCGGGCGCAGGCCCACCGCTGTGGCCAGCGCCTCGAACACCCGCCGCTCGGTGCGCAATGCCCGCACGCCGTACCGGGCCAGGGGCCGGACGGCCGGCAGCAGCGTGTTGTCCTGCGCGGACAGCGACGGGAACAGGCCCTGTGCGCGCCGGTCCGCCGGTACGAGGGCGATCCCTGCGGCGAGCGCGTCGGCCGGGCGGGCCGGGGCGACGGTACGGTCACCGACCCTGATCGATCCGGCGGTGGCGCGCCGCCTGCCGTAGAGGGTCTCCAGGACGCGGGTACGGCCGGAACCGATGAGCCCGAACAGGGCGACGCGTTCGCCTTCGCCCACGGTGACATCGACGGGGCCGAAGCCGGGGCCGCGCAGGGCATTGACGACGAGCCGGGGTGCGGTTGACGTACGGCGGGGCCGGGGCCCGCGCACTTCCTCCGTCGGCCGCCCCGCGATCGCCGCGACCAGTTCGGCCCGGGTCTGCCCCGCCACCGTGCCCTGGTGCGCGACCCGTCCGTCGCGCAGGACCGTCACCGCGTCCGCGAGCCGTTCGACCTCCGCCAGCAGGTGGGTGACGTAGACGATGGCGAGCCCCTGGGTGCGCAGGTCTTCGACGCGTTCGGCCAGGGCGTCGGTCTCCGCCCCGGACAGGGCGGCCGTCGGCTCGTCGAGGACCAGGACGGAGGCGCTGCGGCTGAGGGCCTTGGCGATCTCCACCAACTGCCGCTGTCCCATGGGCAGATCCGCCACCCGGTCGCGTGGGGAGCACCGGGCCGCGACCCGCTCCAGCAGCCCGGCGGCGACGTCCTCCTGGGCGCGCCGGTCGATGCGGCCGTACCGGGTCCACTCCTGGCCGAGGAAGATGTTCTCCGCCACGGTCAGAGCGTCGACCACGCTGAGCGTCTGGAAGATGATCGCCACGCCGGCCGCGATCGACTCGCGGGGACTGAGGCGGGTGTGGGTCGTCCCGCCCACCTCGATGGTGCCGGCGTCGGGCGGGAAGGCGCCGCCCAGGCACTTGATGAGAGTGGACTTGCCGGCGCCGTTGTGGCCGAGCAGTGCGTGCACCTGGCCGGCCGGGACGGTGAGGTCCACGCCGTCCAGGGCCCGGACTCCGCCGAACGACTTGGTCAGGCCGCGGATGCGGAGGTTCGTGGTCGTCATGGCGGGCCTACGCGTTCTGTGCGAGCAGTTTGTCGATCTCGGCGCCGTCGCCACGCCGGACCAGCGTGATCGGCACCTGGGCGCTGGGGTTCGCCTTGCCCGCGGCGACCGCGCGCGGCACCTCGACGACGGCGGCGGCGATGTCCTTCGGCGCCAAGGCGGCGGAGGCCTGGTAGAAGGTGCCCTGCTTGACGGCGAGGAGCGACGGCGCGGCCCCGTCCTGCCCACCGACGAAGGTCTTCGCGTCATCCTTCTCCCGGCCTGCCTGCTGGAGTGCCTTGAACCCGCCGTACGCGGCGGCGTCGGTGACACCGAGGACGAGGTTGAGGTCGGGGTGTTTGGCGAGGATCGCCTTCGTCTTGGACAGGCCCGTGTCCGGGTCGATGGCCTGTTCCCGGGCCACGACGTCGACGCCGGGCGCCAGCTCGGTGAAGGCGTCGATCATGCCCTTGGTGCGCTCCCGGCCCAGCTCGATGGTGCTGTCGGTGAGGAAGGCGATCTTGCCCTTGCCGCCGAGGTGTTCCTCGGCCCACTTCGCCGCGGCCTCGCCGAGCTGGGTGCCGCCCTCGCGGAAGCTGAACTGTATGTCGGCGCTCTGGTGCTGGAGGGAGCCACCGTAGGTCACCCAAATCAGTCCGGCGTCCAGGGCCGCCTTGGCGATGGGCTCGGCGGCCTCGAAGACCATCGGGAAGGACACGATCGCCGGGACCTCGCGGGCGACCCAGGTGTTGAGGTTGCTCGCCTGGGTGTCGGCGCTCGCGTTGTCGCTGGTCGTGAGCAGCGAGATGCCGTGCCGCTCGGCCTGGGCGGTGGAGAGCTTGACCAGCGTGGAGTAGAGCGGGAGCTGGGTGAAGGGGTAGTCGAGGCCGATCTTCGTCAGGCGGGTGCCGCCGGAGGCCGACGGTCGGGACGAGGCGGACGTGTTCTCCGGTGCCGAGCATCCGGCGGCCGCCAGGGCGGTGGCGGCGGAGAGGGCGAGGAAGCGTCTGCGCGAGGCGGTGTACGGGGGTGGGGTCATGGTGAGGGCTCTCCGAGGGGCGGGCCCGGTGTGAGCGGGCGTCCGGCTGTGCCGAACAGGAAAGACCCGCCGGGCCTTGCGCACCATCCGTACAAATACCGACCGCGGGCGCGGCGAGGCCCGGTGAACACCTTGTCCGGCACGGACCGGAGCCCTATCGTTAGGCCCCAAACGACATCGTCGCCCGAGCCGCCCGGAGGCTCGTCATGCCCAGCCACCACCAGATCGCGGCAGCCGCCCGCATCGGCATGCTCACCCGCGAGCGCGACACCGCGTCGGCCTCCGCGCAGGCCCTGCGCGAACTCGCCGGCGCCCTGCCGCTGGACGCCGCGACCCTGCTCACGATCGACCCGGTGACCGGCTCCCACGTGCAGGTCGCGGGCATCGGCTACACCGACGCGGCCTCGCAGGCCCTGGCCCGTGAGTTCGTCGGGACGCCCTGGTACCGCAACGTCGTACGGCGTGAGCTGCCACCGTCCATCTCCCAGGACGCGGAGGATCCCGAGGACGCCGGACCGCGCTTCCGGCACGGCTGGTTCTACGCCGAGCGCGTCCGCCCTGCCGGTTTCCGGGACGGCGTCACGGGAGCGCTGCGCCACCGTGGCCGTCTGGTGGGGCTGGTCCATCTCTCCACCGAGAGCGCGGACGCCTACGACACCGACGCCCGGCTGCTGCTCGCCTCCGTGATCCCCGCCCTGGCCGCGTTCGCCGACCCGCTGGCACACGCCGGTGACCTGCACGGTCTGGCCGGGGAGGACGCGGCGAGCCTGGTCACCGGCGACGGCGGGGTGATCGACCTGCCCGGCCGGGACCGGCCCCTCGTACTGCGGG
This sequence comes from Streptomyces sp. NPDC041940, assembly GCF_055589465.1. Lineage (NCBI taxonomy): Bacteria > Bacillati > Actinomycetota > Actinomycetes > Kitasatosporales > Streptomycetaceae > Streptomyces > Streptomyces sp. NPDC041940. Next base: position 145,594 of record NZ_JBVJBP010000006.1, read on the forward strand.
ACGACGGACCCTTCCGTGCGCTGCTCGACGCCTTCACGGGCATGGGCGGGCGGCGGCTGCGGCTGCTGTGGCCGGCCGGTGGCGGCTGGCGGCGGGTCGCCCTGCACCGGCACCCGCCGGGCCCCGGCCTCGCGTCGGCGGCGGTACTGGTGCACGAGACGCCCACGGAGCTGCCGTACGGGCTGAGCCCCCGGGAGCTGGAGGTGCTCACCCGGGCGGCCACGGGGCAGACCAACCAGGCCATCGCGCAGGCCCTGTTCCTGTCGCCGCGGACCGTGCACAGCCATGTCGAGCATCTGCTGCGCAAGACCGGCTGCGCCTCCCGCGCCGAGGCCACCGCGCTCGCGGTCCGGGACGGGCTGCTGCGTCCGGACCCGGATCACCTCGCGCGTTTCGTCGAGCGGTGATCCGGGCCGTGGCGGTCGGAAGGGACGAGGTCAGGAGGTCAGTCGCCCGACGCGCCGCATGACCTCGCGGCAGAACGCCCCGACCCCCTCGGGGTCGTCGATGAACTGGTTCGGCTTGACACAGAACGTGGTGAAGCCCTGCTCCAGTTGCTCCGGGATCACGGCGAGCGCCGCACCGAGGTCCGCCGGTGAACGGTCGTCCGGGAAGACGGCCCGGGTGCCGCCGATCATCTCCAGACCGGCGATGTCCCGCCCGGCGGCGGCCATCGACTCCTTGAGCGTCCGGAGGTCCTCGGGCGTGGGCCGGCCGAGCGGGTGGAAGCCGTGGCCGTAGCGCACCAGGCGGCGCAGGACGGGGCCGTGCAGGCGCTGCCCGCCGAACCAGAGCCGGGGACCGTCCGGACGGTGAGCCTTGGGCTCGAACCAGACGTCCTGGAAGGGGTAGTGCGGTCCCTCGTGGGACAGCGGGGACGGGCCCCAGGCCTTCGCCCAGACCTCCAGCTGCTCGTCGAGGAGCCGTCCCCGCCGGGCGAAGGGCACGCCGAGGGCGTCGTACTCGTCCTCGCTCCAGCTGACCGTGGGCTGTACGACGAGCCGTCCCTCGCTGAGGAGGTCGAGGGTGCCGAGCTCACGGGCGAGCAGCAGCGGGTGGCGAAGTGGGGCGAGAACGGCAGCGGCGGCGAGGCGCAGCCGGGAGGTGACGGAGGCGATGGCGGCGAGCAGCAGCAGGGAGTTGGGCCAGGGGGTGTGCGGGTCCTGGTTGCCCGGGAGGGCGTAGTCGCGGGGGTTGCCCATGATGCCGGCGGCTGCCGCGTCGGGGCCGAGGACGATGTGCTCGCTGACCATGACGGCGTCGAAGCCGGCGTCCTCGGCCTCGCGGGCCCAGCGGACGGCGGCGGGCAGATCGGCCCGGCCGCCGGTCAGGGTCCAGTTCTCGCTGAGGACGAGGAGCATGCGGGGAGGACTGGGCATGACGGGTTTCCCTTTCGGCTTCGTACAATTTGAGTCCGAACGACTGGACGGCCCGGGTGAGCCGCCCGTGCGTGACACGTCGCGACCAGACGAAGGAGCCGCCCGTGCCGGGCCACCGATCCATCACCGAGGCCGAGAAGCTCGCGGCGGCGAAGCTCGGCGGCATTCCGATCCGCCGGGAGCAGATGGCGGCGGTGGCGAACATCCACCGGGCCGCGTCCGCCGTGCGGCAGCACCTGGAGAACTCGGTGCTGCGCGATTCCGACCTGACCTGGACGGCCTTCGTCGTGCTGTGGGTGGTCTGGGTGTGGGGCGAGTCGGAGACCCGGCACGTGGCGGACGAGGCGGGGATCTCCAAGGGCACGCTGACCGGGGTGGTGCGCACGCTGGAGTCGCGGGGACTGCTGCGGCGGGACGGTCATCCGAGTGACGGGCGGCTGGTGCTGCTGAGCCTGACGGAGGAGGGCGACGCGTTCATGCAGCGGGTCTTTCCGGCGTTCAACGAGGAGGAGGCCTTCGTCACGGGCCGGCTGAGCGACGCCGAGTGCCGCAGTCTCGCCGAGGGGCTGCGGAGCGTGGTGCTCCAGGTGGAGGAGCACGGCGAGGAGCGGCGGGAGTCCCTGCGGGGCGGTGCCGAGCCCGCGCCCCGGCGCAGCGGGCGGCGGCCCCGGGCCTGACTCCCGCGGCGGCGTCACCGGGCGGCGGCCCGTACGAGCGCGTCGAACAGGCCCTGCTGCGCGGGGTCTTCGTGGGCGGTGTCCTCGGGGTGCCACTGGACGGCCGTGAACCAGCCGTGGGCGCCGGGGAGTTCGAGGGCCTCGATGGTGCCGTCGGCCGCCCGGGCCGTGACGCGGAGGCCGGTGCCCAGGCGGTCGACGCGCTGGTGGTGGTAGCAGGAGACGTCGGTCTTCTCGGCTCCGGTGGCCCGGGCGACGACCGAGCCCGGTTCCAGGGTGACGGGGTGCACCAGGTGGCGGTGCTCGCGTTCCGGGCCGCCCATGTCCTGCTCCAGGGTGCCGCCGAGGCCCACGTTGACGACCTGGAGGCCGCGGCAGATCGCGAGCAGGGGCAGGCCCGACTCCAGGGCGTGGCGGGCGACGTCGAGGTCGAAGGTGTCCTGGAGGGTGTCGACGTCGTAGACGGTGTCGTGCGTGTCGGCGGCGGAGTAGCGGGCGGGGGCGAGGTCTCCGCCGCCGGGGAGCAGGACGCCGTCGAAGCGGGCGAGGCGGGCGGCGGTGCCGCTGTCCGCCGGGTGGATGCTCGCCGGTTCGCCGCCGGCCCGCCAGACGGCCTCGGTCAGGGCCCGGGCGGTGACCTCGGCGGCGTACCGGAGGGCGGAGGTCCGTGCGGAGAACCGGGCGGGGACGGCGATCAGCGGCCTCACAGCTGGATCCAGGTGGTCTTGAGCTCGGTGTACTTCTCCAGCGCGTGGGCGGACTTGTCGCGGCCGTTGCCCGACTGCTTCATGCCGCCGAAGGGCACGGTCAGGTCGCCCTCCTCGTAGCAGTTGACCCAGACCGTGCCGGCCCGCAGTCTGCGGGAGACCTGGTGGGCGGTGGACAGGTCGGAGGTCCACAGGCCGGCGGCGAGGCCGTACTCGGTGGCGTTGGCCAGGCGGACCGCCTCGTCGAGGTCGTCGAAGGCGAGCACCGACAGGACGGGGCCGAAGATCTCCTCCCGGGCCAGTCGCGCACCGGGGTCGACCTGGTCGAAGACGGTCGGCTCCAGGTAGGTCCCGCCCGTCTCGGCGAGGACCCGTTCGCCGCCGGTACGCAGACGGGCGCCCTCGTCGACGCCGTGTCGGACGTGGTCGCGTACGCGGTCCAGGTGGGCCTGTCCGACCAGTGCTCCCATCTCCGTCGCCGGGTCGAGGGGGTCGCCGACCCGTAGCTCCCGGGCACGCCGGACCACGGCCTCGGTGACGCGCTCGGCGATCGAGGTGTGCACGAGCAGCCGCGAAGGGGCCGTGCACATCTCGCCCTGGTTGAAGAAGATGCCCCAGGCGGCGGTGGCGGCGGCCTTGTCGAGGTCGGGGGCGTCGGGCAGGACGATGTTGGGCGACTTGCCGCCGAGTTCCAGCCAGACCCGCTTGAGGTTGGAGTCGGCGGCGTAGCGCAGGAAGTGGCGGCCCACGGCGGTGGAGCCGGTGAACGCCAGGACGTCCACGCCGGGGTGGAGCCCGAGGGCCCGGCCGGCCGTGGGTCCGTCGCCGCCCACGACGTTGAGCACGCCCGGCGGCAGTCCGGCCTCGGTCGCGAGGCGGCCCAGGAGCAGGGCGGAGAGCGGGGAGTGCTCCGAGGGTTTCAGGACGACCGTGCAGCCGGCCGCCAGCGCCGGGGCGATCTTCCAGCCGGCCAGGGTCAGCGGGAAGTTCCAGGGGACGACCGCCCCGACCACCCCGGCGGGTTCCCGGGTGACCAGGGCGAGGGCGTCCGGGGCGGTGTGCGGGGACTCGTCGGTGAGCTTGTCCGCGAGCTGGCCGTACCAGCGGAAGGTGTTGATGACGGCGCGCAGTTCGATACCGTCGGCGTCCGTGATCGGTTTGCCCATCTCCAGGCTGACGGTCAACGCCAGTTCCTCGCGCCGCTCGTCGAGCAGGCCGGCGAGGCGGAGCAGGGCCCGGCCGCGCTCGGCGGGTGCCAGGCGCGGCCAGGGGCCGGTGTCGAAGGCCCGCCGGGCGGCGGCGACGGCCGCGTCCACCTCGGCGGGGCCGGCGTCGGCGACCTCGGCGATGATCCGGCCGTCCCGTGGGGACACGACCGGGAACGTCGCCCCGTGCCCGGGTTCGTCGGCGCCGTCGAGGTGATGGGCGCCGGAGAGCTGGAACGCCTTGGCGCGGCGCAGCCACTCGTCGTGGGTGACGGCCGGCATGGAACCTCCTTGGGGGCTTCCCTGATCAGGTCGATGTGCTGACGGACGGTTTGCGCACCCGCGCGGCCACGACGCCCAGCGCCATGACCACCGGGACCGGCAGCGTGAGCCACAGGGCCGTGGTGCGGTCGCCGCCGATGAGGGTGGTGAAGTTGGCGAGGATGAGCCAGATCGCCCCGGCGATGCCCAGCGCGCCCAGGACGGGTGCGACCAGGGTGTTCCAGGGGCGGGTGTCGAGACGAACGCGTCGGAAGAAGACGACGACGGACACTGACGTCAGCAGGTACAGCAGCATCATCGCCAGGACGGCGACCCCGCTGAACCAGGAGAACAGTGTGAGCACCGGGTCCTTGCCCGCGAGCGCGAAGGGGAGCACGAGGAGGACGGCCAGGACGGTCTGGACGCACCCCGCCGTCCAGGGGGCGTGGCGGCGGTTGAGTCCGCACAGCCGGCGCGGCAGCAGTCCGTCGCGGCCGAGCGAGAACAGGTAGCGGTTGGCGGAGTTGTGGAAGGTGAGGATGCCCGCGAAGAGGGAGGTGGCGAGCAGGATCGGCAGTACGTCGCCCACCCAGCCGCCGAACTCGGCCGCGATGGGCGCGAAGACGAACCCGGCCCCGTCACCGCCCTCCAGGGCCTTGCCCGCGGCCGCGGTGGCCTGGGAGGGGCCGTAGGAGGAGATGATCATCCAGGAGGTCAGGGCGAAGAAGCCGGTGACGACGGCGACCGCGAGGTAGGTGGCCCGCGGCACGGTCTTCCTCGGCTCGCGGGCCTCCTCGCCGTAGATCGCGGTGGCCTCGAAGCCGAACATGGAGGCCACAGCGAACATCACGGCCACGCCCGGCGCTCCGTCCAGGGCGGCGGACGGGGAGAAGCTGTCGGCGAGGCCGAGCCCCTCGGGGCCGCCGCCCTTGACGAGGGTGACCAGGGCGAAGACCGCCAGGATGCTGAACTCCGCCAGGACGAAGACGGCCAGCACCTTGGCGCCCATCTCGACACCGGCCGCGCCGAGCGCCTGGACGACGGCCATGGTGACCAGCGTCCAGACCCACCACGGCAGGTCGAGGCCGGTGTGGCCGGCGACTAGGCCGCTCACGATGGCTCCGTAGAGCCCGTACATGGCGGCCTGGATGGTGCAGTACGCGAAGAGCGCGAGGCCCGCGCTGCCGGTGCCGGTGGTCCGGCCCAGGCCCTTGCCGATGTAGGTGTAGAAGGCGCCCGCGTCCACGACATGGCGGCCCATGGCGACGAAGCCCACCGAGAACAGCAGGATCACCAGGCCCGCCACCAGATAGGCGGCGGGCACGCCGGGCCCGTTGCCGAGCGCCACGGCGATGGGGGCCGCGCCGGCGATGCCGGTGAGCGGGGCCTGGGCGGACAGGACGAAGAAGAGGATGCCCAGGACGCCGAGGGCGTCGGGCTTGAGCGTGCCTGTGGTGGGCGCGTCCGGTTTCGCCGGGTGCGGGGAGACCGTCTGACTGTCCACTCGGATCACCTGCCAGAGGGAGGAAGGATCGTTTCAGGCCAAACGAGTTGCCTCATCGTGGGGCGGAACTATCCGTTTGGCAAGGGGTGAGGGACGAGGAATTCCAGAGCTTCGGGGCCGGGGCGGCGCGGAAGGACGCCGAGAGGTCAGGCCTCGTCGCCCCGTCGCTCGGCGAGCAGCCGCAGCACTGAGCGCAGCTCGTCGAGGGCCGCGTCGATGACCTCGCGCTCGCCGAAGACCAGCTGGTGCAGGACGAGTCCTTCCAGCGTGGCGAAGACCATCCGGGACAGGCCCTCGTCGACCGGTCCGGGCAGCATCTGGGTGAGTTCGCGCCGGGTCGCGTCGAAGTACTCCTCGTACAGCGACCGCAGGTGGGCCAGGAGCTCGGGGCGGCGCCGGGACTCCAGCAGCAGTTCGTACTGGAACGCCTGGAGGTCCGGCCCCGACTCCACCATGTCCGTCAGGCCCACCGAGAAGTCGGCGGCCTCGCCCGTGCCGGGCTCCAGGGCGCTGCTGCTCAGGGAGGACCGGATGGCGTGGGTCAGGGCTTCTTCGATCAGGGCGTCGCGGGAGCCGAAGTGGTGCACGACCAGGCCGTGGGTGACACCGGCCTCCTGCGCGACCGCCCGGTAGGTGAGCCTGCGCAGCCCGCCCCGGGCGACGACCCGCACGGCGGCCTCCAGCAGGGCCTCGCGGCCCGTGCCGTAGTTCACGCGCTTGCGGGGGCGGCGGCCGGCGGGCTCGGTCATGCCCGCGACCCTACCCGGGCCGTCCCGGTCGGCGACGGGGCCGGTGCCCCCGTCGGAGACACCGCGTCCGGTGCCCGCCTCAGCGACGCGGCGGCCGGATGCCACGGAACTCCCAGTCGCCGCCGAGCGCGGTCGACAGCACCTCCTCCGACTCGGTGGGCTGGGCACCCACGTCCGTGCGGACGGCGGTCGGGCCGGTCACGATGTGGTTGGTGAGCCGTCCCAGCCCTTCGACCTCCACCTCCACCACGTCTCCCGGCTGGACGGGGCGCGAGTTGGCCGGGGTGCCGGACAGCAGGACGTCCCCGGGGTACAGGGTGATGGTGCGGGCGATGTCGGCGACGAGGTAGTGCATGTCCCACGTCATCTCGTCGGTGGAGCCGTCCTGCACGACCTCTCCGTTGACGAAGGTCCGCAGCCGCTTGCCGTGGAAGTCCCAGTCGGTGACGAGGCCGGGGCCGAGCGGGCAGAGGGTGTCGGAACCCTTGACCCGGAGCATGGAGCCGGCGTCGGTGTCGCGGAAGTCGTGCAGCCCGTAGTCGTTGGCGACGGTGTACCCGGCGATGTACTCCCCCGCCTCGGCCGGTGCGATGTTCCGCGCGGTCCGCCCGATGACGATGGCGACCTCGCCCTCGTAGTTGAGCCACTTGCAGCCCTCGGGGCGGACGATCGCGCCCCGGTGGGAGTTGAGGGCGGAGGTCGGCTTGTGGAAGTAGGTGGGGGTGCCGGGCAGGCCGATCTGAAACTCGTCGACCCGGCTGCGGTGGTTGAGATGGACGGCGATGACCTTGGACGGCACGACCGGCGGCAGATGCTGTGCCGTCTCGGTCTTGACGCGGCGGCCGTCCCCGGCGACGAGTTCGTCACCGTCGACGGTGACCTGGACGGCGGCACCGTCGAGGAGGATACGGCGGTACTCAGGCATGGGCGGACTCCTGCGCGGGGGTGTGGTCTGCGGCGGGGGTGGCGTGGTCCCCGGTCCAGCCGCCGGCCGGGCGGTCGAACCAGAGATGGACCTGGCCGGTGCCGACGGAGTTCTCGTACGCGCCGTACTGCCGGGCCGGGGCGACACAGGCCTGCTCGCCGAGGGCGCCGGCCAGCATCAGGTAGTGGAAGAACTTCGCCTCGGGCTTGTACCGCCAGAACTCGTCCATGGTGGCGAGGACCTTGTCGTGACGGCCCTCCTTGAACCAGGCGATCCGCTCCTCATCGGCCTCGCGCGCTTCGGGCGTACGAATATGGACGGGGTCGCTGGCCTCATGGTCGCGCAGTTCGCGCAGCGGCCAGAAAGTGTGCGACAGGGCGCCGGAGGCGATGACCAGGACCCGTCTCCCGGGGGTGGCGGCGATCCCGTCGGCCAGCGCCCGCCCGAGCCGCAGATGGTCCTCCATGTCGCCGGTCTGGCAGACGCCGATGGTGATCCACCGCTTGTCCGGCAGTCCCTCCCCCAGGTACTTCCAGAGGTTGAGGGTGGCGTAGTAGATCGGCAGGTACGCGTCGTCGATCGGGGTGATCCAGGTGCCGTGCTTGTCGGCGAACCCGGCCACGTTGTGGGCGAGTTCGGGGTCGCCGGGGAAGTCGTACGGCATCCTGCACATGCCGCGCGGCAGCTCCTCGGAGGTGAACAGGCCCGCGCGCCGCTCCTGCGCGGTGACGACGAACTCGACGGTGGTCGCCCAGTGGGAGTCGAGTACGACCACGGTGTCGTACTCGTTGGCGGCATCACGCTCGAAGACGTCCCCGCGGAGCTCCCGGAGCCCGGTCACGAGGGTGATCTCCTTGCCCTCGTTCAGCTCCCGGCGATCCGCCTCGGGCAGCACGATGGTGGGCACGTGGGCGAGCAGCCCGGCCCCGACGATCTCACCCATGGTCCTGGTTCCATCCCTTCGGGGCGGTGACGGTGTTCTTCAGGTCGCAGTAGAAGTCGAAGCTCCAGGTACCGCCCTCACGGCCGACACCGGACTGCCGGGAGCCGCCGAAGGGTGCCTGGAGGTCGCGTACGAAGAAGCAGTTGACCCAGACCGTGCCCGCGACGAGCCGCGCGGTGACCCGCTCGGCACGGTCGCGATCGCCGGTGGCGACAGTGGCGGCCAGCCCGAAACGGGTGTCGTTGGCGAGCCGGACCGCCTCGTCCTCGCCCGCGAAGGTCTGGAGGGTCAGAACCGGCCCGAAGACCTCCTCCTGCACGATCTCGGAGTCCTGGGCGACATCGGTGAGCAGGGTCGGCGCGTAGTACTGCCCGTCCTTCCGATGCCCTCCGACGACGGCCCGTGCCCCGGCCGCGACGGCCCGCCGCACGAACCCGTCGATCTTCTCCAGCTGGCGGGGATGGATGGTGGGCCCGATGTCGGTGGCCTCGTCCCGCGGGTCGCCCTGTTCCAGGGCCGTGGCCTTCTCGACGAACCGGCGGGTGAACTCGTCGGCGACCGTCTCCTCGACCAGCAGCCGGGTGCCCGCCAGACAGACCTGCCCGGCGTTGTCGTACTGCTCGACGGCGAGGTCGACGGCCAGCTCCAGATCGGCGTCGGCGAACACCAGCAGCGGTGACTTGCCCCCGAGTTCGAGACTCAAGGGGGTGAGCTGCGAAGCGGCCGACTCCGCGATCCGCTTCGCGGTCGGCACGGACCCCGTGAAACTGATCCGGCGCACCTCCGGGTGCGAGGTCAGAGCGTCCCCGACCTCCGAGCCGTACCCCTGCACGACATTCAGCACCCCGGCCGGCAGCCCCGCCTCGGCTGCGATGTCGGCCAGCAGGGAGGCGGTCAGCGGGGACCACTCCGCCGGCTTGAGAACGACGGTGTTGCCCGCGGCGAGGGCGGGGGCGACCTTCCAGGTGGCCAGCATCAGGGGCGCGTTCCACGGAGTGATCAGCACACAGGGCCCCGCCGGATCCCAGCTGACGTGGTTGGTGTGCCCCCGGGTCTCGAAGTCCTCGTGGCCGAGCGACAGCAACCAGTCCGCGAAGAACCGGAAGTTGTGAGCGACACGGGGCATCACGCCCCGGCAGTGGGAACGCAGGAGGGCGCCGTTGTCGGTGGTCTCGACGATCGCGAGCTCTTCGATCCGCTTCTCGACCCCGTCGGCGATGGCGTGAAGGATGCGGGCGCGTTCCGTACGGGAGGTCGTCGCCCAGGCGGGAAAGGCGTCCCGGGCGGCGGCGACGGCGGCTCGGGCCTCAGCGGGACCGCCCCGGGCGATCTCGCCGAGAGCACTGCCGTCGATCGGCGAATGGTCAGTGAACGTATCGGCGGAGGTTACGCGTTGCCCGCCGATCCAGTGCCGGGCATCGACGGAGACACCGGCGACGATGATGTTGTCAGGCATGAGAAGGGTTCCATTCAGAAGAGGGGCTGTCGCACGTCCTCAGGGGCGCGGGGAACTGCGCGAACAATCACGACGGACCCGCACCCGCCCACAAACCTCACTCGGCACACGCTGCTGACGTACCGACCTCAAGCAGCCGCCCCCCGTCCCACACCACCCCGACCTGCCGGTAATACGCAGCGATCGGCTCACGCACCTCCAGCCGGGCAAGCTCCTCGGTAGGCGCCTCGAACAGCTCCAACTCCGCGTCACCGACCCACGCCTGCCCACCCTCGAACGAAGCCGCCCCGGACGCGATCAGCTCATCAAGAGCCAGCCCCTTACCCTCGATCGACGGCAACCACCGGTGATGAGCCATGGGATGCGCGTTGACGAAGCCGCCGCTCTCGGAAGGCTCGCGCAGCGTCACCACGGCCTGAGCCAGCCGCCGGTCCGCCGCGGCCAGCGTCGCCCCGAACCGCGCCCCCGCCTCGATCCGCGGCGCGGGCCCATACGGATGAGGCCGCGTCTGATGAATGGACCCGAGCTTCTTCGGATACCCCTGGTGCAGCCCTCGCGCGATCGCGAAGTCCTTGTCGACCCAGATGTAGACGCACCGCGAGTAGGTCCGCCCACGGAACGCGCACCGCACGACCGCGAACGCCTCCTTGTACTGCGCCCGCACAGGATCGAGCAGCTCCTCCCCCGCCCCCGAGCACGACTGCCAGTCCGCCCAGATCAGGGCGACGGCCCCCGGATCCTCGTCGGCCAACTCCAGGGGATCGGGCAGCAGTTCGCGCACCCGCGAGGGATCCGTCCGGTACTCGACGGTCAGCAGGTCTCCGGAGTAGTGCCACGGCGGCGCGGGAATCAGCGACGAGGCACCGCTCGCCGTCTTGGGGTGGAAGTACCCCTGAACAACGGTCACTTGAGGGCTCCTTGCGCAGTGAGGGCGGGCTGCTTCAGCAGCTCGGCGCGACAGCGGGCGGCGGCACGGCCGACGGCCGGTCCGCCGAGCGCGACGACACCGACCAGCAGTCCGTCGCGGTGGTAGCCGACCAGGACGTCCCCCGACGGGTCGCCGTCGAGGACCCGGACGTCACCGAGCCCCAGGGCAGGTGCGCCGAAGGACTGGAGCCGGAAGTCGTGCTGGTCGCTCCAGAAGGTGGGCAGCGGCGCGAAGGGCGTCAGGCCGGCCACACCACCGGCCAGCACCTTCGCGGCGTGCTTGGCCGAGTCGGCCGGGACGGACCAGTGCTCGACCCGGCGCGGCACCCCGTCGTAGCGGGCGTTGGGGAAGCGGGCGACATCGCCGACGGCGACGACGTCCGGGCGGCCACCGACCCGCAAGTGCTCGTCGGTGAGCACGCCGTCGTCCAGGTCAAGCCCGTTGCCGTCCAGCCACTCCGTATTGGCGACCGAGCCGACGGACTCCACCACCACGTCGGCGGGAAGCACGGAGCCGTCACCCAGGACGACACCGGTGACGCGGTCCCGCCCCTCGAACCCGGCGACACCCGCACCGAGCGCGAAGCGGACCCCGCGCTCCTCGTGCCGCCGCAGCAGCGCGCGGGCGAGCAGCTCGCCGAGCGGCCCGACCATCGGCAGGGGCAGCGGGTCGACGACCGTCACCTCGGCCGCGCCCAGCCCGAGAGCCGTCGCGGCGACCTCGCAGCCGATGAACCCCGCACCAACGACGACCACCCGCACCCCGGGCCGGGTCAGTTCGCCCCGCAGGACCTGGGCGTCGTCGATCGTGCGGACGGTGTGGCGGCCGGCGAGCGGGCCGGGGCAGCGCAGCCGGCGGGGCCGCATGCCGGTGGCGACGACCAGACCGTCGTAGGAGAGCACCGAGCCGTCGTCGAGTTCGACGGTCCGCTCGGCGAGCCGCGCCGCGACCGCCTTCGTGCCCAGCCGCCACTCCACGTCCGCCACGGATGCCTTCGGGGTGAAGGCCAGCGACGCGAAGGCCGCCTTGCCCGCGAGGACCTCCTTGGACAGCGGGGGCCGGTTGTACGGCGGGTGCGGCTCGTCGCCGAGCACCGTGATGCCGCCGGTCCAGCCGGCGGTGCGCAGCTGCTCGGCCGCCCGCAGGCCGCCCAGGGAGGCGCCTGCCACGACGATGCGCCCGCTCATGTCAGTCCTCGATCCGGATGGCCTGGAGCGGGCAGACGTCCGCGGCCTCCTCGACCTCGTCGCGCAGCGCGTCGTCGGGGTCGGGGACGTGGGCCAGGCGGCCGGTGTCGTCCAGGTGGAAGACGTCGGGGGCCGCGAAGACGCACTGGCCGTGGTCCTGGCACTTGTTCATGTCGACGACGACCTTCATGGCCGGTCCTCCTGAATGTGAGGGCGTCGAAGGGAGAGGGAAAGGGGCCCGGCCGGACGGGCCGGGCCCCGGCCAACGGGGTGCGGTTCGACGCACCCCGAACTCGTTTGGCTTCAAACAAGGTAGGCAGGGGCAGGGGTCTGGTCAATAGCTATCCGGATGGATAAATTCTTGCCCCCACCCCCTTGCGGCCCCCCTCGCCCACCCCTACCGTTTGGCATCAAACAAAGTACCGGGCGGTCCCTGGCTCCGCCGCGCCCGGCCTGCTCGCTCTCCCGCCACCCGCCTCCCCGGCCCCGTGCCCCGGAGGTGTCCCGACGTCCGCCCGAGGAGACAACGGTGAGCGCTCACGACCTTGAAGAAGTCCGCCGCCACATGGAGCGGCTCGCCGCCGACGGCATCGACGTGGTCCGGGTGACCTATCCCGACCTCATCGGCACCGACCGGGCGCGTGACGTGCTCCTCGATGAGCTGCCCCGGGCCTGCGCGCACGGTCTCGCGTTCTGCCGGGCCGTCTACCACACCAGCCCGCAGGGCGACGTGGTCCCGGTGAGCGGCGGGCTGGACGCGGGGCTGCCGGACATCTGCGTACGGCCGGACCTCGGCACCCTGGTGCCCCTGCCCTGGGAGCCGGGGTGGCCGCCTGTCTGGGCGAGGTCGTCGACCCGGCGACCGGCGCGCCCGCCCCGGAGTCGCCCCGCGACCTGCTGCGCGCCGTCCTCGCCCGGTGCGCCGAGCACGGGCTGCGGCCGGTGGTCGGGCCCGAGCTGGAGTACTTCCTGTGTGAGCAGGACCCGTCCGGCGGCTGGCGCCGCTACGCGCCCGAGCCGGGCGTCGTCTACACCGCCGGGCTGCGCGCCGACCCCGGCAACCACCTGCTGCGCACCCTGCGCCACGTACGCGACCTGGGGATCGGGGCGATCAGCGGCAACCACGAGTTCGACGGCGGCCAGATCGAGATCAACCTGGCGCACTCCGACGCCCTCTCGGCCGCCGACCGGTCCTTCCGCTTCAAGGCCGCGATCAAGGAACTGGCCCGTAAGGAGGGCCGCCTGGCCACGTTCATGGCCAAGCCCTTCAACGACGCGGGCGGCTCCGGCTTCCACCTCCACCTCTCCGGCGAGGACGACCAGGGCGGCAACACCTTCGACGACCCGTCGGGGGCGTACGGCCTGTCCGCCGTCGCCCGGCACGCCATCGCCGGTGTCCTCGCCCACGCCCCCGCCCTGGCCGCGCTGCTCAACCCCACCGTCAACTCGTACAAGCGCTTCGGGCCGGACACCCTCGCGCCCTGGCTGATCGACTGGGGGCTGGACAACCGCAGCGCCATGGTGCGCGTCCCGCCCGAGCGCGGCTCGGGTGCCCGGCTCGAACTGCGGCTGGGCGACGCGAGCGCCAACCCCTATCTGGCGATCGCCGCCACGACGGCCGCCGCCCTCCTGGGCGTCCTGGCCGGCGAGGAGCCGCCCGCCCCGCTGGAGGGCTACGGCTACGACACCTCCCGGTCCGCCGCCCTGCCCCAGACCCTGTCCGCAGCGCTGGACGCGCTGGAGGCGGACACCGCCCTGACCGACCTGCTCGGCAAGGGCTTCACCACGTCCTTCCTCTCCTACAAGCGCGACGAGGTCGAACGCTTCCACCGGCACGTCACCGACTGGGAGTTCACCGAGTACGCCTACCACCTGTGACGCCCGCTGTGACGCCGAGGAGCTGTTCGATGACCACCGAGACCCCGACCGACGCCCTGCGCGAGCCGCTGCCCCTGGCCGACGTGAACCTCGCCGACCTGGACCGCTTCACGGACGGTGTCACGCCCTGGCGGATGTTCCACACCCTGCGTCACGAGGACCCCGTGCACTGGCAGCCCGAGGAGGCACCCAACTCCGGATTCTGGGCGGTGACCCGGCACCAGGACATCGTCCGGGTCGACCGCGACGCGGAGACCTTCACGTCGACGAGGTTCGTCAACCTGGAGGAGGTCGACGACGACCAGATCAAGAAACGCGCCTCGATCCTCGAACTGGACGGGGTCCGGCACCGGGCGCTGCGCAGCCTGATCCAGCGGCAGTTCGGCGCGAACGTGATCGGCGGCTACACCGACTTCCTGCGCGGACTGACGGCACGCACCCTCGACGCCGCGCTCGCCAAGGGCCGCTTCGACTTCGTCGAGGACGTCTCGGCGGACTTCCCGATCAACGTCCTGGCCCGGCTGCTGGACGTGCCCCCGGAGGACAACCAGCGGCTGATCGACTGGGGCAACCGCATCATCGGCCACACCGACCCCGACTACGCGGACGTCCTGCTGCACAGCGAGGAGAGCGAGCGGTACCGCGATCTGCCGTTCCGCTCCCCCGCCTCGCTGGAGGTCTTCGAGTACGGCCGGGAGCTGGCGCGGCGGCGACGCGGCGGCGACGGCACCGACCTGGTGTCCCGGCTGGTCAACACCACCCCCCGGGACGGTGTGCCGCTCTCCCCGCAGGACTTCGACAACTACTTCCTGCTCCTGGTCGTCGCCGGCAACGAGACCACCCGGCACACCATCTCCCACTCGATGCTGGCCCTCATCCAGCACCCCGAGCAGCTGGACCGCCTCCAGCAGGACCCCTCACTGATCCCGGTCGCGGTGGAGGAGTTCCTGCGCTGGGCCTCCCCCGTCTACCACTTCCGCCGCACCGCCACGCGCGACGTCGAACTGGGCGGCAGGCTGGTCAGGGAGGGCGACAAGGTCGTGATGTGGTTCGCCTCCGGCAACCGCGACGAGGAGGCCTTCGGCAACCCCTACGACTTCGATGTCACGCGCCGCGACAACGACCATGTCACCTTCGGCAAGGGCAGCCCTCACCTGTGCCTGGGCAACCTCCTCGCGCGCACCGAGATCCGGATCATGTTCGAGGAGCTGATCCCGCGCCTGGCGGACATCCGCCTGGCCGGTGACGTGCCGCGAGTGCGGTCCAATTTCGTCAACGGGATCAAGAAGCTGCCGGTGGAGGTCACCCTGACCTGAGTCCGCGGACAGCCGGGCGGTGGCTCTCCGCCGGACATGCACAGCCGCGCGGTCGGCGGGAGGCTGGTGATATCAGCACGGGCACGCGTCCCGAGGAGATCGTCATGAACAGCGCCACCCTGGAAGACATGCGGACCACGCTGCGAGGGCCGGTCATAGGCCCACGGGACGCGGACTACGACCAGGCCCGCAAGATCTACAACGCGATGATCGACAAGCATCCCGCCGCCATCGTGCGGTGCGCGGACGCCGCGGATGTCATGGCCGCGGTCGCCTACGTCCGCGATCACGGTCTGGAACTCGCCGTGCGGGGCGGCGGGCACAGCGGCCCGGGCCTGTGTCTGGTGGACGACGGCGTCACCATCGACCTGTCGCCGATGCGCGGGGTGCGGGTCGACCCGGCGGCGCGGACCGCGCAAGCCGGCGGCGGCGCTCAGCTCGGCGACCTGGACCACGCCACGCACGCCTTCGGCCTGGCCACCCCGACCGGCATCATCTCCATGACGGGGGTCGGGGGCCTGACCCTCGGCGGCGGACACGGCTATCTCACCCGCAAGTACGGCCTGACCGCGGACAACCTGATCGCCGCCGACGTCGTCCTGGCCGACGGCAGCTACGTCACCGCGAACGCGGACGAGCACCCGGACCTGTTCTGGGCCCTGCGCGGAGGCGGCGGCAACTTCGGCATCGCGACCTCCCTCACCTACCGGCTGCACCCGGTGGACACGGTCGGGGTCGGGGTGACCGTCTGGCCGGTCGAGCACACCCGCGAGGCGCTGGCGTGGTACCGCGAGTTCCTCCCGCGGGCGCCCGAGGACGTGTACGGCTTCTTCAACGTCTTCGTCGTCCCGCCCGGCCCGCCCTTCCCCGAGGAACTCCACGGGCGGAAGGTGTGCGGCATCGTGTGGTGCCTCACCGACGATCTGGACCGGCTCGACGAGACGCTCTCCGTGGTGAACGAGGCCGGATCGCCGGCCTTCCACTTCACGACTCCGATGCCGTACGTCGCGCTGCAGAGCATGTTCGACGAACTGATCCCGACCGGCTACCAGTGGTACTGGCGCGGCGACTTCTTCGACCACATCCCGGACGCCGCCCTGGACGTGCACCTCAAATACGCCGAGAACAACCCCACCCAGCTCTCGCTGATGCACCTCTACCCGGTCGACGGGGCGGCCCACCGAGTGGGCCCGGACGACACGGCGTGGAGCTACCGGGACGCGGTCTGGTCGGGCGTCTTCGCCGGTGTGGACCCCGATCCGGTCAACGCCGGGGCCATCAGGCAGTGGTGCGTCGACTACCAGGAGGAGCTGCACCCGTACTCCATGGGCGGCTCGTACGTGAACTTCATGGGGACGGGCGAGGGCCAGGAGCGGGTCCGGGCGACGTACCGCGACCACTACGACAGGCTCGCCCGGGTCAAGCGGACCTACGACCCGGACAACCTGTTCCACGCCAACCAGAACATCGCGCCGGCGCGGGGGTGACGGCCACGGTTCCCCGCTCCGGGAGGCGGCCATGGGAGAGATGATCGACGCCGGCGGCGTGGAGCTCTGGGTCGAGCGACGGGGCCAGGGGCCCGACGTCCTGCTCATCTCGGGGCTCGGGGACCCGGCCGAGGCGTGGCGGTCACAGCTCGACGGGCTCGCGGACCGCTACCGGCTCACCGCCTTCGACAACCGGGGCGCCGGGCGTACACCCCTGCCCGAGGGGCCGCTCACCATGCCCCGGATGGCCGACGACGCCGCCGCGCTGCTGCGCACGCTCCAGATCCCGGCCGCCCACGTGACCGGCTTCTCGGGAGGCAGCTTCATCGCCCAGGAGCTGGCGCTGAGGCATCCCGGCCTCGTCCGCAGCCTGGTCCTGATGAGCACGACGGCTCGCCCGGACTCCTACTTCCGCGCGATGACGCGCTTCTGGGAGTGGATGGTGGAGCGGGCTCCGACCGAGCGCGCCATGCTCGAGGCGTTCTACCTGTGGATCTACACACCGCGCGCCCATGCCGACGGCCTGGTCGACCGCCTCATCGACGAGACGCTGGCCTTCGAGCACCCGCAGTCCGCCGAGGCCTTCCAGCGCCAGCTCGCGGCGTTCTGCCGCCATGACACGTCCGACCGTCTCGGCGGCATCACCGCGCCGACCCTCGTCCTCTCCGGCGAACTCGACCTCGCCACGCCGCCGCGCCTCGGCCGGGAGGTCGCGCAGAGCATTCCGGACGCCGAGTTCGAGGTGCTGCCCGGAGAGGCTCATCAGCCGTTCCAGGAGGTGCCGGAGGTGTTCAACGCGCGGGTCGACGCGTTCTGGCGAGAGGTGGAGTCAGGAGACTGACGGCTGGTCACTCCTCCAGCCGGCGCAGCCGTTCCGTGTCGCAGGTGCGGGGGCAGGTGCCGCAGGCCTCGTCCGGCTGGATGGCGTAGTAGAGACAGCAGCCGGCCCGGGTGCGGGTCGTGTGACGGCGGCCGTCGGTGCCGGTCAGCAGACGGAAGTCCGCTCCCGAGGGGTAGGGGCTGACGGGCTCGGGGAGCAGCGCGGTCGCCGCGCGTACGGCGTCCTCCTCGCGGCCGAGGGTCCGGCCCAGGTACCAGATCCCGGAGACGAGGTCGTCGCCGACCATGCCCCACAGGGCGCGCGGTCCGCGGCGCACGGCGGGGCCGAGGGCGGTGAGCAGCGGGCGCATGTGGTCGGCGACCGCGGCGCGCAGCTCGGCCCGCAGGGCCTCCTCGCCCGCGACGGTCACCGCGCCGGGCAGCGCGGCGACGGGGTCGCCGGGCAGGCAGGCGACGCGGGACTCCGGAGTGATCGTGTACGCCCCGGCCTCGAGGTCCAGGCGCACCGACTGCGGCCGGATGCGCGGCACCCGGCGTTCCAGGTACCAGACGCCGCTCATCAGGAGGGCGATGGACCAGGCGTAGTCGTGCAGGGCGCGTGAGGCGGTGACGTGGGGGCGGGGGGTGTGGGCGAAGCGGGTGCGGATGCGCGTCTCCTCGGCCTTCAGGAAGGCGTCGAGGGCGGACTGATCCGACGTCAGCCCGGCTGCGGTGAGCGCCTGTTCGCCGTAGGCCGTCCGGGGGTCCGCGACCTCGACGCTCAGCGCCTCGCAGATGCCCGTCAGCCGCCGGTAGGCGGTACCGAGGACGGAGGCGAGGGTCGGCGGTGACTCCAGGACAGTGCGCATCGATCACTCCTACGGGCAGTTGCCACCCGCGATTGGATAGGTAAGGCTAACCTAAGGTACAAGATCGTCGGACGTGCTCCCGACCCACCGATGGAAGACCGCCATGCACCTGTACCTGCTCGCCCTCAATCCGACCGACTCCGTCACCGAGGGCTTCATGCCCGCCGCCGCCCGGCTGGGCCTGGACGTGACCGTCCTCACCGACCAGCCCGACGCCCACCGGAGAACCTGCCCGGACGTCGAGGTCCTGGAGTGTGACGTGCGGGACTTCCGGGCCGTCGTGTCGCGCATCTCGGTCCACGGCAGCCCTGGTGCCGTCTTCACCAACAGCGACCACCTCCAGACCCAGGCCGCCCTGGCCGCCGCCTACTTCGGCCTGCCCGGCAAGGACTGGCGGGCCACCCTGCGCTGCAAGGACAAGGCGGAGACGCGCCGCCGGCTGGCCGCCGCCGGAGCGGACACCGTCTGGTCGGCCGAACTCACCGCACCGGCCCCGCTCGACGCGCCCTACCCCTGTGTCGTCAAGCCCCGTGAGGGCGTGGCCAGCGAGGACGTCGTGCTAGTGGAGGGGCCCGAGGACCTGGCGCTCCGCGCGAAGGAGATCCTGGAGCGCCGGCCGGACACCGCCCTGGTCGTCGAGGAGTACCTCCCCGGCGAGCTGTGCACGCTGGAGACGCTGGGCGACGGCCGGGTCCGGCACGTCCTGGGCGGCTTCCGCACCGCGTTGTCGCCACTCCCGTACTTCGTCGAGGAGCGCCTCACGTTCGTCCCGGCCCACCCGGAGCCGGTCGTCGCGCAGGTGCTCGCCCAACTGGACGCGCTCGGCGTCGGGTTCGGCGCCTGTCACACCGAGTTCGTGGTGCACGAGGGGCGGGCACGGATCATCGAGGTCAACTACCGGGCCATCGGCGACCAGTGCGACCTGCTGCTCGAACGGCTCCTCGGCATCCCGCTGTTCGAGCACATCCTCCGCACCCACCTGGGCGAACCGCTCCCGCCCGATCCGGATGCCCGCCGCGACCGCGCCGCCCTCCTGGAGTACCCGTGCGCCGACCGCGCCGGGACCCTGACCGACGCCCCGGCCGCCACCGAGCTCAGCGTCGACGGAGTGTGCCTGACGTACCGTCCGCTGCGCGCGGTGGGCGAGCGGCACGAGCTGTACCGCACCAACCGCGACTACCTCGGCGTCCTGCGGGCCACCGGCACCGACCAGGACACCGTGGACCGTGTGGCCGCCGATTTCCTGGCCGGCCTCCGCTGGGAGATCCGGGCGTGACCGTACTGCCACCCGCGCCGGACAGCTGCGCGGCCGAACTGCTCACCCGGGTGCTGAGCGCGCTGCTGCGGGAGGACGTCGTCGGGCTGCGCACCCGGAGCACGCTCGTCCACCGGCCGGACGGTCCCTGGCTGCGGCTTGCCGCAGGTCGTGACGCCCTGCTGCTGCCGGTCGCCGAGGACGGCTTCCAGTGCCGGTACACCGCCCGGCTGCCGCTGCTCCTGCGCGCGCCGGACGGCGCCGAACTGACGTCGCACGAAGAGGTGCTGGACGCGCTGCGCGCGCTCGCCGCCCCGGAGGACCGGGCCGGTTTCGACGCCTTCGCCGAGGAGTGCCGGCAGACGCTGGCCACGTTACAGCTGCACGCGGACACCCGCGATGCCGTCGCCGGGCGGCTGACCGGCCGTCACGGCGCCGATCCGGCACGCTGGACCGGCCTCGGCGGCGGGACGGCGTTCGACGCGCTCGCCGCCCGGCTGGACCATCCGGTGTACCCGACCGCACGCGGCCGGGCGGGGCTGGACGAGGAGCAACTTCGGTCGTACGCACCCGAGTTCCATCCGCGGTTCCCGCTGCGCTGGCTCGCCGTGCCCCGGGACGCGCTCCTGCTGACCGGCACGCTTCCCGAGCTGTGGCCCACGCCCGCGCGGCTCGGTCTGGCCGGGCTGGAGCGCACGCACCTCGCCCTGCCGGTGCACCCGCTGGCCGTCGGCCCTCCGCTCGACGCGGCCTTACGCGCCACCGGCCTGCGCGGGCGGGCGGTACTGGCCGGACAAGGCTGCCTCGACGTCGTACCCACCCTGTCCATGCGGACGGTGGCGACCGTGGCGGACCCGGCGCTGCACCTCAAACTGCCCCTCGTCACCTCCTCGTTGGGACTGCGCAACAAGCGGTCCGTCAAGCCCGGCACACTCGTCGACGGGGCCGTCGGACAGCGGATCGTCCAAGAGGTGGTCGCGCGCGAGCCCCGGTTCCGGGACACGATCCTGCACGCCGACGAGACCACGTACGCCCACGCGGGACACGAACTGCTGGCCGTGCTGTGCCGCCGCCACCCGGCCGGTCTCGAGGACTCGGTCGTCGTGCCGATGGCGGCGCTCCTCGCCGAGGCGCCGGACGGACGGCTGGTCGTCGACCATCTCGCCGACCGCTTCCACGACGGCGACCCGCTCGCCCTGCTCGACGCCTGTCTGACGCTGTTGTTCGACTGGCAGACCACACTGTTCGGGTACGGCGTCGCGCTGGAGTCGCACCAGCAGAACATCTCCCTGGTACTGCGGCCGGGCAGCCTCCGCCTGCTGTTCAAGGACAACGACGGGCCGCGCGTCGACACGCGGCGGCTGCACGCACGGCTCCCGGGCCGGTGGGACTTCGACGACCCCCGGGTCCTCGGCACGGAGGACGGCCCGGTGGCCGACCTCTTCGCCACCATCACCGTCCATCTGTGCGCGGGCGCCTACGCGTTCGGACTGGCCCGGCACGGCCGCGCCCCGCTGCCCGTGCTGCTGCGGCTGGTGCGCGAACGGCTGACCGAGGCCGTGGAGCGGCTGGGCGGCGAGGCGGGGGACGTCCTGCGTGCCCGAGTCCTCGACGCCCCGGAACTGCCGGTGAAGGCGATGGTCTCGGCCGGGACGCTGCTCAGCAAGGAGCGGTCGGGCGCCGCCGACATCAACAAGCACTACACCACCGGGCCCAACTACCTGCTGCCGTCGCGGAGTACGCCGTGAGAGCCGCGAGCCGGACCGCCGGTTCCGCTGTCCCTCCCCGTACTCGCCCCCTTCCTCCCACGAACCCGCGCAACCGCTGGAGCCTGCCATGCCCCCGCTGACCGAATCTCCCCGCCGCACCGCCGACCCGGTCTGTCTGCCCACCGCCGACGATGTGGTGGCCCACACCCTGCTGAACTGTCTGCTGCGCGAGGTGTCCGGGCCCGAGCGGCAGACCGTCGTCGCCGACGGCCGTCTGCTGCTGCGGCTGCCCCGCCGCGGGGTGCTGCTGTGTGTCGCCCTGCGCCGTACATCGCTGCTCGGCGCGCACCGGTTCACCGGCCCGGTGCGCGAGGAGCGGGCCGGCGGCTGGGCGGACGTGGACTGGCGGCGGCTGGCCGAGTACGCGCGTGACGAGCTGTCGTTGCGCACCGGCGTGCGCAACGAGGAGTTCCTGACGCAGGTCGCCTCCAGCCACGCGGCCGTCGAGGGAGCGCTCACCGCCCGGCCGGCACTGCCTGAGGTTCCGGAGCCCCCGGACGACCCGCTGGCCGCCTACCTCGCCTCCGAGCAGTCCCTGCTCTTCGGGCACCGCTTCCACCCCACGCCCAAGGCCCGCACCGGCGACCCGCGTTCCTGGGCCGCGTACGCCCCGGAGACGGGCGCCTCCTTCCCGCTGCGGCACCTCGCCGTGCGGGAGCACCTGATCGCGCAGGAGAGCGCGGAGCCGTGGGCGACCGCCGCCCTGGACCGGCAGCGCCCGGACGTCCCGGCCGGCTACCGGCTGCTGCCCGCCCACCCCTGGCAGTACGAGACGCTCCGGGAGCACCCGCTGCTGCGCGCCGCCCTGGACAGCGGTGACGTCCTCGACCTGGGACCGGGCGGCCGCCCCTTCGCGGCGACCGCGTCCGTGCGCACGCTGTACGACGGGGAGACGTTCCTGAAGTTCAGCCTGAACGTGCGGATCACCAACTGTCTGCGCAAGAACAGCAGTTACGAGCTGGCCGGGGCGGTCGCCCTCACCCGGGCGCTGGCCCCGGCCCTGTCCGACCTGGCCGGGCGCTTCCCCGGCAGTGCCGTGCTGCGCGAACCGGCCTACCGCACCCTCGCCCTGCCCGGCCCCGACGGCACACCGGACCGCGATCTGCTGGAGGGCTTCGGCGTCATCGTCCGCGAGGGCCTGTCCCGTCGTCTCGCCCCGGGCACCACTCCCCTGCTCGCGGCCGCCGTCGCCGACGAGTACCCGACGGGTGCCGCCCAGGCCTCCCGGCTCCTCGCCGGGGCGGACGCGGCCACGGCGCTCGACTGGTGGTCGGCCTACCTGGACCTCCTCCTGCCGCCCGTCCTGGCCGCCTACTTCGACCACGGCCTGGTCCTGGAGCCGCATCTGCAGAACGTGCTGCTCTGCGTCGACGGCGGCGGACGGCCCGCCCAGGTCCTCTTCCGGGACCTGGAGGGCACCAAGCTGGTGCCCGAGCAGCACGCCGAGACGCTGTCCGCGCTGCCGCCGGACGTGGCCGGGCCGATGACGTACGACGCGCGGCGCGGCTGGGACCGGGTCGTGTACTGCCTGCTCGTCAACCACGTGGCCGAGATGCTCGCGGCCCTCGCCGACCTGCATCCGGAGACGGAGGCGGCACTGTGGGCACGCGTACGGGACACGCTGCGCGCCTACGCCGACCGGCACGGCTGCCCGCCCCGCCTGGCCGCCCTGCTCGCCGGGGTGCCGCTGCCCGCCAAGACCAACCTGCTCACCCGCTGGGAGCGCAAGGCCGACCGCCAGGCCGGATACGTCCGGCTGCCGTCGCCGCTGGGCGAAGAGGTGCTGCACGAGGCGAAGCGGAGCTCCCGATGACCCACCCGACCCCCGCTGTGCGCGAGCGTGCCCTGTCACTGCCGTCCCCGGAACTCCCGGCCTATCTCTATGACCTGGCGGCTCTGCGCACCCACGCCGCCGGGGTCCGGGCCGCGCTGCCCGGGCGGGTCGAGCTGTACTACGCGGCCAAGGCCAACCCGGAGCCGGAGATCCTGGCGGCGCTGGAGTCCCACGTCGACGGATACGAGGTCGCGTCCGGCGGTGAACTCGCGCATGTCGCCAAGGCGGTGCCGGGGCGGCCGCTGGCCTTCGGCGGGCCCGGCAAGACGCCGGACGAGGTGACGGCCGCGCTGGAGCTGGGCGTCGGGCGTTTCCACGTCGAGAGCGAGCACGAGCTGCGGGTGCTGGCGGAGCTGGCCCGCCGCGTCGCGCCCCGGAGGCGTGTCGCGGTGCTGCCGCGCGTCAACCTGCCGGTGCCCGACGGCTCGCTCGCCGGGAGCTCGCTGGCGATGGGCGGGCGGCCGACACCCTTCGGCATGGACCCCGCCCGGGCCGGGTCCGTGATCCGGGCACTCGCCGACGGGACGTATCCGCAGCTGGAACTGCGCGGCGTGCACGCCCACCTGGCGAGCGGGCTGGGAGCGGCCGAGCTGCTGGAGGTCGCGAGGAGCGTGGTCGGGTGGGCCACGGGGCTCGGTGTGCCGGTCGCGGAGGTGAACGTCGGGGGCGGCATGAGCGTCGACTACGCCGACCCGGAGCGCCGCTTCGACTGGCCCGCGTACGGCGAGGGGCTGGCCCGGCTCGCCGAGGCGCATCCGGGGCTGACGCTGCGGATCGAGCCGGGGCGGGCGCTCACCGCGTACTGCGGCTGGTACGCCACGGAGGTTCTGGACGTGAAGCACAGCCACGGCGAGGAGTTCGCCGTCGTCCGGGGCGGCACGCACCATCTGCGCACCCCGGCGACGAAGGGACACGACCAGCCCTGCTCCGTCCTGCCCGTGGACTCCTGGCCGCACCCCTGGCCCCGGCCGGCGGCGAGCAGCGGGCCCGTCACGCTCGCGGGGCAGCTGTGCACCCCGAAGGACGTGCTGGCCCGCCGGGTACCGGTGCCGGAACTCAGGGCCGGGGACCGGGTGGTGTTCTCCCTGGCGGGCGCCTACGCCTGGAACATCTCGCATCACGACTTCCTGATGCATCCCCGGCCCGGGTTCCACTTCCTGGACGACGGCACCCGGGTCTCCTGACCCGTCTGCGGGTGGCCGGTGCCCGCCGACCGAGCCGGCGGGCACCCGAGGCCGGGATGTGTCAGGCCGCGGCCAGGGCAGGCGCCGACGGCTCCTCGGCCTCGGCCAGCAGGGCCATGAGCGTCGCCCGGGCACGGGCCACCCGGGAGCGGACCGTGCCGACCGGGCAGTCGCTCAGCGCGGCGGCCTCCGCGTACGGCAGACCGAGCAGCTGCGTGAGGACGAACGCCTCGCGCCGCTCCTCGGGCAGTCGGTCCATCAGCTCGGCCAGAGCCACGCCGTCGTCGAAGCCGGGCAGGCCGCGCGGCTGGGCGAGCTCGACCGCCAGCTCCCAGTCCGCCAGATCGGCCGGGCGGGGGCGGACGGCGGAGTACCGGAGGCTGTCCGCCACCGCGCGCCTCGCGATGGCCAGCAGCCAGACGCGCGCCGAGGAACGGCCCTCGAACCGGTGCAGGCTGCCGAGCGCCCGCAGGAACGTGTCCTGCGCCAGATCGTCCACGGCCTGCGGATCGGCACACAGGTGGGCGACGTAGCGGATGACGTCACGGTGCAGGGCGCGCACGAAACGGTCGACGGCGGCGGAGTCGCCGCCGCGGGCGGCCAGCGCCCAGGCGGTTATCGACTCGTCGGCCGACGGGCTTCGCTCGGATGAAAGGGGCAGGGCAGGAGTGATCACCTGGTGTCCTTCTCGGAATTCCGGGAGCACACGAAACGCGCGTGCGGCCCGGTGAGCGGGGATACGGCCGCATCCGTACGGCGTGACGCACGGACGTACGACCGAGACCGGGGCGCGCGGAGTGCCGCCCCGGGACTGCCGGCTGCCGTCAGGCGGCAGCGGCCCCCACGGGCGGTCCTCGAGAGGTGATCGCGTGGACGAGAAGGAGAAGGCGCGGCGCGCGATCCGAGGACCAGCGCCGTACGCGCACGGGCGGGGGCGGCGGCGTGGGCGGGGCGAACAGAAGCCGCAGCGGCGCGGCCAGCCGGCTGCCGACGGCGCGCAGCAGACGGAAGACCGCCCGTTCGCCGTGGCCCAGCCACAGACCGCACAGCAGCGCGGCCAGCAGGTGGGCGGCGAGCATGCCGAGGGACGAGTCACCGTCCATGGCGTGTCCCGCATGCCCCATGTGAGGGGACATGGAGCCCATTTCGTGACTCGTGGACCCCATGCCGTGGCTCATGGCTCCCATGCCATGACCCATGGAGGGCATGTCCATGGAGTCCGTGCCACCCGCCGCGCCGGCGGCCGGTGCCGGCACGAGTGAGAACGCCGAGTGCAGTCCGGTCTGGACGATCACGGCGACGGCGACGACCAGTCGGAGGCCGCGCTCGCGGCCCGCCAGGCACCAGCCCGCCACTCCCGTCACGGCCCAGCCGGCCACCAGTGTCGACAGGGGCACATGGTCGCCGGACATCATGACGTGCCCCAGGGCGGCGAGCACGACACAGACGGCCGCGAACACCGCGGCCCGTGTCGTGCGAGCACACCACCCAGCTGTCATGGCGCCTCATCTTCGCATCCGGCCCCGCCCCGTCACCCCTGGGTACGGAAATCGCCCGGCCCTGATACTCAATCCGTGACGTGTGATCCAGGCCACTGTCCTGGAATCGATGCCTCCGGTCGGGCCACGGCAGAATCCCCGGCGTGGACATCACCGCGCAGGAGCTCAACCGGGCGACCCTCGGCCGTCAGATGCTGCTGGGCCGGGAGGTGATGGAGGCCGGGGAGGCCGTACGGCATGTGGTGGCGCTCCAGGCGCAGCATGCCGCTTCGCCGTACGTTGCGCTGTGGAACCGGCTGGCAGGCTTCTCTCCGGCCGAGCTGGACGACGCCTTCGCGCGGCGCGCGGTGGTCAAGGCGACCCTGATGCGGATCACGCTGCACGCGGTCCACGGGGACGACTACCAGGTGTTCCGTGAGGCGATGCAGCAGACGCTGTACGCCTCACGGCTCGGCCACCGCTTCGCCGCGGCGGGTCTCACACCGGCCGACGGCGAGGCACTCGTCCCGGAGCTGCTGGACTTCGCCGACCGGCCGCGTACGGCCGTGGAGCTTCAGGCATGGCTGGAGGAACGGGTCGGCGCGGACAAGAAGGCCGGCGCGTGGTGGGGGCTGAAGGGGTACGCGCCGCTGCTCCACCTCCCGACCGGCGGGCCGTGGTCGTTCGGCACCCGGGCGTCGTTCGTCGCGGCGCGCACCGGTCCCGTGCCGACGGGCCGGGAGCCGGCCGCCGAGGCGCTGCGGCAGCTCGTCCTGCGCTACCTACAGGGCTTCGGGCCGGCGTCGGTCGCGGACGTGGCACAGTTCGCGATGCTGCCGCGGCAGCCCGTACGGCAGGTGCTGCTCGCCCTGTCCGACACGGTGGAGGAGTTGCGCGGACCGGACGGCACGGTCCTGTTCGACCTACCGGACGCCCCACGCCCACCGGCGGACACCCCGGCGCCCCCGCGGCTCATGGCCATGTGGGACAGCGTCCTCCTGGCCCACGCCGACCGCAGCCGCGTGATCCCCCCGGACTATCGCCGTCTGGTGATCCGCGTCAACGGTGATGTGCTGCCCACCCTCCTGGTGGACGGCCGGGTCGCCGGCGTGTGGCGCGCGACCGACGACGGCATCGAGGCCACGGCGTTCCACGACCTGCCCCGCGCCGCGTGGGACGGTCTCGAGGAAGAGGCCGCGTCCTTGGCGTCTCTCCTGACCGGCCGCGACACCGAGGTCTACCGCCGTTACCACCACTGGTGGCCGAAACTCCCCGACGGCCAGGTACGCCTGCTCACCGGCCGCGGGTGACTCTCCTGTGCCGTGGGCGACTTCACCTCAGTGGTGGGCGTGCACGACGGCGTGACCCTTGCCCCGGCCGATCATCCACTTGTTGACCGGGGTCGTGATCAGGAACGCGACCGCGAAACCGCCCAGCAGCGCGGACCAGAACAGTCCGTCCGTGAGGTGGGCCTCCAGCGCGCCCGGGGTGAGCGCGATGATCGCGTTGTCGACGAGTTCCATCACCGCGATCGAGACCGTGTCCGCGGCCAGCGCGACCTTGATCGCGGCCTTGAGGCCGAGGCCGGCCCGCAGGACCGCGAACAGGGTGAACGAGTAGCCGAAGAGGAAGGCGAGCCCGATCGCCAGGACCATGGTGGGCACGTCGCCCCACGCGAGCGCGGTGCCGATGACCATGCCGAGGATCTCGCCGATCGCACACCCCGTCAGACAGTGCAGCGTCGCCTTCACCGCGGTCCCCCAGGACGCCGGCCCGCGCGGGTGCCGTTCGGGGTGATGCGGGGTGTGGTCCATGACGTGCCAGTATGCGTCAGCCCGCATGCTCCCCCCATGATCGATCCGCCTAGAGTGTCGGGTCATGACGACACAGCCCACCCGGTCGACGCAGGCGTATCTCTCCGAGTTGTTCTCCCTGGACGGCCGCGTCGCGGTGGTCACCGGCGGCAGTTCGGGAATCGGGCGCGCCATCACCGGTGCCCTCGCCCGCGCCGGCGCGAGCGTCGTGGTCGTGGCCCGTGGCGAAGCCGGACTGGCCGCGACCGTCGAGGAGTTGACGGCTGAGGGCTGCCGCGCCGCGTGGGTCGGCGCGGATCTGAGCACCCGCGAGGGTGTGCGGACGGCCGCCGAGCGGGCGGTCGAGGCGTTCGGGGAGCCCGACATCCTCGTCAACAGTGCCGGGATCAATCTGCGCCCGCCGATGGACGAACTCACCGAGGACGTCTGGGACCTCACGATGGCCGTCAACCTCGAGGCGCCCTTCCTGCTGGGGCAGCGCTTCGGCCCCGGCATGGCGGAGCGCGGGTTCGGGCGGATCCTGCACATCAGCTCGCAGCAGGCGCATCGGGCGTTCGTGCAGAGCGGCGCGTACGGTGCCTCGAAGGGCGGCCTGGAGTCGCTGGCGCGTTCCCAGGCCGAGGCGTGGTCGCCGCGCGGCGTCACCTGCAACGTCCTGGTTCCGGGCTTCGTCATGACAGCGCTCAACAAGCGCCTGTCGTCGGACCCGGAGAAGGTCGCCGCCCTCGCCTCCCGCACGCTGATCGGGCGGAACGGCCTGGCCGAGGACTTCGCGGGCGCGGCGGTCTTCCTCGCGAGCCCGGCGTCCGCCTATCTCACCGGACAGTCGGTCTACGTCGACGGCGGTATGTCCGTCCACTGACGCGGCCGGCCCTTCGTTCAGGCAGCGGCCGGGCCCTTCCGCCACACGAAGACCTCCGTGCTCGGTGCCCGTTCGGAGAACCGGCCCGACGGCGAGGCCTCGCGCAGCAGCAGCCGGAGGTCCGCCTCGAAGTCGTCCCGGTGTCCTTCGAAGAGATGGGGCGCCGAGAAGGACATGGAGAACACCCAGGCGACGACATCGTCACAGGTCCGCTCCAGCACCTGCCCGCCGGGGACGACGAGACGCCGGGGGCCGGAGAAGCCCGCCCGGGCGAGCACCTCGTCCTCCGCGCCCGGTGTGCCGTGCGTCAGCACCCCGCGGCCCGCTCGTCGCACGGGACCGAGGTACCGCTTCACCAGGTCACCCATCCCCGCGTAGGGGACCGCCGGGTGCGGCATGCCGTCGGCGGTCCGGGGCTCTGTCTTCAGGTCGGCGATGTGCACCAGGGCCCCGCCGGGCCGAAGCATGTCCCGGACGGTCGCGGCCACAAGGTCGCGGTCCATCCAGTGGAAGGACTGGCCGAAGGTGGCGACGTCGAACGTGCCGAGCCCCGCGGGCAGGGCTTCGGCCCGCGCCCGTACCCACCGGGTCCTGGCACCCACTCCCCGGCCGGCGGCCCCGCGCCCGGCTTCGGCGATCATCCCGCTTTCGGGATCCACCCCGACGATCTCGCCGAACAGATGCGCGAGGCTCAGGGCGATGGTTCCGGGCCCGCAGCCCACGTCGAGGAGGCGTCCCTCCCCGTCGAGCCGCAGCTCCTCGGCGAGCGCGTCCGCCAGCCCGGCGGCGTACGGCAGCCGCCCCCGCTCGTAGTAGGCGGCGGTCCCCGAGAACAACGTGTCGTCCCACTCCCAGCCGACCACCACGTCCGCCCACCACCCTCACCGCACCGAACTCCGCGACCACCCGACCGGCCGACGACCCCGATGATTCCATCTCCGACCGGAGGTCCCCCGTCGGAGAGCGGCCGACGGGCGCTTGTCAGTGCCCGGTGTCACGCTGGGCACACTGGACCTGCGGAAGGGAAGCATCGCCATGATCACCACGGAGTTCGCCCCCGGTTCCCCCTGTTGGCTCGACCTCGGCACTCCGGACGTCCGGACCGCCGCCGCCTTCTACGGCGCCGTGCTCGGGTGGGACTACGAGTCCATGGGCGAGAGCGAGGACTTCGAGGGCGGG
Source organism: Streptomyces sp. NPDC041940 (assembly GCF_055589465.1). Classification (NCBI taxonomy): domain Bacteria; kingdom Bacillati; phylum Actinomycetota; class Actinomycetes; order Kitasatosporales; family Streptomycetaceae; genus Streptomyces; species Streptomyces sp. NPDC041940. The sequence continues at coordinate 175,259 of NZ_JBVJBP010000006.1, forward strand.
ATGTTCCGGAAGGACGGCAAGATCGTCGCCGGGCTCGGCAAGCTCACCGAGGAGGGAGCGCGCTCGGCCTGGATGCTCTACTACAGCGTCGCCGACGCGGACGCCACGACGAAGGCGGTGGAGCAGTCGGGCGGCAGTGTGCGCGTCGCGCCGATGGACCTCGAGGAATGGGGCCGGATGGCGCAGTACACCGACCCGCAGGGAGGCCAGTTCGCCGTCTGGCAGCCGGGGACGACCAAGGGCCTCGATCTGGTCGACCAGCCGGGCTCGCTGTCCTGGACGGAGCTGTACACGAGCGACGCGGCGGCGGCGAAGGAGTTCTACGGCGGGCTCTTCGACTGGCGGTTCAGTGACATGCCGCTGCCGGGCGGCGGGGGCACGTACACCCTCATCACCCCCGCCGGACTGCCCGAGGAGCGGATGCACGGCGGCCTCATGGAGGTCGGCAAGTCGGACCTGTCGCTGGCGAACGGGCGGCCGTACTGGCATCCGGTCTTCGCCGTCGACGACTGTGACGCCGCGGTGGCCAAGGTCAGGGAGAACGGCGGCAGCGTGCAGATGGGCCCCGAGGACGCGGAGGGCGTCGGCCGGCTGGCCGTCTGCCTCGACCCGGCCAACGCGGACTTCGTGGTGCTCACCCCGGCCCAGGGCTGAACCGGCCCGCCAGCCGGTGCACGGGGTGGTGCGGCCGGCCCTCGGCCGCACGAGTCACCACCACCGATGGATGTCCCCGGCGATGCGCCGCTTCCCGAGCGGCTGCACCTCGCGGGCGTTGCCCTCGGGGAAGAGGCTCCGGTAGTGCGCAAGGGCGGCGGCGGACGCCTGGACCGGATGGGTCAGGACCGTCCAGCGCACCCCGGTGGTGTAGGGGCAGGTCGTGGTGGACCCGAGGTAGCGGTAGGACTCGGTGCAGGGCGGCAGCAGGGTGTCGATCTCCACGTCGGGCACGAGCCACGGGTCTTCGCTCCGGCGGGCGGATTCCAGCAGCCGGTCCAGGGAGCCGTTGGCGTCGCCCGGGTGGACGAACACGGCGAGCACCGCGTACTCCTTCGCACCGGCCGCGATCGCGGTCGCGTCCCCGTCCCCTTCTCCGATCGTCCGTGCGTATTTCAGGTGCTGTTCCATCGGGAACGTCACCCCGCCGACGGTGTGCTCGGACGGCGTGTGCCAGTGGATGTCCTCCAGGTGGTAGGTGGCGTCGCCGACGCCCATCAGGCAGTCCTGTCCGCGCGGCGGCTCGGCCTTCACCGAGCCCTCCTCGGCCCGGACGCAGTCGGGCCGGTGCCGCTTCGGACGCTCGAAGCGCAGCCGCATGGCGAGCCGCGCCGGATGGCGCAGGCGCAGGGGCGGCAGCGCCGAAACGTCAGTGGCCGCCGGACGGATGTCGACCGGGCTCTGGGTCTGCAGCGCGGTGCCGGCGGCGGAGTGGGCGGGGGCGGTCAGGGACACAGGGGATCACCTTCGGAGGGGCGGACTGCCGGGCAACGACGACCGCATCCTTTTCCCCCGACGGCGCCCGGGACGCGCGAGATCACCCGGACTGCTGAACACCCCGGATCGCGGCCTTGACGCGCTACGGTCGCGACATGAACCAGGATCCCGAAGCGGCGGCTCAGGAACCCGGCGAGGACACCGTCCGCGAGTTCGCCGGTCTGGCGCGGGACTGGGCGGCGGCGATCGTCGCCAACGACCCCGCACGCATCGCGGGCTTCATGGCGGACGAGTGGGTGATCGTCTCCGAGTCGGGGATCGACCCGAAGGAGAGGTTCCTCTCCCTCGTCCGGTCCGGGGAACTCACCCACTCCGCGATGGACCTCAGGACCCGGCCCCGGGTCCGCGTCTACGGCGACACGGCCGTGGTCACCGGACGGGTCACCAACACGGCCCACTACCAGGGCGAGCGCTACGACGCCGACGAGTGGACGACGGACGTGTTCGTGAAGCGGGACGGGCGCTGGCGGTGCGTGCTGAGCCAGATCACGTCGGCGGCCCCCGGAACCACATCAGCGGCCCCTGAATGAGCGTTCATCTGATTTGCATATGATGCGCAAATGCACGACTACAGCATCAGGGAAGCCACGCCTGCGGACATCGACGGGGCGCGGGTGGTGATGCTGGACGCCGTGTACCGAGACTTCGACACCGGCTATGTGCCGCTCTGGCACGCCGACATCATCGACCCGGTGCCGTTCTACGTCGAACCACCGCGGCACACCCTCCTGGTGGCCGTGGACGAGCGGGACGGGACGGTGGCGGCCACGGGGGCGCTGGACGCGCGCGGGCCGGTTCATCCGCCGAACCCGCGCTGGCTGGCCGAGCGGTACCCCTCGGGCGAGACCGCGCAGCTGCGGCGGTTGTACGTCGCCCCCGCACACCGCCGGCGCGGACTGGCCCGGCGGCTGGTGACAGGCCTGGTCGACTTCGCCCGGGCCGACGGTGGTTACCGCTCCGTGTATCTCCACACGTATCCGCACTCGCCCGGCGCGATGGGCCTGTGGGGGACGCTGGGCAAGGTGGTCTGCGACGAGCGGGAGGAAGTGCCCGGCGGCGGCAACGGCGTGGTGCACTTCGAGATTCCCTTCGCTTGAACACCACGGGGACGACACTGAACACCTCGACCTCACCCCTGACCAAGGGCCTGGCCGCCCTGCGCGTCCTCGCGCGGGGCGGCGCCCCGACGCTGCTGTGGCGGGCCGTGCTCATGGCCGCCCTGGTGGGCGCGATCGGCCTGCTGCCGTGGCTGTCACGCACGGACCCGGCGCTGACGGTGCTCAAGGCCCGCTCGGCCGACCGTGACCCGACGCCCGAGACGCTGCGCGCCATCCGCGACCAACTCGGGCTGGACGACGGCCCGCTGGTGCTGCTCGGCCGCTGGCTGGGCGGGCTGCTGCACGGGGACGCGGGCACGTCGTGGGTGTCCGGCGGCCAGGTGCTGCCCGGCGTGGTGCAGGCGCTCGGCGCTTCGCTGCTGCTGATGTCCGGGGCCCTCCTGGTCGCGGCGGGCACCGTGGCGGCGGTGTGCGCCCGCACACTCCGGCTCGGCTCGCGGGGGCGGCTCGCCGCACGCGGCCCGGGCGGCACCGCGTCGGCCGTGCTGGCCGCACTGCCCGAGTTCCTCGTCGCCTCCGTGCTGGCCTCGGTGATCGGCGTCCAGCTGGGCTGGCTGCCCGCCCTCGGGTGGTACGGGCCGCAGTGGATGGTGCTGCCCTCACTGGCCCTCGGTCTGCCCGCCGGGGCGATCCTCGGACGGATGCTGGACGACCTGCTGCCCAGCGCGTTCGCCGAACCGTGGGCCCAGGCGGCCGCGGCACGCGGTGTCCCGCCGAAGTCCGTGGCACGGCAGGCGGTGCGCCGCTGCGTGCCCGGACTGCTGCCCAACCTGGGCCTGTTCGTGGTCGGCCTGACCGGCGGCTCGGTCGCCGTCGAGCAGATCTTCGACATACCGGGCCTGGGCCGGCTCACCCTGCACGCCGCCCTCGCCCAGGACCTGCCCGTCCTGCAGACCGGCACCCTCGCCCTCGTCCTGGTCGCGGCTCTCGCCGGGGTCCTCGCCCGGCTGTCGGCCCGGCTGCTCATCGGGCCCGCGCTGCGCGACGGCGCCCTGCACTCCCTGCACCGCCCCGGCCCCTCCGCCCCCCGCGCCCTGCCGCTGCTCTACGGGGCGCTGCTCGCCGCCGTCATCGGATTCGGCCTGCCCCGCGACGCGCTCGCCCTGGACACCCTCGCCCGGCTGCGGCCCCCCTCCCTGGCGCATCCGTTCGGGACGGACGCGCTCGGCAGGGACGTCCTCGCCCGGGTCTCGCACGGCGCGCTGACCACGCTCGGCATCGCCCTCGCGGTGAGCGCCGCCGCACTCGTCGCGGGGCTGCTGCTGGGGCTGCTGCCGAGGCTGTCGGGGCCGCTGGTCGACACCGTCAGCGCCGTGCCGCCCGTCCTGGCCGGACTCCTCGTCTCCGGCGTCGCGGGCAGCGGGCCCTGGACGCCCGCGTTCGCCGTGGGCGTCGTGGCCTGGTCCCCGCTGGCCGCCCACACGTCCTCCCTGCTGCGGCAGGAACGCGCGACCACCCACCTGGCCGCGACCCGCGCCCTGGGCGCCGGCCGCTGGTATCTGCTCTGGCACGAACTGCTGCCCGCCGTGCTGTCGCCGGTGGCCCGGCACGCCCTGCTCCGGCTGCCCGGCATCGCGCTGAGCCTCGCCGCCCTCGGCTTCCTCGGCCTGGGCGCCCAGCCGCCGTCCCCCGAGTGGGGCCTGCTGCTCGCCGAGAACCAGCCGTACGCCGAGCGCGCCCCGTGGGCCGTCCTCTTCCCCGCCGCCGTGCTCGCCCTGCTCGGGGCGCTCGCGGTGACGGCCGCAGGCGGCGTACGGCTGCCCCGGCGGCGCGGCCGGCCCGAGGGCCCGTCCGGGTCCCCCGGGGAGCGGGTCATGCCCCCGCAGCGGCGGCGGAACAGCCCCGACGCCCTCCTGGCCCCCGTGTCCACCCCTGTGTCCACCTCACCGGCGGAAGAACGATGACCGACCCCGTCTCCCGCGTGCCGGCCCGCCGGGCCGCCCGTACGTCCAAGACCCCGCGCGAGAGCACCTGGCGGCTCTGGAAGGAGCTGTCGCCGCTGCTGCGGCTGCTGATCCTGACCCAGCTCGCCTTCAACGTCGGTTTCTACGCCGTCCTGCCGTTCCTTGCCGAGCACCTGGGCACCGCGATCGGCATGGCGGGCTGGCTGGTCGGGTTCGTGCTCGGGCTGCGCACCTTCAGCCAGCAAGGACTGTTCGTGGTCGGCGGCTCGCTCGTCGACCGGTTCGGGGTGCGGCCGGTCGTGCTGGCCGGCTGTGTGCTGCGGATCGCCGGGTTCGCGTGGCTCGGATACGCGGAGGCGAGCTGGGCCGTGATCGGCGCCGTGCTGGTGATCGGTTTCGCCGCCGCGCTGTTCTCTCCGGCCGTGGAGTCCGAGGTGGCCCGCCAGGCGGTGGTCTGGGAGGAGGAGGGGCACGGCTCGCGCACGCGTCTCCTGGCCCTGTTCAGCGTCGCGGGCCAGGCCGGGGCCTTCGTCGGACCGCTGCTCGGCGGGTTGCTGCTCGCCGTCGACTTCCGCACCGCGTGCCTCGCCGGCGCGGCGGTCTTCGTGCTCGTCCTGGCCGGGCATCTGTGGCTGATGCCGCAGCACATCCCGGGCCGGGTCCGTATCCGGGAACGGGGCGGGGCGCGCCTGCTGCTGCGCAACCGCCCCTTCCTGGCCCTGTGCGGGGCGTACGGCTCGTACCTGCTCGCCTACAACCAGCTGTATCTGGCGCTGCCGGACGAGGTGCAGCGCGCGGCGGGCTCCCAGGCGCCGCTGTCCTGGCTGTTCGCCCTGTCCTCGGTGCTGGTGGTGTTCACCCAGCTGCCGGTGACCCGCTGGGCGGGCGACCGGCTGGACCTGCGCCGTTCCATGACGGCCGGGCTGCTGCTGATCGCGGCCGGTTTCGCGGTGGTGGCCGCGGCGCGCCCCGCGGGCTGGACGGGAGCCGCCGGACTGCTGCCCGCCGCGGGCTTCGTCGTGCTGCTCACCGTGGGACAGATGCTGGTCGTGCCCGCCGCCCGCGCCTGGGTGCCCGACCTGGCCGAGGAGGGCCGGATCGGCCTCTACATGGGCGCGCTGTCCTCCGTCTCCGGCCTGATCGTCCTGGCCGGCAGCGCGGCCACCGGCTCCCTGCTCGACCTCGGCCTCCCGGCCGCCGTGCCCTGGCTGGTCCTCGCGGCCGTGCCGGCCCTGACGGTGGCTCTGCTGCCGCGCCGGGAGGAGCGGGCGGAGGAGGCGGACGAGGCGGCCTGATCCGGCACGCCCAGGCACCAGCAGACGGCCCCCGGCGCCCCGAGGCGCGCGCAGGACACCCCCGGCAACCGCGCGCACCGCACCGTCACCCCGCCGGGCGACTCCTCCGCTCCCGGATTTCCGCGACCGTACCGTCTCTCTCCCCCGCTGCGGAGATCATTGGTCACGCGGCGCCAGTATCCTGGGTCGGCTGCGACGTTCCCCACCAACCCCCGCCTCAAAACGGGGAGTTCGGCATGCGGCGACGTACCTTCCCCCACGCATGAGACGAGGACGAGTGCTGCTAGCGGGCCGCTACCGGCTGGATGTTGAGATCGGACGCGGTGGAATGGGAGAGGTCTGGCGCGCGTACGACGAGACGCTCGCCAGAGCGGTGGCCGTCAAGCTGCTGCTGCCCCAGGACACCGACGTCACGGCGGCCTCCCGGTTCCGTCTGGAGGCCCAGACCGCCGGGCGTCTCAACCACCCCCATCTCGTCGGTGTCCTGGACTTCGGCGAGTACGACAACCGGCTGTACCTGGTGATGGAACTGGTCGAGGGCGACAGCCTCGCCGGGGTGCTGGCCGCCTCCGGCGCGCTGCCCGCCGAGCGGGTGGCCGATCTCGCCGCGCAGGCCGCCGCCGGGCTCGCCGCCGCGCACGCGCAGGGCATCGTCCACCGTGACATCAAGCCCGCCAACCTCCTGCTGGACGCCCACGGCACCCTGAAGATCGGCGACTTCGGCATCGCGCGCTTCCTCGACGACCCCGGCGCCGCGCTCACCGCCACCGGCCAGATCGTCGGCACCGGCCTCTACCTCGCGCCCGAACGTGCCCTGGGCCAGCCCGCCGGGCCCGCCTCCGACATGTACTCCCTGGGGTGCCTGCTCTACCAACTCCTCAGCGGACGGCCGCCGTTCCAGGCAGACACCGCCGTCGCGCTCCTGCACCAGCATCTCGATTCCGTGCCCGTACCGCCCCGCGAGCTCGGTGTCGCCGGACTCCCGCCGGCCTTCGAGAACTACCTGCTCGGCCTGCTCGCCAAGCAGCCCGAGGACCGGCCCACCGCCCAGGGGACCGCCGAGTGGTTCGCCGGCGGCGCCTGGCGGGGACTGCCCGAGCCGCTGCCGGAGGCAGCGCCCCCGGTGACGTCCGTCACGCCGAGGCCGTATCCGGCCGCCGAGACCCGCAACCCGGCCACGTACGCGCTGCCCGGTGCCCCGGGGCTGCGCACCGGCCGCACGCCCCAGGCCGGCCGTGCGCGCCGCGCCGCACCCCGAGCCGCCCCCGACAACCGGCGCAGAGCGGCCGCGACCGTGGCCGCGGCGGCGCTCTTCGCCGCGGCGATGCTCGCCGGCATGATGTGGTTCTCGCCCGACAACACCGCGACGGAGGGCACGGAACCCGACGCGTCCCCCTCCGCGAGCAGCCCCGCCGCCACGCCGTCCGCGGACTCCGCGTCGCCGCTCTCCTCCGCTCCGGCGGCGGACCCGGCTCCGGACGCCACCGTGCCGGCCGCCGGCACAGTGGCCGATATCACCCCGTCCACCAGCGCACCCGCTCCCCCGACCCCGGTCGACACGACGCCCAGCCCCGCGACTCCGGCCCAGGAGACGGCCGGCCCACCGCGAAAGGCGGACAAACCCCAGCAGGAGAAGCCCCGTCGGACCTGGGAAGACGGGGACGACGATGACGACGGTGGCGACGACTGAGCGGTCCTGCGCCGGTGTGCGAGCGGACGCCCCCTCGCGCGCCCCCTCGGGTGGCTTGTCATCGTCCTTATCTCGGCATTACTGTCACCACGCCTTGGTGAACGGGAAAGCCGGTGTGATGCCGGTGCGGCCCTCGCCACTGTGAATCGGGAAGTCCGGCTCCAGCCCTCACGGGCAGCCACTGGGTCCTTGTGACCCGGGAAGGCGGAGTACGGGCGGTGGTACCCGTAAGCCAGGAGACCGGCCAGGGCGCGTCAACCATCCACGAGGTGCTGGAGAGGGTCTGCTGAACCATGCACATAGCCGAGGGTTTTCTCCCGCCCGCACACGCGGTCGCCTGGGGCGTCGCGTCGGCGCCGTTCGTCGTCCACGGGGTCCGGTCGCTCACCCGTGAGGTGCGCGAGCACCCCGAGAGCACCCTGCTCCTCGGTGCCTCCGGTGCCTTCACGTTCGTTCTGTCCGCCCTGAAACTGCCGTCGGTCACCGGCAGTTGCTCCCACCCCACCGGAACGGGTCTGGGAGCCATCCTTTTCCGGCCACCCATCATGGCGGTGCTGGGCACCATCACCCTGCTCTTCCAGGCGCTGCTGCTCGCCCACGGCGGTCTGACCACGCTCGGCGCCAACGTCTTCTCCATGGCGATCGTCGGCCCCTGGGTCGGATACGCCGTGTACAAGCTGCTGCGGCGGTACGACGTGCCGCTGATGGTCGCGGTCTTCTTCGGGGCGTTCTTCGCCGACCTGTCGACGTACTGCGTCACCAGCGTGCAGCTGGCGCTCGCCTTCCCCGACCCGGGCAGCGGGTTCGTGGGCGCGCTCGGCAAGTTCGGCACCATCTTCGCCGTCACCCAGATCCCGCTCGCGGTGAGCGAGGGCCTGCTGACCGTGCTCGTGATGCGGCTGCTGGTGCAGTCCAGCAAGGGCGAACTGACCCGGCTGGGCGTGCTCCTCGCCAAGAAGCAGTCCGTGACCGAGACCGAGGTGGCGGCCCGATGAAGAAGAACACGAAGATCAACCTCCTGCTGCTGCTCGCCGTGGCCGCGCTCGCCGTACTGCCGCTCGCGCTCGGCCTCGGCGACCACAAGGAGGAGCCGTTCGCGGGCGCCGACGCCCAGGCGGAGACGGCGATCACCGAGATCGACCCGGACTACGAGCCCTGGTTCTCGCCGCTGTACGAGCCGCCGTCGGGTGAGATCGAGTCGGCGCTGTTCGCCCTGCAGGCGGCGCTCGGAGCCGGTGTCCTCGCCTACTACTTCGGTCTGCGCCGGGGCCGGCGCCAGGGTGAGCAGCAGGCGCGGGAGCGGGACGCCGAGGAGCCGGCGGCCGAAAGGGCCTGAGCCGCGTGCTGCCGATCGACGCGGCGGCGCACAGCAGTCGCTGGCGCCGCCGCCATCCCGTGGACAAGGCCGTGCTCGGTCTGGGACTCACCGTGCTGGCCATCTCGCTGCCGCCCTGGCCGGGCGCGGCCCTGGTGCTGGTGACGGCCGTGTCCCTGCTGCTGGGGCCGGCCGGTGTGCCCGGCCGGCGGCTGTGGCGGGCCTACCGGGTGCCGCTGGGCTTCTGCGTGACCGGCGCTCTCACGCTGCTCGTCCAGGTGGGCGGGCCGGAGGGCTTCGTCTCCCTCGCGGACGACGGGCCGCTGCGGGCCGGGGAGTTGCTGCTGCGCACCTCGGCGGCCTCCCTGGGGGTGCTGCTGTTCGCCTTCACCACGCCCATGTCCGACCTGCTGCCGCGCCTGGTCCGGGCCGGCGTCCCGGCGCCGGTCGTCGATGTCGCGCTCGTGACGTACCGCATGAGCTTTCTGCTGCTGGACTCAGTGCGCCGGATCCGCGACGCGCAGGCCGCCCGGCTCGGGCACACCACGCGGGCCGCCGCCTGGCGTTCGCTGGGCGGGCTCGGCGCCACCGCGTTCGTCCGGGCCTTCGACCGGGCGGCCCGCCTCCAGGCCGGTCTCGCCGGGCGCGGCTACGACGGGACCCTGCGGGTTCTGGTGCCGGAGGCCCGGGTCTCCGTCCGCTTCACGGTCGCCAGTTGCGCGCTCCTCGCGGCGCTGGTCGTCCTCACCTTCGTACTGGAAAGGCCGCCGGCATGAGCGAGCCCGCCCTCGTCGCCCTGCGGGGCGCGTCCTTCGCCTACGAGGACGGCCCGGCCGTGCTCAGCGGCCTCGACTTCGACATCCGCGAGGGACGGGCGCTGGCGCTGCTCGGCCGCAACGGCAGCGGCAAGACCACGCTGATGCGGCTGCTCAGCGGCGGGCTGCGTCCGCACGAGGGGCGGTTGACGGTCGACGGGCAGCAGGTGACGTACGACCGCAAGGGCCTGACCCGGCTGCGGACGACCGTCCAACTGGTGGTGCAGGACCCGGACGACCAGCTGTTCGCGGCGTCCGTCGAGCAGGACGTGTCGTTCGGGCCGCTGAACCTCGGGCTGTCCGACACGGAGGTACGGGCGCGGGTGGCGGAGGCGCTCGCCGCCCTGGACATCGGCGCCCTGGCCGACCGGCCCACCCATCTGCTCTCCTACGGGCAGCGCAAACGGACCGCCATCGCGGGCGCGGTCGCGATGCGGCCCCGGGTGCTGATCCTCGACGAGCCCACGGCCGGACTCGACCCCGACGGCCAGGAACGGCTCCTGGCCACGCTCGACGGGCTGCGTGCGAACGGCACCACGGTGGTGATGGCCACCCACGACGTCGATCTCGCCCTGCGCTGGGCCGACGACGCGGCGCTCCTCACCCCGGACGGTGTGCACCTCGCGCCCGCTCCCACGGCACTGGCCCGGACCGATCTCCTCCGGCAGGCGGGACTGCGGTTGCCGTGGGGTGCCGCCGCCGCGGACCTCCTGCGCGCGCAGGGGCTGTTGACGGGGTCGGCGCCCGGCCCGCGCACTCCCGAGGAGCTGGCCGCGCTGGCGGCGGGGCGGCCGGCCGGCGGCGGCTGAGGGTCGCTTCCGCGGCCTTGTCGTGTATAGGCTGGCGGTGCAGCTGGTTCGCCCCGTCCGCCAGGCGGGATGCGTCGCAAGAGGGAACCCGGTGGGAATCCGGGACTGCCCCGCAGCGGTGAGCGGGAACGACCGCCGTCATACGCACTGGGTCCACGCAGGGCCCGGGAAGCGACGGCCAGTAGGTGTTCTCACATGGTGAGACGTGCCCGCGAGTCCGAAGACCTGCCAACTGCCCGCGCGCGGACGATGCGTGCGCGGACATTCCGGTGACCTCGAGGGCGGGTCGGCGTACTTACCAGGCGGATGACCGCGCTGTGCCGCGCGAGGTCGTCTCCGTCCGGTTCGTCACCCCTTCGCGCTCTCGTCCCGTCGCCGGGATCTCAGGGATTCGTCTCGCGAAGGAGATCTCCGTGACCACCAAGCCCGCAGCCGCGGCAGCACGGTCCACCGTGTACGGCTACCCCCGCCAGGGCCAGAACCGGGAACTGAAGAAGGCGATCGAGGGCTACTGGAAGGGCCGCGTCACCGCCGACGCCCTCCGGGCCACCGCCGCCGACCTGCGCGCCTCGAACTGGCGGCAGCTGGCCGACGCCGGCATCGACGAGGTCCCGACGGGCGACTTCTCGTTCTACGACCACGTCCTGGACACCACCGTCATGGTCGGCGCGATCCCCGGCCGCCACCGGGACGCCGTCGAGGCGGACGCCCTGGACGGCTACTTCGCCATGGCGCGTGGCACGCAGGACGTGGCGCCGCTGGAGATGACCAAGTGGTTCGACACCAACTACCACTACCTGGTGCCCGAGCTGGGTCCGGACACGGTCTTCACCGCCGACTCCGCCAAGCAGGTCGCCGAGCTGCGCGAGGCCCTGGCGCTCGGCCACACCGCGCGCCCCGTCCTCGTCGGCCCGGTCACGTATCTGCTCCTCGCCAAGCCCGCCCCGGGGGTGCCCGCGGACTTCGAGCCGCTCACGCTCCTGGACCGGCTGCTGCCCGTGTACGCCGAGGTCCTCGCCGACCTGCGCGCGGCGGGCGCCGAGTGGGTGCAGCTGGACGAGCCGGCCCTGGTCCAGGACCGGACCCCGGCCGAGCTGAACGCCGCCGAGCGTGCCTACCGTGACCTCGGAGCCCTCACCGACCGGTCGAAGCTGCTGGTCGCCTCATACTTCGACCGGCTCGGGAACGCCCTGCCGGTGCTGGCGAAGGCGCCGGTCGAGGGGCTCGCGCTGGACTTCACGGAGTCGGCGGCGGCCAACCTGGACGATCTGGCCGCGGTGGGCGGTCTGCCGGGCAAGCGGCTGGTCGCCGGTGTCGTCGACGGGCGCAACATCTGGATCAACGACCTGGCGGCGTCGCTCTCCCGGCTCGGCACACTCCTCGGCCTCGCCGACCGGGTGGACGTCTCGGCCTCCTGCTCCCTGCTGCACGTGCCGCTGGACACGGCGGCGGAGCGGGACATCGAGCCGCAGGTGCTGCGCTGGCTCGCCTTCGCGCGGCAGAAGACCGCGGAGATCGTGACCCTCGCGCGCGGTCTCGCGCAGGGCACGGACACCATCGGCGCGCAGCTCGCCGCGAACCGGGCGGACCTGTCCTCCCGGGCGAACTCACCGATCACCCGTGACCCGGCGGTCCGCGCCCGCACGGCCGCGGTGTCCGATGCGGACGCCCGCCGCTCGCTGCCGTACGCCGAGCGGACCGCCGCCCAGCGCGCCCGGCTCGGTCTGCCCCTGCTGCCGACCACCACGATCGGCTCGTTCCCGCAGACCGGTGAGGTGCGTACCGCCCGGGCGGACCTGCGCGCGGGCCGGATCGACACGGCCGGCTACGAGGAGCGCATCAGGGCCGAGATCCAGGAGGTGATCTCCTTCCAGGAGAAGGCAGGTCTGGATGTCCTGGTGCACGGCGAGGCCGAACGCAACGACATGGTCCAGTACTTCGCCGAGCAGCTCACCGGCTATCTCGCCACGCAGCACGGCTGGGTCCAGTCCTACGGCACCCGCTATGTCCGCCCGCCGATCCTGGCCGGCGACATCTCCCGGCCCGAGCCGATGACCGTGCGCTGGACGACGTACGCGCAGTCCCTCACGGACCGTCCGGTCAAGGGCATGCTCACCGGCCCGGTCACCATGCTCGCCTGGTCCTTCGTCCGCGACGACCAGCCGCGCGCCGAGACGGCCCGGCAGGTCGCTCTCGCCCTGCGCGACGAGGTGAGGGACCTGGAGGCGGCCGGGACGTCGGTCATCCAGGTCGACGAGCCGGCCCTGCGCGAGACGCTGCCGCTGCGTGCCGCCGACCGGCCGGAGTATCTGGGGTGGGCCACGGAGGCCTTCCGGCTCAGCACGGGCGGCGTGCGGCCGGACACGCAGATCCACACGCACATGTGCTACGCCGAGTTCGGCGACATCGTGCAGGCCATCGACGACCTCGACGCGGACGTCATCAGCCTTGAGGCCGCCCGCTCCCACATGCAGGTCGCCCGCGAACTCGCCTCGCACGGCTATCCGCGTGAGGCGGGGCCGGGTGTCTACGACATCCACTCCCCGCGGGTTCCCGACGCGCAGGAGGCGGCCGACCTGCTGCGCACCGGCCTGAAGGCCATCCCCGCCGAACGGCTGTGGGTCAACCCCGACTGCGGCCTGAAGACCCGCGGCTGGACCGAGACCCGCGCGTCCCTGGAGAACCTGGTCACGGCGGCCCGGACCGTCCGGGCCGAACTGGACGGGGAGCGGCCCGGACTCGCCTGACGCTCCGGCAGGGCGGGCCGAGGCAGCGGCCCGCCCTGCCGGAGCCAGGTCGCGCGCGGGATCCCGCCGAGGCCTATCGCGGCCCGCTCCCCGACGGGCCAGGTCGCGCGGGACCCCGCCGGGCCGGATCGCGCTCGCTGGGGCCGCTGCCGCAGCCCGCGCCCGGCTCGGCCGCGGTCGACTTCCGCGGCGGGCGCCCGCCGGGCCCGTCGCCTGAGCCACGGGCCGGGCCCGGCAGCACGGCCCGGGAGATCCCGGATCGCCGGCGGCCGGGCCGGGACGCCGGGTTACCGAGGCCTCGGCCCCCGGCTCGCGGGCGGGGTGGCGACCGTCGCCTCAGCCCGCCGTCGCCGCGGCCGCCGCCCGGCCCGCCGCGCGGCCCGAGAAGAGGCAGCCGCCCAGGAAGGTGCCTTCGAGGGAGCGGTAGCCGTGGACACCGCCGCCGCCGAAGCCGGCGACCTCGCCGGCCGCGTACAGCCCGCTGATCGGCTTGCCGGCGGCGTTCAGGACGCGGCCGGAGAGGTCGGTCTGGAGCCCGCCGAGGGTCTTGCGGGTGAGGATGTTGAGGCGTACGGCGATCAGCGATCCTGCGGACGTGTCCAGGATCCGGTGGGCGGAGGCGGTGCGGCTGAGGGTGTCGCCGGGGTAGGCGAGGGCGTTGCGGATGCCCATGACCTGGGCGTCCTTGGTGTACGGGTTGGCGATCTCGCGGTCGCGGGCCTCGATCTGCCGCTGCAGGCCGGCCAGGTCGATCAGGTCGTCCCCCGTCAGTTTGTTCATGCCGGCGACGAGTTCGGGCAGGGTCTTGGCGACGACGAAGTCCTCGCCCTTCTCCTTGAACCGCTCGATCGGCTCGGGGGTCTGCCAGATGCGCGACAGCAGCTTCCAGACGTTCTTCTCGGTGAGGTCCGGGTTCTGCTCGGAGCCGGAGAGCGCGAACTCCTTGGCGATGATCTTCTGGGTCGTGACGAACCAGGAGTAGTCGTATCCGGTGTCGGTGATCGACTTGAGGGTGTGGAGCGTGTCGTAGCCCGGGATGTCGGGGCTGGAGAAGCGCTTGCCCGTGGCGTCGAACCACATGGAGGACGGGCCGGGCAGGATGCGGATGCCGTGGTCGGGCCAGATCGGGTCGTAGTTCTTCAGGCCCTCGGTGTAGTGCCACATGCGGTCGGGGTTGACGATCCGTCCGCCCGCCTTCTCGGTGATCGCGAGCATCCGCCCGTCCACGTGCGCGGGCACACCCGTGATCATGGACTTCGGGGGTGTGCCGAGGCGCGCGGGCCAGTTCCGCCGGACGAGGTCGTGGTTGGCTCCGATGCCGCCCGAGGTGACGATCACGACGGGGGCGTTCAGTTCGAAGTCGCCGACGACCTTGCGGGAGGTGGGCTTGCCGCGTGCCGCGCTGCTGGGTTCCAGGACCTTTCCGCGTACCCCGGTGACGGCACCGTTCGTGACGATCAGGTCGTCCACGCGGTGCCGGAACCTGAACGTCACCTTGCCGTCCTCCACGGCCGCGCGCACCTTCTTCTCGAAGGGCTCGACGATGGCGGGACCGGTGCCCCAGGTGACGTGGAAGCGGGGTACGGAGTTGCCGTGCCCGTCCGCGAGGCCGCCGCCGCGCTCGGCCCAGCCGACGATCGGGAACCACTGCATCCCGAGCCCCGCGAGCCAGGAGTGCTTCTCCCCCGAGGCGAAGTCCACGTACGCCTCGGCCCACTTGTGGGCCCAGTGGTCCTGGCCCGAGGGGTCGGTGATGCCACGGTCGAAGCCGGCCGTGCCCAGCCAGTCCTGCCAGGCCAGTTCCTGCGAGTCCTTGATGCCCATGAGCCGCTGCTCGGGGGAATCGACGAAGAACAGCCCGCCGAAGGACCAGAAGGCCTGCCCGCCCAGGCCGGCCTCCGGTTCCTGGTCGAGCAGCAGCACCTTGCGTCCGGCGGCGGCCAGTTCGGCGGTGGCGACGAGCCCGGCGAGGCCGTGGCCGACGACGATGGCGTCCGCGTCCGACGATCCGGCGCCTGCCGCGAAGGCCGGGAACGCCGACTGCGCGAGCGCGGCGCCGGCGAGCACACCGCCCGCCACGGTCAGGGCACGACGGCGGGTGAACGCGGCGGGTTCTGACGGGTGTTCCATGGGCCGCCTTCCGGAGGAGGTGCGCAGGGGTCGGGAGAGGCCCCTGGGGCAACCAGGGGTGTTACCGACGGTAGCCCAGGAGTTCTCAAGGCCGCCAGAGTCCTGCGCCGATGAACTCAAGGGCGCGGTTCGGGAGTTGGCACAAGGGCGTACCGGCCGCCCGAAATGCGTTTGTCCGCCCGCGACGCACCCCACTACGGTGCCGAGGTGGATCTCTTCTCACGTTCCTGGACGGCATTGCGCGCGGCGGTCGCCGACCTGGCCGACGAGGACTTCGCCCGGCCGTCCGGCTGTACGGGCTGGCTGGTGCGGGACCTGGTGTGCCATCTGGTCATCGACGCCCAGGACGTCCTGATCACCCTCGCCACTCCCTCCGACCGGGAACCGACCCGTGACGCGGTGACCTACTGGGAGCTCGCCGACACGCCACCGACCGGTGACGACCCGCTCGACGCGCTGACCGTCCGGCTCGCCGCCGCGTACGAGGATCCGCACCTGCTCGCCTTCCACCTGGACGACGTCGGCTCCGCCGCCGGCCGCGCCGCCCGGCTCGCCGACCCGGCCGGCCGGGTCGGCACCCGCGACGAGGTCCTCACCGTGGCGGACTATCTCTCGGCGTACGTCCTGGAGTGGACGCTGCACCACCTCGACCTGATCGCGCACCTCCCGGACGCGGAGCAGCCGCCGGCGGAGGGGCTCACCCGCTCCCGCGAGCTGCTGGAACGGATCGCGGGGAGCGCGTTCCCCGCGTCGTTCACCGACCTGGACGCGCTGCTGGTGGGCACCGGGAGGCGGGTGCCCACGGAGGCGGAGCGGGCCGAACTGGGCGCGCAGGCCTCGAAACTGCCGCTCTACCTGGGCTGACCCGGCTCCCGGCCCTCCCCGGTCGTTCGTCAGTTCGTGTGCCGGTGTGCAGCAGCACCCGGGCGCCGACCCAGTCCGCCGGCACGGTCACGGTCCGCCGGTACCAGACCGCTTCCATGAAGTCCGTATCCCCGACCCCGGAGAGCTCCGACTCCGGGCAGAACGGGACGACGATCGTGCCGGTGAGTTCGCGCGTCAACAGCCCGCGTTCCAGGCCGGTGTCCGACCGGTCGATCTCGAACTGCCACGAGCCGTTGAGGTTCAGCCACGCGCCACGGACGAACTGGGGCCTCGGACACTCGGGGCGGGGCACGTCCATGGGGCTCCTCGTGTCACATGTGCCGGTCGACGCCCATGGCACCACGGGTTTACATCGATGTAAACCCGTCGGACGGCCCGATGAGCGCAGTCGGTACGATCTCGGCAGTCGGAAGGACGGGACAGCGTGGCGGCCAGACCAAGGATCAAGGACGTGGCGGAGTACGCCGGCGTCTCCCCCAAGACCGTCTCCAACGTGATCAACGACTTCGAGCATGTCTCGGAGCAGACCCGCGCCGCCGTCCAGGAGGCCATCGACGCCCTGGGCTACCGCGTCAACATCGCCGGGCGGCAACTGCGCCAGGGCCGCACCGGCATGATCACCCTGGCGGTCCCGGAGCTGGACGTCGCCTACTTCGCCGAGCTGGCCAAGCACGTCATGGCCGAGGCCGACCGGCGCGGGCAGACCGTGCTGCTACACCAGACCGGGGCGGTGCGCGAGCGGGAGCTGGCGGCGCTGCACGGTTTCGACGCGCAGTTCTCCGACGGCGTCATCCTCAGTCCGCTCTCCCTGCAGCCGCGTGATCTCGCCGTCCGTGACCGGCGCCTGCCCGTGGTCCTGCTCGGCGAGCGCTCCGCCGAGGGCGGCACCGACCATGTCGGCATCCACAACGTGCGCGCGGCGCGCGAGGCCACCGAGCACCTCCTGTCCAGAGGCCGCCGGCGCATCGCGGTGGTCGGTGGCGCCCTGCACGGCCGCCAGGGCACCGACCGGCTGCGCACCGACGGCTACCGCGAGGCCCTCGAAGCGGCGGGCGTGCCCTTCGAGCCCGGCCTGGTGGTGCGGGTGGACGCCTATCACTGGCAGGACGGCGCGCGGGCCGCCGGCGCGCTGATGGAACGCGATCCCCGCCCGGACGCGCTGCTGTGCCTGAACGACCATCTCGCCCTGGGCGCGCTGCGGGCCCTGCACGAGCTGGGCCGTTCCGTGCCGGGCGAGCTCGACGTGGTCGGCTTCGACGACATCGAGGCGTCCCGTTTCAGCGTCCCCACCCTGACGACCGTCGCCCCCGACAAGCAGGAGATCGCCCGGGCCGCCGTCGCCCAGCTGCTGGCCCGGATCGACGCTCCGGACACCGCGCCGCCCGGCGACCATGTGGCCGGGCACCGGCTCATCGTGCGGGAGAGTTCGGGGGGTTGAGGCGAGGAGGGACGGCCTTTCACATCCGGGCGGGACGCGCCCGACCGGCCGCATCACCCTTTCGGATGGCCGGTGTCGGCCCGGTCGCGGCACACGACGGCGTCCACGCCCGGCGAGAACGATCATGTCGTCGGCCGGTCCGCCGTCGAAGCCCGCCGGCCGGGGTGGCAGCATGACCGCATGGACATCCGCCGCAGGAACAACGTGACCATCACCGGCCGAGACGACGCGCCGGTGCTGGTCCTGGCACACGGGTTCGGCTGCGACCAGAACATGTGGCGCCTGGTGGTGCCGGCTCTGGCGGAGCGGTACCGGGTGGTGCTGTTCGACTACGTGGGTTCCGGCGGGTCGGATCTGTCGGCCTGGAGCGAGGAGCGGTACTCCTCGCTGCACGGCTACGCCGCCGACGTCGTCGACGTGTGCGAGGAGCTGGACCTTCGGCGGGCGGTGTTCGTGGGGCACTCGGTCAGCTCCATGGTCGGGGTGCTGGCGGCGCGGGCCGCCCCGGAGCGGATCGGGGCGCTCGTGATGGTGACGCCCTCACCCCGCTACATCGACGACGACGGATACCGCGGCGGCTTCAGCACCGAGGACATCGACGAGCTGCTGGACTCCCTGGAGGCGAACTATCTGGGCTGGTCGTCCGCGATGGCCCCGGTGATCATGGGCAATCCGGAGCGTCCGGAGCTGGGCCAGGAGCTGACCAACAGCTTCTGCGCCACCGACCCCGACATCGCCCGGGTCTTCGCCCGTACGACCTTCCTGACCGACAGCCGCGAGGATCTCAAGGGCGTGACCGTACCGACCCTCGTACTGGAGTGCGAGCAGGACGCCATCGCGCCGCGCGAGGTCGGCGCCTTTGTGCACACGGCGATCCCCTCCTCCCGTCTGGTCACCCTCGACGCCACCGGACACTGTCCGCAGCTGAGCGCTCCGGAGGCCACCGCCCAGGCGATCCTCGACTTCCTGGAGTCCCCGCGGTGATGTGTCGTGCGAACGCCTCGGAGCCCGCCGGGACCGGGGACGAGGCGGGCACGGCCGCGGCGTTCACGGCGCTGCTGGAGGACAGTGCGGAGGACCTGTACGAGTCGGCACCCTGCGGCTATCTGTCCACGCTGATGGACGGCACCATCGCCAAGATCAACACCACGCTGCTGGACTGGCTCGGCCTGGAACGCGAGGCCGTGGTGGGCCACAAGCGCTTCACGGATCTGCTCACCGTCGGCGGGAAGCTGTACCACGAGACGCACTTCGCGCCGCTGCTGCGCATGCAGGGCGAGCTGCGCGGCATCGCCCTGGACCTGAGGCGCCAGGGCGGCGGCAGGCTGCCGGTGCTGGTCTCCGCCGTGGTCAAGTACGGCACCGAGGGCGAACCCCTGCTGATCCGGGTCACCGTCTTCGACGCCTCCGACCGCCGCTCCTACGAGACGGAACTCCTGCACCGCCGCAAGGAAGCCGAGCGGGCCCGTGCCGAGGCGGACGAGGCCCGGCGGCAGGCCGAGGCCGACCGGGCCCGGCTGGCCGACGCGCTGGCCGTGCTGCAGCGGTCCCTCGTACCGGACTCGCTGCCCGCCGTGCCGGGTCTCGAGACGGCCGTCCACTACCACACGGCCGCCCCGGACCAGCTCGGCGGCGACTTCTACGACCTGTTCCCCGTCGCCGGCGACCGGTGGGCGTTCTTCCTCGGCGACGTGTGCGGCAAGGGCCCCGAGGCCGCCTCCCTCACCTCGCTGACCCGCTACACCCTCCGGGCCGCCGCCCACCACGACCCGGATCCGGCCGCGGCCCTGGCCACGCTGAACGCCGTCCTGCACGAGCGGTACACGGCCGGCGGCGACCCGCGCTACTGCACCTGTGTCTTCGGGATCGTCGAACCCGGCGGGGACCACGGTCCGACGGTCGTGAGGCTCGCCTCCGGGGGCCACCCGCCGGCACTCGTCCTGCGGTCCGACGGCCGCGCCGAGTTCCTGCACACGCGCGGCGGGCTGCTCGTCGGCGTGCTGCCCGACGCACCGATCAGCACCGTGGAGACGGTCCTGGCCGCCGGCGACACGATCGTGCTGTACACCGACGGACTCACCGAGGCCCACACCGGCCCCGGCCGCGACGACCTGTACGGCGAGGACGCCCTGCTGGCCTTCGGCACCGACCTCGCTCCCGCCGCCCCGGGCGAGGTGATCACCGCACTCACCGGGCTGCTGGACGGCTTCGGCGACGGACTCAACGACGACACCGCCCTGCTCGCCCTCGGCGTCCCCGCCGACTCCTCCCTCATACGCCCCGCACCGGGTTTCCCCTCATGAAGACGCTGACCATCGATCACCGCGACACCGCGACCGGCCCCGTTCTGGACGTGGCCGGCGACCTGGACTACGCCCAGGCCCCCGAACTGCGCCGCCAGGTCGACCACGTGCCCCTGACCTCGGGACAGTGCCTGGTCCTCGACCTCTCCGGCCTCGCGTTCTGCGACTCCACCGGCATCACCGCCCTGCTCGCCGCCCGCCAGCACGCCCTGGCCGCCGAGGCCGACATCGTTCTGGCCGGCGTACCGGCGAACCTGCTGCGGGTCCTCACGCTCGTGGGTCTCGACCAGGTCTTCACCCTGCGCCAGGACAGCAGCCCCAGGTCATGACCCGCCCGGCAGGTCCGCGGCACCGGCCCTGACGAAGACCGGCTTGAGGTGCTTCTCGGGCAGCGCGGCCGGCAGGTCCTCCCAGTCGATGACGTGGGAGACCACCTTCTCGGGGGCGACCCTGCCGGAGGCGGCGAGGGCGAGGGCGTCCGGGATGTGCGCGCGTACGCTGTCGCGGGCGATGCGCAGGGTGACGCCGGTGAGGTACATGTCGAGCAGGGGCAGTTCGCCGGGGCGGAAGTGGTTGCCCGCGCTCTCGCAGATCCCTTCCGGTGTCAGGCACTTGAGGGCGAGGGCGAGCTGCTCGACACGGCCGGTGGCCTCCACCGCGATGTCGAAGCTCTGCGGGACCGGCTCCAGCTTCTCGGCGGTGGCGGCCCCGAACTCCCGTGCCATCTGGCGGTGCTCGGCGTCGGGATCGACGTAGAACACCTCGCAGGCGCCGAGCGCGCGGGCGATGTCGCACACGTAGAGGCCGATGCTGCCGCGGGCGACGACCAGGACCCGGGCTCCGGGACGGGCCTTGAGGTGGGGGGCGACCAGGCGCCAGGCCAGGGACCAGTTGTCGCTGGCGGAGGCCATGGCGACCGGGTCGAGGCCGGTGGGCAGCGGGACCAGCATGGCGTCGGCGTAGGGCACGCGGACCAGGTCGGAGAAGAGCCCGCCCCACCTGCCGCCGATCGGGGCGCCGTACATCGCCATGTACGGGACGGCGGTGCAGTGCGCGGTCAGCCCGGCCCGGCAGCGGTCGCAGGTACCGCAGTTGATGGACCAGGGGACGACGACCAGGTCACCGGGGGCCACGGCGGTGACGGCGTCGCCGGTTTCGACGACCCGGGCGACGCACTCGTGGCCGAGCGCGAAGGGCGGCTCCACGAAGCCGTGTCCGGCGAGGATCGAGGAGTCCACGTCACAGGGCGTGGCCGCCACCGGGGCGACGATCGCCTCCTGACCGGACTCGACCCGGGGGTCGGGCGCCTCGCGCCACTCGACGGTGCCCTTGGCGACATAGGTCAGTTCACGCATCGGTGCTCTGCCCCTTCGCCAGGGCGACCAGGTCGGCGTAGCGGATGACGGAGCCGCCCGCGCCCCAGGTGCCGTCGGGCTGCTCGTGCACCAGCACCCACACCCGCAGGGCGTCGTCCGGGGTGAGTCCGGCGGCGGCCAGGACGGTCCGCGTGGCCTCCTCGACCAGGCCGGCCTTGCGGCGCTCGGACAGGGCGCCCTGCGGGACGGTGACCTCCACCAGGAAGCGCGGCGCGTCGTCCTCGGCGGTGGTCTGGGCGCCTTCGGGCAGTTCGGCGAGGTAGCTCCACGCCTGGGCGCGGAAGAACGGCGTGTCGGGTGCGCCCTCCCAGCGCAGCAGTACGGCGGCGAGGTCGCGCTGGACGGACCGGCGGCCTTCCTCGGTCAGGGCGCCGGACGGGGCCGTGAGCCGGATCATCGGCATGGACATGCCTTTCTATGACAGTCGTTATAGGCGACGGTCACGCTAGACTATGACGACCGTTATAGCCAGTGGGATCGGAAGGGATCGCGTACGTGAGCAAGCACAGCCCGACGGCGCGCGAGCGGATCGTGGCCGGTGCGGCCGACATGATCAGCCGGCGCGGCCTCAACGCGACGAGCATCCGTGAGACGGCCAAGCACGCCAGGGCGCCGCTCGGCTCGACGTACCACTACTTCCCCGAGGGCAAGCAGCAGTTGGCGACCGAGGCCGTGCGCCACACGGGTGCGTGGGCCGCCCGCAGCCTGCGCAGGGAACTGGAGGCGGGCCCGGTCGCCGGACTGCGGGCCTTCCTCGCCCTGTGGCGCGAGATCGTCGTGGGCAGCGACTTCCGGGCGGGCTGTCCGGTCCTCGCCGTCTCCATCGAGGAGCCCCCCGCCGACGAGACGCCCACCGCCCTGACGGCCGCCGCCGATGTCTTCGAGGAATGGGAGGGCCTGCTGGCCGCCTCGCTGCGCGAGCACGGCGCCGAGTCCGAGCAGGCGGCACAGCTCGCGACCCTGATCGTCGCGGCGGTCGAGGGGACGGTGGCCATGTGCCGCGCCAAGCGCAGCACCCAGCCGCTGGATCACACCGCCGAGCAACTGCAGGCCCTGGTCCGCGCCGCGATCAGGGACTAGAACTGCGGTGGCCGCCGGGACCTGGAACATTGAGCACAGGGACGTTTCCAGAAGGAAGGGACCGGCCGGCCATGTCACTCGCTCGTGTGCACAACTTCTCCCTCTCCCTCGACGGCTTCGGCACCGGTGAGGGGTTGAGCCGTGACGCGCCGTTCGGCCATGCCGGCGAAAGACTGCACGAGTGGATGTTCGCCACTCGGTTCTGGCACGAGATGACCCGCCGGCCCGGCGGGACCGGCGGCCTCGACGACGCCTTCGCACGGCAGCACACGCCCGGGATCGGCGCCGAGATCATGGGCGCGGGGAAGTTCGGTTACCCCGGATGGCACAACGACCCGGAGTGGAAGGGATGGTGGGGGCCGAACCCGCCGTTCCACACACCGACCTTCGTCCTCACCCATCGCCCTCGCCCGTCGATCGAGATGGGGGGCGGCACGACGTTCCACTTCCTCGACACCTCGCCCGCCGAGGCGCTCGACGCGGCCCGCCAGGCGGCGGCCGGCCAGGACGTACGCATCGGCGGTGGCCCCACCGTGATCCGCGACTTCCTCGCCGCACGGCTCATCGACCACCTGCACGTCACGGTGGTCCCGATCCTGCTCGGCCGCGGCGTACGCCTCTGGGACGGACTGGAGGACCTGGAGAAGGACTACGAGGTCGAGGCCACGTCCTCGCCCGGCGGAGTCACGCATGTGACGTTCACCCGTACGGGCCTCTGACCTTCCGGGCACCGACCGGATCACGTTGCTCGCCCCTTGAACCGACCGAGTCGGGTTCCCGCGCCGCCCGCCGCGCCCCTTGGCGCTCCCCCGCGCACCACCGCCCGGCCGGAAAACGCTTGGACGGCGCGGTCGCCGTCGCGGGACACTGCCGGACTCGACCGAAATCCACACATTCGTTGCGGCGATGGCCCCTGCCCGCGTGAGCGCGTGGCGGGCTGCCGCAGGACGACACAGGGGTGGGATGGAAACGCCTGAATCTCGCAGGGTCCAGCCGGGCAAGCGCTCGGTCTTACTCGCACTTCGTTACTACGGACGGGAGCTGACGCGGCTGCGCCGGCTGACGGTGCCCGCGATGCTGCTCATGGCGCTGGGCAACATCGGAATCAACTACGTGGCGCCGCTGATCGTCGCCAAGCTCGTCGGCGACATCGCCGGTGACGAGGGCGTGACGGTCGACTCGGCGTTGCCGTACGTCCTCGGCTTCGCCGGTGTCCTGCTGCTCGCTGAGGCACTGTGGCGCGTCGCCCTGCACTGCCTCAACCGCCTCGACGCCCTCGGCATCGAGCATCTGTACGTGCTCGGGATGGACGAGCTGTTCGCCAAGGACGCCGCCTTCTTCCACGACAACTTCGCCGGTTCGCTGACCAAGCGGGTCCTGAGCTTCGCCTCGCGTTTCGAGCAGTTCGTGGACACGGTGACGTTCCAGATCGTGGGGAGCTTCGTGCCCCTGGCGTTCGGCGCGGTGGTGCTCTGGCGCTATGAACCGCTGCTCGTCGCCGGTCTGCTGGTGATGATCGCGCTGACGGCGGTGCTGGTCGCGCCGCTCATCCGGCGCCGCCAGCGGATCGTCGACCAGCGTGAGGAGGCGATCGCCCGGGTGTCGGGCCATGTCGCCGACAGCCTGATGAACATGGACACCGTACGGGCGTTCGCCGCCGAGAAGAGCGAGGCGGCCGAGCACCGCTCCCGGGTCGCGGTGTCGCGCCGGCTCACCGTGCGGGCGTGGGACTACAACAACCTGCGCATCGACACCCTGGTGGCGCCGATGTCCGTGCTCACCAACGCGATGGGCCTGCTGCTCGCGATCACCCTCGCGGGGGGCGCGCACGGCGTGGAGGCGATCGTGGTCGCGTTCGCCTACTACGGCAACGCGACCCGCATCATGTTCGAGTTCAATCAGATATACCGCCGGCTGGAGAGCTCGATGACGGAGGCCGCGCAGTTCACCGAGCTCCTGCTGACGCCGCCGACCGTGCTCGACCCGGCGTCGCCGGAGCCGCTGCTGTCCCGGGCGGCCGATGTCCGCTTCGAGAAGGTGACTTTCGCACACCGTGGCGGTCGACCACTGTTCGACGGGCTGGACCTGGCCGTGCCGAGCGGGGCGAAGCTCGGCCTGGTCGGCCGGTCCGGCGGCGGCAAGACCTCGCTCACCCGGCTGCTGTTGCGGATGACCGACATCGACGCGGGCCGCATCCTGATCGGCGGTCAGGACATCAGCCGGCTGCGCCAGGCCGATCTGCGCAGTCTGATCGCCTATGTGCCGCAGGACCCGGCGATGTTCCACCGCACCCTGCGGGACAACATCGCGTTCGCCCGGCCGGACGCCACCGACGCCGAGATCCGCCGGGCGGCCGAGGCGGCGCACGTCACCGAGTTCGCCGACGCCCTGCCCGACGGCTTCGACACCATGGTGGGCGAGCGCGGCATCAAGCTCTCCGGTGGTCAGCGCCAGCGCGTCGCCCTCGCCCGGGCGATCCTGCGTGACGCGCCGATCCTGCTGCTCGACGAGGCGACCAGCGCCCTGGACTCCGAGAGCGAGCTGCTCGTCCAGGAGGCGCTGTGGCGGCTCATGGACGGGCGGACGGCGCTCGTGGTGGCGCACCGGCTGAGCACGGTCGCCACCATGGACCAGCTCGTCGTCCTCGACCGCGGCCGGATCGTCGAACAGGGCACCCACCAGGAGTTGCTCGCGAGCGACGGCGCGTACGCGAAGTTGTGGCAGCACCAGTCGGGCGGCTTCCTGGACGACAACCCGGGGAAGGCGGAGGTGGTGTGAGAGCGGGTGCGGTTCGGAACTCCGACGACCCGGGTCAGCGGGGCGAGCGCCGGCCCGCCGGGGCCCGGGCCGTCAGGGCCTCCAGCAGGAGGTCCACCGCCTGTTCGAAGGAACTGTCCGCCATTCCCGGCAGTTGGGGGCGGACCGCGGTGAGGGACGGGTAGGTCTGCGGGTCCAGGTCCTGGTAGACGTCCCGCCAGGCCCGGTGGTCGGCCTCGCGCTGCTGTCGCGGGAGGGCGTGGAACGCCGCCTCCGCGGCGGCGTGGCTGAGCACGGTGTCGATGAAGGCCAGGTAGAGCCGGGCGGCGTCGGCCGGTGCGAAGCCCGCGTTCAGCAGGAGGCCGATCCCGGTGTCCACGGCGTGGATCTCGTTCCGGCGCCGGGTCACCCGGTGTGCGGCCATGGCGGCCGCCCGGGGATGGGCGAGGTATCCCGCACGGACCCTCGTCGCCATCTCACGGAGCGAGGCCACCCAGTCGTCGCCGGGGACGAAGCCGGCCATCGCGTCGCCGATGATCCGGTCGGCGATGGCCAGCACCAGGTCGTCGGTGCCGTGGAAGTAGCGGTACAGCGCGGTCGGGTCGCAGCCCAGTGCCGCGCCGAGCCGACGCACGCTCAGCGCCTCGGGGCCGTGCTCCCCGATCAGGCGCAGGGCGGTCTCGACGATCAGCTGCTCCGAGAGCACGACACCGGAACGGGTGGGCCGCCGACGCCGGCGCTCCTGCGGGACGCGGGTGGTCATGACCCGGACTCCTCTCGTCGCACGCGTGTGCAACGCAGTGAACGGCCCCGGCCCACCTTACGTCAACAGGGTTGACCCAATGTGGACGCCGGTTGTTCCATCGCATTCCCGCGCGGCTCTTCCCGACCCTCCCCCGAGGAGCCCTCCATGTCGTCCGCCCCTCCGAGTCCGACCACCACGCTGCGCCGATCCCTCGGTGTCGTCGACGGCGTCGCCATCGCCGCGTCCAGTACCGCGGCCACCACCAGCATCGCCATCGGCATGGGCACGATCGCGACGGTCGTGGGCCTCCAGGCCCCGGCGCTGCTGCTCCTGGCGTTCCTGCCGGTGCTCGGCATCGCCACCGCCTACGCCCGCCTCAACCGCTCCGAGCCCAACTGCGGCAACGGCTACACCTGGGTCGGCCGATCCCTCGGCCCCTGGCCCGGCTTCCTGACCGGCTGGGTGACGCTGGTCGGCTCGGTCATCTTCTGCGCCTACACCAGCGCGATCATGGGCTCGGTCGTCCTGCTCTTCGCCAACAAGGCCGGTCTGACCAGCCTCGCCGGCATCGCCCTCGATCCGACGTCCACCGGTGTCTGTACGGCGGTCGGCCTGGTGATCCTGCTCGCCCTCACGGCTCTGGCCGTCACCGGCGTCCGGGGCGCGACCCGGTTCCAGTTCGCCCTGCTGGTCTTCGAGTACGCGGTGCTGCTGGGCTTCTGCGGCTGGGCCCTCGTCACCGGCGACCACGCGTTCTCCCTCTCCTGGTTCAACCCCTTCGAGATCTCCAGCGGCACCAGCTTCGCCCAGGGCATGGTCCTCGCGGTGTTCTTCTTCTGGGGCTGGGACGCGGCCTTCAGCGTCACCGAGGAGACCAAGCGCCCGGACGACTCGGCCCGCGGCGGGCTCATCGCCCTCTTCGCCATGCTCGGCCTGTTCCTCTTCGCCTCGGTCGCCTTCCAGCGGGAGATGAGCCTGACGGAACTGGTCCGGAACGGTCCCCAGGCCCTGCCCTACCTCGGGGCGAAACTGGCCGCCGAACCCTGGGCCACCCTGCCCCTGGTCGCGCTGATGTTCTCCGCCGTGGCCTCCGTCCAGGCCACCCTGATCCCCACGGCACGCGGACTGCTCGCCATGGGCCGCGACCGCACCATGGGGCCGCTGTGGACCCGGATCCACCCGCGGTACGGCACGCCCGCCGTCGGTACGGCCGTCGTGATGTCCGTCGCCGCCGTGATCGCCCTGGCGGCCTTCGCGATCCCCAAACTGAGCGACATGCTGCTGGCCGCCGTCAACGCCATCGGGCTGATCGTCGCCCTCTACTACGGCCTCACCGCGCTCGCCTGCGCCGTGCGCTTCCGCTCCGCGAGGAACGAGGGACCGCGCGAGGCGCTGCTCGCCGTCGGTGTGCCCGCCGTGGCGGGGCTGGTGCTGCTGGGCCTCGGCGGCTACCTCGGATACTCGTACCTGACCATGAGCGATCACTTCGAACTGAGTCCGGACAACGGCTGGTTCATGTTCTCGCTGCCCGCCGTGATCGTGCTCGCCGGGCTGGGCATGGCGGCCGTGGCCAAGTACGTCCGGCGCTCGCCGTACTTCACGACGGGGCACGGCACCGACGCCGACGCCCTCACCCTCCCGATGGACCGCACGGCGGTCTGAGCCCACCCCCATGGAGTTCACCCTGATGTCGCACCCCCACGCCACGGGACCGGCCGACCTCGTCTTCACGGGCGGCCCCGTGCACACCGTCGATCCCGCCCGCAGCCGCGCCACCGCCGTGGCCGTGCGCGGCGGGCGGATCGCCGCCGTCGGCCACGACGAGGTGCGCGAGCTGATCGGGCCGCGCACCGAGGTCGTCGACCTCGCCGGAAAGCTGCTGCTGCCCGGCTTCCAGGACGCCCACGTCCATCCGCTGGGCGCGGGCATCGAACTCGGCCAGTGCCATCTCGGCGACACCGTCGACCCGGCCGAGTACCTGCGCAGGATCAGGGCGTACGCGGACGAGCACCCGGACGCCGAGTGGATCACCGGTGGCGGCTGGTCCCTGGAGGCGTTCCCCGGCGGCTCCCCCACCGCCGCCGCCCTCGACGCGATCGTCCCGGACCGCCCCGTCTTCCTGCCCAACCGCGACCACCACGGCGCCTGGGTCAACACCCGGGCCCTGGAGCGCGCGGGCATCGACGCCCGTACGCCCGACCCCGCCGACGGCCGTATCGAGCGCGACGCCGGGGGAAACCCCACCGGAATGCTCCAGGAGGGCGCGGTCCACCTGGTGGGCCGACTGCTGCCGGACCCCACGCCCGAGGAGAAGCTCGCCGCTCTGCTGTGCGCCCAGGCCGTGCTGCACTCCCACGGCGTCACCGCCTGGCAGGACGCCATCATCGGCACCTACGCCAACATGACCGACCCGGCGCCCGCCTACCAGGCGGCCCTGGACCGGGGCCTGCTCACCGCACGGGTGGTCGGCGCGCTGTGGTGGGACCGCGAGCGCGGTGCCGAGCAGATCGCCGAACTGGTGGCTTCCCGGGACGAGTTGAGCCGGGACCGGTTCCGCGCCGGCACGGTGAAGATCATGCAGGACGGCATCGCCGAGAACCACACCGCCGCGATGCTCGCCCCCTATCTGACCGGCTGCGGCTGCTCCTCGGACAACAGCGGGATCAGCTTCGTGGAGGCGGGCGAGCTCCGGAAGTACGTCACCGAGCTGGACGCGCTCGGCTTCCAGGTCCACTTCCACGCGCTCGGCGACCGCGCGGTGCGTGAGGCGCTCGACGCGGTGGAGGCAGCCCGGGCGGCCAACGGTCATCGCGACACGCGGCACCACCTCGCGCACCTCCAGGTCGTCCACCCCCACGACCTGTCGCGTTTCCGCACCCTGGGCGCGAGCGCCAACCTTCAGATGCTGTGGGCCGCGCACGAACCGCAGATGGACGAACTGACGCTGCCCTTCCTGGGCGCGGAGCGCGGCGCGTGGCAGTACCCGTTCGGTGATCTGCTGCGCGCCGGCGCGACCCTCGCCGCGGGCAGCGACTGGCCGGTCAGCAGCCCGGATCCGCTCCAGGCCATCCATGTCGCCGTCAACCGGATCTCGCCCGACGCACCCGGGGGCACCCCGGCCTTCCTGCCGGAGCAGCGCCTCGACCTGGGCACGGCCATCGCCGCCTACACGGCGGGCAGCGCCTATGTGAACCACCTCGACGACACCACCGGCAGCATCACCGCCGGGAAGTCGGCCGACCTCGTCGTCCTCGACCGCGATCCGTTCGCGGGCCCGCCCGAGGAGATCGCCGCGACCCGGGTCCTGGAGACCTTCGTCGAGGGCCGGCGGGTCCACACCGCCGGGTAAACGGCCTGGGCGCGGACCCGTAGGCGTGTTCCAATGCACCTGCGGGTTCCGCGTGAACCGGGAAGCGGGGGGACGAGACATGGTGGAGTCGCCGGGACGCGAGGCGCTGCGGTCCGTTCTCTGGCTGGTGATCGCTGTCGCGGCTCTCGCGTTCGGAGTGGCGTCGGCCCTCGAGATCCGGGGAGCGCTGGAGCGGGAGCGGGCGTTCCGTGCAGCGCCGGCCTGCGCTTCTGTTCCGGTACGGGCGTCGGGATGCGTGTGGGAGCAGGAGTTCACGGTCCGGGAGGCCGACACGAACCGTGGTGAGCGGAACGCGTCCCCGGAGGCGGAGCTGGTCCTGCCGTCCGGCAAGCCGTGGAGGGTGACGTTCCTGCGGGCCGATCCCGTGGTCTCCGAACTGGAGCCGGACGACAGGGTCGTCGGCCTGATCTGGCAGGGGCGGGTCGTCGAGGTGCGGGACTCCGACGGGCGGCGGCAGCAGACGTCCTCCGGGCCGGTGGGGTGGCCCGAGGACCGGCTGGGCGGCGCGCTGGCCTGTGTGTCGTTCGGCCTGGCGGCCCTCGTGGGAGGGCTGTGGCCGCTCCTCGCGCGGGGCGACCGGCGTCATGCGAGGGCGGGGACCGTGGTGCGGTGGCACGGCGTCGGCCTGGGCGCCACCGCGATTCTCACCCTCTGGGCCCAGTCGGCCAATGACTGGCCGATGTGGGCGATACCGGCGATCTGGGGGCCGCTCGCGCTGGTCGTGCTCGCCTCCGCGACGGCTTTCGCCATCGCCGCCGTACGCGGCGACCTGGACGACGCCGCGCCACGGGAAGCACAACCACAGACCACCTGAGGCCCGGCCACGTGCGCGTCAGGTCTGCCGGGCGTGCACCGGACTGTTGGCGACATCCTCCGGGCAGGTCCCGTGTCCCTGCCTGCTCCGCCGGTCACGCCGCCAGTCGAACGTCGCGAGGGCCAGGGCGGCCGCCATGCCGGCGAGTGCGGCGCCCAGCGCGATGACGAGGGCGCCCCGGTAGTCGTCGCTCCCGCCGAGCACCAGATAGAACAGGCCGGGCAGGGCGGCGGTGCCCACGGCGGCGCCGAGCCGCTGCCCGGTCTGCAGCGCGCCGCCCGC
Organism: Streptomyces sp. NPDC041940; assembly: GCF_055589465.1. Lineage (NCBI taxonomy): Bacteria > Bacillati > Actinomycetota > Actinomycetes > Kitasatosporales > Streptomycetaceae > Streptomyces > Streptomyces sp. NPDC041940. Next base: position 205,623 of record NZ_JBVJBP010000006.1, read on the forward strand.
CGCACCCGCCATGCGCACGGGCACATCGCGCAGGGTCATGGTGATGTTCGGGGAGATCACGCAGCCGCTGCCGGCGCCGCCGAGGAACAGCGCCGGGGCGGCCACCCAGGGCGCGACGCCGACCGGTGCGAAGCGCAGCAGCAGCGCGGTGCCGCCCAGGCCGACGATCACCGCCGCGAGCCCGCCCACGGTGAGCATGCGCCCCAGCCGGTCCACCAGCCGCCCGGCGATCGCGGCCGCGCAGGCCGAGCCGAGGGCGAAGGGGGTCACCGCGAGGCCGGACCGGAGCGGGGAGAAGCCCAGACCGTCCTGGTAGAAGAGCGCGAAGACCAGCCAGACGCCGCTGAAGCCGACGAAGTAGAGCGTGCCGACGCCGGCACCGACGGCGTAGCCGCGCACGGTGGTGAACAGTCGCGGATCGAGCAGCGGCTGGGTACCACGCGCCACCAGGCGGCGCTGCCGTCGGGCGAAGGCGACCAGGAGCGCGGCACCGGCGGGGAACAGCCACCACAGCCGTCCGAAGCCGCCGGAGCCCGCCTGGACCAGCGGAAACATCAGCGCGAGGACGCCGAGGCCGAGGAGCAGGACCCCGGGCAGGTCCACATGGCCCCGGCCGGACCGCTGGGTGCGGGGCAGCAGGCGGCGGCCGAGCAGGACGGCCAGGATGCCGATGGGAACGTTGACGTAGAAGATCCACCGCCAGCCCTGGGCGCCGTCGGCCAGGGCGAGGATCATGCCGCCGGCGAGGGGGCCGACGGCGGAGGAGATGCCGACGGTGGCGCCGAAGAACCCGAAGGCGCGACCGCGTTCGGCGCCGCGGAACAGCTGCTGGATGAGCGCGGAGTTCTGGGGCGCCATGAAACCGGCGGCCAGTCCCTGGGCGAGCCGGGCCGCGATCAGCAGCGTGATGCTGGGGGCCGCCCCGCAGGCCGCGCTGAAGACCACGAAGCCGCCGAGGGCCAGCAGGAAGATGCGGCGGCGGTCCAGGGCGTCACCGAGGCGGCCCGCGGTGACGAGGGCGAGAGCGAAGGCGAGGGCGTATCCGGAGACCACCCACTGCACCTGCGCGGGTGAGGCGTGCAGGCCGCGCTGGACGGAGGGCAGGGCGACCACCACGATCGAGACGTCCAGCAGGCTCATGAAGCCGGCCACCAGCGTGACCCACAGGGCCCGCCACCGGCGCGGGTCCGGCTCGTACCCGGCAGCCTCCTGTGCCGACGCTGTCACCTGGGCTCCTCTCACCGGGGCCCCACCTTCACCCGGGGAATCACGTTCCCCCACCAGGGGACGGGCACACGCCACGGCCCGCAAGCGGAAGCTGCCGGACGCGGGGAAGATCATCTGTGACGCGGAGGACGTTTGAGCGCGCGAGAACTGTGCAGGCGTGGTGCTTGGGAAAACCACCGGCGAAAGGAACGACGTAATGGCGGCGACCGACAATGACGAGTCGGTGGATCCCGCGGCTGTGAGACGACACCGGATGCTGTTCCGGGCGATCGAGAAGCGCCGCCACCCGAAGCTGCGCCGCAGCGACATCACGGTGACGGACGACGCTGCGGTCAAACGCGCCACGAAGGCCGCCGCTCTCGGCAACGCGATGGAGTGGTACGACTTCGGCATCTACAGCTATCTGGCCGTGACCATCGGCAAGGTCTTCTTCCCGTCCGGGAACGACACGGCCCAGCTGCTCAGCTCCTTCGCGACGTTCGCGGTGGCCTTCCTGGTGCGTCCGCTCGGCGGCATGGTCTTCGGACCGCTGGGTGACAAGGTCGGCCGCAAGCGCATCCTCTCCCTCACCATGATCATGATGGCGGTGGGGACCTTCGCCATCGGCCTCGTCCCCTCGCACGACGTCATCGGCATGTGGGCTCCGGCCCTGCTGATCTTCTTCCGGCTGGTGCAGGGCTTCTCGACCGGCGGTGAGTACGGGGGCGCCTCGACGTTCATCGCGGAGTACGCGCCCGACAAGCGGCGCGGCTTCTTCGGCAGCTTCCTGGAGCTGGGCACGCTCGGCGGCTATGTCGGGGCCTCCGGCCTCGTCGTCGTCCTCAACACCGTGCTCAGCGCGGACGAGATGCTGGCGTGGGGCTGGCGCATCCCCTTCCTGGTCGCGGCGCCGCTCGGGTTCATCGGTCTCTATCTGCGGCTGAAGCTGGACGAGACGCCCGCCTTCCAGAAGCTGGAGGGCGGCCAGGTCAAGGCGAGCGAGGCCGCCGATTCCGTGGAGACCTCGGCCACCGGTGACCTCGGCAAGATCTTCACCCGGTACTGGCGGCCGCTGCTGCTGTGCCTGGCGCTCGTCGCGGCGTACAACATCAACGACTACATGCTGCTGTCGTACATGCCGACGTACCTGTCCGACGAGCTGGGTTACGGCACCAATCACGGGCTGCTGATCCTGCTCCTCGTGATGGTCCTGCAGATGTGCGTCATCAACTACGTCGGACGGCTGTCCGACCGCTTCGGGCGCAAGCCGCTGCTGATGACGGGGATGCTGGGCTTCCTGTTCCTCTCCGTGCCGTCGTTCCTGCTCATCCGGCAGGGCAGTGTCCTCCTCATCGCCCTGGGACTGCTGATGATGGGGCTGTCCCTGGTGATGATGCTCGGCACGATGTCGGCGGCGCTCCCGGCGATCTTCCCGACCCACGTCCGCTACGGCTCCCTCTCGGTCGCCTACAACCTGGCCACCTCGCTCTTCGGCGGCACGACACCTCTGGTGATCACGGCTCTGATCAGCGCCTTCGACTCGACCCTCGTGCCGGCGTACTACGCCACGGGCGCTGCCGTCATCGGCGTCATCGCCGTCCTGTGCATGCGGGAGACCGCCAACAAGCCACTGGCGGGCTCGCCGCCGTCCGTGGAGACGGAGGCGGAGGCTAAGGAACTCGTCGAGGCACAGTCGCCCCAGCCGAAGTTCTGAGGACCGACGCGAAGGGCCCCGTCCGCAGGGTGCGGGCGGGGCCCTTCGCGGTTGGGTCCCGGCAGGCCGGGAACGCGGTGCGCATGTGCGGGGCGAGGAACCGCCCGGCGGCTACCTCGGGGCCCGGGTGCCGCCGGACGCCGACGCCCGGCCGTCGCACGCCTGGGCGGTGCCGCACACGGCGGCCCGGGGCCGGAGGGGGACGCCGTTGGAACGCAGCACCTCGCGGACGTCCAGGATCAGGGAGAACACCTCGTGGTTGCGGTCCTCGCCCTGCTCGTCCCAGGCCCGCTGCTCGGCTTCGACGGCCATCCGGTCCTCGGCGAAGACCCGTTCGGTGAAGCGCCTGATGAACGGCCAGGCCAGCTGTAGCGCGCCCGGGACCCGGGGCTTCTCGATCATCAGCAGACCGTAGGTGTGGCAGACGCGCTGCTCGGCGTCCTCGGGCACATAGGCGGCCCAGAGGCGGAACGCCGGACGCTCGGCGTTCTCGGGGACCAGGTCGAGTGTCTGGTACGGGTACGCGGTGCGGATGGTCATGACGTCGCTGGAGTCGCTGCCCCTGATGCCCTCCGCTGCCAGCAGACTGGCGCCGCGGTTCCGCTTCCCCCCGGCGTGGGTGAACAGATAGCGGGCCTCCACCGACCGCGCGTCGGTCCGGTGTTCCAGCAGTTCTGGGTGGAGCTTGCCGACCACGCCCCGGTGGAGGAACTGGTGGTTCATGTCGAGCAGGTTCTCGTGCATGAACGAGTAGTGGCAGCGCACGGTCCGGGAGTACGTCATGGTCCTGTACCGCGGTGAGCCGAAGGCCGGCAGATCGGGCAGGGCGGTGCCGGCCGCCTTGTCCGGGTCGCCCGGGAACACGAACACCAAGCCGTAGGCCTCGCGGACGGGGTAGCCGCGCACGCCGCGCGGCGGCCGGCCGTCGTCGCGGGACAGGTACGGGATCTGCGAGATGCGGCCGTCACCGCGATAGGCCCAGGCGTGATAGCAGCAGCGGAGGGTGTCGCCCTCCACGACGCCCATGCTGAGCGGCACCTGCCGGTGCGCGCACCGGTCCTCCAGCGCGTGCACGGTGCCGCTCTCCCCGCGGTACAGCGCGATCCGCTCACCCGCGAAGGCGGTCGCGACCACCCGCTTGTTCCGGACGCTCCGGGACAGCGCGACCGGGTACCAGAAATCGGGGTGCGCGCCGACGCGCCGGAGATCGGCCGTGCCGGTACCCGGATCGGGCTGCGGCGAGGACCGGCTTCCGTCCTCGGCGGGGAAGATCCTCGCCCTGTCGGTCTCGGTCATACCTCTCCCTCGCACGCGCACGGCTGTCCCGGGCTCCTCCATCCTGAAGGGGGCCTCCCGGCGACGCCTTGCCCAGCGCGTGCGGACGGGTGAGTTCCGCGTTCAGTGGGCGAAGGGCGGCGAGAAGCAGCCGCTCTCCGGGTACGGGCCATTGGCGACCGCCGAGAAGTTCGTCTTCTGTACGAACGCCATCACGCAGGCGTCGTCGTGAACGCGCAGGGCCACTTGCGCCCCCTCGGGCGTCACATAACCGTCGTCCTTCCAGCGCGAGGACATCTTGGCGACGGTGAGCGTCCCGCCGAGCCGCTTGCCGTCCGCTGTGACGCGCTCCTCCTCGTAGCCGAGCCGGAGCAGGGCCGCACGCACCGTCGCGGGGTCCCACGTCCGCCGCTTCCACAGCCGTTCGAGCACCGGCCTGATGCGATCGGCCTCCCGCTCGGCATCCTTCGCGTGGGCCGGGGACATCTCTCCCGGACGGCGGTGGCCGTTGTTCTCGTTGTAGTGCGGGGCCCCGTCACCGGCCCCGGGCTCCACGTACGGCGAGGCTCCGACGGCACTGGGCGAGGCTCCGGTGGTACTGGGCGAGGGCCCGGCAGTACTGGACCTGCTGGGAGCGGCCCCGGCCGTCGTGTCCGAGGCGTGCAGATCACCGCAGGCGGTGACGGTCAGGATCGCGACGAGGACAAGCCCCACAGCGGCAACAGGGGTTCGGCGAAAGGGCGTTGAGGCGGACATGCGGCGAGCCTCTCATCTCGGCCGGTCGGCCGGATGGGTGGTTTCGCGGGCCCTACTGAGTACGCGTACTCATGACGGCGTGGCGTCGAGGGGCGCGGCGAGTTCACCCAGGACGCTCGCCGCCGGCGCCGGGTCGACCAGCCACTTCAGGTGGCTGCCCCCGAGGGTGCGGACGTCGTACGGGTTGTCCGGCGTCAGCCGGTCGCCCTCGCGGATCAGCCGGTCCTGAAGGGCGAGAGGCATGCTCGCGTCGTCGGCCAGGCGGACGAAGGTCTTCGGGACACGGCCCCAGGTCGCGGCCTGGGCCCGGTCCTTCGAGGCGCCGGCGTCCAGGTTCTCGTCGGGCTGGAAGGTGTTCAGGAAGGTCAGGAACTCCTCGTCGGTGCCGTCGGCGAGGAAGGCCGCCTTGAACGCCGCGAGGGCGTCCGGGTCGGCGGTGCGGAAGTTGACGCGGAGCAGGCCGAGTTCGGCGGGGTCACCGGCCATCGCCGCACCCAGCGCGGCGACGTCGACCGTGGCCATCTCGGGCTCGGCGTAGTAGCCGCCGACGTCGAGATCGACCGGGCACCAGGCCGCGACGTAGACGATGCGGTCGATCAGGTCCGGCCGTGCGTTGGCCGCCGCCGTGGCCGTGATGCCGCCGCGGCTGTGGGCGACGAGGATCACGGGGCCGTGGCGCTTGGCCCGTTCCAGGATCCCGATCAGGTGCGCGGCGTTGTCGGCGAGCGTCACACCCTTGATCGAGCCGGGCGTGCCGGCGAGCCCTTCGAGATCCTGCGGCGCCTGATAGGCGTGGGTGTAGGTCGCCCCGAATCCGTGACCGGGCAGGTCGACGGCGACCGAGCGGTGTCCGAGGAGGCCGAGTTCGGCCTGGAGCGGTGCGAAGGAGAAGGAGTTCGCGAAGGCTCCGTGCACCAGCACGAAGGTCGGCCGCCCCGGTCCGCTCACGTCAGAGCCTCCTCGACCGTGGGGTGGCAGGCGACGACGGCGTCCAGGCCGACGAGCTGGACCACCCGCATCACCGATCCCCGGATCCCGGCCAGGCGCAGCCATCCCTGTGCGGCGTCGGCACGTTGATGGGTGTGGATGAAGACGTTGATGCCGCTGGAGTCGATGAAGGTCACGCCGCTGAGATCCGCCACGATCCGAGGCGCCCCGGCATCCCCGTCCTGGGGCAACAGGGCTTGCTGCAGTGCGTCCTTGACTCCGTGGTCGATCTCGCCGCGCAAGGTCACGACGCGGATGCCGTCGGCGGTGGAGTGCTCGATGGACAGCCGGTCCGGCCGGCTCGTCCCCTGGTTGTCGGTCACCGTCTCCTCAACTGCGCCTGGGCTGCCCCGTGCAACGTCTGTGCCGACGATTGTGCCGCACTCTCCCGGCCGGACGCATCCGATCGACTGTGCCGAACAACACGCCCGTGGCATGCATGACAAAGTGGGGGGTACACGCACGCGCGTGAACGGGGAGTAGAAGGACGATGCTGTTGGAGCCGCAACCCGACGGGGACCGTACGGAGCCAGGCGCCCGCCCGGCGCAGGTGGGCTACGCCCTGGGCGGGGACGACGGCTGCATCGCCCAGGCCCGTCACCACGCGGCCGACTTCCTCACCCGGCTCCGGGAGGAGCACGGCCTGGACGTCTCCCCGCGGGCCATGGACCTGACCCAGTTGGTCGTCAGTGAGCTGGTCACCAACTCCCGTAAGTACGCGCCCGGTCCCGTCCTCATGGAACTGCGCGTCGCGGGCACCGCGGTGGAGGTTGTCGTGTGGGACAGCGACCCCGCCGTGCCCGCGGCCCGGGCCGCCGACCCGGACCGCGTCGGCCAGCACGGCCTGGAGATCGTCAAGGCCGTCGCCCAGGACCTCGACATCGAGCGGCAGCCGGTCGGCAAGCGCATCACCGCCCGCATCTCCCTGGCCGACACGAGGCCCTGACCGGCATGCCTCTCGCCGCTACTCCTCGATCACCAGGCCCTTCGCCGCGAGCAGCGGCTCGAGCCCGCAGATGTCGATGACGGTCCTGCCCGCGCGGTACGCGGCGATGTAGTCCGCCTCGGTGTCGACCCGTTCCTGTGAGGCGGCGGCCACCTCGGCCGCGTCCTCGCGGCGGACGACGACCACGCCGTCGGCGTCGGCCCGCATCACGTCACCGGGGCGGACGAGCACGCCGCCGACGGTGACGGGCTCGCACATCGGCCCGACGGTCTCCTTGACCGTGCCCTTGATGGAGATGCTGCGGGAGAAGACGGGGAATCCCAGGGCGCGCAGGTCCTCGGTGTCCCGCACGCCCGTGTCGGTGATCAGGCCGCCGAGCCCCTTGGACTGGCAGGCGTTGGCGAGGACGTCCCCGAAGGAGCCGGCCTCCTCGTAGGCTCCGGCGGAGACGACGATGACGTCCCCCGGGCGGGCGTAGGCGATGGCGGTCTGCAGCATCAGGTTGTCGCGGGGTGCGCACTGGACCGTGAAGGCGGGGCCGCAGAGGGACATGCGGTGGTCGACGGGCTTGATGACCGAGTCCAGCGCGCCGAGCCGGCCCTGCGCCTCGTGGACGGTGGCCGAGGAGAAGGCCCGCAGTTGTTCGACCAGAGCTGCGTCCGGCCGATCGAACTTCGTGCTGACGCGGATCATGGCGGCCTTTCAGACGGAGGGAACGGTCGAGGGGGCGGCGGACAGGTCGGCGCACGCCGTCGCGATGCGCGCGCAGGCCTCGGTGAGCACGTCCGTCGACGTGGCGAAGGAGATGCGGAAATAGCCGGGCGCGCCGTACGCGGCTCCGTGGATGACCGCCACCTGCCCGCTGTCGAGGAGGTGGCGGGCGAAGTCCTCGTCGCTCTCGATCCGGCTTCCCGACGGGGTGAACTTCCCGATCGCGCCTTGGCAGTTGACGAGGAGGTAGAAGCCGCCGTCGGGGACGGTGCAGCTGAGACCGGGAATGTCGTTGACGAGCTTCACGGTGGCGTCGCGGCGTGCGCGGTAGACGCGCACGGTCTCGCGTACGAAGTCCTGCGGTCCGGTGAGCGCGGCAGCGGCGGCGGCCTGGCTCACGGAGGAGGGGCAGGAGGAGGTCTGGGACTGCAGCGTGTTGATCGCGGTGACCAGGTCCGCCGGGCCCACGCCGTAGCCGATGCGCCAGCCGGTCATGGCGTACGTCTTGGAGACGCCGTTGGTGAGGAACACCCGCTCGGCCAGACGGGGTTCTACGGCGGCCAGGGACGGGGCGTCCTCCTCGCGGTACCAGATCTCGTCGTAGATCTCGTCGGTGAGGACGCGCACCTGCGGATGGTCCAGCAGCACCTGGGCGAGCGCCCGCAGTTCGGCGGGGGTGTAGGCGGAGCCGGTCGGGTTGCCGGGGGTGTTGAGGACGACCCAGCGGGTGCGCGCGGTGATCGCCGCCCCGAGCCGCTCCGGAGTGAGCTTGAAGCCGTCCGCCTCGGGACAGTCCACGACGACCGGGGTGCCGTCGTTGGCGCGGACCATGTCCGGATAGGACACCCAGTACGGGGCGGGGACGATGACCTCGTCCCCTTCGTCCAGGGTGGCCATCAGGGCGAGGAAGATGACCTGCTTGGCTCCGCCGCCGACCGCGATCCGCGCGTCGGCGCACTCCAGTCCGTGGCGCTCGCGGAGCTTGCCCGTGATCGCGGCGCGCAGGGCCGGTGTGCCGTTCACGGGGGTGTACTTGGTCTCGCCCGCCTCGATGGCCTCGATCGCGGCGGCCTTGACGTGGTCGGGGGTGTCGAAGTCGGGCTCGCCCACGGTCAGGTCGAGGATGGTGTGGCCCTGGCTCTTCAGCTCGCGCACGCGTTGGGCGGCGGCCGTGCTGGGCGAGGGCTTGATACGGCGTACCCGCTCTGCCGTGTCCATGGGATCAGCCCTCCCTGCGCTCGAAGTTGAGGCCGCCGGGGACCTGGAAGGTGGGCAGGATCTCGATGTGGCCGATGTTGACGTGCCGGGGCGAGTCGACGGCGAACTCGATGGAGTCGGCGATGTCCTCGGGCTTGAGGGACTCGTAGCCGTCGTAGAACCGCCGTTGCGCCTCCTCCATGTCGCCGAGCAGACGGCCGAAGATCTCCGTCTCCACGCGGCCCGGGCAGATCTCGGTGACCCGGACCCGGCGGCCGTAGCCGTCGACCCGCAGCTGGCGGGAGAGGGTGTGCACGGCGGCCTTGGTGGCGTGGTAGATCGTGTTGCCGCCGAAGTTGTAGACGCCGGCGATGGAGCTGATGTTGACGATGTGGCCGAGGTCGCGCTCGACCATGCCGGGCATGAGCAGGCGCACCAGGTGCAGAACGGCCTGGATGTTGACGGCGACCTGCTCGTCGACGGCGAACTCGTCGGCGGTCAGGATGTTGCCGGTGCGCGAGACGCCGGCGTTGTTGACGAGGATGTCGATGTCCAGACCGTCCAGCTCGGCGGTGAGCGCCTCGGTGTCGGTGATGTCGACGGCGTGCGGGATGCAACCGGTGTCGCGGGCCAGGGCGTCGAGCCGTTCGGCGTTGCGCGCCACGGCGTGGACCTCGAGGCCGTGCTTGGCGAGTCGCTCGACGACCACGGCTCCGATGCCGGTCGACGCTCCGGTGACGAGGGCCGTCCTGTAGTCGGAGATGGGCATGCTGCTGTGCTCCTAGAAGTGAGGGGAAGGGGGATCAGGCGTCGCGCAGGGGCAGGTGAGCGCGGTCCTTCACCCGGGACACGGCGATGAGGGTGCCGAGGGCGGTGACGACGGCGTAGAAGGCCGGCATGTTGACGTTGCCCGTCTGGGCGATGAGGTAGGTCATCAGCAGCGGGGCCGTGCCGCCGAAGAGCGCGGAGGAGACGTTGTAGCCCAGGCCGTAGGCGGAGTAGCGCACCCGGGTGGGGAACAGTTCGACGAGCAGGATGTGGATGACGCCGGTGTGCCCGGCGAACACGACGGCCATGACACAGGCGCCGACGACGGCGAGGGCGAGGTTGCCGGTGCCGATCAGCAGGTAACAGGGGATACCGACGACGGCCATGGCGATCGCCGAGCCGGCGATGACCTTCTTCCGTCCGATCCGGTCGGAGAGACGCCCCATGTAGGGGATGGCGATACAGATCGCGACCAGGCTGGAGGCGGTGACGAGCAGCCCCTGGACCTTGCCGAAGTCGAGCTCGCTGCTCATGAAGGTGGGCATGTAGCTGAACAGGACGTAGTACCCGGAGCCGTTCATCAGGGGGATGAACAGGGCCAGCAGCATGGCGCGGCGGTGCTCGGCGGAGGTGAACGCTTCCTTCAGGGGGTTCTTGGACAGGCCGCCCTGTTCCTTCAGGCGGTTGAAGTTGGGCGTGTCGCTGATGCGCTTGCGGATGTAGATGCCGGTGATGCCGAGCGGGACGGCGAGCAGGAACGGGATGCGCCAGCCCCAGGACTCCATGCGCTCGTCGCCGAGTCCGCTGGTCATGGCGGCGGCGACCAGCGTGCCGGTGAGCAGGGAGAGGAAGGAGGCGATCTGCGCGTAGCTGGTGTAGAGGCCGCGCTTGCCCTCCGGGGCGTGCTCGGCGAGGAAGCTCATCGCGCCCGACGCCTCGCCGCCGACGGAGAAGCCCTGGGCGACGCGCAGCAGGATCAGCAGGGCCGGGGCCGCGATGCCGATGCTCGCGTAGGTGGGCAGGATGCCGATGGCCGCGGTGGCGACGCTGATCAGCATGATGACGAAGACCAGCATCCGCTGGCGCCCCATGCGGTCGCCGAGGTGTCCGCAGATGATGCCGCCGAGGGGGCGGAAGAAGAAGGAGACGGCGTACCCGAGGAAGACGAGCATGATGGCGTCGTCGGAGCCGGGGAAGAAGACGGCGGCGAGCGTGCCGGCCATGAAGCCGAAGATGCCGTTGTCGTAGAGCTCGGCGAAGATGCCGACGCATCCCGCGAGGGTGACCTTCCGGGCTGTTCTGGGGTCGACGGTGTTGGGGACTGGCTGAGCGGCCATGGTGGTCATGGCGTCTCCTGTCTTGCGGCGGTCTGGGGACGAGACGAGGGGCGTGGGGCTCCGTGCGGGCGGGCGAGGGGGACGGGGGGAACGGCTGGGGAGGTGGCTGGGCGTCAGGCCGTGTCGGGAGCGCGGATCCGCAGGGCCTCGAAGGCGGTGCGGACGCGGGTGCGCAGGGCGTCGACGGCGCCCCGCTGGGCGCGGTGGGCGGTGACCGCCTGGTCGAGGGTGCGGTGGCGGAAGCGGATGCTCTGCCCGGGGCGTACCTGCCCGAGGGCGGACAGGCCGGTGGCGGTGACGACGGCGAGGACGGGGTAGCCGGCCGTGACGCCCCGGCCGCGGTGCAGCACGAGGAGTTCGTCCCCCGCCGGCACCTCGACGGCGCCGATCGGGACGCCGCGGGAGAGGATCTCGCCCTGGGTGACGCGGCGGGGTACGTCGCCCCGCAGTCGCAGGCCGATGTGGTTGCTGCGCGGACTGACGGTGAAGGGAGCCTCGAACAGCCGGCTTCCGGTGTCTCCGAACTCGGCCCGGTCGGGGCCGTCGGTGACGTCGATGGTCCAGGTGGCGGGGAACGCGGGGACGGGGGCGTTCAGGCGGAACAGCGGGATCCGTGAGAAGGGGTGGTCGAGGGGCGGGCAGGCCGCGCGCAGCACGAGTTCGTCGCCGCCGCTCAGGGCGGGGCCGAAGCCCAGAATGGTGTCGGGGGCGCAGCTGCCCTGAAGGTAGTCGGCCTCGAACGAGCCGAGCACGGCCAGGTAGACGCGCAGCCCCCGGCGGATGCCGGTGACGCGAAGGGTCTCGCCCGCGCACACGGAGACCGGTTCCCACTGGGGGCGGACGCCACCCTCGACGGTCACGTCGGCGGGGGCGCCGGTCACGGCGACGAGGATGTCGGCGGAGGGCACGCACGCGAAGTCGAACGCCGTGATCTCCAGCAGCGGGGCGCGGTCGTCGTTGCCGCACAGGACGTTGGCGACGCGCGCCGAGTGCTGGTCGGCGGCTCCGCCGGCGGGCAGACCGTAGCGGGAGCGGCCGACCCGGCCGAGGTCCTGCACGGTGGCGATGCCCGGGGTGCGGATCGTGAGGGTGTCAGCCATGACAGGCCGCCAGGGGGGTGCCGGCGTGGTCGTCCCACTCGTCGGGGGTGATGGGGACGAAGCGGAAGGTGTCGCCGGGCCGGTAGGCGGTGATGGGGTCGCTGTGCGGGTCGAGGACGCGCACGGGCGTGCGTCCGAGGAGCGGCCAGCCGCCGGGCGAGGGCATCGGGCAGATGACCGCCTGCCGTCCGGCGACGGCCACCGCGCCGGGGTCGACGTGGGTGCGGGGTGACGCCAGCCGCGGCACCGGTTTCGGGAAGGGCGGGCCGTCCGTCATGGGTGCGCCGGCGGGTGCTCCGAGGCAGCGCACGGTGAGGTCGCTACCGGTGTGGAGGGCGACGACCTCGCTCTCGGTCAGGTCGAGTCGGCGGGCGACCTCGGGCAGGTCGGGCCCGTGCTCGCCGCCGTAGACGACGGGCACGACGAAGCGTCGGGGCGGTGATGCCGGCGCGGGGTCCGGTCCGAGGCGGGCGGCCTCGTGCGCCACGATCCGCCGGACGGTGTCGTGGTCGGTGCCGGTGCAGTCGAACTCCACGAGCAGGGCGTCGTAGGTGGGCACCACGTCGTGGACTCCGGGGAGCCGGACCGCGTCCAGGGCGTCGGCCAGGGCGTGGACGAGCCGCCAGGCGTCTTCGGCGTCCAGGCCCACGGCCCTGGCGGTCAGGGCGGAGTCACCGCAGTCCGTGATCGTGATGTTCCCGTTCATGTCAGGCGCCCGTCCCGCTCAGCACCTTGTCGAGCGAGGCGATCTCGACACCGGCGGCGAGGAGTTCCGCGCGGATGCGGCCGGCCAGCGCGATCGCGCCGGGGCTGTCGCCGTGCAGCAGGACGGTGTCGCAGGCGACCGGGATGTCCTTGCCGTCGGCGCTGCGGATGACTCCCTCGGTGACCATGCGCAGGGTCCGCCGGGCCACCTCGTCCGGGTCGTGGACGACCGCTCCGGGCTCCGAGCGGGGGACGAGGGTCCCGTCGTCGCGGTAGGCGCGGTCGGCGATGCCGACGATGCCCACGCGCAGTCCGCGGGCCCGGGCGGCGTCGGCGAGCTCGCCGTCCTGCGCGAGGACGATCAGCGACTCGTCCAGGGAGGCGACGGCGTCCACGACGGCACGGGCGTAGTCGGCGCGTACGGCGACCAGGTTGCCCAGGCGTCCGTGCGGGGCGACATGCCGCACCCGGGTGCCGTGCGCGACGGCGAACGCCTGGAGGGCGCCGATCTGGTACAGCACGTCGGTGCGGACCTCCTCGGGCGTGAGGTCCATGGCGCGGCGGCCGAAGCCGACCAGGTCGGGAAAGCTCGGGTGGGCGCCCACGGCCACCCGGTTCTCGACGCAGGTCCGGACGGTGGCGTCCATGATGCGCGGATCGCCGGCGTGGAATCCGCAGGCGACATTCGCGGACGTCAGCATTTCCAGGAGGGCTTCGTCGTCGCCCATTGTATAGGCGCCGAATCCCTCGCCCAGATCGGCGACGAGATCAACCTTGGGGGTCATGAAGTCCTCCGGGAGAATATGGGGAAGGACAATGCGAGGAAGGGGAATGCGATCACGTCTCGCCGATTTCCCGAAATGCATCCTGGCTGGATGTTCCGCTCAACTTAATCCCCTGCTCGCTCGACCGCCAATATGCGTTCGATCTGGCGTTATCGCGAACGGTTATGACCTGCCTCACACGCCGGGCCCTCTCGGGGCTGTGCTTCCGGGTGCCCCCTCCCTACGATGAGGCTCCGCTCCCCGTGGAAGGCCCCGCATGGACACCAGGCGTCTGTACTCGTTCATCAAGATCATTGACGCGGGGAGCATCACGCGCGCGGCCGACATCCTGCACATCGCCCAGCCCGCGCTCAGCCAGCAGCTGTCCGCGCTGGAGGCGCAGTTCGGGCAGCAGCTGCTGATCCGCAGCAAACGCGGGGTGGCCCCGACCGAGGCGGGCCGGGCGCTGTACCGGCACGCCCAGCTGATCCTGAGGCAGGTGGACCTCGCGCACGCCGCCGTGGAGGTCTCCGGCCGGGCCCCCGCCGGCAGCGTGTCCGTGGGTCTCGCGCCGTACAGTCTGGGCGCGGCGCTGGCGCTGCCGCTGCTGAAGAGCGTGCGCGAGCGCTATCCGGACATCCTGCTGCACATCAACGAGAACTTCGGCGGTGTGATCAGCGAGGCCATCATGACCGGGCGGATGGACATGGCGTTCATCTACGGGGCCGGCCCGCTGCGGGGTGTGCAGTTCGAGCCGTTGCGGACGGAGGACCTGTTCCTGATCGGCGCGCCCGGCGGCACGGCCCCGCACGGAGCGGGCGAGGTGGATCTGGACGAGCTCAAGGACGTGCCCCTGCTGCTGCCCAGCCGCATCCACACGATCCGGCAGGTGGTGGACGCCGCCTTCCAGCAGGCCTCGCTCCTGCCGAACGTGGCGGGTGAGGTCGAGTCCGCGCTGACCCTCGTCAACGCCGTCGACGCGGGCCTCGGCGCCACCGTCCTGCCCTGGTCGGCCGCGCGCGCCATCCTCGACGTCCGCTCCCTGTCGGTACGCCGCATCGTGCATCCCGTGATCCAGGTGAAGCTGTCCCTGGTCACCTCGGACAACCAGCCCCTGTCGGAACCCGCCCTGGCGGTGCACGACCTGTTCCTGGAACTCATCACGGACTTCGACGAGACACCGCACGAAGAATCACCGCACGAAGAATAAGAAACCGCAATAGCGTCACACAAAACCTCTATTTGTTTCCGGCGGCAGTCGCGGCTAGTTTTCTGCGAAAATCGCTGCCCTGGAGACATGAATGCAGAAGCGTGTGCTCACCACCCGTGAAAACCTGCCCGGCAACGGCCTGGACCGCTTGTCCGAGGCTGCGGAAAGGGTGGCCTGGCCCGGTGACGGCAAGCCCGGGCCCTCGGACCTCGCGGCGCTCGCACCCGGAGTCAGCGGAATCCTCGCCCTGGGCAACGACCCGGTGGACGGCGCGCTGATGGACGCCGCCGGCCCCTCTCTGCGGGTCATCGCGCTGGCGAGCATGGGCTTCGACAACGTCGACCGGGCCTCCGCCGCCGAGCGCGGCATCGTCGTCACCCACACCCCGCGTGTGCTCGCGGAGACCACCGCCGACCTCACCTTCGCCCTGATCCTCGCCGCCCGCCGGCGGATCGGCGCCGCCGGGGCGAGTATGGCGTCGGGGTCCTGGGGGCTGTTCCGGATGCACGACTACCTCGGTCTGGACATCCACGGCGCCACCCTCGGCCTGGTCGGCTACGGCCAGATCGGCCGCGCGGTGGCCCGCCGCGCCCACGGGTTCGGCATGCGCGTGCTCCACCATGACCCCTACGCGCCCGACGACGACCTCTCCACCTCGGTCGATCTGGCCACGCTGCTCGCCGACTCCGACGTCGTGTCGCTGCACGTCCCGCTCACCGAGGAGACGCGACACCTCGTCTCCGCCCGCGAACTGGCCGCGATGAAGCCCACGGCCACGCTGGTCAGCACCTCCCGCGGCGGTGTCGTAGACGAGGAGGCCCTGCTGCACGCCGTCCGGGATGGGCGGCTGCACTCCGCCGGACTCGACGTCTTCGAACGCGAGCCGATGGGAGCGCAGTTGTCACCGCTGGTCGCCGAGCCGAACGTGGTCACACTGCCCCACATCGGCTCGGCCACCGAGGCCACCCGGGCCGCCATGGTCGACCTGGCGGTCGACAACATCCTGGACGTCCTGGCCGGACGCCCCGCCCGGACGCCGCTGCCGGGCAGCCCAGCGGTGCCCGGCGACGTCGTCCGGCAGCCCTGACCGGCCTCTCCCACTCGATCTCCGACGGCTCACCGGACCAGTTCGGCCGGCTTGGCCGCCTTGCCGAGCAGCCACTCCAGAGGGCCTCGCCGGAAGTACCGGGACCACACTGCCGCCAGCAGGGTCACGGCGGCGATGAAGCCGAGCAGCACGTGCGGCGGTGAGCCGGGGAGTTCCTCGATGCCGAGGAAGCGCATGCCGACGACGTGGAAGACGTACGCGGTCAGGGACATCGTGCCGACCGCGATCACCGGTTGGACCAGCCGGTGGAAGCGCGGGAAGGCGTCGACGGCCGCGAGACAGCCGGCGAGGACCGCGATCGCCACACCGGCGTTGGCGATGATCGAGAGGGTGGTCTCGCTGTGCGGGGAGGCCACGAGGAGGGCGGCCGGGGTGTCGCCGCCGGGGTAGCCCCAGGTGTCGGACCACCAGGCGGACGCGGCCGAACCGCCCTCGCCCCAGGCGGAGGCGTTGATCGCGGGCAGGGCTCCGGGCACCAGGTGCAGGGCCAGCCAGGAGCCGCCGTAACCGAGCACGGCCAGGGAGACACCGGTGAGGGCCAGGCGTATGCGGACGGCGGTGGCGGCCAGGTCCAGGCGGGCCACGGCCATGCCGACGACGACGAAGGGGATCCAGGTCAGCGCGGGGTAACTGCCGGTGAACAGCAGCGAGACGATGCCATCGGCATCCGCGGGCCAGGCCCAGATGCCCCCGGGGCCTCCTTCCTCGCCGGAGTTCAGGGCGCCCTGGACGACGTACAGCACCTGGGGAAGGACCAGCGCGCCGGACGCGGCGATGATCGCCAGCGGGCGGGCGCTCAGCCGGTAGAGCGGCAGGACCAGCAGGAAGTACAGGCCGTAGAAGGCGAGGATCACCTCGACCGGCGTATCGGTGAGCGTGAGCGCGGTGCCCAGGGCCAGCAGCACCAGCGCCCGGATCACGACCTTGGCGACCGCCTGACGACCCGCCCGGCCCGTCTTCGGGGTGCGGCGGCCCGTGATCAGCATGATCGAGAAGCCGGCGAGGAAGGCGAAGAGCGCGGAGGCCCGGCCGTGCGCCAGCTCCATGAGGAAGCCGGTCGCTCCGCCCTCGGCGGGATCGGGGCCGACATGGGCCGCGTACATCCCGAAGACCGCGAGCCCCCGGGCGAGGTCCACTCCGATCAGGCGTCCCACCGGGGCGTGTCCACGCGCGGCGGTTTCCGGCCGGGCGGCGGGCGGTGCCGCGAGTGCCGTGTCGTCTGCGTTCTGGGTCATGATTCCAGGCTCTGGACCCGCCTGAGCCGGGACCATCCCGCACCTGTCCGGTCCGGCCCGCCGGACGGCGGGTCCGGACCCCCCGAGTGGCGGGAGCGTCCCGCCGCACCACCGCACACGGGATTCCACGTTCTACGGTGGGACCGGTGCCGGTCGGCACCGACGTGCGGCCGGAGGCGTGCGCACGGGGACGACGAGGCGGAGCACGCGTGATCCGGGTAGTGGTGGTGGACGACGAGGCGCTGGTGCGGTCCGGCTTCAAGCTGATCCTGGGCGCGGCGGACGACATCGAGGTCGTCGCGACCACGGCGGGCGCGGAGGCCGTCGACAGCGTACGGCGGGAGCGGCCGGACGTCGTGCTGCTGGACATCCGGATGCCGGACGTCGACGGCCTGACCGTGCTGCGGGAGGTGCGGGCCCTGCCGAAGCCGCCGGTGGTGGCGATGCTGACGACGTTCGACGCGGACGAGTACGTCCTCACCGCGCTGCGCTCCGGAGCGGCCGGGTTCCTGCTCAAGGACACCGAGCCCGATCAACTCGCCCAGCTGGTAAGGACCCTGGCCGCGGGCGGGGTCGTGATGTCGCCGAAGGCGTCCCGTGCCGTGTGGCAGAGCCATCCCGGGGCCGCGGCGGCCGGCGATGCCGAGGCGGCGCGCGTGGGACGGCTCACCGAGCGTGAGCGCGAGGTGCTCGTCCTGGTCGCGGAGGGCCTGTCCAACACGGAGATCGGTGCCCGCGTCCATCTCAGCGCGGGCACGGTGAAGGATCACGTCAGCGCGATCCTCACCAAGCTGCGGGTCGGCAGCCGGGTGCAGGCCGCGCTGCTCGCACAGCGGGCGGGTCTGCTCGACGGGCGACGGCGTTCGGGGTCCGGGCGATGACGGCTCGCCGTGCGTGGTGGGCGCGCGTCCCCGAACCGGTCCTCGACGTCGTCATCGTCGCGATCGCGGCCGGGGACGTCTGGTTCAACCTGGACGGGGAGTCCCGCCTCACGACGGCGGTGGCCGCCGCGGGCTGTGCCGCGCTCGTGTTCCGCCGCCGCTTCCCGCTCGCGGTGTTCGCGTGCACGCTTCCGGCCAGTCTGATGCTGGACATCGTCTTCGCCCCGTTCGCCGCCCTGTTCACGCTGGCGGAACGGTCTCGGGACCGTCGGCTTCTCGTCGTGTGCGCCGTGCTGTTCGCGCTGGCGTCAGCCGCGCCCTGGCCCCTGGACGACTTCGCCTCGCGCGACCGCACCTGGACCCTCGTCTACTTCTTCTACACGCTCGCCACGGCCGCCGCACCCGTCCTGCTGGGCCAACTCGTCCAGGCGCGCCGGGACCTGGCCCGTAGGCTCGTCGAGATCGAGGAGGCACGCGAGCACGAACGGCTGCTGCACTCCCAGGCCGTACTCGCCCGCGAGCGCGCCCAGCTCGCCCGCGAGATGCACGACGTCGTCTCCCACCAGGTCAGTCTGATCGCCGTACAGGCCGGTGCCCTCCAGGTCGCCGCCACGGACCCGGACTTCAAGGAGGGCGCCCGCACCATCCGCTCCCTCAGCGTCGACACCCTCGACGAACTGCGGCACATGGTCACCCTGCTCAGGGCCTCGGGCGGGCACGCCACCGAACTCACCCCGCAGCCCACCCTCGCCGACCTGCGCACGCTCCTCGCGACCAGCGGCATCGACACCGAACTGGTCGGCGCGCTCCCGCCCGACGTCGGCACGCCCGCCCAGCGCGCCGTGTACCGCACCGTGCAGGAAGCCCTCACGAATGTGCGCAAGCACGCCCCCGGAGCCACCGCGACCGTGCGGCTCTGGTGTGCCGACGACGGCGAGGCCTTCGGTGTGACCGTCACGAACACGCCTCCCACCCGCCCCGCCCTCCCGCTGCCCGGGTCCGGTCAGGGCCTCGTCGGGCTCAAGGAGCGCGCCGAACTCCTCGGCGGCGCCTTCGCGTCGGGCCCCACCGCCGGCGGGGGCTACGAGGTGAGCCTGCGGATTCCGGACCCGGCAGGATGACAACGAGGTTCACGGCCGGCCCGGGCGGTGTCGTGCCCGTTGCGCGTCCAGGGCCCGCGATCGACTCGTTGTCCCGATCCACGGGCGCAGACTCGCAGTCGTCCTGGTCCGCGTCGCTGACGGCGCGGGCAGCGGACCTGTTCGTCAGAGGGCCGTGAACGTCCACAGCAGGTTGGTGCTGCTGTCGTACGTCCACTGCTTGGTGACGGAGCCCGAGGGCACGTCGCCGCCGCCGTCGAGGACCAGTCCGGTGGTCCGGTTGGCGATCGAGTAGCGGCCGTCGCCCCGGTGGGTGATCGTCCACTGCTGGTTGTTCCCGCCGTTCCAGGCAGCCTGCCGGGCGGCGGAACCATCGGTGGTGGCACCCCAGCCGTCGGCGACCATGCCGTTGGCGCGGTTGACCAGCTTGTAGTAGCCGCCTCCGACCTCCACCGCCTGCCACTGCAGATTGTGGCTGCCGTCCCAGGTCCACTGCTTCAGGTCGGCCCCGGAGTCGACGTCGCCGCCGCTGTCGAGGGCCAGTCCGTCGGTGACGTTGGTGACGCGGAAGTACGTCGAGGGACTGAACCGGACCTTGAGCGAGCTGACCCGGTCGTTGGCGCCCGTACCCCGGAGGTCGGCGTGGTCGGCGGTGAACGTCCAGGAGGTGCCGGTGAATTCGTCGCCGGACCAGCCGGTGACCTGGTAGCCGGGGGCCAGTCGCAGGGAGGAGAGAGCGCGTGTGCCCAGCCCGGCCGCGGCCAGTTCGTCCGCGGTGTAGTCGCCGAGGGGGAGCACGGCGGCGGCGCCGGAGTGGTTCACGTCCCTGAAGCCGACGGCACCGGTCAGCGGGCGCAGGCCGGGGATCCGGCCGGAGAACGCGAACTTCAGGACGTAGGCATCGGCGCTGTACGGCGCCGATGACGGCAGCGTGACCGTCAGCCCGGAGGCGTTCTGTGTCGGCCTCGGCAGGCCGGTGCAGGTGCCGGCGGTGGAGCCGAGCAGCTTCACCGAGGTCAGCGACGAGAGGTCGATCCGGTCCGAGCTCAGCGTCTTGACGGTCAGTGAGCTGCCGGGCCAGCCGAGCACGGTGGCGTACAGGACGGTGTTCGCCTTGTTGCGCGTGAAGCGGATGTCCTGTGCCGTGCCGGCCGTGGGCCGGGTGAAGGAGCCGCCGCCCATCTTCGTGGGTCCCTCGCCGTACGCGGTCCACGCGCGGGTCGCGTACACCGACTCGCCGAAGCGCTTCAGATGGTCTCCGATGCCCAGCAGGATGTCCTTCTGGACCTGGGGAATGGTGCCGTCGGCCTGCGGCGCGATGTTCAGCAGCATGTTGCCGTTCTTGCTGACCCGGTCGATGAAGGAGTGCAGCATCTGCTGGGTGCTGTAGTAGCCGATGTTCTGCGTGTGGCACCAGCTGTTGCTGGAGATGCTGTCGTCGGTGAGCCAGTACGGGGCGGTGAGGTCGGCCGGGCCGCCGCGCTCGTAGTCGAAGACCTCGCCCTTGCCGTTCATGCCGTCCTTGTACGTGGCGACGACCTCACGGCCCCAGCCGGTGGCCTGGTTGTAGTAGTACGCCAGGAAGTTCAGCCGCTGCGTCTCGTCGACGGCGTCCAGGTTGAAGTCCTGCCAGAGGATGTCGGGTTCGCACCGGTCGATGACCTCCTTGAGCTTGTCGAACCAGAGCCGGTTCTCCTCCGTCGCGCTCAACTGCCCGTAGAGCTTCTTGAGGCTGGGGTCCATCTGGGCGGGGGCGTGCTCGTAGTAGCCGGTGTAGTTGTAGGCGTGGTGCATCGCGACCAGCAGCTTGAGGCCCTTGGCGCGGATGGCCGTGGTGAAGATCCGCAGCAGGTCGAGCCGCGGGCCCTTGTCCACCGAGTTCCACTCGTTGACCTGGCTGTCCCACATGGAGAAGCCGTCATGGTGCTCCGCCACGGGGCCGGCGAACCGGGCGCCCGCGTCGACGAACAGCTGCGCCCACTCGTCGGGGTCGAAGTTTCCTCCCGCCGACTTCAGCTTGGGCGCGAACTGCACGGTGTTGCCCGCCAGATCCCGCGCGCCGTCGATGAAGTTGTGGAACGGCCACGCCGACGGGCTGCCGTAGGTCGCGATGTGGTGCTTGTTGGCGTTGCTGCCGCCCGCGTACATGTTGCGCGGGTACCACTCGCTGTCATAAGCCGGAACGCTGAAGGCGCCCCAGTGGAAGTAGACGCCGAACTTGGCGTCCTGGAACCACTCCGGGGCCGGCGGGTGCCGGTCCACCGAATCCCAGTCGGGCGTGTACCTCCGGGGCGCCGCCTGCGCGCTGCCGGCACCGAGCACACTCGCGGCGCCGGCCGCCGCGGCCACGCAGGTGGCGCCGGCCAGGAACTGGCGTCTGTTGATCGAAGACCTCGGCATGGAGACATCCCTGGTATGAGGGGGCAGGAGACGTTACGCACGAAGATCGACCCTGAATCATGGGATGTCAACGGGTGCGACGGAATGAGAAGCGGTGAATGACTCTGTGCCAGACCTGGCATTTCCTCATTTACCATGCCTTTCTCATCGGCCAGACATGGTATGTTTCCCGGCACTGTCCAGCCGGCGAGGAGTTCGCGATGTCACTCACGGACAAGGCCATCGAGCAGCTTCGCGAGCTGATCAGGACCGGTGCCCTGCCTCCCGGCTCGAAGCTCCCTCCGGAGGCCGACCTGGCCGCCCAGTTGGGCCTGTCCCGCAATCTGGCGCGCGAAGCCGTCAAGGCACTGGCCGTCGCTCGCGTGCTGGAGGTCCGGCGGGGCGACGGCACCTATGTGACCAGCCTGCAGCCGAGCCTGCTCCTCGGAGGGCTCGGCGGTGCGGTGGAACTGCTGCAGGGCGACTCGGCCGCGCTCCAGGACCTCATGGAGGTACGGCGGCTTCTCGAACCGGTCGCCACGGCGCTGGCCGCCACCCGGATCTCCGACGCCCAACTTGCCGAGGTGGAGCGGCACTTGGATGCCATGCGCGAGGCCCGTGACGATGTCGAACAGCTCAACGCCCATGACGCCGCCTTCCATCGCGCCGTCGTCTCGGCCACGGGCAACGAGAGCCTCCTCGCCCTGCTGGAGGGCATCTCCGGCCGCACCCTGCGCGCCCGCGTCTGGCGCGGCCTGGTCGACACCCGGGCCGCGGGCCGGACCCTCGCCGAGCACGAAGCGATCTTCAGGGCCCTGACCGCCCGTGACGCGGCCCTCAGCCAGGCGGCGGCACTGCTTCATGTGAGCAACACGGAGCAGTGGCTGCGGGAACACCTGGGCTCGGGCGCGGCGCTGTCGAGTTGAGGCGGCGGTTCAGGGTGCGGGCGGCAGGTGGACCGTCATGATCAGGTCGCAGGGTTCGCTGCCGGAGCCGCGGTAGGTGTGCGAGGCGTCGCCGTCGAACGTGGCGGTCTGCCCGGCTTCCAGGGTGTGTTCCGTGCCGTCGACGATCAGGGTCATACGGCCCGATGTGACGCTGACGGTTTCCACGACTCCCGCCTGGTGGGGATGGCTGGGGTATCCCTCGTCCGGCTCCAGGCGCCAGCGCCAGACCTCCACCGGGGCCGGGCCCGAGGTCGTCAGCATGAGCCGGGCCTCACTGCCCCGCTCGCCGGTCCACAGGGGCGCCACGGCGTCTGCGGCCACGACACGGACGACACGGCCTCCGGGCGACCCCTGCATCAGGGCGGACACCGAGATGCCGAGGGTGTCGGCAAGCCGGACCAGGGTCGCCAGATTGGGGTTGCCCTGGGCTTTCTCCAGGGCGACCAGGGCCCCCTTGCTCACCTGGGCCCGGCGGCCTAGCTCCTCCAGGGACAGGCCGGCCCGGGTGCGCGCCGCGCGGACGTTGTGCGCGACCGTCCGCAGGGCCGCGGCTGTCTCGGCCAGGACGTGCTGCTGTGATCGCTCCGCTGGAAAAGGAAACCCCGCCCATGACCTCCTTCCACCTCTCCCCCGCCGTCGCGGAGGCCTTCCCCGGCACCCTCATCGCCCTGGTCACCGCCACCGGCCTCCGTGGCCACGAGCCGTGGCCCCGGACCAGTGCGGCCCTGGAGGAACTGGAGCAGCAGGTCGCCGCCGGCAGCTGGCACCCGGCCGACGAGACCGACCCCCGCATCGAGGCCTGGCACACCGCCTACCGCTCCTTCGGCACCAACCCCCGCCGCAGCCGCCCCAGCGTCGACGCACTCGGCCGTCGCTTCGCCAAGAAGGGAACGCTGCCGCGCATCAATCCGGCCGTCGACTCCTACAACGCCGTCTCGGTCCACCGGGGGCTGCCCGCCGGCGCCTTCGACCTCGATCAGGTCACCGGCGACATCGGCATCCGCCACGCGGACGGCACCGAGTCCTTCACCCCGCTCGGCGAACCCGGCACCGTCGAACACCCCAAGCCCGGCGAGATCATCTACGCGGACGCCAACGGGGTCCTGACACGGCACTGGAACCACCGCGACGCCCACCGCACCCGCGTCACCGAGGACTCCACCCGCGTCGCCTTCATCCTGGAAACCCTTCACGCCGAGCGCGACGGCAATCTCCTCAAGCTCGCGGCCGATCAACTGCTCGACCTGCTCGCCCCGCACGCCACACGGACCGCCGGGGCCTACCTCACCCCGGCCCGGCCCCGGGTCACCGTCTGAGGTTTCATGCCTCAGTTCGCTTCGGGGCGGTTGTCGCCGATGCAGTGCCCTTCGTCCCCGGCTCCGGTCGCCCCCTCACCGTCCCCCGGTGCCGGGCCCAGCAGGACCTCGATGCCCGCGCGAAGGTAGCGCTCCAGCGTGGCGTCCGGTGCCGAGGTCAGGGCGGGTGGGCGGATCTCCGCCCGCATCAGGCTGGTGCCGAGCATCCAGGCCGCCAGGAGTTCCGCCCGCAGATCCGCGTCGGGGCCCCCGATCCGGGCGGCCAGGCGCTGGGAGAACACCTGGGTGAAGTCCGCCCGCAGCCGCGCCACCGCCTCGTCCCGGCCGGAAGAGCGCAGCACGGACATCACCGGGTGCGGGAAGCCGCCCTCCCTCGGCGGACCCGTGAGCAGCGCGCAGAACCAGTCGGGTATCGCGTCGACGGGCTCCTCCAGCAGCGGCTCGAATATCTTGCCCGTACCCGACACGTCGTTGAACAGCGCTTCTTTCGAGCCGAAGTAGCGGTAGACGAGAGCCGCGTCCACACCGACGTCGCCCGCGATGTCGCGCACGCTGGTGCCCTCGTAGCCGTACTTGCCGAAGCGGAAGGCCGCGGCGGCCCGCAGCGCGGTACGCGTCCCCGACGCCGAGCGTTTGTGGGCGGGCCGGCAGGCCTCCGCCTTCGACGCCTCGCCCTTGTCTGCTCCGGTCACGTACCGCACCTCCGTGGTCCACGGCCCCTCGGCCATCCGCCCATGTTCCAGTCTGCGGCGGCTGTCTCAAAGTCACCGACCGATGTCATCAATCGTTGACCTCTGTTCTCGCCGCATGACATACCTGACTCAGGTCAACGATCGGTGACTTGAGTCCTCGCTGTGCCCGGGCCGTACGACGGAGTCGGCCCTTCAGACCTGCCCGCAGGACGCGACGGCGCACGTCCCGAAAGCCGTCGCACGCGGGCACCTCCACCGACCGGAAAAGGTGATTCTCTGTGCCTGCTCGACGCGTCGCCGTCATCGGAACCGGCTACGTCGGACTGACAACCGGCGCCTGCCTGGCCTCTCTCGGACACACTGTGGTGTGCGCGGACGCCGACCCGCACAAGGTCGGGCGACTGCGCGAGGCCCGGGTGGACATCCTGGAGCCCGGTCTGCCCGAGACCGTCCGGGAGGCCCAGGACGCGGACCGGCTCGACTTCACGGGCGACACCACGGCCGCCGTCGCCGAGGCGGACGTGGTGTTCCTGTGCCTGCCCACGCCCATGGGGGCGGGCGGCGCGGCCGATCTCGCCGCCGTGGAGGCCGTGGCCGCGCAGATCCGCGACGTACTGCCGCCCGGCTGTGTCGTCGTCAACAAGTCGACGGTGCCCGTCGGTACGTGTGAGCGCGTGGCCGCGCTGCTCGGCCGGGACGACGTGGCCGTGGTGAGCAACCCGGAGTTCCTGCGCGAGGGCCGCGCCGTCCAGGACTTCCTGCACCCCGACCGGATCGTCATCGGCTCCGCCGACCGGGACGCCGGCCGGCGCGTGGCCGAGCTGTACTCCGAACTGGACGCGCCGCTGGTGCTCACCGACGCCGCCAGCGCCGAACTGACCAAGTACGCGGCGAACTTCTTCCTCGCGATGAAGCTGTCCTTCGCCAACAACCTCGCCACCGTCTGCGAACGCTTCGGCGCCGACATCAACGATGTCACCGAGGGCATAGGCCGGGACCCGCGCATCGGCTCGGCGTTCCTGCGGCCCGGGCCCGGCTGGGGCGGTTCCTGTCTGCCCAAGGACACCCACGCCCTGCTCACCGTGTGCGATCTGGCCGGGGTCGACTTCCCACTGCTGCGCGCCACCATCGAGACCAATGTCGCCCACCAGCGGCAACTCGTCGACCGGGTCGCCGCCGCGTGCGGGCGCGCCGAGGACGGCTCGCTGCACGGCGTACGGCTCGCCCTGTACGGCCTGACCTTCAAGGCCGGCACCTCCGACCTGCGCGACTCCCCCGCGCTCTCCGTCGCCCGACTGCTGCGCGAGCGGGGCGCCGAACTCACGGCGTACGACCCGGCGTTGCGCGAGGAGCGGCCCGACCTGAGCGACCTGGTCGAACTCGCCGACGACCCGGTGCGGGCGGCTGAGGGAGCGGCGGCCTGCCTCGTCCTCACCGAGTGGCCGGAGCTGCGTGACCTCGACTGGGCGGCGATCGCCACGCGCATGGCCGGCCACGAGGTCCACGACTTCCGCAACCTGCTGGACGCGGACCGCCTCGCGCGGGCCGGACTGAGCCGGCAGGGCATCGGGCGCGCCGAGGCGCCGACACGGGTGGCGTGACACCTCCTCCCTCCCTGGAAGAAACACCGAGAGAAAGGCTCCTCCATGCGGGTTCTGTGCACCACGCTCGGCAGTCCCTCCCACGGACGTGCTCAACTGCCGCTGCTGCGCGCCCTCTCCAAGGCCGGGCATCAGGTGCTGGTGGTCACCACCGAAGCCCTCGCCCCCGTCTTCCGTGACGACGATGTTCATGTGAACGCCGCTCTGCCCGATTTCGATCCGCTCGCCGCGATGGGTCCCTACCTCGCCGATCTCCAGGAGAGCGCCGACCTCACGGAGCCGACGGCCGCGCTGACCCGGCTGCTGATGCGGCACCTGGCCGGGCCGGGAGTCAAGCCGCACCTGGACATCCTGCTCCCCCTCGCCAAGGACTTCCGGCCGGATGTGATCCTGCGGGACGGCATGGACATGGGTGCGGTGCTGACCGGCGAGCTGCTGGGTGTACCGCAGTTGCCGACGCCTTCCGGGTTCAGCAACATCCTGGACCCCGCCGAGGTGCTGCCGCGACTCAACGAGCGGCGCGAGGAGCTGGGGCTGCCCGTGCGGGACGACCCGCTGTCGCTCGTTCCGCACGGCCGCGTCGACTACGTGCCGCCCGCCTTCTCCTTCGCCCGGCATCTGCACGAAGCGTGGGCCTACCGGCAGACGGTGGACGTCGAGCGCGGCGGCGTGCTGCCGGAGTGGCTCGCCCGGCTGCCCACGGACCGGCCGCTGGTGTACGCCGCGATCGGCACCGCCCTGCCGGTGGTGCGGGAACGCCTGGCGGGCCGGGACACGCCCCTGCCCGTGAAGTTGCCGGACCCCGCCGAGAGCCTGGACGCGATCGTGGGTGCGGCGGCCGAACTGGACGACTGCACGGTGGTCGTGTCGACGTCCGGGGTTCCGGTGGACACCGAGGGGCTCCCCGGGCACGTCCATGTCGCCGAGCGGGTGCCGCAGCCGCTGCTGCTGGAGTCGGTCGACCTGTTCGTCACCCACGGTGGCTTCAACAGCATCCGCGAGGCCATGCGCACCGGCACGCCCCTGGCGGTGCTGCCGCACTTCGGCGACCAGCCCGCCAACGCGGACCGGGTGGCGGAGCTGGGGCTCGGCCGTCACCTCACGGACCGCTCCGCGGCCGGTATCGCAGACGCATGCCGAGCGCTCCTCGCCGACCCCGGGCCCCGGGCGCGGGCCCGGTCGGCCCAGCTGGCGATGCTGACGCTGCCGGAGGTCGATCAGGCGGTCGGTGACCTGGCGAAGATCGCCGTCTAGCCCCCGGCCCGCCCGGCACGGGCCGCTCCGGAATCCCGGGGCGGCCCGTGCCCGCGAGTTGCACCCGCCCCCATCCCAAGGACGACACGTGACCTTCTCCGACACCCAAGAACAGGGCGCGTCCGGGGACATACCCCCGCGGCTCAGTCACCGGCAGATCACCACCGTCATGTCCGGGCTGGTCCTCGGCATGTTCCTGGGGGCGCTGGACCAGACGGTGGTCTCGTCCGCGCTGCGGACCATCGCCGACGACCTGCACGGGCTGACGGCCCAGGCGTGGGTGACGACCGCGTATCTCATCACCGCCACCCTCGCGACGCCGCTCTACGGCAAGCTCTCCGACATCCACGGCCGCAGGCCCGTCTACCTCGCCGCGATCGCCCTGTTCACGGTCGGCTCACTGCTGTGCGGATGTGCCACGTCGATCTACGAACTCGCGGCGTTCCGTGCTGTTCAGGGGCTCGGTGGCGGCGGGTTGATGTCGCTGGCGATGACGATCATCGCCGACATTACCTCCCCGCGGGAGAGGGGCCGCTACCAGGGCTATTTCATGGCCGTGTTCGGTGGCGCCAGCATCGTCGGACCGCTGGTGGGCGGTGCGTTCGCGGACCGGGCCGAGCTGCTCGGCATCGCCGGCTGGCGCTGGATCTTCCTGATCAACGTGCCGCTCGCCGCCGCGGCCGCGGTGACGATCATGCGGGTGCTGCGCTTCCCGCACCGGCGGGTGCGGCACCGGCTCGACTACGCCGGGGCGCT
This sequence comes from Streptomyces sp. NPDC041940, assembly GCF_055589465.1. Lineage (NCBI taxonomy): Bacteria > Bacillati > Actinomycetota > Actinomycetes > Kitasatosporales > Streptomycetaceae > Streptomyces > Streptomyces sp. NPDC041940. The sequence goes on from NZ_JBVJBP010000006.1 coordinate 233,568, forward strand.
CGCCCTGGCCGTGGGCGTCGTGCCGCTGCTGACCGTCGCGGAACAGGGCCGTACCTGGGGGTGGGGCTCTCCCCTGGCCCTGTCGATGTACGCGATCGGGGTGGCGGGGCTGGCCGTGTTCCTGGTCGTCGAGCGGCGGTCGGGCGACGCCGCGCTGCTGCCGCCGCACCTGTTCCGCATCCGGACCTTCCGGCTGGGCGTCGGGCTGCATTTCGTCGTCGGCATCGGCATGTTCGGCGCGATGACGACGCTGCCTCTCTACCTGCAGCTCGTACGCGGCATGAGCCCCATCGAGGCGGGCCTGGCCACCCTGCCCACGGTCGTCGCGAACCTCGCGGTGACGATGCTGACGGGCCGGACGATCGCCCGGACCGGCCGGTTCAAGGTCCATCTCGTCGCCGGTGTCGGCTCGTTCACCGCGGCGATGCTCGTCTTCGCCACACTGCGGGCGGACAGCCCGCTGTGGCATCCGGCGCTCGGCATGGCCCTGATGGGCGCCGGGCTCGGCGCGTCGATGCAGACGCTCACCACGCTGGCGCAGTGCGAGGTGCCCCGTGCGGACATGGGTGCGGCGACGGCGTCGGTCAACTTCTTCCGCTCCAACGGCGGCACGGTCGGCACCGCGGCGTTCCTGTCGGTCCTGTTCACCACGGCGGCCGGAAGCATCGCCGACCGGCTGGCCGAGGCCCGCCAGGACCCGGGCTACCGCCGGCTGCTGGCCCAGCCCGACAACGCGCACGCCCTGACGGGAGTACTCCGCCCCGACGGGGGCGTCGACCTGGAGGACTCCGCGTTCCTGCGCGCCCTCGACCCGAGCGTGACCCTGCCGTTCCTGGAGGGCTACGTGGCCTCGATGCGCATCGTCTTCCTGACGGGCGCAGCGGTGTCCCTGGCCGCCTTCGTGATCGCGGCCTGGCGGGTCCCCGACCTCACGCTGTCGGACGAGTAGCCGGTGACCGGGTGCCGCCCCGCGTCGGACCTCAGCGCCGGGCCAGTGCCAGCACGCTCAGACCGAACATCAGGACGCCCAGGGGGAGATGGACCGACGGGACGTGCGCGATGCCGAGCACGACCTGGGCCGAGGCGAGTACGAGGAAACCCGTGGCGTGCCGGACGGGCCGGGGCGAGCCGCCGCCCGGCTTCCACGCCAGCACCGCCGCGAGCAGGTACAGCATCGACGCCCCGTACATCACCCGGGCTCCGACATCGTGCAGCATCGCCCCGTAGGACGAGGTCAGCAGCAGTCCGGCCGAGACCGCCTGGAGGAAGATGGTCAGGGTCTGCAGGGCGATCGCGATCCGCAGGAACGAGGAAGTGCGCTGTGCGTTCGCCGACGCCGTCACCTGAGTGGCCATGTCACAGTCCCCTTTTCCCGCCGTCGGGCGGTAGATCGATAAGGTCTCACCAGCCCGACGACGCGGGCCCGCGAAAGGTAAGGCGAGGGGGCGTGGAAGCATGGGGACCGCCGGGACCAGGACGGACGAGATAGCCGGCGAACGACGCCAACTGGTCAACGTCGCTTACCGGTTGCTCGGTTCGGTGACCGAGGCGGAGGACGCCGTACAGGACGCCTACGCGCGCTGGTACGGGCTGTCCCGAAGCCGGCAGGAGGAGATCCTGTCCCCCGGCGCCTGGCTGACGACGGTGACCGGCCGCATCTGTCTGGACCTGCTCGGCTCGGCACGGGCGCGCCGTGAACGCTATGTCGGCGCGTGGCTTCCCGAGCCGCTGCCCGACCGCACCGAGTGGGGCCGGGCGGGCGGCGCCGACGCCACCGGCCCCGCGGACCCGGCCGACCAGATCGTCCTGGACGAGTCGGTGACCATGGCCTTCCTCGTCGTCCTGGAGGCGATGACGCCCGCCGAGCGGGTGGCGTTCGTCCTGCACGACGTCTTCCGGTACCCGTTCGCCGAGATCGCCGGCGTGCTCGGCCGTACCCCTGCCGCCTGCAAGCAGCTCGCGGCCTCCGCCCGCCGGCGGGTGAGCGACACGCGCGCTCCGGTGACGGCGACCGGCCGGGCCGACGTGGTGCGGCACGTCAAAGAGGCATGGGAGACGAAGGACATCGCGGCCCTCGTCGGACTCCTCGACCCGGCCGCCGTGATGACCGCCGACGGCGGCGGCCTGGTCGGCACCGCCCTGCGCCCGGTCGAGGGCGGCGCACGCATCGCCCAGTACATGGTCGCCATCGCCGACAAGGCTCCCGGCCTCGAGCTCCTGGAGCGGTCCGTCAACGGTGTACCCGGCCTGGTGGCCCGGCGCGCCGGCGTCGTCATGACCGTAGCGGCCTTCGACGTCTCCGACGGCCGCGTCACCAGGATCTGGGCGATCCGCAACCCGGAGAAGCTACAGCCGTGGGCGCGGGAGGACTAGCCGTCCCGCGTCCGGGCCGCGACACGCGCCAAGCTCGCGCAGGCAGGTCACGCGCTCGTTCCCAGGTCGAGGTTCTCCAGGACGGTGGCCAGCCGGCGTCGGGCGTCGGAGGGCAGGCCCCGCAGGGGCAGGGGGAGATTCGGCTCGGCGGCGAGGCCCAGTTGCGTGGCGGCCGCCGACATCACACGCAGGCCGCCGTACTGGCGGATGAACTCCCAGAGGGGCTCCAGCCGCTCGGAGTGAGCCGTAGCGCCGGCCGCGTCGCCGGCCTGGGCGGCCCGGGTGAGGGCGAGGGCGGTGGCGGGGAACAGACCGCCGATGACCGAGTACCAGGCGTCGCATCCGGCGTTCAGTCCGGTGGCCGCCGTCCAGTCGCCGCTCACACCGACGCCGACCGTGTCGGGGAGCAGCGCCCGCAACGCCGCGACGCGCTGTCGCGCGGCCTCCCGGTCGTCGGGCACCGGCGGAATCTTGACCGCGGCCACGTTCGGCAACTCGGCGATACGGCCGTGGAGTTCGTCGGTGAAGTGGACATGGGTGGTGCCGGGGTTGTCGTACACGCACAGCGGCACCGACAGCTCACGGGTGACGCTCTCGTACAGGCCGAACACCTCGTCGTCGGTGAGGGACTGATACGTCATCGGGGCGAGCAGGACCGCGGACACGCCCGCCTTCTGCGCGTCCTCGGCGACGGCGAGTACCTGCGCGGTGCGCAGTGCCCCGATGCCGGCCATGACCGGGACACCGTCGGCGGCTTCGACCGCGAGCCTCGCCACGCGGGCGCGCTGCTCGCGGTCGAGATAGGCGTAGCCGCCGGTGGAGCCGAGGGCGCCGATGGAGTCGACGCCCGCGGCGGCGAGGCGGGAGACGAGGGCGCTGAACGCCCGCTCGTCGATGCCCTCTTCCGTCGTGGGCGTGAGGGGGAAGGCGCTGAGGCCGCGGAACATGGCAGGACTCCTCGGTGTGGGGTGGTTCGTCACGTCGTGGGCGGAGGGTTCTCGCGCAGCCAGGCCAGGACCTGCCGGGCGTGCTCGTTCGGCGGGAAGACCGGGTAGAAGGCGTGCTCGATCACGCTGTCGCGGACGACGAGTGTCAGTCGTTTGAACAGTCTCGTCCCGTCGGCCTCGAAGGTGGGCAGCCCGAGGGTGTCGGCGAGACCGAGAGCGGGGTCGGAGAGCATGTCGAAGGGCAGGCCGAGCCGCTCCACGACCTCGTTCTGGTAGTCGGTGTCCTGGCTGGACAGCCCGTGGACGCGGCCGGCGCCGGCTTCCATGAGGTCCTGGAAGTGGTCCCGGAAGCCGCACGCCTCGGGGGTGCAGCCGCGGGCACCGGGGATGGAGTTCCAGCCTTCCGGCAGGTCGGTGCCGGGGCGTCCGGTGAGGGGGTAGACGTAGATCACCGTGCGCCGGGGCCCGAGCGCGTCCAGCCGGATCGTCCGGCCCGCGGTGTTCGGCAGCGCCAGGGGTGGCATTCTCGTGCCGGGCAGGTGGGCGGCGGCACCGTCGTCCTCGGGGACGGGCAGCTCCGCGGGCAGGGTCAGGTAGTGCCCGCCCGGTGTTCCGGCGGCCTCGGGCGGCGCGGCACCGCTGCCCCGGTGGGCCGCGGTCTGCAGGTTGGTGATCAGGGTCGCACGTCGGGCGCTCAGCGCCTCGATCCGCTCGGAGAGCTCGTCGATGGCCGCCCGGTAGGCGGCGAGCGAGGCGGGGCAGCCGTCGGCGTACGGGCTCCCGGCGGCCAGGCACTCCAGGAAGGGACGGGTGCCCTCGACCGGGATGCCCAGCCGGTGCAGGGCCCTGATCTCCCGTACGAGATGTACGTCGTCCTCCGAGTAGTCCCGATAGCCGTTGCCCAGACGCCCGGGCGTGATCAGCCCCAGGGACTCGTAGTACCGCACTGCTTTCGTCGTCACGTCGGCCCGACGTGCGAGCTCACCGATCATCATCTCGCTCACCTCGCTGCTCGCACGCTAAACCCTGCCCCGGAGGGCAAGGCCAAGCGAGGCGGCTGCCCGGTGATCAGGCAGGAACCTCAAAGATGAGTTCGAGGCCGTCTTCCTCGTCCCATTGCTCTCCGACCTCCACGAAGCCGAACCCCGAAATCGTGGCCAGGGATGCGGCGTTGTCGGGACTGATCGTCGCCCGCACGATCCTGACCCGGGCTTCGGCGGCGGCCCGCCGCACCAACGCGGCCAGAATCGCCCGGGCGTAGCCCTGCCGACGGTGGACGGGGACCACCGAGTAGCCGAGTTCCACCATGCCCGCATCGTCCGGCGGCCCGTGGAACCCGGCATACCCCACGACGACAGCCTCCGGCTCGGCCACCACGACCTGTGTGAGCCACCCCGCGCAACCCGGGTCCGAGGTCAGCTGATTGACGCGATACCGCCACACCCACTTCGCCCGGTCGGTGACGAAGTACTCGGGGAGAGCGACACCTGCTTCGGCACTCGCTCGAGCCAGGTCGTCCTTCAGCAACGCGTTCATGGCCGTACTCGACAGCTCGACAAAACGCACGGACTTCGTGCTCGTGGGGACTGTGGTTTGACCTTCGGCTTTGTCTGTCACAGCGCGAATAGTCATGGACAGCCCAGGACGTGTCCAACTGTTTTCCTCTGCGCGGTGTGTGCCGTGTCACGCATGCCAAAAACCACCTAAGTTGCCCAGATCACAGCGCAAATGTCCCTTTAGCGTCCATTCTCGAGGCGGACACAGAAGCGCGAAGTAGAGCGCACCGCCATGGACTTGGATGCGCCGTGCCCAAGTGATCCACGACACAGCCTTCGTGATGTTCTGCCTCGTTCCCCCGAGAAAGGTGCCAGCCATGGCCGCATACCTGTGCCCGCCTGCCGTGATACACGGCGAGCACACCGTGAAGACCAGCCAGATCGTGGCGGAAGTGCGCGACCGGCACCCGCACGCGCCGTGGGCGCCGCGGATCGACGCCATCGCGGCCAGTACGGGCATCGAATCCCGCGGGTGGATGCTGCCGCTGGAGACCGCCGTCGCGCCGGGCCACGGGAGCGCCCTGCCCACCGCCGGCATCGCCCCGGCCCGGGAGGCCCTGGCCGGCGACGGCTTCACCGAACAGGACGTGGACCGTGTGATCGCCGCCCTTGAGGCGATACCCGCGCCGCAGACCGTCCAGGAGCGCACGGCACCGGCCTGGGCGGCCGTGCGGTCCTGCGGGGAGCGCGCGGCGCGCGGGGCCCTGCAGATCGCCGGGCTCGACGCCTCCGACGTCGACTGCCTGATCACCAGCCACTCCACCACCCCGGCGCTGCCGGGGCTGGACGTCGCCCTGGCCAACGAGCTCCCGCTCCGGGGCGACGTGATGCTGCTGCCGGCCACGCAGTGGGCCTGCGTCGCCGGAACCCGTTCCCTGGCGCTGGCGGCGGATCTCGTGGCCGCGGACCCCGACCGGGTGGTCCTGGTCGTGATCGCGGAGGCGCTGAGCACGACCTACCAGCCCGCGGACGACTCTCTCGAGTCCTTGATCGTCCGGTTGCTGTTCGCGGACACCGCGGTCGCCGCGGTGGTCACGGGGCGCCCGAGGCCCGAGTCGGTGCTGCGGCTGGACGCCGCCTGGCACCACACCCTGCCCGGCACCCAGGACCTGCACCGCCTGGAGACACGGGAGGACGGCACCCACTTCGTGATGGACCGGCGCGGGCCGCGCGCCGTACAGGAGACGGTCACCGCGATGTGGGAGTGGTTGCGCGTGCGCTACCAGGACGACCCCGACTCCTGGCACCCCGACGTTCTGCTCGCGCACCCCGGCGGGACGCGCGTGCTGGAGTACATGGAGCAGACGATGCCCGACGGGTGGCCGTCGGGACTGCTGGACTACAGCCGGGACAGCTACACCAGCGGCAACCGCGGAGGCGCCGCCGTGTTCGACATCCTGCGCAGGGCGCACGACGCCGGGCAGGAGCCGGGCAGCCGCGCCGTCCTGTACGCGGCGGCCCCGGGTCTCACGGCCACGGCTCTGCAAGGGGAGTGGCTGTAGCGCGCGAACTCGCGCCACACCCGTACCACTGGCCCCGGCCGTACCGACGGTGACGCCGCCCGGCCCACCCGGCGGCCGCGTCACCGCGCGACTGACGCCACCGACGCCCAGACCACCTTGCCGGTGTCCGTCCACCGCACCCCCCACCGGGTGGTGAGTCCGTGCACGACGTGCAGCCCACGACCACCGTCGTCGAGGAGCCCGCCCCGGCCCAGCCGGGGCCTGCCGTTACCCGTGTCGCCCACCTCGCACAGCAGCCCGTGACCGGCCCTGATCAGCCGTATCGTGATGGGCCCGTCGGCGAAGCGGACCGCGTTGTCGACCAGCTCGCTCACCACCAGCAGCACGCTGTCCCGGGTGTCGGCTCTGACGCGCCATCGCGCGAGCAGCGCGGAGACCAGCGTGCGGGCCCGGGCGGCCGCGTCGCCGCGGGCGGGCAGACGCCAGGTCGCGGTGTCCCCCTTGCGGTAGCCGATCATGCGCGCGAGCAGCAGGGTCACGTCGTCGCGCCGCCGCACGGGCGCCAGATCGGAGACCACGCGCCGCGCGGCCTGTTGCAGGACATCCCAGGGGTGCACCGTGGACACAGCGTCGGCCAGCCTGTCGATGCCCTCGTCGATCGAGAGGGCGGGATCCTCCACCAGGCCGTCGGTGTAGAGGGCGAGCAGCGAGCCCGGGGGTACGGCGAACGCGTGCACGCCGAACGGCTCCCGCAGCGCGAACTCGGCGCCCAGCCCCGGGTGAGGGCTTACCGCGACAGGGCCGGCGGGGCCCTCCGGCGGCACCAGGACCGGAGGGAGGTGGCCGGCGCTGGACAGCGCCACATGGTGGCTGACCGGGTCGTAGACGGCTATGCAGCAGGTCGATCCGAGGGCGCTGTAGCCGGCCGCCAGCCCGGACTCCGTGTCGTCCAGCAGCGTCACGGTCTCGTCCAGGTGCTCCAGCACCTCGTTGGGCGCCAGCCCCGCGGACAGCAGCGCGCGGGCCTCCATGCTCAGCTGTCCCATGGTCGCCGCGGCTCCCAGACCGTGCCCGACGACGTCCCCGACCACCAGCGCCGTACGGCCGTCCGGCAGCGGGAAACTGTTCACCCAGTCACCGCCGACGCCCGCGCTGTCGGGGGTGGCGGGCTGGTAGACGCTGGCGGTCTCGATGGTGTCGCCCCCGGACCGTGGCAGCAGCCGGCGCTGCAACGCCAGCACCTGCGTGTGCTCGCGCTGGTGCTGACGGGCCAGGTCGACGTGGTGGGAGGTCCTGGCCACCAGCTCCTGGAGGTCGAGCAGCTCGCTGTCGTGGAAGGGGCGGTCCTCCCGCCGCCAGACCTCCGCCACACCCAGTACGACGGGCGGCGCGCCGTCCAGGACCAGCGGTATGTACGCCACACCCGCCGCCCGGTCACCAGGCACCAGGGCACGTACCAGCCGCGGACTGCCGAGGACCCGCTCGATCGCCGCCCGGTCGGACATGACGATGGCCTGCGCGGCATCGTCACTCCGTATCGCCTGTGACAGCAAGCGGCTCGCATCGCCGGGAAGATCGTCGCCCGGCGTCACGTAGCCGTCGGGCCACACCCGGTCCGGCACCAGGGCCGCCCGCCGCAGCCGGATGCGACGCTGCGGCTGCTCGGTGACCACCTCGCCCGTCCACACGGCGAGGTCGAGGTCGATGGCGGCCACGTCTCCCCAGGCCAGCAGCGACTCCGCCAGCGACTGGGCGGTCTCGCCGATGTCCAGCGAGGTGCCGATCGCGGTCTCGGCGGCGTACAGGTGCAGCCTCCTGGCCATGGCGATCAGGGAGACGGTCAGGCCCTCCTGAGGCACCGCGGCGGCCAGGATGCTCATCGAGACCACCAGCTCCGACCCGTCACCGCGCCGCAGGCGCTGGACCCGGGCGACGTGCGGCTCGCCGGTCTCGAGGACCTGCCGCAACCGCCGGGTGACCGTCGGTACGTCCCAGGGCGGCAGAAGATCGACGAAGGAGCCCCCGGTCACGGCCTCCACCCCGGCGAACACGGGGGCGTCCAGATTGCAGCGGGTGATTCTCAGATCCCGGTCCAGGTTGACCGCACCGAGGATCTGCTCCTGCCGGCCGGAGGGCGGATCGGCGTGCACGCGCCGGCGGGCGGCACTGTCGCCCTGCGGACCGGCCGAACCGGCGGCCGCTGCCGGCCCGCCACGTGGCATGTACCGCCCCAAAGCGCCGCTGACCATGTCGAACGGCGACGCGGACGAAGGGGAGGGGGTGGAGTCCATGCGGCTCTCTCAGCTCGCTCGCCAACCCCGGCACAGCGCCGGGGCCGTACCAGAACCCGGGCGACAGGGCCCCGAGATTCCTGACCGCACACTTCATTCAATAACACCCGGCGCCGCTTCGCCGCCGCGCAAGGGATACCGAGCGCATGAGGGGTGCCGACCGGACCCCACGGGGGAGGATGTATGGAAAAATTACGCGGGACGGGCAAGGGGGAACGCTTGTGAGCAGCAGCCCTCCCGGCAAACTGGGCTACGAGGACGCAGTGCCTGACCGCACCGGCCAGGCCGAGGCCTTCGACGCCATCGGCGTCCACTACGACGAGGCCTTCCCGCACAAGGAAGGGCAGGTCGCGGCCGCCGAGTGGCTCGTGAACTCCCTGCCGGCCGGGTCCCGTGTGCTGGACCTGGGATGCGGCACCGGGCTCCCGACCGCCCGGCAACTGGCGGAGGCGGGCTTCGAGGTCGTCGGCGTCGACCTGTCGGGCGGAATGGTCGCCCTTGCCCGCGAGCACGTGCCCGACGGCACCTTCCACCAGGTGGACATCGCTGATCTGCGGCCGGGAGGACCCTGCGACCTCGGCCGGTTCGACGCGGTGGCCGCCTTCTTCTCCCTGCTCATGCTGCCGCGCGCCGAGATCCCCCTCGCGCTGCGGACCGTACACCGTCTCCTGGTGCCGGACGGCATGTTCGTGCTGTCGATGGTGGAGGCCGACGTGGACGACTTCTCGATCCCGTTCCTCGGAAAGACCATCCGGGTGTCCGGGTACCTGCGGGACGAGCTGAGGGAGATCGTCGAGGCGACCGGCTTCGAGATCGTCGAGGAGGCCTCCTACACCTACGCACCCGCGAGCGCCGACGTGCCGCCCGAGGTGCAGATCTTCCTGCGCTGCAGGCGGCTCGGCTGACGGCTCCCTCTCCGCCCGCACAGGCAGGCCCACCCCGACGGAAGCGACACTGTGACCAAGCACCTGGGAGCTCATGAACACCCCGGTGGGGAGGCCAGGGCGAACGAGCATGTCACTCCCCCGCGTCGGCCACGGCGCCGCGGACCGCAGACCGACCGGCTCCGCTACCTCGACGAGGCGACGCGCCGGATCGCCCGCGGCATCGATCTCGACGAGACGTTGCACGAACTGTGCCGGGCGGCCGTGCCCGCCTTCGCCGACACGGCCTTCGTCCACCTGTCCGATCCGTTGCCGGTCGGGGACGAAGGCCCTGGTGCCCCCGCCGTCCTGCGGCTGCACAGCACGGACCGGGCGCCGCCGAGGGATCCGCCCGCCCACGGGCCCCCTCTCCCTCCGGAGAACGCGGCGGACGTACGACCGCCGGAGGTCATACGCCCGGCCGCCGACGGCCGGCTGGCCGAGCTGCTGCAAGCCGGGCGGCCCGTGTCGGGGGACGCCCCAGAGGTCGCTCCCGCCCTGACCGAGCTGCTGGGACCGGTGAGTGTTCCCGGAGCGGCGCGCCCCGGACCGCGGCTGATCATCGCCCCGCTGCACGGCCGCCGTCACGTCATGGGCAGCGTCGTCCTCGTCCGCCGCCCCGACCGGCCCGCCTTCACCGAAGACGACCTGCTCGTCGCCTCCCAGCTCGCCACCCACACCGCACTCGGCGTCGACAAGGCCGCGCTCTACCTCCGCGAGACATCGGTGGCCGCCGCACTGCAGCGCACGATGCTCCCGCCGGCACTGCCCCAGCCGACCGGAGTCCGGCTGGCCAGCCGATACCTGCCCGCCTCACGGGCCTCCCAGGTGGGCGGCGACTGGTACGACGCGATCCCCCTGCCCGGCAACCGTGTCGCGCTGGTGATCGGCGACGTCATGGGCCATTCCATGACGTCGGCCGCCATCATGGGCCAGCTGCGCACCATCGTGCAGACCCTGGCCGGGCTCGACCTTCCTCCCGACGAGGTCCTGCACCACCTCGACGAGCAGGCGGAGCGGCTGGGCAGCGAGCACATGGCGACCTGTCTGTACGCGATGTACGACCCCGTACTGCATCGGCTGCTGGTCGCCAACGCCGGTCACCCACCCCCGGTGCTCCTCCACACGGACGGCCGGCAGGAGGTACTGCCGATCCCGCCCGGGGCGCCGATCGGCGTCGGCAGCGGCGTCTTCGAGTGCACCGAGATGCACGCGCCGTCCGGAGCGACTCTGCTGCTGTACACCGACGGGCTCGTCGAGTCCCGCGACTCGGACGTGCTGTCCGGGGTGGCGCGGTTGTGCGCACACCTGCGCGCTGCCACCGCGGGTTCGGAACCCCCGGCGCTGGAAACGCTGTGCGACCAGGCACTCGGCACGCTGGGCACGCGCGACCGGGACGACGACATCGCGCTGCTCGCGGCCCGGTTCGAGGGCATCCTGCCCGAGACGGTGGCGTACTGGTACATGGCTCCACGGCCGCAGACCGCGAGGCAGGCACGCCGGCTGACGCGAAGGACACTGCGCCACTGGGGCCTTGACGCGATGGTGGAACCGGCCGAACTGCTGGTCAGCGAGGTGGTGGCGAACGCCGTACGCTTCGCGTCCCGGCCGATCACCCTGCGCCTGCTCCGCACGGACGTACTCCGCTGCGAGGTGGGCGACGACTCGCCGCAGGTGCCGAGGATGCGGCACGCCAGGCTGAATGACGAGGGCGGCCGGGGACTGTTCCTGGTCGACCAGCTCGCGGAGCGCTGGGGGGCGACCAGGGTGAGCACGGGCAAGGTCGTCTGGTTCGAGCAGGCGCTGCCCGGCCGGGAATGACAGGGGATGGGTGCGGGTGGCCCGCCCTGCCGGCACCGGCCGGTACGAAAGGCCGGTGTGCCCCACGGGCTGTAGAACAGAGAGAGCAGCACCTTTCCGGGAGTCCCCATGACCGGTACCCACCTCCTCCGCGCCCGCCGGAGAAGGCCTGCTCACGCCCCGCAGGCCATCGAGCCACCGGGGAACGCCGAGCTGGTCGTCGGCGTGCTGGCGGTGACGGTCCTGGTCGAGCTTCTCGGCGCCCTGTCCCGGTCCCCGGTGTGGCTCCTCGGGCTGCTGGTCTTCCTGCCGGGCACGGCGTCGGCCCTGTGCACGGTCCGGCAGACGAGGTTCGTCTCCGCGTGGGCCACGCTCGTCGTCACCCTCACCGTGCTGCTCCGCCACGACGAAGGGGGCGGATGGCTCGACCGGACACTGCTGGTGCTGTTCACCCTCGCGCTGGGCACGACCTCGGTCTACGCCTGCCAGCGGCGCATCAGGCGTGAGGACGAGATGCTCCGCCTGCGCTCCACCGCCGCGGCCATGCAGCGGCACATCCTGCGTCCCCTCCCCCTGGTCACCGACGACGTCCTGGTCAACGGTGTCTACGAACCCGTGCAGGAGGACCGTCTCGTCGGCGGCGACATCTACGACGTCGTGGCCTGTCCCTGGGGGACCCGGGTACTGATCGGGGACGTGCAGGGCAAGGGACTGGCCGCCGTGGGCGCGGCGTTCGCCGTGATCGGCGCCTTCCGCGAGGCGGCGCACCGCGAGCCCACGCTCACGGCTCTCGTCGACGCCCTGGACACCGCGGTCGTCCGCCACAACTCCTACGCCGAACAGACCGGCGACGACGAACGGTTCGTCACGGCGCTCATCATCGGTGTCGACGACGGCCCCGAGGCGCAGCTCGTCAACTGCGGGCACGTCCCGCCCTGGTTGATGCACGACGCCGAGGTGACCACACCACCGCTGGACTCCGGTGTGCCGCTCGGTCTCGCCGGGCTGGCCGCCGAGCCCACGACCGTGCACTGGTTCGACTTCCCGGCCGGTTCGACGCTGCTGCTGGGCACGGACGGACTCACCGAGACCCGCGCGCCCGACGGCACGTTCTACCCGGTCGAGGAGCGGCTGGCGAGCCACCTGGGGGTCTCCCCCACCAAGCTCCCCCGGGCCCTGTTCGAAGACGCCCGCGCATTCACCGACCACGACAGCCGCCACGACGACTTCGCGGTCCTGACCGTGCGCCGCTCCCCGCACCTCCCCTGAGCACGGAGCCGTCAGCCGCCTGAGGCAGGGTGCGGGTGCGGGCGTGAGCCGCGTCGCACCGAAATGGGTGGGACTTGCTATGCAACGAGTTGCATAGCACGATCGTCGTCATGGCGCTCGAACACGCGATCCTGGTGTCGCTCTTGGAGAAGCCGGGATCCGGCTATGAGCTGGCCCGGCGTTTCGAACGGTCCATCGGCTACTTCTGGACCGCGACCCACCAGCAGATCTATCGCGTACTGAAGCGCATGGAGAACGACGGCTGGGTCGAAGCCCGGGACGTCCCGCAGCAAGGACGGCCGGACAAGAAGGAGTACTCCGTCGCCGACCTCGGCCGGGCCGCGTTGTCGTCGTGGTTGCACGATCCGATCGAGCCGGAGAGCGTCCGCCACGACCTGGCGGTGAAGATCCGGGGTGCCGCCTTCGACGACCCGGCCGCCCTGATCCGCGAGGTGGAGCGGCACCGGCAGGCGCACCGGGACCGGCTGGCGCACTATCTGGCGGGCGAGGAGCGGGACTTCACGGGGCACGAAGCCGGTGCGGCCGCTCCGGAAGCGCCGCTGGACGCGGAGCGGGAGCTCCAGCACGTCGTACTGCGCGGCGGCGTCGCGTACGAGCGGATGATGATCGGCTGGCTGGACGACGTGCTCGCCACGCTGGCCGGGTTCGGCCCGGGCCACTGACCGCGCCACCGCACCGGCCACACCTGCTGCTCCGCTCCGGCCGCCATACCTCTCGATTCCCATCCGTCCACAGCCGAAAGGGGTCCTCACCATGGCTGACCAACTGCTCTTCAACCCGCGCACCTACGACCCCGCGCACTTCGACCCCGAGACACGCCGCTTGCTGCGTGCCACCGTCGACTGGTTCGAGGAGCGCGGGAAGCGGCAGCTGATCGAGGACTACCGGACCCGCGCGTGGCTCGGTGACTTCCTCGCCTTCGCCGCGAAGGAGAACCTGTTCGCCACCTTCCTGACCCCGTCCTCCGCGGCCGGGGAGCAGGAGCCGGACAAGCGGTGGGACACCGCCCGTATCGCCGCGCTCAACGAGATCCTCGGCTTCTACGGCCTGGACTACTGGTACGCCTGGCAGGTCACCATCCTCGGCCTCGGCCCGGTCTGGCAGAGCGACAACGCCGCCGCCCGCGCCCGCGCGGCGGAACTCCTCTCGCAGGGAGAGGTGTTCGCGTTCGGCCTGTCCGAGAAGGCCCACGGCGCCGACATCTACTCCACCGACATGCTGCTCGAGCCCGACGGCGACGGCGGCTTCCGCGCCACCGGCTCCAAGTACTACATCGGCAACGGCAACGCCGCCGGACTCGTCTCCGTCTTCGGCCGCCGTACCGACGTCGAGGGCCCCGACGGCTACGTCTTCTTCGCCGCCGACAGCCGTCATCCGTCCTACCACCTGGTCAAGAACGTCGTGGACTCGTCGAAGTTCGTCAGCGAGTTCCGCCTGGAGGACTATCCCGTCACGTCCGATGACGTCCTGCACACCGGCCGCGCGGCCTTCGACGCCGCCCTCAACACGGTCAACGTCGGCAAGTTCAACCTGTGCACCGCCTCGATCGGCATCTGCGAACACGCGATGTACGAGGCCGTCACCCACGCCGGCAACCGCGTTCTGTACGGCCGCCCCGTCACCGCATTCCCGCACGTGCGGCGCGAGCTGACCGACGCCTACGTCAGGCTCGTCGGCATGAAGCTGTTCAGCGACCGTGCTGTCGACTACTTCCGCTCCGCCGGCCCGGACGACCGCCGCTACCTGCTCTTCAACCCGATGACGAAAATGAAGGTGACCACGGAGGGCGAGAAGGTCATCGACCTGCTGTGGGACGTCATCGCCGCCAAGGGATTCGAGAAGGACAACTACTTCAGCCAGGCGGCCGTGGAGATCCGTGGCCTGCCGAAGCTGGAGGGCACGGTCCACGTCAACCTCGCGCTCATCCTGAAGTTCATGCGCAACCATCTCCTCGACCCGGCCGAGTACCCGAGGGTGCCGACCCGTCTCGACGCGGCCGACGACGACTTCCTGTTCCGGCAGGGCCCGGCCCGGGGCCTGGGCTCGGTGCGCTTCCACGACTGGCGCCCCGCCTTCGAGGCGTACGCGCATCTGCCCAACGTCGCCCGCTTGCGCGAACAGGCCGACGCGCTCTGCGAGTTCGTCGCCGCGGCCGCCCCCGACGCGGAGCAGAGCCGCGACCTCGACCTCGTCCTCTCGATCGGCCAGCTCTTCGCGCTCGTCGTGCACGGGCAGCTCGTCCTGGAGCAGGCCGGCCTGACCGGACTCGACGAGGACGTACTCGACGAGCTCTTCGCCGTCCTCGTACGGGACTTCTCCGGGCACGCCGTCGAACTGCACGGCAAGGACTCCGCTACCGAACAGCAGCAGGAGTGGGCACTGGCCTCGGTCCGGCGGCCGGTCGTCGACGAGGCGCGCACGCAGCGAGTCTGGCAGCGGGTCGAGGCGCTGTCCGGCACCTACGAGATGGCCCAGTAGGACCGCCCCGCTCCCTCACCGGTGGCCGGGCCTCGGCCCGGCCACCGGTCGACGTCCTCGCGGGTCAGCGCGGCGGGGTCAGTTGGCGTTCACGAGGTCGTGCGCCGGCACCTTGACCGTCCGCTTACCCGGCTCGCCGCCGAGCACGATCTTCCGCAGGGCACTGTTGTTGCCGAGGTTGGTTTCCTTCAGCCGCTTCTCGGGGTTGGCCAGCACCTGGATGTAGTAGGTGCCGTTGGGCACGCCGGTGATGTCGAACGACTGGCCCGGCAGGTCCTGGGTGTACGTGTCACCGGATCCGACGTCCAGCACCTCGCGGACGGAGATCGAGTTCTCCTCACCGCAGGCGGTGGCCAGGTCCGTGTTGTACGGGTGCCAGTTGGCGTTCTTCACCGTGTAGTCGACCGCGTCGGTGTTGGCCAGGCAGAACGCTTCCTTGCCGCTGCGCACGGCCTCCTTCTTGTCGGCCTTCAGCAGCCGGTAGCTGGCGAAGTCGGTGAAGTGCCAGTGCACGTGCCCCGGGCGCGGGTCCCACTCCATGGTGCCGGTCGGTGTGTAGCCGACCTGCTTGCCCTTGGCGTCGTAGAAGTACTGGAAGGCGTCCATCTTGGCCTTGCCGGGCGAGCGGAACCCGTCCACCACGAGCTGCGCCGGACCGGCGTTCCAGACGTTGGCACTGAACGCCAGGTAGTCCTTGCCCGGGATGTCCTTGTCGCCGTCGCTGATGGTGATGCCGTAGGCCGGCAGCGAGCGCAGGTCCGGCTTGGGGACGTCCGGGACGGAGGCCTTGCCGGTGGGCCGCTTCGACTGCGGTTTGAGAGCGGGCGCCTGACGCGAGCCGTCGGTCTGGCCGCCGGTGTCCTTGGCCTGCTGAGACAGTGCGGAGTTCTGCTTCTTCTTCAGCGCCCACGGCAGGGCCGGCGGCGCGGCCTTCAGCGGACCGTGGCCCACGTTGTACGAGGGACCCGCGCCGCTCGTCACCGGCGCGGCGGCCTCGGCGGGGCCCGGGGCATGCCCCGGCCCGTGACCGGCGTGCGCGGTCGGCGCCTGGTGACCGGCCGCGTGCCCGGCGTGCTCGCCGGCCTTCGCGGAACGGGGCACCGCCCTGGTGGAGCTCTCTTCGTCCTCGCTTCGCTCCACCACGGTCACCTTGACCGTGGCCGCTTTGTCGGCGATGCCGAACAGGTCGCGGTACTTCTTGGCGACACCGACCTTGGCCGTGTACGAACCGGCCGGCAGCCGGACCTGGTCGGTGTAGGAGCCCGAGTAGGTGTTGGCCGCCCAGCCCTTCTGGACGCCCCACACGGAGCCGAGGGTGAAGGCGTTGGTGGGGCAGCTCTCCGGATACTTGGAGGTGGAGGGCGCATCGGGCCGCACCCGGCCGCTGGCGTTGTTCGGGCAGAAGCTCTCGCTGCGGGTGAGGACCTTCTTGCCGGCCTTGTCGGTGAAGGTGATCTCTGTGAAGCCGGGCAGCCCGGAGAAGTCCTTCACGGTGCCCGTGGGCAGCTTCTTCGCCTTGGCCTTGCCGTTCTCGTACACGGTCTGGGTGACGGCCACCGGGTCCTTGTAGGACTTCCGGGTCACCTTGAGTTCCAGCGGCGTCTTCTCGGCGATGAGGTAGGTGCCGAGGTCCAAGTACACACCCGGGTCCTCCTTCCAGGTGGTGAGCGTCACCGAAGTGGTCGCCGCGACGAGGCTCAGCTCGGGGCCCTTCGCGGCCTTCGCGGGCTCCTGCGCCGCGGCCACGATGCCGGCCGTAACGGCCGTCACGGCGACGGCCGTGGTGCCGGCGAGCAGCGTACGCCGCAGCCGAGCGGTGCGTCTTCTGGTCATGGTTCCCTCGTCCTCCGGTGCTGTGAGAAGGAAGCAGGCGGCACGGCGCGTCCACGAGGTCCGGGCCGGGGCCGTCATGTGAGAGGCGCTTGCTTCGCCCGCGCTGTGAGAGGAACGGACCCGTTGCGCGGTTGTCCGAAAGACGGAAAGGGGGTGGAGTGTTGGCCGAATGCCGTCGTGGTGACGAGATCCGGCCGTCGGTGCGGGCACTCCTCACTCATCGTGCACATCGACCTGCCGACGCTGAGGACCCGGCTGCTGGAATCACGCGACCGCATCGCGGCGGCCGCCGGCATCCCGCTCGACGGCACGTGGCGTCCCCGTGCGGCATCGGAGTAGTCTCGAACGGACTCGATCAGGCGGTGGCAACTGTCCCCACCACCGCCTGAGGCCAGGTGGCCAGGGCAGGGGCGGCGGTTCCTCGAAGACGCCGACACTCGTACATCCTCGCAGGTCAGCGAACCCTGTCCGACATCGACGGGTACCGGAGCATCTCCACGTACGACATGGGCAGCTTCGGCAACCTGCGCGTCGGCCAGTTCGGGGCCCGGCTGCCGGCGGGCGAGGCGTTCGCGCAGTACAACAGCACCTGGACGCACGGCAGTACGAACTACCGGCCGGCCTGGAACCGTACCGGCGACCTGTCGGGCTTCACCGCGAACCTGAAGCGCGCGCAGTTCGCCAAGGTCACGATCCCTGTCGGGGCGGCCGTCAAGGGCAAGTCGGCGTCACTCGGCGCCGCGCCGATCACTCCGGGCGGCTCGTGGTTCGACCTCCACTCGGACTCGCGATCCCTGCCGGGCAGCTTCACCGACTACGTCCTGCCGGGCGTGAGGTGGCGGTACTCCGTCTGGCAGACGGGCGGCAAGGACGCCGACGGCGAGACGGTGTGGGACGCCGGCCAGTGGACGGCGAAGCCCCGTTCGTACAGCTCGGGCAAGCAGTACACCGAGCGCTTCAACACCGGCGTCTTCGGCCCGCACCTCACTGGCCCGCTGACCGACGGCGAGGACCGTCCCGGCGCGGTCCGTATCGGTGACACCCTCCTGGCCCACCTTCCCCTGTTCTCCGACGGCGCCGGCCATGTGGGCGACTCCAGCTACAGCAAGGCCAGGAGCACCCTGTACGCGGACGGCACGCGGGTCTTCGCCGTGGACACGCCGCTGACCGGCGTCTCGTACGAACTCCCCGCTGCCAAGCGCTCGTTCCGTCTCACCACGGACGTCTCCCGCCCCACCACGCTGTCCTCGGTCAGCACCCGGGTCACCGCCGCGTGGACCTTCACCTCCGCGCACGTCGCCGGTGAGGCCGGGAAGCGGCTCCCGCTGTCGGTGGTCCGCTTCACGCCCCGGCTGTCCACGGAGAGCACGGCCAAGGCGGGTACGCGATTCTCTGTCCCGTTCACGCTCGAGGGCACGGCCACCGCGCGCACCGCCCGCACGTTGGCCTTCTCCGTCTCGTACGACGACGGCCGGACCTGGCACCCGGCGAAGGCGGCACGGTCTCTCTGCGCGTGACGCTCACGGACGCGGCCGGCAACACCCTGAAACAGACGATCCACCGGGCCTACCGGACCATCAAGTAGGCGTCTCTACAAGTGTGTTGGTTGGACGCCCGGCTCGGCTTCGGCCGGCAGCTTCCCCTGCTCGTCCAAGCGGACCGCGCCCACGTCACCCGGAGAACGGCATCAACGCATTGACCTGTAGAGACACTTGACAGCACTAGATAGTCGTCGCTGCCCGCGCCCTCAGCCGAAGCCGCGGAGCGACGTAAGGACGTACCCCAGCAGGACGAGGCAGAAGCTGCCGACGACGATGAGCATCTGCGGCAGGCTCGGCTGGCTCCCAAGCATCAGGGGACTCCAGCCCCAGAACACCAGCACGGCCAGCGCGGTGCGCACTGCCTGGAACGGCGCCGACCAGGCCACCTCCTGAAGGCCGTCGGCGTCGGGTACGAGGGTGAACACAGGGGTCAGGATCGCGCCGATGACTGCGACAACGATGAAGGCGATCAGCGAGCCCATGCCCAACTCGTCGCCCTGGAAGGCCTTCCAGCGGTTCCCCGCGAGCGTGGGCAGGTCCTTGCTCTCGTTGACGTAACCGCCGAGACCCGGGTCGGACCGGGCCCACAGGACCTCGACCTCGGTGCCTTTGCCGGGCTTCTCATAGGTGTAGGCGCCGCGCACGGTGAGCCCGTCGGCACCGCCGGGCACGGAGACCACGAGCCGGGACGCGTATCCCTTCACGACACCGTCGCCGAGCTCCTCTCGTGTCGACTGCCGTTCCATGACCGTCGCGGTGCTCACCTCCGCGCCCGCGTCGCGCAGGGCGTCGAGCTTCTCGCCTGCGTTGGACGAGGTCAGGAGGGCGGCGGCGAACACGGCGGAGGAGAACGCGATGAGGGTCCAGAGGGCACCGGTGCGAAGCTTGACCCAGTACTCGTCCGTGAACCCGTCGGCCTTGGGCTCGCCGCGCAGCACGCACAGCGCCACCACCCGCGCCACCGCACACCCCACGGCGACGGCACCCCAGACGAAGGGTTCGTGCCAGGGCCGGGCCATGGCGGTGGCCCCCAGCAGCCACATGCAGGCGACGGCGGCCGAGACCCACGCCGCGAGCGAGCACAGCCGTACGAGCCATATGAGCGCCGAACGCATAGACCCCCCGATCCCCCGATGACATGTGAAGCGACCTCATGACCAAGACCAACAGGAAACCACCCCCGGCGAGCGGCGACCAGGCCAGCCGCTGGAGGCGGTCGGTGCGGGTCCTGATGGTGAAGCAACGGATCAGTACGGCGTCCGATGACGGCGAGGACGACGAACGCCACAACCGCGGCGCCGCCGTTCTCGTCATTCGGGAAGACCGCCCAGCGTCCCACGGCAAGCGTGCTGGTGCTTGCGCTCGTCGAACCTCCGACCCGGCCCTAAGGGCTGTCCCGCAATGATCAATAAGCCTCCGCTGCGGGCGCGCCGTCAGGCGAGGTACCGAAGGCGGGTGACGGAGCCCTCGGGCCGCCGCTGCTGCCAGCGAGCCTGCCGAAGCGGGCGGCAGCCTACCTCCCACGTGACTCCGCGGACTCGGCCCCGCCCGCGATCCTGCGACCTTCGCTGAGGTGTCACTGGCTGACCACCACATGTCCGCAGCCGACGGTCCGCCTCATCGAAAGGCGGGCCAAGATGAGGGAACGCCGCGGCAATCATGTGCTGCGGACTCGTAGGACCTGCCCGTGGGTGCGCGCGATGGATGTCGAAGCCGTGCGGCTGGCCGCGGGAGAAGCCGCAACACTGCAGGGAGACCGGCATGAACAAGCCCGTAGCGGCGAACGGTGGCGCGGCGGCGACGATGCGAGCCGTCGTCGTCGCCGAAACCGGCGGCTTGGACGCGCTCCGGCTCACCACGATGCCGGTGCCCGAGCCCGCACCGGGATGGGTGCGTATCAAGGTGAAGGCGTTCGGGGTCAACGAGTCCGAGGTCACCACCCGGAAAGGTGAGTCGGATTCGGAGGTGACCTACCCGCGTATCCCCGGCATCGAGGGCGTGGGGGTCGTCGACCTCGCACCCGAGGGCAGCGGGCTGCACGTGGGGCAGCAGGTGGCGACGATGATGGGCGGCATGGGCCGGTCTTTCGACGGCGCGTACGCGCAGTACGTCACCGTGCCGGCTGATCAGGTCATCCCGTTCGAGACGAACCTGCCCTGGGACGTGCTCGGCGCGCTGCCGGAGATGTTCCAGACCGCCTACGGATCACTGACCACCGGTCTGGACCTCAAGGCCGGGCAGACGCTGTTGATCCGCGGCGGCACCTCCACGGTGGGGCTGAGTGCGGCGGCACTGGCCACGGAGCTCGGCGCCACGGTCATCGCCACCACGCGCCACGCGGTCAGGGCCGACGACCTGCGCTCCGTCGGGGTCGACCATCCGGTCGTGGACGACGGCGGCATCGCCGAGCAGATCCGCTCCATCGCGCCGGGTGGCGTGGACGCCGCCCTCGAACTGGTGGGCTGTTCGGTGCTGCCGGACACCCTGCGCTGCGTACGCGTGCACGGCACAGTCTGCTTCACCGGCTCCCTGGCGGGGGCGTGGAGCATCTCCGACTTCAGTCCGTTCATGATCCCGTTCGGGGTGCGGCTGACCAGCTACGGAGGCGAGGCCCGCGATCTGCCGGCGCCGGTCTTCCAGCGGCAGCTGCAGGCCATCGCCGACGGGCGGCTCAAGGCGCCGGTCGCGAAGGTCTACCACGGGCTGGAGCAGGTGCGAGCCGCCCAGGCTGATGTCGAGGCCGGGACCACGCCCGGCAAGCACGTCGTCGTACTCGACGACGGCGACAGCCTCGACACCTGAGAAGCACATCCACTGGCCTGTCGGGCCGACAGTAAGACATGTGAAAGGAAGCGCCATGGGCGTCAACAGGGAAGAAATCAGCAAGACCATCATCGAGCTGGAGAAGTCGTTCAACGAGCGGTGGAGCGCCGGGGACAACCGCGGCTACCTCGACTGCTTCGCCGAGGAGGTCAGCTATTTCGATCCGATCCTCGAGAACATTCTGGTCGGCCGAGACAAGGTCATCGCGTGGATCGACTCCATTTACTCCAACCCGCACATCGTGCGCAGCGAGTATCTCAACCCGCAGGTTCACGTCAGCGACAGCGGTGACCTCGCCGTCCTTGCGTACAACCTGCGCACCTTCGTTCTCGACGAGAACGGCAGGGAGAAGCAGCTGCGCGCCTGGAACGCCACTCACGGCTACCGCCTGATTGACGGTCAGTGGCGCATCGTGCACTCCAACTGGGCGTTCTCCGAGACCGTGACGGAAAAGATCGCTTCCTGACCGGCAGGAACCGAAGCAGCAGGACCGACCAAGCCTCCTCCCGGCCCTGAAGGACCACGCGGTGGGCGACGAACTCCCCTCCCACGTAAGCAAGTTCAGGTCGCCCACAGCGCGGACAGTGTCACCGGCCGGTACCTGCGCGACTCGCTCAAGCCCTCGGCCCGCCGGAGCCGTCCGTGACCGGGCCGTTCACCACCGCACGGGTCGCGTAGGCAGCGGGGGTGAGGCCGGTGTGGCGGCGGAAGAAGCGGCCGAAGTTGGACGTGTCGGTGAAGCCGAGATGGGCGGCGACCGCGCGGGCGCTCCCTCCGGCGTTGCCGAGGAGCCGGCGAGCCTCGAGGAGGCGTCGTTCGTCGATGAGGTCGCGTACCCCCTTGCCGGTGGCCCGGCGGGCGGCGCGGCTCAGGGTGCGTACCGAACAGCCCAGCAGGTCGGCGTACTCCGCGGCTTGGTGCATGTCGCGAAAGTGCAGCTCCAGGGCGTCCAGGAACCGCCCGTACGTGTCGGGTGCGGCGGCGTGATCGGCCCGGGTGATGCCTGGCGAGTACGCGAGGCGCAGCAGCAGCGATTCCAGCAGGCTGCGCCGCAGTGCGTGGTGGGCGTCCAGCAGACGGCGGCCCAACGCGATGTGCTCGTCCAGGAGTTGGAGCGCGGTCTGCCGCAGCCATGGCGCGTCGTCGGCGTGCGGGGTCAGCACGGGCGGGGCGTCGTGCGCGGTGAGCGGGGCCAGCAGGCGGGCGATGTCGGGCCGCAGCACATCCGGCTCGAACAGGATGAACGGGCCGCGGGCGGAGCCCGGCGGGTGCCAGCACTGTGCGTGCCCGGGCCGCACCCACAGCCACTGGCCGGGGGCGACGGTGCGGGTGGCGTGGTCGACGTCGTGCAGCAGCTCGCCGTCAGTGACCGCGATGAGGTAGTGGAACGTGGCGTGGCCCGGGATCGGCGGGTTCCACGGCCAGTCGTCGTGCTGGGTGAAGAAGTCCTCCACGGTGGTCACCTCCAGCCCGAAGGGAGTACCGACCGGGGGCTGGAAGCCGTACAGGGGCACGCGGTCCTGCTCGTCCTGTCGCCTGCTGACCATCACGTGTCCGCAGTCTACCGCCTCATTTGCCGGTTTCCGGGTCAGCATGGGAAGCGCCGCCGCACAGGCGTGCACAGCCGACCGTCAACGGACGCCCCTGCTGGCGCCTAGTCCCCGTGAGGAGTACGAGGCCATGAACGGAACGACGTTGCACAAGACCGCCGCCGACTGCGCCGAGGAGCTTCCCGGAGCGGAGCTGGACCACCCGTTCGGCCCCGACTGGGAGGTCTTCAAGGTCCGCGGCAAGGTCTTCATGCTGATGACCGAGGTTCCCGGCCGTCCCGTCGTGATCCTCAAGTCGGACCCCGGCGAGGCGCGTGCGCTGCGGGACGAGAACAGCCACATCACCCCCGGTTACCACATGAACAAGAAGCACTGGATCACCCTGGAGGGCGGCGACACCGTCGACAAGGACCTCGTCCGCGAACTCGTCACCGAGTCCTACCGGCTCGTCGTCTCCCACCTGCCCAAGGCCGGCCAACCCGTCGACCCCCACACCTACGGCGCCCGAACGAAGGAGGTCCGGTGACCACGGCCGGAGACCGGCTTCAGGCACGGCACGCAAGGCGTCAAGTGCGAGCCCGAGCGTGCACGAGCCATGGAGCGCGGCTACGCCTGCATCACGCCGGGCCGACGGATCGCGCCCAAGCGGTGGGGACTTCATGTATCGCCGGTGCGATGGCGCTGCTCGGGGCGGAACGTGGTGGGCTCGGCGGCTGCGCTCGGTGGCTCGCCCTCGGCGTGGCAGGGCGGCGGGACTTGCTCTTGGTGGGCCTGGTCAGCGGGCGAGGGAGACAGCGAAGGGGGTGAAGCCGTTGCGGCGGATGATGTGGGGGACGAGGAGGACCGTGGCTTCGGTGGCGCGGGCCGTGGTGATGTCGCCAAGGTCCTCGATCCAGGCGGGCTGCCAGCCCAGGTCGCCGAGGAGGCCGGTGACGGTCTTCTTGGCCTGCTCGTCGTTTCCGGAGAGGTAGGCGGTGGGCGGGGTGGCCAGTGCTGCGGGGGCGGTCATGACCATGAACAGCATGGTGTTGAGGCTCTTGACGACGTGGGTGTCCGGCAGGGCGGTCTGGAGCTGTTCGGCGAGGCTGCCGCCGGGGTAGCACAGGCCGCCGGGCAGGCCGTCGGCGTCGTCGTAGGTGGCGTTGGAGAGATCGAGGAGGACCTTGCCCGTGAGTTCGGTCCGCAGGGCGGTGAGTCGGTCCAGGGTGCTGTCGCCGGGGGTGGCGTTGATCACGATGTCCACGGTGCGGGCGGTGGTGGCGTGGTCGGCGTAGCGGATGGGGGCTCCCGCCGCGAGCGGGGTGCCTGTCTCATTGCCGTTCTTGCGGCGGCCGAGGGTGACGTGGTGTCCGGCTGCGGTGAGGGCGTGGGCGAGGTTGGTACCGACGCGGCCGGCGCCCAGGATGCCGATGCTGGTCATGGCGGGGTGCTCCTTGCGGACTGGGTGGTTCGGATGGAGGGTGGCGGCCGGTCAGATCGAGGACAGGACGTCGAGCGCGGCGGTGTGGATGTGGGGAGCGGCGGCCAGGAAGTCGCGGCTTGCCGCACTCCAGGGCTTGCCCTCCAGGTCGGTGACGGTGCCTCCGGCCTCGGTGACCAACAGGGCACCGGCGACGAGACCTGAGCGGACGTCGGAGAACTGCCAGAAGGCGTCCATGCGTCCGGCGGCGACGTGGATGAGCTGCAGCGTGGCCGGGACGGACACACGCACGACGAGGCCGGCGGTGAGCATGGCGGTGACCGACGCGCCGATCCGGCGGAAGGTGTGGGTGCTCTCGCCGGGCCGGGCCTGTCCGGTGCCGATCAGCGCGGCACCCAGGTCGTTCTTGGCCGACACGGCCAGGGGACGGCCGTTCAGGTGGGCGCCATCGCCGGCGGCGGCGGTGTAGGTGTCACCGGTCAGCGGGAGGTGAACGACCGTGAGAAGCGGCTGGTTGTCGCGCACCAGGGTGGCGGTGACGGCCCAGTCCGGCATGCCGTGGACGTGGTTGATGTTGCCCTCGGCCGGGTCGACGACCCACCACTCCCCCGCCGGTAGTGCGCCGCCCGCCAGTTCGTCCTCCGCCCACTGCGACCCCGGACGGGCCTCGAGCAGCGGCTCACGCATGACGGCGAGGACCGCGTCGTCGTTCGCGTGGATCTCGCCGACGACCTCCGCCAGGCTCACGCCCCGGGCATGAGTCGTGTAGCGCTCCCGCAAGGTGACTCCGGCGTGCTTCACCACGGCGGTCACTACGGACAGGAGCGTGGCGTCGGGGCCGGAAGGCATGGCTGTGGTCATGGCGTACTCCCTGGATTCGGCGGAAGCGGGGTGACTGTGGGTGCTTCCCTCGGCCCCGCACCTCGAAGGTAGAAGGCCTGACCGTTAACAACAAGTGCATGGTGTTCACTCGTACAGTTACTCGCATGCAACTGGATTTGAACCTGCTCACCGCCCTGGACGCCCTGCTGGAAGAGGGCAGCGTGGCCGGGGCCGCAGCCCGCCTCCACGTCACCGCACCCGCGATGAGCCGCTCCCTGGGCCGTATTCGCAAGGCCACCGGCGACCAGATCCTGGTCCGCACCGGACGCCACATGACCCCCACCACCCGCGCGCTGGCCATGCGCACTCAGGTCCACACCCTGGTACAGCAGGCCCACCACCTGCTGTCCGCTCAGACGGAACTCGACCTTGCGACCCTGGACCGGGTGTTCACCGTCCGCTGGCACGACGCCCTCACCACCACCTGCGGGACCGCCCTGATCGCCGCCGTGCACCGCCAGGCTCCCGGGGTGCAACTGCGCCTCACGGCCGAGCCCGGCGACGACACCCCCGAACTGCGCCGCGGAGAGATCGACCTCGCTTCCAGCGCCGGCCCGCCCTCCCTGCCCGACATCCGCCACCGCCTCATCGGCCGCGACCGGCTCGTCGTCACCGTCCGGCCGGGCCACCCGCTCACCGAACAGCCCGTGACCATCGAGAGGTACGCGGCGGCCAGTCACCTCACCGTCTCCCGGCGCGGACGCCTGCACGACCGGATCGACGTCGCCCTGGCCGCTCTCGGCCACGAGCGCCGCGTCATTGCCTCCGCCCCCAGCACGGCCACCGCACTGCAACTCGCCTGTGACGCCGACCTCGTGGTCACCCTGCCCGACTCAGCCACCCGCTCCACCCGCCACCAGCTCGGCCTGACCACACTGCCGCTGCCGCTCGAACTGCCTGATGTGCCACTCCATTTGCTCTGGCATCAGCGTCACGACGGCGACCCCGCCCACACGTGGCTGCGTGACACAGCCACCCGTGCCCTGGAGGCCCTGTTCACCGCTCCACAAACTGCTGACCAGTAACGTCCGGCAGGATCAGCCCCGGTGGGTCTTGCAACCCGTACCGGCATCACGGGTTCGATCGTCGCATCGGTGCATCGGTGCATCGGTGCATCTGGTGGCCTGGAATCCCAGGCGGCGGGCTACACCGCCTGACCGCCCCCCTCGGCTGCCGCTGATGCCATGGCGGCGAGGAAGCGGCCGCCTCAGCGGACCGGTCGCCGTCATGTCGCTGATCCCGCTCGTCAACCTCGCCCGGCTGTTGACCCGCGACGACCAAGGCGAGACCGCCCACAGCTTGTTGCTCTGCCTCAACGACGCTGCCCGGCACCGGAACGAGACCGACATCGACGGCCGTACCGTCGACCTGTCCGCTCTGACCGGCACGGATGAGGATCACCGCACGGTGTGCCAGGAGCTGCGGGGCGCCCTGCTCGTGGACGGCGCCCGCGCTCTCGCCCGCATCGGCCGGTGGACCGAGGCGGCCGAGGCACTGGCCCAGCACCACGGCATCGGCAACCGGCTCCTCGACGTCCGCCAGATCAAGATCATGGCTCTGATGGAACAGGGCCTCGATCAGCAGGCCCGCGACCTGATCGACACCACCCGGCCCACGGAATCCTGGGAAGCCCTGTCGGCCAGATCCTGCGCGCCCACTGCCGCCCCAAGGACAGCTCGCCATCCGGATCCGTCGACCGCTGTGTTCCAGACCCGGGCGGGCCTGTCCGCCCTGGAGCTGGACCCCACCGGGGCAGGGGCAACCGCAGGCAATCCCCCGAAGGAGGTACCGCAACCCACATGAGTGATCGAACAGAACATCACAGCCCGCCCCATCCGACCACAGAAGGAGAGGGCCCGGTATTCGAAATCAGGTTCTAGATTTCGCCCGCATCCACCCGTTACGGCGACAGCAGACCCGCCGTTACCCGATCACCTGTCCGCATCTCGCCCGGAGGAGTCCCCATGCATCCCGTACGCCGCACTGCCCTCGTTCATCCTGCGTTCGAAAATGCCACCGCCTCCCCGGGCAGCATCTTTCGTGCTGCCGCCGACCTCAACTCCCAGCTCTCCACAGGATCAGGACCGGATACGAGGTACCTGGCATGACGCAGCTCACTCGTCTCCCGTCGCCGGTCCCTGCCTACAGCCTCCGCCATGGCGACGCCCTCGCGCCGGGCCGGATCACCGCCGTGTTCGTCGCTCAGTCCTGGTCGGGTGAGCCGTACAACGCCGAGCCGGACAAGCACGAAGGGCTCTTCTGGGTGCCCATGGAGACACCGCCGCCGCACTGCCACCCCTACACCGCGACGATCTTCCACCTGCTCACGCACGGCCCGTACTACCGGGCCACCAACTGGCCTGCGGGAGGCGCCCGGTGAAGAGGTTCTTCGGTCCGGTCACGATGGCCGACCCGCAGGTCTCCGACGCCGAACAGGAGCTGTTCGGCGGGCCCCTGCGTTACGACATGGGCTGGTCCCAGCACGAGCACGCGACGCTGGACCTGACCATGATGTCCGCGCTGCGCTCCATGCCCGGCCTCGTCGGCGGCACGCTGCGCATGGCCTGGCAGGCAGACCGGCGTGCCCTGCTGTCGGTCGTAGTCAGCGAGATCGGCCAGGGCATCGCCGCAGCCGCCGGCCTGCTCGCCGTCAACGCCGTCATGCACGCCCTGCTCGCCGGCAGCGGCAGCGCTGCCGAGCGGCTGCACGCCCTCCTACCTGGCCTACTGGCCGCCGCCATCATCGGCGTCGTCAACTCCGCTCTGTCGGCCTGGTCCACCTCCCGCGCAGGGCGGCTTGAGCCCAAGGTCGAGCGGATCGCCACCACTCAGTACCTGGCCGCCGCGGCCCGCGTCGAACTGGAAGCCATCGACGACCCCGACTTCCGGCGGCTCGTCGACATCGCCCAGCACGGCCCCGGCTCCGCCCGCCGCATGATCAGCGCCTGCGTCGCCGCGCTGAACGGCCTCATCTCCCTGATCACCACCGCCGGCGTCCTCGCCGTACTGCACCCCGCGCTGCTGCCCATGCTGATCCTCATCGCCGCCCCGCGCGGCTGGGGCGCCATGCGCGTGGCCCAGGAACGGTACGTGTCGGTGATGAGCTGGATCGAGCACGTACGGGCCAGCCGCCTGATCGGCAATCTGCTCACCGAACGCACCGCCGCCCAGGAAGTCCGTCTCCACGCCGTCGGCGCCTTCCTCCTCAGCCGCTACGAACGCATGGCCGAGAGCGCCGAGGCCGAGCAGGAACGCCTGGCCTCCAGCAAGGCCCTGACCGAGTGGGTCGCCTCCGCGCTGTCCGGACTGGCGATGGCCGCCACCTACGGGGCCATGTTCTGGCTGATCATGGCCGGGCACATGAGCCTCGCCGTCGCCGGGACCGCCGTCATCGCCGTGCGGGCCGGCTCGGCGAGCCTGGGCGCGCTGGTCATGAACATCAACCAGCTGCACGAGGAGAGCCTCTACGTCCGCGACCACGGCCGCTTCCTCACGCAAGCCGGCCGGCGGACGCTGCCCGCCGGCGGTGCGCCCGTACCGGAACGGGTCGAGGGAATCGTTCTGGAACAGGTCACCTACCGCTACCCCGACCGGGAGACCGCGGCCCTGGACGGGGTGTCCCTGACGCTGCCGATGGGGTCGGTCACCGCCGTGGTGGGCGAGAACGGTTCCGGCAAGAGCACCCTGATGAAGATCCTCTCAGGCATGCTGCTGCCCGAGTCGGGCACGCTGCGCTGGGGTGAGGCGGACCTCACCGAACTGGACCGGGCCCAGGTCTTCGAGCGGGTCTCCTTGCTCACCCAGGACTTTCAGCGCTGGCCGGTCACCGCCGCGATGAACATCCGCCTCGGCCGCCCCGACCACCCCGCGACGGACGAAGACCTGAAGCCCTCGGTCGACTACGCCGTCGCCGGCCCCGTCATCACCAAACTCCCCGACGGCCTGCGCAGTCTGCTGGCCCGCGTGTTCCGCGGCGCCATCGAACTGTCCGGCGGCGAATGGCAGAAAGTCGGCCTGGCCCGCACACACTGGCGTAGCTCAACATCACAGGCAGACGGCATCCTCATCGTGGACGAGCCGACCTCCGCCCTCGACCCCGAAGCCGAGATCGAAGCCTTCGACCGCATCCGCCGCCTCGCCGCGCCGAACCGAGCCGTCGTCCTGGTCACCCACCGCATGTCCGGCGTCCGGCACGCCGACCACATCTACGTCCTCAACAGCGGACACCTCGCCGAGCACGGCACCCACGACGAACTCATCGCCGCCCGCGGCCGGTACGCCGCCATGTTCGACGCCCAGGCGGCCCAGTACGCCCCGGCCGCGATCATCCCGAACCCGGCTGCGCCCACCGTCCCTGATCAGGTATGACCCGCTCGACCGAAAGGCCCACCGTGACCACACGCCCCATCACCACGGACCTCGACGAAGCCACCCTCCTGCGCCACCAGTTGGCCGACCATTTGACCGCTGCCGGGCACATCCGCACCCCGGCGGTCGACCACGCCCTGCGCACGGTGCCCCGCCACGCCTTCGCCCCGGAGGCGCCCCTCGAAGCTGCGTACGCCAACGACACCGTCACCACCCGCCGCAGCGACGACGGCACCGTCATCAGCTCCGTCTCCGCGCCCTGGCTGCAGGCCGACATGCTCGAAGCCGCCCGCATCCAGCCCGGCCACCGCGTGCTGGAGATCGGCTCCGGCGGCTACAACGCATCCCTCATCGCCGAACTCGCCGGCCCGACCGGTCACGTCACCACCCTCGACATCGACCCGGCCGTCACCGAGAGGGCCACCCGCTTCCTGACCCAGACCGGATACGACCACGTCCATGTGGTCACCGCCGACGCCGAGCGCGTGCCCGCCGGACTGGTTCCGCACGGCGGCTTCAACGCCATCGTGGTCACCGTCGAAACCTGGGACCTGCCCTGGATCGACGCCCTCGCCGAGGGAGGCCGTCTCATCGCGCCGCTGCGACTGCACGGCTACCACTGGGCCATCGGCTTCACCAAGGACGAGGGGACACTGCACAGCGACGAGCCGCTCATCGTCTGCGGCTTCGTCGCCATGCGGGGCGACGGCGCCTGGAACACCGACCGCCGCACCGTCCCCGGCACCGGTGTGCACCTGTCCTGGGAAGACGGCACCCCGCTGCCCGTCGACCAACTCGCCCCAGCCCTCACCCGCGAGCCGGCCATCACCCGCACCAACATCACCGTCGGCGGCCAGGAACCCTTCGACGCCCTCACCCTCTACCTCGCCGGCGCCCTGCCCGGCTTCTGCCGCCTGGAAGTCGACCCCGAGGGCGACAACGGAGTCCTGAACCCGCCGCCCAAGCACTGGCCCGGCGCCGCCATCGTCCGAGGAGCCTCCCTCGCCCGGCTGACCCATGAGCGCATCGGCGACGGAGACGACGGCCAGGGCCGCTACGAGTTCGTCGTCCACGGCTACGGCGACCAAGGACACCTCGCCGCACAGGAGATGGCCGAGCAGGTCGCGCACTGGCAGCGCAACCACCGCGGCGCCCGATGCCCCCTCATCACCGCCCGCCCGGCAACCGGCCGTACCCCCGCCGACACGGACCACGAACCGCACGTGTTCGCCAAGAAGCACACCCGCATCACCGTGGACTGGCCGAACGTGCCCAGCAGCGCGGGGGGCCGCAGCCCCGGATGAACAGCGGTATCTCCCGATCATCCTCGCCGGCCCGCGCTGAACCCTCGCCCGTCCACCGCCCGAAAGGCAGAGCCACATGGCTTCTCCCGTCTCACCTTCGGATCACCTCACCGCGCGCGCCGCTGTGCCGGCAGCGCAGTACGAAGCATCCCGGCATGCGGTGTGGCTCGGCGCCGCGGCGATCATCACCGACGAGGTCGGCCGGGTCCTGCTGGTGCACCCCACCTACCGCAAGGACGACTCGTGGCTGCTGCCCGGAGGCGTCGTCGAAGCCGGCGAACACCCGCACGTCACCTGCCGACGGGAGATCACCGAGGAACTGGGCCTGGATCTGCCGCTGTCGGCCGTGCTCGCCGTCCACTCCCTCTCCGCGCACCACCCCGACCTCCAGCCCGGCACCACCTGCCCTGGGGAGGTCCGGTTCGTCTTCGACGGGGGAAGCCTCATCCCCGACCAGGTGGCGGCGATCCACCTGCCGCGTGAGGAGCTGTCCGAGTACGCCTTCCTGGAGACCCGGGACGCGGTGCAGCGGCTGCGGCCCGTGGACGGGCAGATCATGCTCGCCGCCTACCGTGCCCGGCTCGGGCACACCGGCGCCGCGCACCTCGCCGACGGCCGGCACGTCCTCGACGTCCCGGTGCTGGATCGCCATGACGTCCACGTCCGCTACCGCCCTCACTGGGACAGCCCCCTCAACCACGGCCCCGTCCCCGATGAACTCCCCGTGCGGCAAGCCTGGGCGTGGTGCTTCGTCCCCGACGGCCGGGTCGTCCTCGTTGCCGACCCCCGCCCTCAGGGCACGCTGCCGATGCTGCCCGGCGGCACCGTGGAGCAGACCGACCCGACTCCCGAGGACACCCTCCACCGCGAAGCGGCCGAGGAAGCCCAGCTCACCCTCACCGACCCGGCACGACTGGGCTGGATTCTGGACGAGACCGGCGAGGTCTACGGCGGTGTCGGGCCCAACGCCCGCCTCCGCCTGGCCGCCCGGGTCACCGACATCGGGCCGGCGGCCATCGACCCCGCCACCGGCCACCCCTTCGCACGCCTGCTCACCACCCCCGCCCAGGCAGCCGCCCTGCTGGGATGGGGCCCGCCAGGTGCGCGGCAGGCCCAGCTCGCCTCGGACACGGCTCGCGAGCGGTGGGGCCTGCCCACCTCCCGCCCCACCGCCATCAAGGAAGTCCCCGCGGAGGGGATGCGGCTGAGCTGACACGAACGACCACACCACCTCGACTCGTCCCGCTCCGAGCCCTCTGAGGTACACCCATGCCGCTGTCGCACAGACACATCCGCACGATCGTCGAGACCTACCTCGCCCGCCACCCTCACGAGCGAGTACAACTCGGCGGCCTACTGGAAGCCCTCGACCGGCCCGCCGACATCACCAATCGTTCCACCTTCACCGGACACGTCACCTGCGGCGCGATCGTTGTCGACCCGCTCGGCCGCGTCCTGCACGTGCTGCACCTGGCGAGCGGGAGGATCCTCGCTCCAGGCGGACACACCGAGCCCGCCGACGAGTCCCTGGCCGGGGCGGCGCTGCGGGAGCTGCACGAGGAGACCGGTATCCCGCCCCAGGCCGTCACGCCGTGGCCCGGCTACGAGACGGTGCCGTTCGACATCGACATCCACGACGTCGACGCCCGCCCGGGCAAAGGCGAACCCGGGCACCAGCACTTCGACCTCTGGTTCCTCTTCCGCCTGAACACCGCGAACGAGGTGCCGGTGGTGCTGCAGGAAGAGGAGGTCGGCGGTATCGAGTGGCGGCCCGTGAACAGGGTGACCTCCCCCTCCCTGCGCGAGAAGCTGCTCAAGCTCCCGCTCCAAACCGAACCGGAGACGGCCAACGCCTCCGCCCTGATCTACAACGACCGCGGCGAGTACCTGCTCCACCTGCGCGACTACTTCCCCGGCCGAATCTGGGAGCCGGGCATGTGGTCCCTGCTGGGCGGCGGCCGAGAACCCCAGGACGCCACCCTGGAACACACCGTACGGCGCGAACTGGCCGAGGAAGCCGGCCTCGACATCGCCGACCTGGCCCCGTTCGGCACCGAGTACGCCTCCGACGACGCCGGCGCGACCGTGCCCATCGCCGTCCACGCCGGCCGCTGGAACGGCGACCCGCGCGAACTCGACCTGACCGAAGGGGTGATGCTGGCCTGGTTCGCCCCCGACGACCTCCATCGCCTGCGTATCGCGGACACCACCAGCGACCTCGTGCGGCGCCACGCCGCCGGCCTCCCGGCCGGCACCGCGCCGCACAGCGGGCTCGCACCGCAGCAGGTGCGCCGGGCTTCGCCGCACGGCACGGTCCTCAACGTCATCGGCGTCCACCTCTACCTGGAGCGCCCCGACGGGACGGTGCTGCTCGGGCTACGCCATCCCGACTCCGCGTTCGCGCCGTCCACCTGGCACGCCCTGGCCGGCCACTGCGAACAGGAGAACGCCATCACCTGCCTGATCAGGGAGGCACGGGAGGAAGCCGCCCTGCTTATCGAGCGCCAGGACGTCGAACTCGTCCACGTCGTCCACCACATCGACAAGGCCGGGGACCGCCCCCGCATGGGCCTGTTCTTCCGCGCCCGCGCCTGGAGCGGCGAGCCGGAGCTGCGCGAGCCGGACAAGTGCACCCAGTGGAGATTCTGGGACCCCGCCGCCCTCCCCGACAACCTCGTCCCGTACACCCGGGTGGCCATCGAGGGAATCCGGAACGGGGAGCTGTACAGCGAGACGGGGTGGCCCGCGTGACCGGCACACCGAGCGGCGCACACCGCCGCCCCTCCGCTGCACTTGCGGCCGGCCGTGCGGACACCCGCCTCGTGGTGATCCGCGGCAACTCGGCGTCGGGCAAGTCAAGCGTGGCCCAGAGCCTGCGAGATCACCACGGTCGCGGGATCGCGATCGTGGGCCAGGACGTGATCCGCCGGAACGTGCTCAGGGAACACGACACCGCGCGCGGCGCCAACATCGCCCTGCTGGGCAGGATCGCGCGCGAAGCCCTGGACGCAGGCTTTCACGTCGTGCTCGAAGGGATCCTCTACGCGGACCGTTACGGCCACATGATCACGTCTCTGGTACGCGACCACCGCGGCGTCTCCAGCTGTTACTACCTGGACGTGCCGCTGGAGGCGACGCTGGCCCGGCACGCCTCGAAGGCGGATGCCGCGTACCTGGAGCAGGTCACCGACGACCACCTCGTCTCCTGGTACCGCGAGCTGGATCTGCTGCCTGGCGGTCTGGAGACCGTGGTCCCGGCCGACAGCACGTTGCAGGACACCGTCGCGCGCATCCTGCGCGAAACCGGCCTGGCCCCTACGTCGTCACCGTCGCAGTGCAAGCCGTTCCAAGGAGACTCGATGAGCAGTCTGGTGTTGATGTCCGACCCGCGGGTCGCCGCGATCCCGGTGCGCGAGTGCCAGGAGCCGCTCGTCGACGTGCGGGACCACGGCCTACGCGTCGATCCACGCAAGCACGATCCGCAGGGCGCGTTCGCCCACGTCCGCGAGGGCGTCCTGACCCGGCTGGAGCACGCCCGCTCGCTCCTGCCCGCCGGCATCGACCTGTTGTTCATCGAGGGCTACCGGCCGCCGGCCCTCCAGCAGCGCTACTTCGCCGAGTATCGGGAGGAGCTGGCCGCCGCTCAGCCCGACTGGACGACTGAGCAGTTGCACCAGGCCGCCAGCCGGTACGTGTCGCCGCCGGAGATCGCGCCCCACTCCGCGGGCGCGGCCGTGGACGTCACCCTCGTCGACCAGGACGGCCACGAACTCGACCTCGGCACCCGCGTCAATGCCTCGCCCGAGGAAAGCGACGGTGCCTGTTTCACGCACGCCCCGGACCTCAGTGAGTCCGCGCACCGCAACCGCACGCTGCTGCTCGACGCCATGGAAGGAGCCGGATTTACGAACTACGGGACGGAGTGGTGGCACTTCTCGGCAGCGGACCGGTACGACGCGCTGATGCGGAGGGAGCCGTACGCGCGTTACGGACCGATCGAACTGCCCTAGCGCGCCGGCAGCCGCGTCCACTTCCTCGGCAGTTCACCCTGGCCAACTCGAACCATCCGAACCACACCGTCCAGGCCCGGGCCCGGCACGCCTACCTGCGCCGGCGCAACAACAACGTCCGCCACCTCGACGTCCTGGCCGCCCAATGACGCGAACCCGCACGCATCCGAAGCGAACGAGGTCTCCGCTGGGGCGGCAGGCCACTGCCGGCCGCGGCCTGATCCCGCCCAACCCGGCGAGGTCACAGCACAACTAGGGCGTGTATCGGAAGTGGATCAAGTCGTAGTGGCGAGTTCGTGGAGGACGGAGACGCCGGTGAGCTTTTCGGCTTCGGCCCACAGCCGGGCCGCGACCTGCTTGTCGGTCGCCGTGCGCGGGAGCTTCGCCGGGACGGGCGGGCCGACCATGGACCAGCGGGGCCCGTAGTAGGCGGCCTGCTGAGCGTCCGGGTCGGTGGCGGCGCGCAGCAGCGGCTGGGCGCCGCCGGTGGCGTCCTGCGAGGGCACCAGGCGGCCGAGGATCTGCAGGAGCAGCGGCGGGCGGCCGCCCATGGTCGGGCCGTTGGCGGCGATGTTGGTGCGGGCGCTGCCCGGGTGCGCGCCGGTGGACAGCAGTGGCCACCCGTTCTGCACGGCCAGGTCGGCCAGGTGCTGGCTCATCAGCAGGTCGGCGAGCTTGGACTGCGCGTAGGCGGGGATGGGCTTGTAGCCGGTGGTCGCGTTGAGGTCGTCGAAGCGGATGGTGCCGCGGGCGGCCTGGCCGCTGCTCATCGTCGCCACGCGCGGGGCGGGGGCCATGAGCAGCAGCGGGAGCAGGCGGACGGTGAGAGCGAAGGGGCCCAGGAAGTTACTGCCGAACTGCAGCTCGAAGCCGTCCTTGGTCTCGTGGCGGACCGGGGGCATCATCACGCCGGCATTGTTCAGCAGCAGGTCCAGCGGCCTGCCGTCGGCGATCAGGCCGTCGGCGAAGGTGCGGACGGAGTCCAGGTCGGCCAGGTCGAGGTGGCGTACCTCGACCTGGGCGCCGGGGTGGGCGGCGAGGATGTCGCGCTGGGCCTGCTCACCCTTGGAGAGGGTGCGCACGGCGAGGATCACCGTGGCTCCCGCTGCGGCGAGGGCGGTGGCGGCGGCCTTGCCGGTGCCACTGTTCGCGCCGGTGGCGACGGCGAGCTTTCCGTGCTGGTCGGGGACCTGGTACATGACGGACTCCATTACGTACTGCCGGTACTTTGTCTCCGCCCAACGGTAACGTACCTCCGGTCACTTAGCAAAGTACCGTCGGTATGTAATATGTGGATATGGCCTTCCAGCGAGCACGCACCGACGAACAGCGCGCCCAGCGCCGCCGGCAGATCCTTGAGGCCGCCGCCGCGATGCTGACCGAGATGCCCGTCGCGCAGCTGAGCCTGAACGAGCTGAGCCGGCGCGTCGGACTGGCCAAGGCGAACGTGCTGCGCTACTTCGAGTCGCGTGAGGCCGTCCTGCTCGTTCTGCTGGACGCCGAGGTGAAGGACTGGATCGCCGCGCTGGAGCGCACCGCGCCGCCCGGCGAGGGCACGCCGCGTGAGCGCGGGGACCGCCTCGCCGAACTCCTGGCCACCTCGATGTCCGAGCGGCCGGTGCTGTGCGACCTGTTCAGCGCACAGGCCGCGGTACTGGAGCACAACATCTCCGCAGAGGTCGCCATCGACCACAAGCTCGCGGCACGAGAGTCGATCGAGGCACTGGTCCGGCTCGTGGCGCGGCACCTTCCCGAGCTCGGCCTGGAGGGCTCGGTGGCCCTGGTGGAGACCACCTTGCTGATGGCGATGACGGCCTGGCCCTGCAGCCGCCCCTCGGAGTCGGTGCAGAGCGCCTACGCCTCCGACCCGGCGCTGGCCGGCATGCGCATCGACTTCATCGACCTGGTGCGCCGCACGGCAGCGGTAACCGCCTCCGGCCTCCTGGCCCGCCAGCAGACGGCAAAGGCCAGCCCGATCACCTGAGCGCCGCTCCTAAACGACATCCCAGAACGAGCTGCCGCACGACTTCGCCTGCCCGGGAGAAGTCACAGTCGAGGATCTCGAACAGGCCGAACAGTCAGCCGTCGGTGCCCGGGACTTCACCTGAAACGGCGATACCACCACACGTGCTGCATCTGCTGGCGTCCACGAACTCGGCCAGGAGACCGCGTACAGGCCGTTCGATTGTCTGACGCCGTCACGCCTGGAGGACTTCATCGCGGGAGAGGGCCCGCTTGAGCAGACCTTCCAGCGCATCCTGCTCGTCCTGCGTCAGGTCGGCGAAAAGGGGTTCCTCGGCCAGGGCCTTCAGCAGTCGCTCCCGCAACTCGGTGCCCTCGGGGGTCAGGACGAGCTGCTTGGCCCGGCGGTCGGTGGGGTGAGGGCGGCGCTCTATCAGCCGCATGGTCTCCAGCTTGTCGATCACGACGGTGGCGTTGGACGGTTCGCAGCTCATCCGCCCGGCCAGCTCGCGCATGGTCATCGGGCCGGTCATCTCGCGCAGGGCCGAGGCCTGCGCGACGGTCAGGCCGAGCCCGGTCACCCATTCACGCATGCGCGCATTGCTCTGCATGTCCAGGTCGTGCACCAGCTTGCCCAGCTCCCACTGCGCTTCCGCCTGCTCCCGTGTCATCGCCATGGCTCCAGGCTAGCAAACTACTTCAACCCATGATAGATATGGCTTGAAGCATTCAAGTCATATGCATTTAGGAAGCCTCATGAACCTCAACCTCACCCGCAAGACCGCCGTCGTCACCGGCGCCAGCCGGGGCATCGGGCTGGCCACCGTCCGGACCCTGATCGACGAAGGCGTCCGCGTCGTGGGCGCCGCCCGCACCATCACGCCCGAGCTGAAGGAAACCGGCGCCCACGCCGTGTCGGCGGACCTGAGCACCGCGGAAGGCGTCGCCGCCCTCATCGACGGCGCGCTGACAGAGCTGGGCGGCATCGACCTGCTGGTGAACAACGTGGGCGGCGGGGACGAGGCCGTCATGGGCTTCCTCGATGCCGGCGACACCCAGTGGACCCACATGTTCGACATCAACGTGCTCGCCACCGTCCGCGCCACACGCGCGGCCCTGCCCAGCCTGATCGAGCGTCGTGGCGCGGTAGTCAACATCTCCTCCACCGTCGCCCGGATGCCCCAGGGCGTCCCGGCCAGCTACAGCGCCGTCAAGGCGGCGGTCACCGCGCTCGGCAAGTCCCTGGCCGAGGAGTTCGGCCCCCAAGGCGTGCGCGTGAACACCGTCTCTCCCGGCCTGGTCCGCACCACCGTCTACGAGGACCCCAACGGCCCGGTCGCCCAGCTGGCCGCGGCAGCAGGTGTCAGCCTCGCCGAATTCGTCGAACAGATCGCGAAGTCCCAGAACATCACGACCGGCCGCATGAGCGAAGCCGGAGAGGTCGCGGCCCTGATCGCGTTCCTGCTGTCCGACGTGGCCGGCAACATCACCGGCGCCGACTACGTCATCGACGGCGGCACCATCAAGACGGTCTGAACCAGCTATTCAAGCCCGCCGCGGCGGCGCGCAGAATCCAGCACCCCAACCCACAAACACGGAGGTCCGACCCATGGCTCATGTCGTCGTCGCGTCAAGAGCCTGCTCGCCCTGAAGGCGCTCAGCGAGCGCCACCCGAACATGATCGTGAGACTGGGGCACCAAGAGTAGGCAGCGTGGCCCAGGCGGCCGACAGCAGCCGGTACCGAGACCCCGATGAGCTGGTCGGGGGCTCGGCAGGCGAGGGCGCCTCACTCGGGCCGCAGCAGTGAGGTGCCGTCCCGGCCGGCGATGTCGTGGAAGCAAGACTGACCTCGAGCCCTTCCAGCTCGCCCAGCCAGCCCTCACTCCGCCTCGATGATGCGGGCCAGGAGGGTGTCCCGGATCTCGACCAGTCGGCCCTGCCGGTCGGGCTCGGGACGGAGGATCGAGCAGCGTACGCAGGCGTGTTCGTGGATGCACGCGGTGCCGAATGCGCGAGCGCAGATGCCGATGGAGAGCTTGCGGCGCTCGAAGTGGCCGATGAAGGCGTCCCACTCGTCTGCAGTGGGTTCCTCGCTGGGGCGCAGGGCGGATGCGGGTGATGATGGTGCTCAGGACGTCGGCGAGTCGGGGCCGACCAGCAGGACACGCTCCTGGTCGGTCTTGGACGGTGCGATCTGCAGCAGCGGCGCCACCTCCCCGGTCGTGGGCAGCCGGTACTGGATCTCCCGGCGGCCCCGGCATGGTCGTAGGCCCAGGTGGATCGGCGCCTCTTCGCGCGGGTGAAGGCCTCGCCGAGCACCTCGAACCGGCCGCCGGCCGGTGCCTCGCGCTCCGCGTCCAGGCGCAGGCGGGCCTGGTCCAGGTACAGGGCGCGAACTGCGATCATCAAGGTGGCCGAGTCCAGGCGGGGCGTGACGACGTCGTAGGAGGTTGAGGCCGCCGGGGAGGGTATGTGGAAGAGCCAGGATTCCGAGTCCTGCTGACGGGGGCCGGAGACCCCAAGATGGAGGCGGTCCGCGCGATCCGAACGGTCACTGGCCTCAGCCTATGGAATAGCAAGGTTCTGCTGGACAGTGCGCCAGTGGCGGTCACGGAACCCGACTGGCTCGAAGCAGCCCAAGACGCGGCCGAGGTCCTTGAGACGGCGGGTGCCCATGCGACA
The DNA here is from genome assembly GCF_055589465.1 of Streptomyces sp. NPDC041940. NCBI lineage: Bacteria > Bacillati > Actinomycetota > Actinomycetes > Kitasatosporales > Streptomycetaceae > Streptomyces > Streptomyces sp. NPDC041940. Next base: position 273,065 of record NZ_JBVJBP010000006.1, read on the forward strand.
GTGCTGTGCGACTGGTGCGACCGCGCTGTCACGCGAGAGGCCGGTCCGCTCGACCCAGCCCCGTGTAGTGGGCCATGGCCTCCCCAGACCTGCCGCGCGAGTTACCCACCGGCAACGGACTGGGTGCGGCCACTGCTGACGAACTCACAGCCAGACCTGAGAGACACGCCTTAGCGGGCGGGCGACCCGTTCTGGGCGTCAGACGCGGACTGCCAAGCCCGCACACCCGCTCGGGACGCCTCCTTGGCCTGCTGCCACTTCGCGGCCGCCTGCTGGGACGGAGGCACGTCCATGTCGCGGATCATGCGCCGACCTGCCGTGAACACAGCGAAGGCCCCGATGGCCATGCCGGCGCACGCCACCACGGCACCGGCCGCCGTGAGCACGGCCCCGGTCGTGACGAGCCGGGTGTCGATCTCGATCGCCCCATGGGACTGATGGTGGTGCTGGTTCATGACTCCACCCTCCAACGGGAGGAACCACCTCGCATCCCGACCGTCGGTCATGTCCTGGGACGACAGCGGCTGAAGGCCGCGGCTGAGCATGCTCGCGTCAGCCGTGAAACCTCCGAGTAGCACGGTCCGCTGTGGCAGCGACCCGGCCGGTTCCGTACTCGACGTATACGACAAGGCCCACGACTCCGTCGACCCCGGTGCCGTCAGCGCGAGCTTCGTCCCGAGCTCGGAACAGTCGATCCGTTCCTGACGGCCATGGCCAGCACCCTGCGCGCCGGCCACCACATCCTGGAACGTCCACAATGAACGACAACCATCTCTCCGGCGACGAGAGACGGCACCTCACCCCACAGGAGCGGGTCGCCCCGGGCAGTGGCAAAACCGTCCGACCAGGCTCGACGCCTACAACCCCCACCTCGATCAGCGGTGGCAGGAAGGCTGCACCAACGCCTGGAAACTATGGGAGGAGATCAAGGAACAAGGCTATCCCCGGGGTAACGCCGCCGTCCGCGACTACGTCAGCAGGAACCTTCGCGGCAAGCCCCAACCGGTCGGCCCCGCCCGCCAACTGCCCTGAGCCGGCAGCACTCTCCGAGCACGTGCGCTCCTTCGGCCAGATGGTCGCTCACCTTCAGGGCCATCAGTTGCCGACCTGGATCGAAGCGGCCGCCGCCACTACCGACCTGCCCAGTCTTCGGCACTTCGCCCAGCACCTCGAACGCGACCTCGACGCTGTCACCGCGGGCCTTACGCTGCCCTGGAACTCCGGCGTGGTGGAAGGCCATGTCAACCGGATCAAGAGGCTCAAGCGCCAGATGTTCGGCCGCGCAGGCTTCGAACTCCTGCGCAAACCAGTCCTATTGGCGTATCCGAGAGTCACAACACCACAGCGAGTGGACCAGAGCCCAAACTTATGCACAAGTGCTGCCACCGTGACCATCGCCGCGATCCGGCCATGGCTCCGGCCGTGATCACTTGACAGGAACTCACTCTTGTCAGCGGTGAGCATGATGAAGGCTGACCATCCCCCCACGGCGTACTTCAGTTCACCTCGGCGGATCCTCGCCCGTGAGCCCGTCGACGGATTCACGGATGAGGTCGGCGTGACCGGCGTGGCGGGCGTACTCCTCGATGAGGTCAAGAAGAATGCGGCGGAGGTTGGGGCGTTCGCCGCTACGGGTGACGTAGGCGCCGAGCTGGTCCAGCCCGCCCGTGCTGAGCGCCTTGTCGACGATGGCACGGGAGCGGGCGACTGATTCCTGCCAGAGAGTGCGCAGTTGCTCGGGGGTGTCCTCCGCAGCGGAGCGATAGTCCCAGTCGGGGGTGCTGTCCCAGTCGACGCCGTCCCAGGGAGCCTCGACGGGGGAGCCGAGCCACAGCCGGGCGAAGTGACTGTCCTCTACGTGCGCCAGATGCTTGAGGAGGCCGCCCAGAGTGATGGTGGACGTGCCGAGTGTGGCGCGAAGGCCGGAGGCGTCCAGGCCGGAGCACTTCCAGGCCAGGGTAGCCCGCTGCCGTTCGAGGGCACCGAGGACGGCTGCCGCCTCGGTGCCGGCGAGGGGAGGTTCCGGCCAAGCTTCCGTTGTGCTCTCAGTCATGGCCGCAGACCATAGCGAACCGAGCTGTCAGTGCAACCGACGGGTGAACCGCAACGAATCCATCACCCAGAACCAAAAGATCCGCCGGACACGCCTTGGCCGACTCAGCTGTCCAGCATCGCCGTACTGCGACTTCACCTGGTCCGTTCTGCGGGTGACCAGTGTCGCCGAACCGGGACCTGCGTCCGCTTCCTGCCGGACGAAGCCCTGCGTTCGCGGTGGTCGTTGACCGGGTCATGGCTCACCGTCTCCGAGGCCGCCGCGCTCTGGCATTTCACCGACAGCAGCGACTTCATCCGCTCTTTCAAGGAGCAATACCACGCGGCACCAGCGCAATTCGCACGCCGGCTGACGTGACGACTCAGCTCTTCCTGGTCTGCGGGGGCACCGAGTCCCGATTCCCGCCACGCCTGCTCGCCCGTCAGCTCGGAGAGCCGACGCTCCGGGCGCCGGGTCTGGGTGGTGAGCCGGGTGATGCGGGCGTGTGCGTTGGCGGGATCGGCCTGGCACGAGGCCAGGCCGACCGAGGGCCCGGCGGGCAGTCGGGGGCGTCGGGCTCCTCAGCGTGGTCCCAGCCGTGGGCGTGCCTGCCGGCCCAGCCAGGGACGTGTTCCGCAGACCGCCCGTCGAGGCGAAGACCACGGTCGGGTGCAGGCAGCGCAGAAGACGCGGAATCCGATGGACACGGTTCGGTGCGGTGGTCGATGATCTCCGACATGATCCGGGCCGCCACTGTGGACGACATCGCGGAGATCCGCGCGATGATCCGCGAACTCGCCGAGTACGAACGGGCTGCTGAGCAGGCCCGAGCAACCGAGGAGCAGCTCCGCGAGGCACTGTTCGGAGAACGTCCCGCTGCGTTCGCCCTGATCGCTGAGGACGACGAGACGGGTCAGGCCGTGGGCTTTGCCCTGTGGTTCCCCCGCTTCTCGACCTGGACCGGCACGCGCGGCATGCACCTGGAGGACCTCTACGTGCGGTCGCACGCCCGCGGTGGAGGACACGGCAAGGCACTGCTCGCCTCATTGGCCGCGATCTGTCAACAGAGCGGCTACGAGCGCTTCGAGTGGTGGGTCCTGGCCTGGAACGAACCGACGATCGACTTCTACAAGTCACTCGGCGTGGAGCTGCTGAACGAGTGGACGGTATGCCGGCTGAGCGGTGAACCACTCAAGGAACTCGCTGCCCAGGTGCCGGCAGTCCTCAGCCAGACTCCGGCCCTGTAGGGCGGAGGGTCATGCAACCTCCAATCGCAGCTGTGATCGAAGCCCACCGGACACTGGAAAGGCTCGTGGCCGGACTGAGCGATCAGCAGGTCGCCGAGGCATCCGCCCTTCCGGGTTGGTCACGCGGCCACGTCCTCGCGCATCTCACCGACAACGCGAGAATGTTCGCCCGTCTCGCTGAACATGCCCTGCGCGGTGAACTTGTAGCGGGCTACGACGGCGGGGTCGACGAGCGCAACGCGATCATCGAGGCGACGGCTGGCCGCAGCGCAGCCCAGCACCGCGCGCAACTCGCCGCGCACACGGCCGGGCTGGAGGCATCCTGGGCACGCGCCACCGACATGGACTGGCGCCGGCCGGTCACGTTCCGCAACGCGAACCTTGCCGCCACCGTCTTCGCACGCTGGCGCGAGGCATGGATCCACATGGTCGATCTGGAACTCGGCGTGCGCCCGGACGACTGGCCCGAGGACCTGTCCGCACACACCATCGACTTCCTCCTCGGCCGCCTGCCGGCAGGCGCACGCCTCCGTGCCGAGGACGTGAGCCGCCAGTGGTCCGCCGGCGACGGGCCGCCGGGCACGGTGGTTACCGGGGGCCTGCGCGACCTGGCGGCCTGGCTGGCCGGACGTAGCCCCGTTGTGTCACCAGTGGCGGCGGAGGAACTGCCTGCTCTCGGGCCCTGGCCGCCCCACCCTCCACAGCGCCATGACCGTCTGTGACCTCGTCAGCCGTCAGTCATTCCTACAGGTCAGCGAGCCCTTCCGCGTGGCTTGAGCGGCACTGGAGGCAGCGCAGGTGCGGGCAGCGGGGCGCCGTCGTAGCCCTTCACCTCGCCGAACCGTGTCCCTTCCATCCAGTCCTGACGAGCCTGCACGATCTCTTCCTGGGTCCGTCCGATCCAGTTCCAGAACATGATCAACTCCTCCTCGAACGGCTCGCCGCCCAGGAGCATCAGGGACGCGTCCGACTCCGCCCGCAGGGGCAGTTCGCGTCGGCCGCAGCCGAGGTAGAGCATCGAGCCGGGCAGGACCGGGACGCCGTCGACGTGGGCCTCGCCGGACATGGACAGGACGGCGTACTCGAAGTCCGGTTCCAGGGGGAGGCGGACGTCCGCGCCTCGGGTCAGGGACAGGTCGGCGCCCACGATCGGGGTGTACGCCGTGCCGGGTGAGGTCGCGCCGTCGAGGTCTCCGAGGATCAGCGTGGCCCTGACGCCGGGTGCCGTGACGACCGGCAGGTCGGCGTGGTGTTCGAAGCGCGGGTCGGTGTGGCGGTGGCCGTCCGGGAGGGCGACCCAGAGCTGTGCGCCGTGCAGGAAACGGGCGTGCGAGCGAGGGCTCTCCTCGGAGTGGCTGATCGCCCGGCCGGAGGTCATCAGGCCCAGTTCGCGCGGGCGGATCGTCTGGAGGCTGCCGGTGGAGTCGCGGTGCAGCACCTCCCCCTCGTGCAGCCAGCTCACCGTCTGCAGACCCATGTGGGGATGCGGCGGCACCTGCATACCGGGCTCGTCGGCGATGTCGTCGGGGCCGTAGTGGTCGACGAAGCACCAGGCCCCGACCATCCGGCGGCCGAGGTTGGGCAGCAGCCTGCGGACCTCGCTGGACTCGCCCAGTTTGACGCGCCGAGGACTGAGGAGTTCACGCACCGGCTCCGCCACCACGAAGCCCCGGCCACCGCAGAGAGCGGGGGCCGCCTCGCGCTCAAGATTGCTCATGGCCACAACCTAGTCCGGCGGGAGGCCTGGCGTCAGCGCGTCACTGCGCCACTGCGGCATCCGGGCGGCCGATCCCGCGCACCTTCCGAATATAGTAGCCATGTACATAGTAGCCATGTACCGTATCGGCCATGAGCAATGGTTCCGAAGGCGCGACCCCGGGCTTCCTGGTGTGGCGGCTGTCGATGAAGTGGCGGGTGGCCGTCGACCGGGCCGTCGCCCCACTGGGGCTGACCCATGCGCAGTACTCGCTCATGGCCTCGCTGTACGGCATGCGGCGTTCGGGCGAACGGCCCAGTCAGCGGCGTCTCGCCGACCACACCGGACTCGAGCCGCTCTATGTGTCGAAGCTCGCCCGCGCGTTGGAGGCCGCCGGCCTCCTGGAGCGCACCCGGGACCCGCGCGACCCGCGCGCGGTGCAGCTCGCGCTCACCGAGCAGGGGCGTGACGTCACCGCTCGGGCGATCACCGTCGTACAGGGGCTGCTTCAGCAGCTTCTGGAGCCGCTCGGCGGTCTCGACAGCGCGCGTGCGAGGGAGTTCACGCGCGACCTGACGGCCCTGCTCGACGCACCTCTTGATCCCTCCAGCGAGAACGAGACGGAGCAGTCATGACCACCACCACACCCCTGGTCGGCCCCCGCGTCATCGCCCTGGCCCACTACGCCGGCCGGGCGATCCTCGAGAACGTACTGGCCCGGCACGGCGTCACCTTTCAGCAGTCCGTCACCCTCCGCCTCGCGGCCGTCGCCGAGGGCCCGGTCGGGCGCGAGCAACTCGTCGACGGGGTCACGGGCGCACTGAAGACCGGCGCGACGGAGGTTCACGGCGTGATCGACGAGCTGATCGCCGCGCGGCTGCTGGCCCCGGACGAGGCGTCGGGCGTACGGATCACGGATGCCGGGCGGGAGCTCTACGACAGGACCTCCCGCGAGACGGCGCCCCTCACCGCCCGGATCTACGACGGCATACCGGCGGAGGACCTGGCCGTCGCCGGCCGGGTGCTGAGCCTGATCACCGAGCGGGCCGACGCCGAGCTGGCGTCCCTGGCGGAGTAGCGGCCCGCTCAGGACTCACTGGCAGGCCCGCCAGGCCCGCCCAGGTAGTGGAATATTGAACCAACCGGCCTGGTTGTCGGCCTCGAAGGAGGCCCCGAGTGAACACGACCTACGACGCCACGTACTACGCCCATGGAACACCGGCGGAGCGCTGGGAGCGCGCGCAGTTGTTCTTCGACGCCAAGGACTACGCCGCCGCCGCGCGGGTCCTGGTCGGGCTGGTCGAGGAGGTGCCCGAGCAGACCGGGCCGCGGCTGCTGCTGGCGCGCTCCTACTACCACTCGGCCCAACTGTGGCGTGCGGAGACCGAGTTGCGGACGATCGTCGAGCGCGACCCCGTCGAGCACTATGCCCGCCTGATGCTCGGCCGCACGCTCCAGCGGCAGGGGCGGTACGAGGAGGCGGAGTCGCATCTGCGGATCGCCTCGGCGCTCGCGGGCGACTTCGAGCAGCGCTGACCGTCGGTGATACGAGCGGTGCCCGGCTCCTTGTGGAGCCGGGCACCGGTCGACAGAGGGCCGTTCGCTACCGCGCCGGCGTCCCGGTTCCGTACGACCGCTTTCCCCGCCGGTGGGCGATCTCGCCCAGCAGGATGTCGACGGCGAGGAAGGCCGCCAGCGGGATTCCGAACAGTGGCAGGAAGTAGCCGAGCACGGCGACGCCGGCCAGCAGCGGGACCAGGATCTGCGGGGGTACCTGCTGCCAGGCGCCGCGCGGGATCGGCCGGCCGAAGGCGGAGCCGCGGCCACGCTGCCACCACATGCGGTAGCCCCACACGATCAGCAGGATCAGGGAGAGCGTGAGCAGCATCAGGACGATCTGGTTGGCCAGGCCGAACAGGATGCCGGTGTGCAGGTCGATGCCCCACCGGGTGAGCTTCGCGAGCACGGGGTAGTCGGCGAACCGCAGCACGTCCATGACCTCGCCGCTGGACGGGTCGATCGCGACGGAGTCCTGTTTCTCGGGCCAGCTGCGCTGCACCTGCTTGACGACGTACGCCGAGGTCGCGTCGGCCGGCGGCACGATCTCCACCGGGTCGCCGAGGCCCTCGGCCCGCGCCGCCGCCAGGACCTTGTCCAGGCCCACGCCGTGCGCGGCGTCTCCCGCCTGCCCGGCCGCGGCGCCGTGGCCGGAGTGTTCACCGCCCGCCGCCGCCGACACCGACGGGGTGGCATGGCCCAGCGAGGTGCGCAGCTCGTCGATGTTGGCGCCGGCGTAGGCCGACCAGGTGAGACCGGTCGCCGAGAGGAAGAAGAACCCGGCCGCCGCCCACACGCCGACGGTGCCGTGCAGTCCGAGCGTGCGGCGCCGTCCGTTCGTGCCTCGCACCTTGCGCAGGGCCCGGCGGCGGGAGAACCACAGCACCAGTCCGCCGGCCGAGATCACCCCCAGCCAGCTGGCCGCCAGCTCGCTGTAGTACCGCCCTGTCTCGCCCAGGTGGAGGTCCCGGTGGAACTCGTCGATCCAGGTGCGCAGCGGCAGCGCGCCGGTCGAGCCGTACTGTTCGAGGGAACCGCGCACCTTCGCGGTGTACGGGTCGACGAACACGGCGAGCGCGTGGCCCTCGTCGACGCCCGGGACGCCGGACAGCATGACCCTGGTCGTCGCGTCCGCCTCGGGCGAGGGGCGTACGGCCGAGATGGTGCCCTCGGGGTGGGCCTTGCGGGCGGCGGCCACCTGCTCGCTGATCGGCAGCTTCCGCTCGCCGACGGGGACGGTCAGTTCGTGGTCGTACACGACCTTCTCGACCTGGAAGGAGGCGGCGTACAGCAGGCCGGTGACGGCGGCGACGAGGAGGAACGGCGCCACCAGCACCCCGGCGTAGAAGTGCAGACGAAGGACGAGCGGGCGCAAGGGGGCCCAGCTGCTCTTCGAGGGTGCCGGGGTGGCTGGTTGCGGGGCCTCGTCCGTGGTGGTCGAGGGAGCGGTGGTCATCGGCGGGCTTCTCCGGGGGACGTCTGCTTGGCCGTTGCGGTGGTCGTCGTTCGCGGGACGGTGGTGGTGTTGCGGTGCAGTAGTCGGGGCGGAGGGGCGTTCAGTTCCCGACGAGTACATGTGACGTGCGTCACGTAAGCGGGGAGGGTGCCGTGTCATCCTGACGCGATGGGAACTCCGAGTGATCGCGCACCGCTTGCCGAGCGGGTCGAGGAACTCCTCGCGGACGGCTCCCCGTTGACCATCGTCGCGGCCGGGGACCCGGTGCTGCGGCGGGGCACCGAGCCGTACGACGGTCAGCTTGAGCCCGCGCTGCTGGCCCGGTTCGTCGAGGCCCTGCGGGTCACCATGCGCGCGGCGCCGGGAGTCGGCCTGGCGGCGCCCCAGGTCGGTGTGCCGCTCAGGATCGCGGTGATCGAGGACCCCGCTCCGGTGCCGGAGGACGTGCGGCTGGCGCGCGGGCGGGTGCCGCAGCCCTTCCGGGTGCTGGTCAATCCCGCCTACGAGCCGGTCGGCGGCGCGCGGGCCGCGTTCTTCGAGGGCTGTCTGAGCGTGCCGGGCTGGCAGGCGGTGGTGGCGCGGCCCGCCGAGGTGCGGCTGACCGGGCAGGACGAGCACGGGCGTGCGCTGGACGAGGTGTTCTCCGGCTGGCCCGCACGGATCGTGCAGCACGAGACGGACCACCTCGACGGTGTCCTGTATCTGGACCGGGCCGAGCCGCGTTCGCTGTCGTCCAACCTGGCGATGGCGGAGCGCTGGGCTCAGCCGACGCCACAGGAGGCCGCGCGGGCACTCGGGTTCGAGCTGCCGTAGGGCACAGGGCTACCGTGACGCCCATGTCCACGCCCCGAATTTCCTAGACCCTGTTGCGCCTCCTCGCGGGTCGGGACACACCCGACGGCGGCCGGGTGGTGCCGCCCCGCGCCTCACCGACGGCGAGAAGACCCGGCCTCCCGAGCCGAGGTCCTGGCCGCGGTGGGCACCTACCCGGGCGCGATCGTCATGGTCACCCACGACGAAGGCGCGTTGGACACGCTGGGGTGCTGCTGCCCGAGGCGACGGCCACCGGGAGTTGGTGGTGGCCGCGCACGCGTGACCAGGCCGGTCACGCGTCCCGGTACGCCTCCAGCAGCCGCAGCCACACCTCGCTGATCGTCGGGTAGGACGGGACCGCGTGCCACAGGCGGCTGACCGGGACCTCTCCGGCCACGGCGATCGTCGCGGAGTGGATCAGTTCGCCGACGCCCGGGCCCACGAGGGTCACTCCGCGGAGGATCTCGGCCTCGACGTCGACGACCATGCGGGCGCGGCCCTTGTAGCCGTCGGCGTACAGACCGGCGCCGGCGACGGTGGAGAGGTCCACGTCGACGGACTTCACACGGTGCCCTGCCTGCTCGGCCTCGGCCAGGGACAGGCCCACCGCCGCCGCCTCCGGGTCGGTGAAGACGACCTGGGGGACGGCGGCGTGGTCGGCGGTCGCGCTGTGGGCGCCCCAGGGCTGGGCGCGGAGGGTTTCCCCCGTGGCCCGCGCCGCGATGGCGGCGCCCGCGATGCGCGCCTGGTACTTGCCCTGGTGGGTGAGCAGGGCGCGCTGGTTGACGTCGCCGACCGCGTAGAGCCAGTCGTGGCCGGTGACGCGGAGGCTGTCGTCGACCGGCAGCCAGGAGCCGGGGTCCAGGCCGATCGTCTCCAGGCCGATGTCGTCGGTGCGTGGCGCGCGGCCGATGGCGAAGAGGATCTCGTCGGCCTCGACGCGGTCACCCGTGTCGGTGACGGCCACGACGGTGCCGCCCTCGCGGGTCACCGACCCGACCGACGTGCCGGTGCGGACGTCCGTGCCGGCCTCGGTGAGCGCCTCGGCGATCAGCTCCCCGGCGAACGGCTCCATCCGGGGAAGCAGGCCCTTGCCGCGGACCAGCATGGTGACCTGGGAGCCGAGGGCCTGCCAGACCGTGGCCATCTCGGTGGCGACCACGCCGCCGCCGACCACGATCAGCCGGCCGGGCACGCTCTGCGAGCTGGTGGCCTCCCGGCTGGTCCACGGCTTGACCTCGTCGAGTCCTGGCAGCTTGGGCAGGGACGCGCGGCTGCCGGTGCAGACGGCGACGGCGTGCCGGGCGGTCAGGACGCGCACGGCGCCGTCGGGGCCGGTGACCGTCACCGTACGGGGGCCGGTGAGCCGCCCGTGGCCGCGGTACAGGTCGGCGCCGATGCCGTCGAGCCACCGGACCTGGCCGTCGTCCTTCCAGTGGGAGGTGTAGTAGTCCCGGTGGGCGAGGACCGCGGCGGCGTCGAGGGGGCCCTGCACCGACTGGCTCAGGCCGGGTACGCGGCGGGCTTCCGCCCGGGCGATGACCGGCCGCAGTAGCGCCTTGCTGGGCGTGCACGCCCAGTACGAGCACTCGCCGCCGACCAGTTCGCTCTCCACGACCGCGGAGGTCAGACCGGCCGCGCGGACGCGGTCAGCGACGTTCTCCCCCACGGGCCCGGCCCCGAGCACCACGACGTCGTACGCATTGGTTTCCGTTTCCGTCATGGGGTCAGTCTGGTGGGTGGTGTGCGCCCTGGCCACACGGGTAGGGGCGCGGAATACCTACCAGGTCGGCCGTGTTGTGCCGACGGTTTGCCCCCACACCAGGAAGAGGGATTTACACCATGAGCAGCACCGTGGAGCTCACCAAGGAGAACTTCGACCAGACGGTCACGGACAACGAGTTCGTCGTGATCGACTTCTGGGCCGAGTGGTGCGGGCCGTGCAAGCAGTTCGCCCCGGTGTACGAGAAGGCGGCGGGCGAGAACCCGGACCTGGTGTTCGGCAAGGTGGACACCGAGGCGCAGCCGGAGCTGGCCGCGGCCTTCGGTATCCAGTCGATTCCCACGCTGATGATCGTCCGCGACCAGGTCGCCGTGTTCGCCCAGCCGGGTGCCCTGCCCGAGGCCGCCCTGACCGACGTCATCGGCCAGGCCCGGGGCCTGGACATGGACGAGGTCCGCAAGGCCGTCGCCGAGCAGCAGGCCCAGCAGCCGCAGGGGAGCGAGTAAGCCGCCCGGGGGCGAGCAGACGCCCCCGAGCGACCACCCCGGGCCCGGCCCGGCCGGAGTATCCCCGGCCGGGCCGGGCCCCGCGTCGTGTCCGGGCCCCGCGTCGTGTCCGGGCCCCGCGTCGTGTCCGGCCTAGAACGGGTACGGGGCCACGTCCGCGCGTACCGTCGTCCAGCGCAGTTCGGTGAAGGCCTCCAGATTGGCCTCGCCGCCGAAGCGGGCGCCGGTGCCGGAGGCGGCCACCCCGCCGAACGGTGCCACGGCCTCGTCGTTCACGGTCTGGTCGTTGATGTGGACGATGCCGGTGGGTATGCGCTCGGCGAGGTCCAGGCCGCGGGCGGTGTCCCTGGTGACGATGCCCAGGGAGAGGCCGTACGGGCTCTGCGCGGCCAGGGCCGCCGCCTCGTCGGCGGTACTGAAGGAGCGCACGGGCGCCACCGGGCCGAAGACCTCCTCCGTGTACGCCGGGGTGCGGTCGTCGACGTGGGCGAGGACCGTGGGCCGGTAGAAGAGCCGGTCGTGCGTGCCGCCCGCGGCGATCTTGGCGCCCGCGGCCCTGCTGGAGTCGACCAGGCCGCTGATCTTGTCGAGCTGCCCGGAGTCGATGATGGGGCCCAGGTGGACGTGGTCGCGGTACGGGTCGCCGACGGCGAGGGAGTCCGCCTTGGCGGCCAGCCGCTCGACGTACTCGTCGTAGAGGGACGCGTGCACCAGGTGGCGTCCGGTCGTCATGCAGATCTGGCCCTGGTGGAAGAACGAACCCCAGGCGGCGGTGGAGATCACCGCGTCGAGGTCGGCGTCCTCCAGCACGATCATGGCCGAGTTGCCGCCCAGTTCCAGGTGGGCCCGCTTGAGGTGACGGCCGGCGGCCTCGCCGACGGCCCGTCCGGCGGCGGTGGAGCCGGTGAAGGAGATGACCGGCACGCGCGGGTCGGAGACCAGGGCCTGTCCGGCGTCCGGGCCGCCGGGGAGCACGTGCAGCAGGTCCTCGGGCAGGCCCGCGGCGGCGAAGACCGCGGCCAGGGCCAGGCCTCCGCAGACGGCCGTGCGCGGGTCCGGCTTCAGGAGGACCGCGTTGCCCAGGGCCAGGGCCGGCGCGACCGAGCGGATGGACAGGATCAGCGGGGCGTTGAACGGCGAGATCACGCCCACCACACCGGCCGGGACGCGGCGCGTGTACGACAGGCGCGGCGCCTCGCTGGGCAGGACCTGTCCGGCCGGGCGGGAGGCGAGCGCGGCGGCCTCGTAGCATTCCTGGGCGGCGACGTGCAGTTCGAAGTCGGCCTTGCCGGGGACGGAACCGGACTCGCGGACGATCCATTCGCGCAGTTCGGCGGCGTGCGCGGTGAACAGGTCGCCCGCCTTGCGGAGGACGGCGGCGCGGGCGAAGTGCGGGGCGCGGGCCCACTCGCGCTGGGCGGCGGCCGCGCGCCCGGCGGCGGCGCCGACATCCCCGGGGGTGGCGAGGGCGAGGGTGCCGAGGGCCCCGCCGGTGGCGGGCTCGGTGACGGTGTACCCGGGCCCCGCGAGGGTGCGGGGCTGCCAGGTCCTGGTGTCGAGCAACGGCATGACGGCTCTCCGATCGATCGGTCACCGGCGTACGGGTACGGGTGGAGGGAACTCCCGTGAGAACGTGGCCGGTTCGGCGGTCACAGGGCGGGGCGCGGCGATCCGGGCAGCCGTGTGGGCTGCGGCCGCGTTCGCACGCGCCCCCATTTTGTTGAGGATGCAACATCCTAGTCATGCCTCAGGGCGATGACCGGCGCCGCCTGTCGGCCGGATGGTTCCGGCCGTCTGCCGAGGAGTCGTCTTCCGGGCGGGTCAGCTCGAGTCGCGGTGCAGCACCGTCGCGCCCAGCACTTTGTGCGTCTCGGGCTCGGTCCCGGGTTTGCGCACGGCGCGGTCGACCAGTTCGGCGAGTTCACGGCCCGAGGGCAGCTCCAGGTGGACGGTGGTCAGCCGCGGCCGCAGCAGCCGGCCGAGCATCAGATCGTCGGCGCCCACCACGGCCGTCTCCTCGGGGATGCGGATGCCCTCGTCCTGCAGGGCCCGCATCAGCAGCATCGCGTACTCGTCGTTGTAGGTGAACACGGCGTCCAGACCGAGGGTCCGCCAGCGGGCGGCGAGTCGCGCCGCGGCCTGTTCCTCGAAGGCGAGGGGCAGTTCGGTCACCGTGGCGTCGGTGCCGCGCAGGGACTGGCGCACACCGTCGAGCCGGGGCGCGGAGAACGCCTCGAGGCCGGTCTCCTGCGGGACGACGACGCCGATCCGGCGGCGGCCGCGGTCGTGGAGGTGGGCGCCCGCGCTGTAGCCGACGACATCGTGGTCCATGAGCAGGGCGTGCGCGCCCTCGATGGTCTCGGGGCCGAGGGTGACCACGGCCCGGGCCCCGGAGCGCTTGAGCACCGCCACTCCTTGCGGACCGAGTCCGGAGCCGGGCACCAGCACGGCCACGGGCCGCAGTTCGGCCCAGGCGCGGGCGGCGTCGTCGCCGTGCGGGGCGCCGGTGCCGTACTGCACGACCGTGTAGTCCAGGCCGCCGAGCGCGACCTGGAGATCGGTGAGGAACCGGCTGTAGAGCGGGCCGACGGGGAAGGTCGGCGCGGGGATCAGGACCATGCGGCTGTGCCCGGCGCGCAGGGAGCGGGCCGCCGCGTGCGGCACGTACCCGAGTTCCTTCGCTGCCTGGTGGACCCGGCGGCGGGTGGGCTCGCTGATCCGTACGGCGGTGGTGTTGTTGAGGACGTAGGAGACGGTCGCGCGCGAGACGCCGGCCAGGCGGGCCACATCGGCGCTCGTGGGCACGGAGCGCATCGGTGCGGGGGACGGGGGCGCGGGCGTTTTCGGTATCTGCACCATGACGTACGGCATCTTGGCAGAAGCCTCAATGCGCGCTTCAGGCGGGGGAGTTGTGACGAAGGCGTGAGCGTTCACGAGGGCCGGCGGGCACCTCAAGGGGCTGCGCTAGCGGGTGGATTCCGCGCCCGTGAGCCGGTCGACCAGGTCGGTCCACGCATCCTCGAGGCGGGCCAGGGGTATCCCGCACTGCTTGGTCAGGTGGTGGATCAGGGCCGGGTCGAGCTGACCCATCAGCGTGTGGGAGAGGAGTTCGCAGTCCGCGTCGGGGACCGCCTGCCGCAGGAGCATGGCCACGTGATGACGCAGCACCCGGCGGGCCGGGACGACGAAGCGGCGGTTCGCACCCGCCTCGGCCGCCAGCTGCAGCTCCAGTTCGTCGACCGAGCGGCGCAGCATCCCGAGGCCGAACGCCCTCAGCCGCTCCACGGGCGGCGCGCCCGGTCCGAGCGGCGGCGGGCCGCTGAGGAACGCGGCCTGGAACTTCTTCTCGGAGTGGTCGAGCAGCGCCGTCAGCAGGCCGGTGCGGTCGCCGAACCGGCGGAAGACCGTGCCCTTGCCGACGCAGGCCGCCGCGGCCACCGCCTCCATCGTGACGGCGTCCGCGCCGCGCTCCGCCACCAGCCGCCCGGCGGCCTCCAGCAGCCGGGCCCGGTTGCGCGCCGCGTCGGCCCGCAGGCACGGCTCGTCGACCTCCGGGGCGCTGTCGAGCTGGATCAGCTCGGGACGGGCGACGGGCTCCTGAGGCGTCGGGAAGGGGGGCGGGGCGGTGGACATGAAGCCAGCGTAAAGCATCGGGAACAAAACTGGACCGCGGTCCGGTTAGGGTGCTAGAACAATAAACGGACCTCGGTCCGGATCGTAACGGCTGTGTTTCGCAGCAGTCTTTCTCTATGTGGGAGTCAGCATGTCTGTTCGCATCCTCGCGCTCGTCGGCAGCCTTCGCGCCGGGTCGCACAACCGCCAGCTCGCCGAGGCGGCCGTCAAGCTCGCCCCCGAGGGTGCCGAGGTGAACCTGTTCGAGGGCCTCGCCGAGATCCCCTTCTACAACGAGGACATCGACGTCGAGGGCAGTGTTCCGGCCGCCGCCGTGAAGCTGCGTGAGGCCGCCGGCGCGGCCGACGGCCTGATCCTGTTCACGCCCGAGTACAACGGCACCATCCCGGCCGTCCTGAAGAACGCCATCGACTGGCTGTCCCGCCCGTACGGCGCCGGTGCCCTCAGCGGCCTGCCGGTCGCCGTGGTCGGCACCGCCTTCGGCCAGTTCGGCGGTGTCTGGGCGCACGACGAGACCCGCAAGTCCGTGGGTGTGGCCGGCGGCAAGGTGCTGGAGGACGTCAAGCTGTCCATCCCCGGCTCGATGACCCGCTTCGCCGAGACGCACCCGGCCGACGACGCCGAGGTCGCCGAGCAGCTGACCGAGGTCATCACCCGTCTGCACGGCCATGCCACGGAGCCGGCCGCCGCCTGACCCGTCAGGCGACCGGTGCGACGACCGGTGCCGGAGAGGGGTCGCAGCCAATTGCGGGCTGCGGCCCCTCCGGCGTGTTCCCGACCGTGTCAGACCGCTTGGGGCAGCTGCTCGGCCCGGTGGATCGGGGTCCCCGAGCCGGTGAGCGGCAGGCCCGTTCCGCCGCGCCGTGCCGCGACGATCTCCGCCGCGATGGACACGGCGGTCTCCTCGGGCGTAAGCGCGCCCAGGTCGAGTCCGATCGGCGACCTCAGCCGGGCCAGCTCGCGCTCGCCGACGCCCGCTTCCCGCAGGCGCCGGTCGCGGTCCTGGTGGGTGCGGCGGGAGCCCATGGCACCGATATAGGCGACCGGCAGTCGCAGGGCCTCCGTCAGCAGGGGCACGTCGAACTTCGCGTCGTGGGTGAGCACGCACAGCACCGTGCGTCCGTCGGTCTCCGTCGCCCGCAGATAGCGGTGGGGCCAGTCCACGACGATCTCGTCGGCGTCGGGGAAGCGGGCCCGGGTGGCGAAGACGGGGCGGGCGTCGCACACGGTGACGTGATGGCCGAGCAGCTTGCCCGCCCGTACCAGGGCCGCCGCGAAGTCGATCGCGCCGAAGACGATCATGCGGGGCGGCGGCACGGCCGACTCCACGAGCAGGGTGAGACCGCCCGGGCAGTGCGAGCCGTCCTCGGAGAGCTCGACCGTACCGGTGCGGCCGGCGTCCAGCAGGGCGCGTGCCTGGCTGATCGCCGTGC
This sequence comes from Streptomyces sp. NPDC041940, assembly GCF_055589465.1. NCBI lineage: Bacteria > Bacillati > Actinomycetota > Actinomycetes > Kitasatosporales > Streptomycetaceae > Streptomyces > Streptomyces sp. NPDC041940. Next base: position 289,161 of record NZ_JBVJBP010000006.1, read on the forward strand.
GGTCCAGGTCCGGGGTACCGCCGAGACCACCTTCGTGTGAACCGTCGGGGCGTACGAGCACCGCCCGGCCGAGGAGGCCGGCGGGCCCCCGGGCCACCCGGGCGAGAGCCACCGGCTCGCCCCGGGCGGTCACAGACAGCGCGGCCGTCTGGGGTTTCTGGGCGGCGTCGTACGGGGTGATCATGACGTCGATGGTTCCGCCGCAGGTCAGCCCCACGGCGAAGGCGTCCTCGTCGCTGTAGCCGAACCGCTCGACGAGCGTCTCGCCCTCCTGGAGGGCCTGGAGGCAGAGGTCGTACACGGCGCCTTCCACACAGCCCCCGGAGACCGAGCCGATGACTGTGCCGTCGGCGCGGACGGCCATGGCGGCGCCGGGAGGGCGCGGGGCGCTGCCGCCGACGGCGACGACCGTGGCGACGGCGAACTCCCGGCCCTCCTCGATCCACTCGTGCAGCTGCCCGGCCAGGTCAAGCATCGCCGCCCGCCATCAGGACACGGTCGGGCCGGATCGGCAGGTTCCGGTGGCGTACGCCGGTCGCGTGCCACACGGCGTTGGCGACCGCCGCGGCGGCACCCACGATGCCGATCTCACCGATGCCCTTGATGCCGACCGGGTCGTCCGGGTCGGGGTCGTCGACCCAGTCGGCCTCGATGTGGGGCACGTCGGCGTGCGCGGCGACGTGGTAGCCCGCGAGGTCGGCGCCGTAGAGGCCGCCGCCGGCCCGGTCCCGTACGGCCTCCTCGTGCAGGGCCATGGAGATGCCCCAGGTCATGCCGCCGACGAACTGGTTGCGGGCGGTGAGCGGGTTGACGATCCGGCCGGCCGCGAAGATGCCCAGCATCCGGCGGACGCGGACCTCGCCGGTGGCCGGATCGACGGCGACCTCGGCGAACTGCGCTCCGAAGGAGTGCCGCTCCTTCTGGGCGAGGGCACCGATGGCCTCGGACGTGTCGGACCGTACGGTGATGCCCTCCGGCGGGATGTCGGCGCCCGGCGCGAGGCTCTGGCGCAGCTCGTCGGCGGCGGCCGTGACGGCCCAGGCCCAGGAGCGGGTGCCCATCGAGCCGCCGGCGATCATCGCCGGGCCGAAGTCGCTGTCCCCGATGCGCACCCGGACGCGGTCCGTCGCCACTTCCAGCGCGTCGGCGGCGACCAGCGTGAGCGCGGTCCTGGCGCCGGTGCCGATGTCCGCGGCGTTGATCCCCACCGTGAAGGTGCCGTCCGCCTCCGCGGTGACGGCCGCCGTCGAGGGCATGGCCCCGGCGGGGAAGGAAGCGGCGGCGGTGCCCGTGCCGAGCAGCCAGCGGCCGTCGCGGCGCACTCCCGGCCGCGGGTCCCGGTCCGCCCAGCCGAACCGGCGGGCGCCCTCCCGGAAGCAGGCGATCAGGTTGCGGCTGCCGAACGGCAGTCCGGACACCGGGCCCACCTCGGGCTCGTTCCGTACGCGCAGCTCGATCGGGTCGAGGCCGCACCGCTCGGCGAGTTCGTCGAGCGCCGACTCCAGCGCGAACGAGCCCGGTGCCTCGCCCGGGGCGCGCATCCACGTCGGGGTCGGTACGTCGAGCCGTACGATCCGGCTGGCCGTGTGGTGGGCGTCGGCCGCGTACATGGACCGGCCCGCCGCGGCGCTCGGCTCGACGAACTCGTGCACGGTCGAGGTGAGGTTCAGCGACCGGTGCTCCAAGGCGCGCAGCCGCCCGTCCGCGTCCGCGCCGAGCCTGACCCGCTGGGCCGTGGGGCTGCGGTACCCGGCGAGCGAGAACATCTGCCGGCGGGTCATGACGACCCGGACCGGGCGCTGCAGAACGGTCGCGGCCATCACGGCGCCCACCTGGTGCGCACGGACGCCCTTGCTGCCGAAGCCGCCTCCGACATGCTCGGACCGTACCCGTACGGAGGCCGGGTCGAGGGAGAAGAGGTTGGCGAGTTCGCCGGCGACCCAGGTGGTTCCCTGGTTGGAGTCGACGACCTCGAGCCGGCCGCCCTCCCACCGGGCCGTCGCCGCGTGCGGCTCCATCGGGTTGTGGTGTTCCTCCGGAGTGGTGTACTCCGCGTCCAGCACGACGGCGGACGCCGCGAGTTCGGCCTCCAGGTCGCCCTTCTCGACGACGCCCGGCATATGGCCGTCGAGCGCGTAGGCCTCGGTCTGCCGCTCGGCGGAGAACGCGACGTCGTGCGGTTCCTGGTCGTAGTGGACCTGGAGGGACTCGGCGGCTTCCCGGGCCTGTTCGGACGTCTCGGCGACGACCAGCGCCACGGGCCAGCCCAGGTGGGCCACCCGGTCGTGCTGGAAGAGGGCGATGCTCGGGTCCGGGGCCCCCAACAGCCCTGCGTAGTCGGTGTCGACGCGCGGGGCGTTCTCATGGTGGAGCACGGCGAGGACACCGGGCATGCCGAGCACGGCCTCGGTGTCCAGGGCGCGGACGCGGCCGCGGGCGACGGTGGACAGCACCAGCCAGCCGTGGGCGAGCTCGGCGAACGGGATCTCACCGGCGTAGCGAGCCGCTCCGGTGACCTTGTCGCGGCCCTCCACACGGGTGTGCGCGGAGCCGACGGAGCCCCTGGTGGCGGTGGTCATCGGGTGGCCTCCTCGGCGAGTTCGCTCAGCACGGCGACGACGAGGTTGCGCATCAGGGTCACCTTGTATCCGTTGTGGGGCAGGGGCCTGGCGGCGGCCAGTTCCAGCTCCGCGGCGGCCGCGAAGGTCTCGGCGTCAGCGGGTGCGCCGAGCAGGACGCCCTCGGCCGCGCGGGCCCGCCAAGGCCGGGAGGCGACGGCGCCGAAGGCCAGGCGCACGTCGTGCACGACGCCGTCCCGGACGTCGAGCGCGGCGGCGATCGAGCCGATGGCGAAGGCGTACGAGGCGCGCTCGCGGACCTTGCGGTAGCGGGAGTTGGCCGCTGTGGCGGTGGGCGGCAGGGTGACGCCGGTGATCAGCGCGCCCGGCGGCAGGGCGGTCTCCAGATGCGGGGTCTCCCCCACCGGCAGGTAGAAGTCGGCGAGCGGCACCTCCCCCGGCCCGTCCGCCGTCTCGTACGACACGGTCGCGTCGAAGGCGGCCAGGGCCACACCCATGTCGGAGGGGTGGGTGGCCACGCAGTGGTCGGACGCGCCGAGGACGGCGTGGTTGTGGTGCTCGCCCTCGATCGCGGGGCAACCGCTGCCCGGGCTGCGCTTGTTGCAGGGGGCGCTGACGTCGGCGAAGTAGCCGCAGCGGGTGCGCTGGAGCAGGTTGCCGCCGACGGTGGCCATGTTGCGCAGCTGCCCGGAGGCACCGGCCAGTACGGCCTGCGCCAACGCCGGGTAGCGGCGCCGGACTTCGGGGTGCGCAGCGAGGTCGCTGTTGGTGACGGTGGCCCCGATGCGCAGCCCGCCGTCCTCGGTGGGCTCGACGCGGTTCAGGGGCAGTTCGCGTACGTCGACGAGGAGGGCGGGCCGCTCGACACCGGTCTTCATCAGGTCGACCAGGTTGGTGCCGCCGCCCAGGAAGCGGGCTTCCCGGTCGCCGTCGAGCAGCGCCACGGCGCCGGAGACGTCGTACGCCCGCTGGTAGCCGAACTCCCTCATGCCGCCGCCCCCTTGGACTCCGCGGCGCGGGCCACGGCCTGGACGATCGACACGTACGCGCCGCAGCGGCACAGGTTGCCGCTCATGCGCTCCCGTATCTCCTCCGGCGTCAGGGGTGGTGGCCCCGCCTCGGGCCGTACGTCGTCGGTGGCCGCGCTCGGCCAGCCGGCCGCGTGCTCCTCGATCATCGCGATCGCCGAACAGATCTGTCCCGGCGTGCAGTAGCCGCACTGGTAGCCGTCCAGTTCGAGGAACGCCTGCTGTACCGGGTGCAGTCGGTCGCCCTCGGCCACGCCTTCGATGGTGGTGATCTCGCGCCCTTCGGCCGCCACGGCCAGCTGCAGACAGGCGACGCTCCGGCGGCCGTCGACCAGGACGGTGCAGGCGCCGCACTGCCCCTGATCACAGCCTTTTTTCGTACCGGTCATATCGAGTCGTTCGCGCAGGGCGTCGAGCAGCGTGGTGCGGTGGTCGACGGTCAGCGTGTACTTCTCGCCGTTGACGGACAGGGTGAGGTCGCTGGACGTCGATGGGGGCATGGAAGCCTTCTCTCTCAGTGTCGCGAGGCCAGGAGGCAGGGGGCGCGGGCTGTCCGCGCGGACGGCACACCGATACGATGGAGCAAGCGGACAGTTGTCCGTTACCCGAAAACTTAACGGACAACTGTCCGCTTAACAAGGGCCGGGTTTCGGCCATGGGACCGCGAGGAGGGCGAGTGCGGCAGAAGAAGGACGCTCCTCTGCGCTCGGACGCGCAACGCAATCGCGAGCGCATCCTGGAAGTGGCGCTGATCGAGCTGACGCGTTCGGCGGACGCGCCGCTGAGTTCGATCGCCAAGAAGGCGTGCGTCGGGCAGGGCACCTTCTACCGCCACTTCCCCAGCCGTGAGGCACTCGTCCTGGAGATCTACCGCCACGAGATGCAGCAGGTCGCCGACACCGCCGCACCCCTGCTCGAGAGCCGGGAACCCGACCGGGCGCTGCGCGAGTGGATGGACCGGCTCGCACGGTTCGCCATGACCAAGGCGGGCTTGGCCGACGCCATCCGCCAGGCCACGAGCGCGCCGGGGCAGCCCGCGAAGCCGGGACACACGCCGGTGACGGAGGCGGCCGAACTGCTGCTGCGCGCCGCCGAGCAGGCCGGCACCATCCGCCCGGGGATCACCGCGGACGATCTCTTCCTCACGATCGGCGGCCTCTGGACGATCGACCCCCACACCGACTGGCAACCACGCGCCACCCGGCTGCTGGACCTCGTCATGGACGCGCTGCGGGTGGGGGCACCGGGGCGCTGAGGGCCCGGCCATCGGACGGCGATTCCTGACGCATGCGCTGAGGGCGGTGTCCGCGGTGTTCCGCAGACGACCACCGATGTCCGCCTCGCGACGGGCACCCCGGAACACGACACGGGGCGGCCTCCGGGCCACGGCCGATGCATGGTGTGCGGGTGGTGGCTTCAACCGATCGCCGTGGGGGCCAGTTCGCGCAGTTCCTGGAGAGCCGCCGCGACCGCCGGGCGGGCGTGGCCGCCACCGCGGGTGCAGGTCAGGAGCTTGCGGTGGGGGTTTCCTGTGCAGCGGACCCGGGTGATCGGGAGGTGCGGGGTCAGGTGGGCCAGGCGCGGGACGAGGGCGACGCCGAGCCGGTGGGCGACGAGGTGGGCGGCGACGTTCCAGTCGAGGGCGTGGTGGACGACGTCGGGGGTGAACCCCGCCGCGCCGCAGGCGGACAGGACGTGCGGACGGCAAGGGCTGCCCTCCACCGGCGCGATCCACGCCTCGCGCGCCGCCTCGGCGAGATCGACCCGGGCCCGCCCGGCGAGCCGGTGGCCTTCGGGGACGACCAGGTCGAACGGGTCGTCCAGCAGCGACTGCTGGTCGAACCGCGCATCGCTCAGCGGCGGGTTGAGCGGCGTGGCCTCGACGATCGCGAGGTCGGTCTCCCCCTCGAAGAGCAGGTCGAAGCTCTCCGGGACACCCACCTCGGCGATCCGCACGGACAGCCGTGGATGCCGCTCGCCCAGCCGGGCCGCCATCGGGGCCAGCAGCACCGAGATCGCCACAGGGAACCCGGTCACGCGCAGCACCCCGGAGGGCGCTCCATGGTCGGCCCGCAGATCGAGTTCGGCCAGGTCCCAGCGGGCCTGGATGGCGTCGGCGTGCGCCAGGAGGCTCTCGGCGGCCGGGGTGAGGCGCACCCCGCGTCCCTGGGGTTCCAGAAGTTCGACGTCCAGGTCACGGGCGAGCTGCCGGATCTGCTGGGAGGCGGCGGACGTGGTGAAGTGCAGGGCCCGGGCGGCGGCGGTGACCGTGCCGTAGTGGGAGACGGCCCTGAGGACGTGCAGCCTGCGCAGGTCAATCATGCAGTCCACGCTTCACAATGCCGTCCACAAAGTCAACCTGGACGTGTACGGATTTCTCGACGCACCCTGGCTGTGTCGCGACGGTCAACCAGCCACGACGTACGAGGAGTCAGTCATGACCAGCACCAATGCCACGGCCTGCCCGCACTGCGGCTGGCCGGACGGGGGCGAGCCGTTCCAGGTGCTGTCGCGGCACACCACCGCGACGGGCCGCACGGAGTGGACGCGCTGCGGGTGCGGCTCGCTGCAGGTCCGTCTCGTCGACGGGTGCGGGACGCGCGTCGTCTCCCGCGGCGGGCCCGCCTCCGGCTCGGGGTCCGGTTCCCACAGGGTCCCTGCGCCCCGCTTCGGGTAGGCGAGCACCGGCGGTTTCGTGACGATGACCGGGGGCGGGGTGTGCGGCCGGCTCATCACCGCGTTCATGACCTGCGCGTATCTTGGTGGCGCCGTCGGCTCGTGGCTGAGCATGCGTGCGTACGGCCGCTTCGGGTGGCCGGCGTGTGCGTGCCGGTCGCCGCGCTCACGGTGGTCGCCCTCACGCGTCCCATGAGCGCCACCCGCCGTACGGCGGGCAGGTTCCGCCGCTCGGCGGCGCCCGCGACCCGGGCGGCGGGGCCGACCATGGCAGCCCGAGCCGCCGTGACCTCGCGTGAGGAGACGCCATGACGCACGTTCCGCCCCCGTTCGACCCCGAACTCGCGGGTGCCCTGGAGCTGATCAAGGACATGATCACCCCGGGCCTCACGCCGGACCAGATCGCCGAGGTGCGCCAGGGCCCGGGCATCGCGCTGCTCGCCGAGCTGGACCTGACGATGGGCGGGACGTTCGAGGTGGAGGACCGGCTGGTGCCCGGTCCTCAGGGCGAGCCCGACATATCCCTGCTGATCTGCCGGCCGACCGCTCCGGCGACCGCCGGGGCGCGGCCCGTCATCTACCACGTGCACGGCGGCGGCATGGTCATCGGGAACAACCGGGTCGGGGTCGATGTCCCACTGGCGTGGGCGCAGGCGCTGGACGCGGTCGTGGTGTCCGTGGAGTACCGGCTGGCGCCGGAGCATCCGCATCCCGCGCCCGTCGAGGACGTGTACGCCGGTCTGCTGTGGACGGCCGACCACGCCGACGAGCTCGGCGCCGACCCCGAGCGGATCGTCATCGCGGGTGCGAGCGCGGGCGGCGGGCTGTGCGCGGCGCTGGCCCTGCTCGCCCGGGACCGCAAGGGGCCGCGGCCGATCGGGCAGGTCCTGCTGTGCCCGATGCTCGACGACCGCAATGACACGCCCTCGACGTACCAGATGGCGGGCCTCGGGGTGTGGGACCGCACTGCCAACGAGACCGGCTGGACCGCGCTGCTGGGGTCGCGGCGGGGCGGGCCCGACGTACCGGCGTACGCGGCGCCGGCCCGTGCCGAGGATCTGACCGGGTTGCCCCCGGCCTTCCTCGACGTCGGCTCGGCGGAGACCTTCCGCGACGAGGTCGTCGCCTACGCCTCGCGCATCTGGCAGGCCGGTGGCGTGGCCGAACTCCATGTCTGGCCGGGCGGCTTCCACGGCTTCGACGGATTCGCACCCCAGGCGGCGCTGTCGCAGTCGGCCCGGGCGGCGCATGTGAACTGGTTGCGGAGGCTGCTGAACGGGTGACGGCAGGCTTCTCTCCTGGCCGGGCAGCCGCATGGCGCACCATAGGTCCATGAAAGAGCTGGCCGGACGCCTGACCGCGCTCGACCCGGATGCCGGTGCGGCGGTCCGGGTCATCGCCTACTTCGACCGCCTGGCCGAGTCCAGGGCCGGTGTCGAGGCACTCGTACGCGGCGCCGCCGTACTGTCCGGCTGCCCGGCCCGGCTGGTGGACCCCGAGCGACGCGTCCACGTCCGCGTACTGCCCGACGGCACACGCCAGGACACCGAGACCCCACCGAACCCCACCTGGCCCTCCGCCCGACTGAGCCCGAACGGACCGGCGATCCTGTGGCTGGAACGCGACGGGGCGGAGCGGGACGGCGGCGCTACGGAGGGGGCCGGGCCCGGGCCCGGCGTGGGCGTCACGGAGCAGGCGGGGGCCGCATCCGGCGAGGCCATCGCTGAGCACGGTGGGGCCGCACCCGGCGGGGCCAGCACAGAGCACGGTGGGGCCACGCCAAGCCGGGTCGGTGAGGAGCAGGGCGAGGCAGAACCCGGTGGGGTCGTCACGGAGGACGCCGGGGCCGCACCCAGCCCGTTCGACGCAGAGCGGCGGGCCGAGGCCGCACCCGGCGAGGCCATCACGATGCCCACCGGGGCAGAACCCGGCGCGGCCAGCACAGAACACGGCGAGGCGACGCCAAGCCGGGTCGGTGAGGAGCAGGGCGAGGCAGAACCCGGTGGGGTCGTCACGATGCCCACCGGGGCAGAACCCGGCGCGGCCAGCACAGAACACGGCGGGGCCACGCCAAGCCAGGTCGTCACCAAGCAGGCAGGAGCCGCGCCCGCCGGGGTCGTCGCAAAACAGGCCGGGGCCACGCCAAGCCAGGTCGTCACCAAGCAGGCCGGGGCCGCACCCGGCCAGGCCGTCGCAAAGCAGGCCGGGGCCCGGCCCGGCGCGGCCGAAACGGAACCCGTGGCGCTCTCCCCCAGCGTCGTCGACGCCGTGATACTCGAACGGGCCGCCGTTGCCCTGCGGCTCGTTCTCGACCGTACTCGTGGTCGGGCCCCGGCCGATGACCCGGCGTTGGTGGAGACCCTTCTGGATGCCACGGCCCCGGAGCAGGCGCGCCTGTACGCCGCCCGTCGGCTCGGTCTGGACGCCACGGCACCGGCGCGGGTGCTCGCCCCGCGGAACAACCGGCCTCGGGTCGTACCGGCCGGGACGGACATCGCGGAGTCCCACCCGGTTCCACCGGACTCCCGGCTCGGCGTCGGGCCCGCCGTGCCCGTGCTCGAACTGCCCCGGTCATGGGCGGCGGCCCGTACCGCCCTGCGGTTCACCGCCGAGGGCACCCCGCAGGACCCCGGGCCGCGAGTCGTGTACGCCGATGAGCTGGGCGGAATCGCCCTGCTCGCCGACCTCGTCGTACCGGGCGCAGAGCCGCCACCCGACGTCCGGGCCCTGGAAGCGGCCGCGGCATCCACGCCCTGGCTGCCGGCCACGCTGCACGCGGTCGCGTCCACGGCGAGCCTGCGGGCGGCAGCGGCCGGGATCAACGTCCACCACTCCACGCTCCAGGACCGGCTGACGCACGCGGAGCACCTGCTCGGCTGGCCGGTACGCACCCCGCAGGGCCGGCTCCGGCTCCAACTGGCCCTGGCCATGCGGCACCTGGCCCGCCCGTAGGGCCTGTCGTCCGGATCAGGCCGCGGACGCGGGGCCCGGCAGGCACAACGCCCATTCCCTGCGAGCTGAGCCGGACAACCAGACGACAGGCCCTGGCCGACCGGCCGCCCGGGGAACACCCCGTTTGTGATACGCCCCGTCGTGATCCAGATCGCGCCCCTGGCCCGTGCCACGGCCCGGCGCCCGGGAGAGACTGTCCGGGCGCCGTCCGTACGAGGTTCAGGAGCATGAGGCATGAGCGTGCAGCGCTATCCCCTGTCCGGGGTCACGGTGGTCAGTGTGGAGCAGGCCGTGGCCGCGCCCTACGCCACCCGGCAGCTCGCCGACCTCGGTGCGAGGGTGATCAAGGTGGAGCGGCCGGGCGGCGGCGATTTCGCCCGCCGTTACGACACGACCGTGCACGGCCACGCCAGCTATTTCGTGTGGCTCAACCGCTCCAAGGAGTCCCTCACCCTGGATCTGAAAGACCCGCGCGGCCGCGAGATCCTGCACGACCTCCTCGACGGCGCCGACGTGTTCGTGCAGAACCTCGCCCCGGGCGCCGCCGCCCGGCTCGGCCTGGACGCGGACACCGTCACGAACCACCGCCCGGGCCTGATCCCCTGCACGATCTCGGGCTACGGCACGACCGGCCCCTGGGCCGACCGCAAGGCCTACGACCTGCTCGTGCAGTGCCAGACCGGGCTGGTGTCCCTGACGGGCACCCCGGAGGGGACCGCCCGGACCGGGATCTCCGTGGCCGACATCGCCGCCGGGATGTACGCGTACAGCGGCGTCCTCACCGCCCTCTACACCCGCGCCACCACCGGCGAGGCCCACCCGGTGGAGGTGTCCCTGTTCGAGGCGCTCGCGGAGTGGATGGGCCAGCCCGCCTACTACACCCGGTACGGCGGCACCCAGCCCCCGCGCCTCGGCACCCAGCACGCCACCATCGCGCCGTACGGGACGTACCCGGCGGCCGACGGCAAGGAGGTGCTGTTCTCCATCCAGAACGAGCGGGAATGGGCGGCCCTGTGCGCGGAGTTCCTCGGCCGGCCGGAGCTGGCCGACGATCCGCGCTTCGCCACCGCCTCCGACCGCGTCGCCCACCGCGAGGAGCTCGACACCGTCGTCGCCGGCCGCTTCGCCCGCTCCGGCTCCGACGAGATCCTCAAGGACCTGGAGCGCATCGGCATCGCCTGTGCCGGGGTCAACGACGTCGCCGCGTTCCTGGACCACCCGGTGCTGGCCGGCCGCGGCCGCTGGACCGAGGTCGCGGTGCCGGGCGCCACCGTCGAGGCCCTGCTGCCGCCGGCCGACCTGGCCGGTGTGCCCGCGCGCATGGACCCCGTCCCGGCGGTCGGCGAGCACACCGGGGCGATCCTCAGCGAGCTGGGCCGCACCGGCGAGGAGGTGGCGGCGCTGCGCGCGGAGGGTGTCGTCTAGACGCTCAGCGGGATTCGGCCGCCCGCCGTGTCTCCTCCTCGGCCTCCTGCCTCTTCGAGGCCCGCAGGCTGGTGATCGTCGTGACGGTCAGGACCAGCACGATGAAGCCCAGCGAGAAGGGGATGCCGATCTCGGGCACGTGGACGCCCGACTCGTGCAGGGCGTGCAGCACCAGCTTCACGCCGATGAAGCCGAGGATGATCGACAGTCCGTACGAGAGGTGGACCAGCTTCTTCAGCAGGCCGCCGATGAGGAAGTACAGCTGGCGCAGGCCCATCAGCGCGAAGGCGTTCGCGGTGAACACGATGTACGGGTCCTGGGTGAGGCCGTAGATCGCGGGGATGGAGTCGAGGGCGAACAGCACGTCGGTGGAGCCGATCGCGAGCATCACGACCAGCATCGGCGTCATGATCCGCTTGCCGTTCTCGGTGATGAACAGCTTCGTGCCGTGGTAGCGGTCGGCCACCCCGAAGCGCTCCTCCGCCATCTTCAGCAGCTTGTTCTCCTGGTACTCCTCCTCGTGCTGGTCCTTGCGCGCGTCCTGGACCAGCTTCCACGCGGTCCAGATCAGGAAGGCACCGAAGATGTAGAACACCCAGGAGAAGGCCGAGATGATCGCCGCGCCGGCCGCGATGAAGACGGCCCGCAGCACCAGGGCCACCAGCACGCCGACCATCAGCACCCGCTGCTGGTACTGCGAGGGCACCGCGAACTTCCCCATGATCAGGACGAACACGAAGAGGTTGTCCACGCTCAGCGACTTCTCGGTGATGTACCCGGCGAAGAACTCACCGGTGGGCCCGCTCCCACCGAAGTACCAGAGCCCCAGCCCGAACAGCACGGCCAGGACGATCCACACCACCGTCCACGTCCCGGCTTCCTTGATCGACACGTCGTGGGGCTTGCGGCCGACGAAGAAGTCGACGGCGACGAGCACGCACAGGGCTGCCACGGTCAGCAGCCATACGGAGAGCGAGACGTTCACTGTTGCTCCTGATACAGGTGTGGGGTTGGGACATCGTTGTCCGTTGTGGCTGATTTCCGCCACACCCGTCAGGTGAACAATTGGTCAAAGCTGCACGTGGAGCGCCTCCAGGACGTCCTGGTCCGTCAGCTGGTCGAAGTTCTCGTACCAGAGGCCCACGGCCATGAACGCCGCCGGTCGGTGCAGGCAGAGCACCTCGTCGGCCACGGCGCGCATCAGCTCGGCCGCCTCCGGCGAGCACACCGGCGCGGCCAGCACGACCCGTGCGGGCGCCTGACGGCGTACGGAGCGCAGCGCGGCGCGGGCCGTGGAACCGGTCGCCAGGCCGTCGTCGACGACGATCACCGTCCGTCCGCGCAGGTCGGGCGCGGGGCGGCCCTGCCGGTACAGCCGCTCGCGGCGGCGCAGTTCCGCGCGCTCCCGTTCGATGACGGGGGCGAGGTCGGCCACGCCGAGGCCCAGGTGGCGCAGGGCGTCCTCGTCGAGGAGCGGCACCTCGTCCCCGGCCATAGCGCCGATGCCGTATTCCTCCTGGAAGGGCGCCCCGATCTTCCGTACGACGAGCACGTCGAGCGGGGCGTCCAGCGCCGCCGCGACCTCGCTCGCCACGGCGACCCCGCCGCGGGGCAGGGCGAGGACGAGCGGTCGGGGCAGCGCTCCCGCGTCCTGCCGGGTGCGCAGCTTCCCGGCCAGTTCCCGGCCTGCCTGCCGGCGATCGCGGAACCGCATGACGGTCACCTCTGCTTCCCGTACGAAGGGGTCCCTCGGCCCGCCGTGGTGCTCAGTCGCTCGTCGCACCACTGCCGGGCCGCCTCGGTGACGCGGTCCAGCGTGCCGGGCTCCGCGAACAGATGGGTGGCGCCGGGCACGACGTGGAGGGTGTGCGGGGCGTGCAGCCGCCGGGCGGCTTCCTCGTTGAGCCGCAGCACGTGCTGGTCCCGGCCGCCCACGATGAGCAGCACCGGGGCCCGGACAGCCTCGAGGGCGTCGCCCGCCAGGTCGGGCCGGCCGCCGCGCGAGACGACCGCCGGGACCCGGCCGGGCCGTTCGGCGGCGGCGACCAGGGCCGCGCCCGCGCCGGTGCTGGCGCCGAACAGGACGACGGGCAGGCTCCGCGTGCCGTACCAGTGCTCCAGCCAGTCGATGGCGGCCACCAGCCGGCGTCCCAGCAGGGGGATGTCGAAGCGGAGTTCGGCGGTGCGCAGGTCCTGGCGTTCCTCCTCCTCGGTGAGCAGGTCGATCAGCAGGGTGCCGAGTCCGGCGGTGCGCAGGCCGGCGGCGACCTCGCGGTTGCGGGGGCTGTGCCGGGAGCTGCCGCTGCCGTGCGCGAACAGCACGACCGCGCGGGCGTTCGGCGGCAGGTTCAGATCACCGGTGAGCGCGGCGCCGCCGACGGGCACGGTGACCGTCTGGGTGATCATCGAAGGCCTCCTCTCCCCCGGTTTCCTTCGGTTCCCCCGGTTTCCTCGGTGGGTCCTGCCGTCCGCCTACCCACGCCGCGGCAGGCGTCCCGTGTGTGGTGTGGCGCGATCTGTGGGATGCGTGTCGTTGACGCCATGACCCGGGCGGACGGAGCGTGGAAGGGTGACTGCGCGAGTGACTCCACGTCGTATCGTCTTCGTCGTTTTCGACGGCTTCCAGCCGCTCGATCTCACCGGCCCGCACGAGGTGTTCCACAGCGCGGGCGACTACGCCTGCGAGGTCGTGGCGTCCCGGCCGGGACCGGTCAGGTCGGCCGGCGGGCTGCTGGTGCACGCCGGGCACGGCGTGGCGGACCTCGACCCGGGCGCGACGGACACCCTGGTGGTGGTCGGCGGCCGGGGTGTCTACCGGGCCCGGGAGGATGCGGCGCTGGTCTCCTGGATCGCCGCCGCCGCGGCCGGTGCCCGGCGGGTCGCCTCGGTGTGCAGCGGGGTGTTCCTGCTGGCGGCCGCGGGGCTGCTGGACGGGCGGCGGGTCACCACGCACTGGGCCCGGGAGCAGCAGCTGATCCGGGAGCATCCCGAGGTGCGGGTGGACTGCGACCCGATCTTCGTGCGGGACGGACGGGTGTGGACCTCGGCCGGGGTGACCTCCGGCATGGATCTGGCGCTCGCCCTGGTGGAGGACGACCTGGGCCGGGACGTCGCGCACGCGGTGGCTCGCCGGCTGGTGCTGTTCCTGCGCCGTCCGGGCGGCCAGTCGCAGTTCAGCGTGGCGCTCTGGTCGCGGCAGCCGGCGACCGACCCGGTGCGGGCCGCCGTCGGCGCCGTCCACGCCGATCCGGGCGCCCGGCACGACATCGCTGCCCTCGCCGCGCATGCCGGGCTGAGCCCGCGTCACCTCCAGCGCCGCTTCACCGCCGAGCTGGGCGTGCCGCCCGCCACGTATGTCGAGGGGGTGCGCGTCGAGGCGGCCCGGCGCGCGCTGACCGAGGGGGACGAACCGGTCGAGGCGATCGCCCGCCGCTGCGGCTTCGCCACGGCCGAGACCCTGCGCCGCACGTTCCACCGCCGGCTCGGCGTCGCGCCGTCGGACTACCGCGCCCGGTTCCGCTCCACCACGGGATCCGCCGGGGTCCATCACGTCTCAGAGGAAGAAGAAAACGTATGACGAGCTACGGACTGCTGGTCTTCGAGGAGGCCGAGGAACTCGACTTCGTGGGGCCCTGGGAGGTCTTCACCGTCTCCGCCCGGCTGCGCGACGGCGCCGACACGGCGGTGCTCGTCGCCGAGCATCCCGGCCCGGTGCGCTGCAACAAGGGCCTGCGCGTGCTGCCCGACCACACCCTGGACGACCATCCGCCCCTGGATGTGCTGCATGTGCCGGGCGGGCGGGGCGCGCGTGAGGTCCAGCTGCACAACCCGGTGGTCACCGACTGGATCGGGAGGACGGCGGAGCGGGCCGCCTGGGTGCACGGCGTGTGCACCGGCACCTTCCTGCTGCACGCGGCGGGCCCAGCCCGGGGACGCCGGGTGGCCACCCACTGGGGCCAGGAGGATGCCCTGGAGGCGCGGGGCGATGTGACGGTCGTCCGGGACGTCCGCTATGTCGTGGACGGCAAACTGGTCACCAGCCAGGGTGTGTCGGCCGGCATCGACAGCGCGCTGTGGCTCGTCGGCCGGCTGCACGGCCGGGATCACGCGCGGGCCGTGCGCCGCTACATCCAGTACGACCCGGCTCCGCCGTACCTCGCGGACGAGCCCCTCTGACGGCCGCGGCGGCCGGCGCTGCATGGGTGGGCCGGTGTCGGGCAAGCGCAGTCCATGGGCGGTGACACGGGCGACGGCGGGCAGGGACGGCAGCCGGGCGAGTGCGGGCACCGGGCGGTGCCGCATCCGGGTGATGTCCGGATCGAGGCGTGGGCGGCGTGCCGGGAGCACTGTCTGGCGGAGGCCGTGCTGGCGTTGGTGGAGTGCTTCGCGGACGTCTCCGGGGTGCGGGCCACCGCGGTGGACCGGGTGCGCCTGGCCGAGGCCAGCGACGACGATCTGCTGGCCACGCTGCTGGACGAGGTCATCTTCCGGTGGGAGGAGTACGGCCAGGTGCCGGTGGACGTGGAGGCGGACGAGGCCGACGGCGGCCTGGACGTGCGGCTGGCGGTCATCGGGCTCGCGGACGTGGAGATCACCGGGTCGGTCCCGACGGCGGTGGCGTGGGAGGAGCTGCGGATCGGGCCGGATCCGTACGGGTGGTCGTGTGCGGTGAGGGTCGACGCCTGAGAGGCCTGAGCGGCCGGGGTTGACCTGAGCGGCGTCCTACCGTGGAGGTGTGGGCGGCGGCATCGTGACGCTGTTCCTGTGCGGTGACGTGATGCTCGGGCGCGGCGTGGACCAGATCCTGGCGCACCCCTGCGACCCGGCACTGCGGGAGGCGTACGTCGAGGACGCGCGCTCCTACGTCCGGCTGACGGAGTCGGCGCACGGGCCGGTGCCCGCGCCCGTCCCGCCCTCCTGGCCGTGGGGCGAGGCGCTGCGCGTGCTGGACGAGTCCGCTCCGGACGCCCGGATCGTGAACCTGGAGACGTCGGTGACGAGCGGCGACACGTTCGCGCCGGACAAGGAGATCCACTACCGGATGCACCCGGCCAACATGCCGGCCCTGGCCGTGGCCCGCCCCGACGTGACCGTCCTCGCCAACAACCACGTCCTGGACTTCGGCCGCCCGGGCCTGTCGGAGACCTTGGACGCGCTGGCCGGGGCGGGCCTGCGGACGGCGGGCGCGGGGCGCGGGGCCGGCGAGGCGTACGCACCCGCCGTGGTGCCCCTCCCGGGTGGCGGCCGGCTGCTGGTGTTCGCCCTCGGGGCTCGCTCCAGCGGGATCCCGTCCGGCTGGGCGGCGACGGCGGAGCTGCCGGGGGTCGCGTACGTTCCCGCGCTCTCGCCCCTGGCGGCCGGCGCCGTGGTGCGGCACATCCGGCGGGCCGCACGGGCCGGTGATCTCACCGTGGTGTCCGTGCACTGGGGCTCGAACTGGGGTTTCGGCGTGCCCCGGGAGCAGGTCCGTTTCGCACGGGCCCTGGTGGACGGCGGTGCCGACATCGTCCACGGCCACTCCTCCCACCATCCCCGCCCGCTGGAGGTGTACCGGGACCGGCTGATCCTCTACGGCTGCGGCGACTTCGTCGACGACTACGAGGGCATCTCCGGCTACGAGGAGTACCGCGACGACCTGCGGCTCGCGTTCCTCGTCTCGGTCGAGGCGGACAGCGGACGGCTGGCCGGGCTGCGCATGGTGCCGCTGCGGGCACGGCGGATGCGGCTGGAGCCCGCGTCCGGGGCGGACCGTACCTGGCTGCGGACGACGCTCGACCTGATCAGCGGCGGGGTGGGCGTGAGGCTGGAGCCCGACGGATCGCTGGCACTGACGGGCGGATGATCCGGTGACCGCTCAGCCGGCCGTGTGGCCCGGCGATCGGTCCCGGACTCGCATGTCCGGGTCCCGCAGGGGTACCCCGGGCCACATGACCGGCATCGAACTCAGCAGCGACGCGTTCAACGACCACTCCTTCATCGCGCGCCGGTACTCGTACGAGGGACCGAATGTGTCCCCGCCGCTGGCCTGGAGCGGCGTACCGGACGACGCGGCCGAACTGCTCCTGCTCTGCGAGGACCCCGACGCCCCGTCGGGCACCTTCGCGCACTGGGTCGTGGTCGGCATCGACCCGCACAGCGACGGCGTCGAGGCCGGGCACTGCCCGCCGGGCGGCACGGAGCTCGTGAACAGCTACGGGCAGGAGGGCTGGGGCGGCCCGCATCCCCCGCCGGGTGACGACGCCCATCACTACTTCTTCCGGCTGTACGCCCTGTCCGAACCGTGCGTCCTACCCGACGCGCCCGGCGCGGACGAGGTGCACCAGGAGGTCGAGCGGCGCCGGCTGGCGGACGGGACGCTGGTGGGGCTGTACCAGCGCTGACCCGCTGAGGCACAACGGTTGGTTGTGGCTCAGGTGCCGGACGGTTGTTTGCTTGCCCGGCCCGGTCCTCGCTTGGATGGCTCCCGGTCAACACCGGGTTGTCCGCGGGAGCTGGGAGTGTGCGCCGGGTATGGCGGGCAGACGGTCGCTGGGGCGGCGGTTCGGGTGGTTGTGGGGTGCGTACGCGGTCAGTGCGGCCGGTACCTGGCTCGCGTTCGACGCGTTCGCCCTGATCGCGGTCCTCGCGCTGCACGCCGGTCCGGCGCAGGTGGCGCTGCTGGCCGCGGTGGGACCGGCGGTCGGCGCTGTGGTGTCGGTGCCGCTCGGGCCGTGGGCGGAGGTCCGCCGCAAGCGGCCGGTGATGATCGCGACGGACCTGGTCCGGTGCGTGGTGCTGCTGAGCGTCCCCGTGGCGTTCGCGCTGGGCCGGCTGAGCTTCGGTCAGTTGCTGCTGGTGTCGGTAGCCGTCGCCGCGGCCGACATCACCTTCAACGCGGCGGCCGGGGCGTTTCTGAAGGACTTGGTCCCCCGGCGTGACCTGCTCGTCGCGAACGGGCGGTTCGAGGCGACGAACTGGACCGCGAGCATGGTCGGGCCGCCGCTGGGCGGGGCCGCGATCGGGCTGTTCGGCCCGGTGACGAGCGTGGTGGCCAACGCGGTGAGCTATCTGCTCTCCGCGTCGGGGATCGGGGCGATCGGCGGCGGAGAGAAACCCCCTGCCCCGCCCCTGTCCGCCGGGACCCGGCCCCGGGCTGGCGACCTGCTCGACGGCTGGCGGTACATCCTGGCCGATCCGGGCCTGCGCCCGCTGTTCTTCCACACGGTCCTGTTCAACGCCCTGGTCCTGGCGGCCTCGCCACCGCTGCTGGTCCTGATGGTCGACCACCTCGGCTTCGCCCCTTGGCAGTACGCCCTCGCCTTCGCGGTGCCCTGCACCGGTGGCCTGCTCGGCTCCCGGCTGGCGCCACGGCTCGTCACGCGGTTCGGCCGGCACCGGGTCCTGCTCACGGCGGGGGTGCTCCGGTCGGGCTGGCCCCTCGGTCTGGCCTTCGTGGGCCCTGGCGCGGCCGGGCTGACGCTGGTCATGGTGGTCGAGTTCGGGCTGATCACCTGCTGCGCGGTGTTCAACCCGGTGTTCGCCACGTACCGCCTGGAGCGGACCCCCGCGGGCCAGGTCACCCGCACCCTTGCCGCCTGGTCGGCCACCGGCAAGGCCACCCTCGCGGCCGTGACCGCGCTGTGGGGCCTCCTGGCGGGCCTGACCGGCCCCCGCACGGCCATCGCCCTCGCCGGTGCCCTCCTCCTCGCCACCCCGCTCCTGCTCCCCCGCCGGGACCGGACACCGGACATCGGCCCCGAGCCGACTCGCCTGCCGCTCAAGGCGGACGGCGGCTGACCGGGGCCGACAGAGCGTTGTCCGGGTCGGCTCAGACCGACCCGGGCACGTCCTCCGTGACGCCGTTCAGCGGGGAGGACGGGTCGGCGCCGTACGGGCGGGTGATGATCTCCAGGCCGTGGCCCGCCGGGTCGAGGAAGTACACGCCCCGGCCCCCGTCGTGACGGTTGATCCGGCGCGGCTGATTGCCGTGCGGGTCGGCCTGGATGGGGATCCGGGCCGCGACGAGGCGGGCGAGTGCCTCGTCGAACTCTTCCTCGGAGACGAGGAACGCGTAGTGCTGCATGGGAATGTCGGCGTCGATGGTGAGAAAGTCCAGCGTGACGCCGTTGGCGGTCGTCACCGGCAGGAACACTCCGGCCGGTGCCCCGACCTCGAGTCCCAGGATCTCCGCGAGGAAACGAGCGGACTTCTCCCGGTCTCGGGACAGGACGATGGTGTGATTGAACTCGACTGACACTGGTCAATGCCTCCACGGGCATCTTCGCGGCGCCTCCATGCCTCACCCGGCCGGTGACCGGCACGCGAAGCCGCGCCGTGGATCGTAGACAGAGGCGGTGAGGGGCGTCGAGCGGTTTTCGGCCGCATCCGGCAGGGTGGCCGAACGCCCCCCGATTCCGCGAAGTCCCCGCCGTCCCGGACGACCCTGACAATTGTCAGGGACCGCGTCGCCCCAGGTCTCCCTACAGTGCTGAGCGTCGGCCACGAGCCGCACCGCTGCACATCAGTTCAGGGGGAATCGACATGTCCACTCGCATCTTCGCCAGGGCCGCGCTCGTCGGCGCCGGGGCGCTCGCGCTGCTCGGCCCGCTCACCGCGGGAACCGCCGCGGCGTCGGCCGCCGGCCAGGAGGGCGTCGCCCGCGTCAAGGCGGCACCCTACGCGGTCGTGCCGTACGAGAACGTCAACGTCCGCTACGGGCCTGGCACTTCCTACGACAAGATCACCACGAGCCCGGCGGGGCAGCCGCTCGGCGCCTACTGCTGGACCCGTGGCGAGCGCATCACCGACAACGGCTACAGCAACGACGTCTGGGTGAAGCTCCTCGAGGGCTACGTCAGCGCCGTGTACCTCAAGGGCAACGAGTACGGCGACCTGCCGTCCTCGGCGCGCTGCTGACCCGGACCATGACCACTCCCGACCACACCATCGTCCTACGGGGGACAGACACATGAAGCGAATGATCAGCCGTACCACCATGGGCCTCGCCGCCGTCGCGCTCACCGTCGGCGCGCTCGCCGGCACCGCCCACGCGGCCCCGGCCGCCGCGGCGAACAACGGCGACCCGACCCTCACCGACGTCTACATCTGGGCCACCGACGTCAATCTGCGCCAGCAGCCGACCACCGACTCCCCGCGTCTCGCGGTCCGTTCGAAGTGGTGGGGGGACGCCGTGTGCCAGACGCAGGGCCAGCGGGTCACCGACCCGGCCGTGGGCACCAACAACTGGTGGACCGCCGTCATGGAGTTCTCCGGCAGTGACATCGCCTGGGTGAACAACCTGTACATCCGGGGCGGCGAGAAGATCGCCGGAGTCCCGGACTGCTGACGCGCCGTCCGCTCCACACGCCCGCGGGGGGGGGGGGGGGGGGGGGGGGGGGGGGGGGGGGGGGGGGGGGGGGGGGGGGGGGGAGGGGGGGGGGGGGGGCGGGGGGGGGGGGGGGGGGC
>NZ_JBVJBP010000006.1:309274-310658 GCF_055589465.1 Streptomyces sp. NPDC041940
GGGAGAGAAGAAAAAGCCGTCACAGCCTTAGCTCCCATGCACCCCCCCCCCCCCCCCCCCCCCCCCCCCCCCCCCCCCCGCCCCCCCCCCCCCCCCCCCCGGGCTCATGCCGGTCAGCAGTAGCCCATCGGGCCCATGTCCGTGTAGTAGACGTAGTCGACCTTGACCCACCCGGTGACATTGCCCCGGTGGGCGGTCAGGTAGATCCAGTGGCCGTCGCCGTTCCAGCAGTGCGCGGTGAACGTCTCGCGGAAGTACCCCTGGCCGTGGATCGTGCCGTCCACGGGCCTGCTGCGGATGTTGACGCCGTCACCGAGGAAGTAGCCGCCCCGGGACTGCACTTGCTGGGTGGAGGTGCCCGAATCGGGCGCCTGCTGCTGGGCGTTGGCGGTGACGGGCGACAGCATCAGGGCCGCGCCCGCCAGGGCGAGACATGCGGCGCGCCGGATGTGTCTGCGCATGACTGACTCCTTCTTGTCGTCCTGTGTGGTGTGGGTGCGGCTCAGTACCAGCCGGTCGAGGCCAGGTCGTGGCCGTCGCACGAGAGCAGCGCGCGCGAGACCCGGCCGTTGAGGTTGTTGCCCATCTGTGTGTAGGCGTAGTTGATGCCGGAGTCGACGGTCTCGGAGACCCATCCGTCGACCCGTCCCGTGCCGTTGTTGGATCGCTGCAGCACGGCCGCGCAGCCGGGCCGGGAACTCTCGATCCGGGCGAAGGAACCGCACTTGTCGGAGTAGAAGTACTTGAGGGCCATGCCTTCGGCGTACTTGGTGGGCCCGATCTGCCGGAACGAGCCCGAGCAGAAGGAGGTGGTGGGGTACTGCCCCTCCTGGCCGTAGGCCCCGTAGTTGCCGCCCGAGTACGGCGCGGCCTGGGCGGAGGTGGGGAGGAGCGCCATCACCGCGGCGGCGCCCCCGGCGGCCAGCAGTGTCCTGAGCGATCGGCGGCTCATGAGCTCTCTTTCGTCGTCGGCGGGTGGTCTGGTCGTGACCGTAAGGGCCGTCACCACATCCCCGACACCTGACACTTATCAGGGTCGAACCCCCAGGTCGTCTCGTTCCGGGGCTCCCTGACATACGTCAGGACCGCCCGCACCTCTCCTCCTCCTAATGTGGCGGCGCGGGGGCAGGTCCCGCCGGACACTCGGACGACCTTGAAGGGCAACCATGCGCACTCTCCTGCGCGGCGCCGCCGCGCTCGCGACCGTCGTCACGATCGTGTCGCTTCCGGGCGGCGCGACGGCGGCTCCCCGGCCGGCCGCGGCCGTCCAGGCCGGCCGGAACGCCGAGGCCGTCCAGGCCGGCCGGAACGCCGAGGCCGTCCAGGCCGGCCGGAACGCCGAGGCCGTCCAGGCCGGCCGGAACGCCGAGGCCGTCCAGGCCGC
>NZ_JBVJBP010000006.1:310756-348813 GCF_055589465.1 Streptomyces sp. NPDC041940
GGCCGAAGCGCCGAGGCCGTCCAGATCCCGGCCGGCGTCACCGCCGGGGTCGCGGTCTTCGACCGCCGCACCGGCACCTTCACCGAACAGGTCGACGAGAGCGCGCGGTTCCGGTCCGCGTCGGTCGTCAAACTGCTGCTGGCCCTGGACTTCCTGTGGGACCGGGGGCCGGACTACACCATTCCCGAGGCCGACCGGGCCCGGCTGGAGCCGATGCTCCGCAGCAGCTGGGACGATGCCGCGGACCACTACTGGTCGGAGTACGGCGGCCCGGCGATCATCGACCGGATGTCCGACCGGCTCGACCTGCGCGACACGGCGCCACCGCCCGCCGGGTACGAGGGCTACTGGGGCTACACCGCCCTGTCGGCCCGCGACACCGTGGCGATCTACCGCTACCTCCTGGACAAGGCGCCCGCGCCCGTCCGTGACTTCGTCATGGACAATCTGCGCCGCTCCACGCGCTGCGCGTCGGACCGCTTCGACCAGCATTTCGGCATCGCCGGGTCGTTCGAGCGTCCCTGGGCGGTGAAGCAGGGCTGGTCCGGGAAGTACGCGAAGGGGACGTGCGGCGCGTCGGGAACAGCGGCCGCGGCAGAACCGGCCGCCGCACCAGGGGCGAGGGCCGCCGCGGCCGTGGATCTCACCCGTCCCGCGCTGCACACCACCGGCACGGTGGGCGCGGACGACCGGGCGATCGTGGCCGTGCTGACGCTGCATCCGGTCGGGACGTCGTACGGGAAGGCCTACACCGACCTCGGCCGGCTGACCCGCTCGCTGAACGTGCCCGGCGGGACGCGGCCCTCGGGGACCTGGTTCGGCACCTGGGGCGAGTTCGTGAACGTCCGCAGGGGTCCGGCCACGGGCGACGGCCGGGTCACGCAGCTCCCGGCCGGGGTCGAGGTGCTGGTGGGCTGCCAGGTCCGGGGCCAGGTGGTCAGCGTGCCGCCCTACACCAACGAGTGGTGGGCCTACCTGCCCCAGTACGGGGGCTACATCTCCAACATCTACATCAGCTCGCCGGACAACCGGCTGCCGAACGTCCCGGAGTGCGGCTCGGCGCGGCCGTGACGGGAACGGGGGGGGCGAGCGGTGGGCGGGGCCCTGACGGGTCCGGCCCACCGCTCGCGTGTGCCCGGGGGTCACTGCTCGTAGGCGGCGAGGTAGCGCAGCACCTTGTCCACGTGCGGCCGTACCCGGGCCGGGACGCCGCCCTCCTCGATGACCGTGCGGTCGCTGGTGCGATAGCCGGCCGCGACCAGCGCGGGCAGGTCCTTCTTCGGCAGCCCGGCCTGTTTGAAGCGCTGGTCGAGCCAGCACACGTAGAGGCTCATCGTGGAGATCGCGTCCGGCGGCGACATGTGGTCCTTGTCGCCGTCGCCGTCCCCGTCCACGGCCCAGGCGCGGAACACCGACGGGGTCCACATGGCGATGCCGTACTCCTCGCTCTCCGGGCGGGACGCGTTCGCGTCGAAGCCGCTCTCGGCCTTGATCAGCGCGGCGAGCAGGACGGGCGTGATCTCCTCGTCCGTGCAGCGGTGGGCGGCGCGGGCGATGACGGGGCGCAGCGCCTCGGGTACGTCGGAGTCCGCGGGTATCTCGCCCGGCACCGGTCGGCGCGCGCCGGTGACGGTGGCGGAGACGTCGCCGTCACGGTCGTCGTCCCGCGTGCCGATGCCGCCGCCGAGCAGGGCCACCCCGGCGACCGCTCCGGCGGTCAGGACGACGAGCCCGGCCGCGACGGCAGGCAGCACGTGTCGCCGGCGGCGGCGCGGACCGCCGGTGATGTCCTCGATCCGGGCGGCGATGTCGGACGCGGTGTGCGGGAGGCGGGTGGTGTGGTCCGCGGCCAGGCAGTCGGCGATCAGCCGGCGCGTGTCGTCGCCGAGGCCGGCGTCGAGCCGCAGGGGCGCGGTGCCGCGCGCGTAGGTCTGGGCGGCGAGCGAGCGGGCCCGGGCCGTCGCGCCCGCGAAGGGGTGGAGTCCGCCGGTGAGCACCTGGTGGGCGAGGACGCCGAAGGCCCAGATGTCGGCGGTGGGCCGGACCACGGCGCCCTGGGTGCCGGTGCGCTGGGACCACCACTCGGGCGGCAGATGGTCGAGGGTGCCGAGCGGCGGCAGATGGGCGTGGGTGCCGTCGAGTTCGGTGGCCAGTCCGAAGTCGGCCAGCCACACCTTCCCGCCCGGGCCCAGCAGGACGTTGGCGGGTTTGAGGTCGCCGTGCACCCAGCCGGCGTCGTGCATATGGGCCAGTCCGGCGGCGACTCCGCGCAGGACGCGTTCGGCGCCGTCGATCGGCCGACCGCTCGCCGCGGCGTCCAGTACGTCCTTCAGGCTCGCCTCCGCACGGTCCATCACCAGCGCGATCGCACCGTCCAGGGCGGGCAGCTCCGGGGCCTCGACCGTGCACACGGCGTGGGTCCGGACGAGGTGGGGGTGGTCGGCCTCCGCGCTGAAGCGGACCTCGCGTGCCACGAGTTCACCGAGCGCGGCGCGCTGGCCGGGGCCCAGGGCACCGGTCGGCAGCACCTTCACCGCCACGGGCGTGCCGTCGGCGACGGTACGGGCCTCGTACACGGTCCCCCAGCCACCGGAGCCGATGACCGCGCCTGTCTCCCAGCCCTCGATCCGGAAGCCCTCGGGAAGGCGAGGGCGGGGCGCCTCGAGGTCGTCGTCCTGGAAGTCCTGGAAGTCCCGGGGATCCCGGGGATCCCGGGGATCCCGGGCGTCGGGTGTCGTCATGCGCCGGCCTCCTGCGGGGAGAGGCGGCCGGCGCTGCGGGGCGGCAGCAGGCCGAGGTGCTCTTCGCGCACCAGGCCGAAGCGCAGGGCGACCGAGGCGAGCCGGGTGCGCTTGGCACCGGTGCGGCCGCCGTCGGTTCCGGCCGCGGCCTCCTCGCCCAGGTCCAGGCGGAGTTTGGCGAAGGCGAGGTAGTCGATGTGGTAGTTGACCGCGGAGCGGGTCAGGTCCCGGCAGCCTTCCAGCGGCCGCAGCCGCTCCACGATCTGTCCGACGCCGGGCAGCGCCGAGTCGGAGGGATCGCGCAGCCGGGGCTCGCACAGGGCCACCAGGACGAGGAAGTACTTCGACGTGGGGTCCAGGGCGAAGGGGTGGACGGTCTGTTCCCCGCCGCCCGGCACGGACCGCTCGCCGAGGTAGGCGTGCTGGGGTGCGAACACCTTGAAGGCGGCGTTGCCGGACAGGGCCGGGAGCACCACTCGGGAGAACTCGAAGGGCACGGGCGCACCGAGGCGCCCGGGGGCGACGGTGAGGTACTCGCCGGCTCCCTCCAGGTTCTCCACGACGTACGACACGCTGCGGCTGAAGTTGGACAGCCGCCAGTAGTCCCCGGCCGCCTCGAGCTGCCCGGCGCGGCGGGAGACGCCGGGGTCGGTCAGGGTGATGCGCACCTCTGTGCCGCCGGGCGTGCCGCGTCCGAAGTCGGCGATGTCCCCGGGCCCCAGGTGGATCAGTTCGGGACTGCCCGTCTCGTCCGAACCCCACGGTGCGGGACCGGGCAACTGCACGATGATCGTTTCCACAACAGGATGTCCCCCGATGCTGACGGCCCCCGATTTGGTCGCGAGGATTGTACGGGCGGATTCCGGTTGCGCAGAGCCGGCGGGGCCGTCTCAGTGAGCGGTTTCCGGACGTCGTGCGACGAACACGTACTCTTTCCCCGGCCGGTCGGGCGCCTCGCGTACGTCCTCCACCACGAAGCCCCGCGCGACGAGTTCCGTCTCGACCTCCCGCCGCTCGCGAAAGCGCAGCGTCGACTCCGAGGCCAGCACCTGTCCGTCCGCAGCGAACCGATAGACCTGACGGAACGTCACCAACGGGCCGGACACGTCGAGCAGTTCGACCCAGTACTCGACGGCGCCGCTTCCGGGGAGGTCCGTCACGGCGTACGTGACCTCGCGATTCCACTCCTCCCAGGCGCGGCGAGCCGGGATCCGGGTCTCGAAGACCAGGCGTCCGCCCGGCCGCAGAGCCGCTCGGGCGCCTCGCAGGAACGCGTGCCAGTCCTCAGTGCCGGTGATCTCCTGGGCGGCGTTGCCCGTCATCGTCGCGAGGTCGGCGGCCAGGGGCGGCAGGGCCGTCGCGTCGCCGTGGATCCACCGCACCCGCTCGCCGCCCGGCTTGCCGCGGGCCACGTCGAGGGACGCCCCGGCGGGATCGACGCCGACGACCTGGATACCGCGGGCGGCCAGGCGCAGCGCGAACACGCCCGTCCCGCAGCCGATGTCGAGCACCTGACGTGCCCCGAACTCCTCCGTCATGCGCAGATACGGGTCGAGGTCGCCGCGGTCGGGGTCGAGCGGGTCGTAGACCGCGGCGAGCCGCGGATGCCGGAAGCACTCGTCAGCCATGCGCCCGAAGGTACGAAGAGCGGGCCGCGGGCGGCCAC
Source organism: Streptomyces sp. NPDC041940 (assembly GCF_055589465.1). Classification (NCBI taxonomy): domain Bacteria; kingdom Bacillati; phylum Actinomycetota; class Actinomycetes; order Kitasatosporales; family Streptomycetaceae; genus Streptomyces; species Streptomyces sp. NPDC041940. Next base: position 315,164 of record NZ_JBVJBP010000006.1, read on the forward strand.
CGGTTTTCGGTGACCGCCCTCCCGTCGCTCAGCCGAGGCAGATGACGAGCAGGCAGAGTTCCTTCGGCTTCGAGTCCGCGTCCGAGCCCGAGGGGGCGGTCGGAGTGGGGCTCGCCGCGGGCGGGGGTGTCGTGGGCGATGCCGGCTGCTGCGAGTCCGTGCCGTTCTCGTCGGCAGGCGGTGTCGTCGGTTCGGTGGCCCTCGACGCGGACGAACCGGCTGTGCCGGTGACCGTCTCGACGGCGTCCGGGACGGTGGTCCGCTGCTGCGGGGTCGTCAGCGGCAGCTCGCGGGGGGTGGCGGCCGCGTCCGTCCGGGTGTCCTTCGGCGTGGTGCGGGGGTCGGCGGCGCGCGGCTGCTGGTGGCGCGAGGCGCGGCCGGCCTGTGGCGGCGTGGTGGGCGAGGTGCGCGGGGTCTCGTACTGGCGCGACGTCGGTTCGGTGTACGTCGGGGCCTCCCCCGCGGCGCCGCCCATGGTGGTGTCCTCCGGCGCCGTGGCCGCCTGGACACCGGGCTTGGCGTCCCCCTTCATGGCGGCGACGGTCAGACCGCCGCCGACCAGCGCGACGGCGGTCGCCACCACGGCCCGGCGCTGGTTCTTCTTCCAGCGGGCCAGCTGACGACGCCGCGCCGCCCGTCCCTCCTGGGGGGCCTGGTAGTCGTCGGCTGCGGCGGTGTCAGCGGTCCCGTGGCCTTCGGACGGGTCCGTGTCCGGGATCTCCCGGCCTGCGAACGGCCCGGGGTGGGCGAGGGGGATTTCCCGCGTGCGGGCGCGGTTCTCGTCCCACACGGTCCGGTCGTCCCACACGTTCCCCTCATGCCGGGCGGCGAGCGCGGAGGGGTCGATGTCCGGGGCGTAGGCACCGCACCCCGGGCAGACCAAGGCGCCGTTGAGGTGCCGACGGCACGAGGAGCAGTAGTCCATGTGTGGTCTTCCCGATCTGGCTGGCGAGTCGAGCCGTAACGCTAACGAGACTTTGAAAGGGCCGTGTGCAGCCTGTGTGACACCCCTGCACAGATCCTCTGCACTTCGCGTGTGCCATAAGTGACCCGTGAGTAAAGCCGGATGAGGCTGGGCACACTCCGGCGCTCGCCGTCTCGCCTGATTTTCCCGGGAGTTGGCGCACAACCCTTTGGACCCCCTGCGGGTCACACCATGCAGGAGCAACCACCTCGAAGAGTTGCAAGGGGGAAATATGAGATTCACCCGTTCCGTCCTGGCCGCGTCCGCGGTGGCGGCGCTGTCGATGGGGACCATGACCGCCCTGGCGTCGCCCGCCTCCGCCGCGCCCAACACCACTCCGCAGAAGGTCTGCGGCAGCGGCTACAAGACCGTGAACTCCGCGGCCGTCGGCTCGCTCGGCACGATCTACCTCACGTACAACGCTTCCAACGGCCACAACTGCGTCACGACCATCCGCAACAACCCGGGGACGGCCGTGGACATGTCCGCGTACGTCTGGGTCCCCGACACCGAGGAAGGCGACTCGGACGCGGGGCTCTTCAAGTCGTACGCCGGACCGACCTACGTCCGCGGCAAGGGTCACTGCGTCGACTGGGGCGGCAGCATCTCCAACGTGTACGTCCAGGTGGTCGGCTCCAACTGCGGCTCCCTGAAGGAACACCGGACCACCTTCACCCGCTGACCCCCCTCCAGCCGGGTCACCACTCCCCTGCCGCGCGTTCGCGGGGGACCGTGGTGGCCCGGTTTCTTCACGCGGGGCTCGGCGGGCTCAGGCGCGTGACGTGAGAATGCTGAGCGCGTTGGCGGCCACGATGGCCGCGATGGCCGCCGCCTCGGTCCAGCCCAGGTTCTGGCCGAGGACGATCCAGCCGACCACGGCGGCCAGCACGGGGTTGACGCTCATGAAGAGCCCGAAGACCCGGGCCGGTACGCGGCGCAGGGTGAGCAGGTCCGCCAGGTACGGGACCGCCGAGGACAGGACGCCGGCCACGAGGGCGTAGGCGACGGACCCCGCGGTCGGCGGACGGTCGACGACGAGGACGATCCCGACCGGCAGGAACATCAGGGCGGAGACCCCGGCCGCGGCGGCCGATCCCTGCACTCCGGGTATGCGCCGGCCGACGGTGCGGTTGAGCAGGATGTACGACGCCCAGCAGACGGCGGCGAGCAACCCGAGGCCCATGCCCGGGTAGTCGGTGGAGGGCTGCGGCCGCATCAGGGTGACGACACCTGCCGCGGCGATCAGCGCGCAGCACGCGTCCACCCGGCGGCGTGAGGCGGCAAGGGCGATGCTCAGGGGCCCGAGGAACTCCAGGGTCACCGCGAGGCCGAGGCCGATGCGGTCGATGGCGCTGTACAGGGACAGGTTCATCGTCCCGAAGACCAGAGCCAGCAGCAGGACCGGCCACCACTGCCGCTTGGTGAAGGTCCGCGGACGGGGGCGGCCGACGGCCATCAGGACGATCGCGGCCACGTACTGGCGTACGGCGACGACACCGACCGGCCCGAGGACGGGGAAAGCCAGGGACCCGATCGCGGCGCCGGTCTGGTTGGACAGACCGCTGCCGACCATGGTGACCACACCGGCCAGGCGTTTTCCGGCGGGGTGCGGGGCGCCGAGGTCCTGGGCGGAGGGGGCCGCGAGGGTTCCCTGCGCGGGTGCCGGCGTCGGTGCGGAGGCTGCGTCCATGGCCCGATCCTGAGTCGGCACGGGGGTTGCGCAAAATGCATCCGGGACTGCGTCTATACGCTGGAGTCATGGATGTGGAGCTGCGGCAGCTGCGCTGCCTCGTCGCGATCGTCGACGAGGGCAGCTTCACCGACGCCGCCATCGCGCTCGGGGTCTCCCAGGCCGCCGTGTCCCGCACCCTCGCCTCCCTCGAACGCGCCCTCGGCGTAAGGCTGTTGCGGCGGACCTCCCGTGAGGTGAGTCCGACCGGAACGGGGCTGCGGGTGCTGGGGCACGCCCGGCGGGTGCTCGCCGAGGTGGACGATCTGGTCCAGGAGGCCACCTCGGGCCATGCCACCCTGCGGGTCGGTTACGCGTGGTCGGCCGTGGGCCGCCACACGCTGGCCTTTCAGCGCCGCTGGGCCGAGACGCACCCGGAGACGGAGCTGCGGCTCGTCCGCGTCAACTCCGCCACCGCCGGCCTCGCGGAGGGCGCCTGCGACCTGGCCGTGGTCCGCAGACCACTGGACGACCGCCGTTTCGACTCCGCGATCGTGGGCCTGGAGCGGCGCTTGTGCGCGATGGCGTCCGACGACCCCTTGGCCCGGCGCCGCTCCGTGCGGCTCGCCGACATCGGCGGACGCACACTGCTGATCGACCGGCGGACGGGCACCACCACGATCCGGCTCTGGCCGGCGGACTCCCCTCCGGCGACCCGGGCCACCCACGACGTCGACGACTGGCTGACCGCGATCTCGCTGGGCCGCTGCGTGGGGATGACGGCCGAGTCCACCGCGCACCAGTACCCGCGCCCCGGCATCGTCTACCGGCCGGTACGCGACGCCGAGCCGATCGCGGTGCGCCTCGCCTGGTGGCGGGACGAACCGCATCCCGCCGCCCAGGCCGCGCTCGAACTGCTCACGACGCTGTACGGCACGGGCTGATCCGCCTGCCCTCAGTGCCCGAGCCCGGCGCCGCCGTCGACCGGGACGACGGCGCCGCGTACATACCCGGCACCGGCCAGGAACGCCACCGCGTCGGCGACCTCCTCGGGGCGGGCGAGGCGTCCGGCCGGGGTGCGGCGCAGCAGGTCCTGGCGCTGCCGGTCGGTGAGGGCGCGGCTCATGTCCGAGTCGGTGAGGCCGGGCGCCACCACGTTGCAGGTGATGTCCCTGGGGCCGAGCTCGTGGGTCAGCGACCGCGCGAATCCGACCAGCCCCGCCTTGGCCGCCGCGTAGTTGGTCTGCCCGGGGGCGCCGTGCAGCGCCGCCGTGGAGGAGACCAGCACGATACGGCCGTGGCCTTCGCGGAGCATCCCGCGCACCGCTCGCCGGGCGGCCCGGAAGGCACCCGTGAGGTTGGTGTCGAGGACGGAGGTGAAGTCGGCGTCGCTCATCCGCACCAGCAGGCGGTCGTTGGCGGCGCCCGCGCTCGCGACCAGGACGGTGACCGGGCCGTGGGCCGCCTCGGTCTCCGTGAAGGCGCGGTCCACCTGATCGCTGTCCGTCACATCGCACCGTACGGCGAGGAAGCCCTCGGAAGCGGGCGGCTCCTCACCTCTGAAGGTCACCGCCACCCGGTCTCCCCCGGCCGCGAAACGGCGGGCGATGGCCAGCCCGATCCCCCTGTTCCCCCCGGTGACGAAGACCGAACGGCTCGTTGCCCGCACCGGCATGGCTTCCCTCTCCTGTCCTGCCGCTGTCCTGTGTGCTCTCATGTCGCGGTGCCCGTGTACGCAGACCCACGACGGCCACCGCGCAGCCGACGAGGGCCAGTGCGGCGACGGCGAGGGTGGCGGCGTACATCGCGTCGAGGAAGGCCCGGTCCGCCGTGGCCGCCAGTTCCGGCAGCCGCAGGGAACCGGCCAGTGAGCGGGCCGCCTCGGCGGAGGCCCGGGCCTGTTCCCCGGCGGCCGGGGACAACCCCTGTGCGGTGCCGGGCAGTTCGGCGTCCGCCATCCGCTCCCGGTACACGCCGGAGAGGATCGAACCGGCCATCGCCACCCCGAGTGTTCCGCCGACCTGCCGGGTGACGCTGTTGACGGCCGAGCCGGCGCCCGCGAGATGCGGTGGCACCCCGCTCATCATGGCGGCCGTGACCGGCGTGCCGACCAGGCCCATCCCGAAGCCCTGGATCCACAGCAGCACGACGATGACCAGGACCGGGGTCCGCCCGTCGAGCCAGGCGTAGGCGACGTAGGTGGCCGCTGTGGCCAGGACACCGGCGGCGACCGTCCACCGGGCCGACAGCAGCCTGCTCAGCGCGGGGGACGCCTGACTGCCCAGGACGATGCCGACCGCGGCGGCGATCATCACGGTGCCGGCCTCGGAGGGGGAGAGCCCGCGAGGCCCCTGGAGATAGAAGGCGGCGTAGAACAGATGCCCGGCCAGTGCCATGAACGCGATCAGCAGCACCACGCTCCCGGCCGTGAACCCGGGCTGCCGGAAGAGCCGCAGATCCAGGCTGGGCGCCGGGGACCTGCGCTGACCGGCCACGAACGCGCAGAGCAGGGCGCCGCCCAGGGCCAGCGGGAGGAGGACGTGCGGCCCGTACCAGGCCTGTCCGTCGCCGGCTTCGATGATCCCGTAGACCACGCCGCCGAGGCCGAGCACCGACAGGGCGAGGCCCGGGAGGTCGAGCGGTCTGCGCCGGGGACTCCTCAACCCGGGTACGACGGCCGCGACTCCGGCCAGGCACAGGGCGACGATCGGCACGTTGACCAGAAACACCGACCCCCACCAGAAGTTGCTGAGCAGCGCCCCGCCCACCACCGGGCCGACGGCCACGCCCAGGCCGCTGGAGGAGCTCCAGATCGCGATCGCCCTGGTGCGTTTCGCCTCCGGGGTGCTCTGCACGATCACCGACAGGGTCGCCGGCATCAGCAGCGCACTGCCCGCGCCCATGAACGCGCGCGCCACGACCAGCCACGCCGGGCTCCCCGCGAACGCGCCGGCGGCGGAGGCCGCGCCGAACAGCGCGAGTCCGGCGAGAAGGGTGGCCCGGGGGCCGAACCGGTCGGCCAGCGCGCCGCCCGCGAAGAGACCACCGGCGAAGACCAGGGTGTAGGCGCTCGCCACCCACTCCAGCTCGGCGGGCGTCGCGCCCAGGCCCTCGGCCGGATCGGCCAGGGTGGTGACGGCGACGTTGAGGATCGAGGTGTCCAGCCAGATCAGCATCTGGGCGCAGACCACGACCAGCAGCACGGCCCAGGGCCGCGACGGGACGGCCGCCGGCTCCCCGGAGCCGGTCATCGTGCCCCCAGCCCGTCGCGCCAGCTCGGCCGCAGCGGCTTCCAGCCCAGCGTCGTACGCGCCCGGTCGTTGGACGCGCCCCGCGCCGCGGTGAGCTGATGGGCCGTGAACCAGCCGAGCAGCCGGGGCGCCATCGCCGCCGGAACCGTGCGCGGGGCAGGGGCACCCAGCGCGCGGGCGTAGTGCGGCAGCCACTCGGCGGCCGATGCCGGTTCGTCGTCCGTGATGTTCAGGACCCCGGTGACCTCGGACTCGACGGCCGCCACGGCCGCTCCCACGGCGTCCTCCACATGCAGGAACGAGGTGATCCCCGACCCGCCCTCGGGCAGCGGGAGTTGCCCGGCCAGCACCCGCTGCCCGGTCCCGCCGGTACGGGCGTACGCGGTGCCGGGGCCGTACAGGGTGCCGTATCTGAGAACCAGGCCGCTCAGGCCCGCGTCGCTCGGCACCAGCCGTTCCAGCTCGGCGACGGCCCGTACGGTGGCGGCCCAGCCGGGGTCCGGGGCGTCCAGGTACAACGGTGCGTCCTCGTCGAGGACCGGGTCCCCGGCCGGGGCCGCGGCGAAGGCGATGGACTGCGCGACCAGCCGTCGCGCACCGGCCTCCCGGGCCGCCTCGACCAGGTGGGCGGTGCCCTCGGTGCGCAGCCGCGCGGTCTGCGCGAAGGCGCCCGCCGGATCGTCGCGCAGCAGCCGCAGCGCCGTCAGCTGGTGCACGACCACGTCGGGCCGGGCGGCCGGGACCGCCCGCAGCAGCGACTCGCGGTCGAGGGCGTCTGCGACCACCGTCTCGTCCGCGTCCGGGGCCCGGGAGGTGTCCCGGACCAGGGCGCTCACGTGGTGCCCCCGCGCCCGCAGCGCACCCACCAGCGGATGTCCGACCACTCCGGAAGCACCGGCTACCAGTACCCGCACCGCTCAGCCCTCCGTACTCGGGGCGACCCGCATCAGCAGGCGGCACGCCTTGTCGCCGTCGCGCAGACAGCTCTCGGCCCGGTTCTCGGTCAGGGTCACGCCGAGTCCCTCGGACCAGCCCGCGTGGATGTCGGTGCAGGGGCATCGGTAGCCCTCCAGCGAACCGGCCATCCGCACCATGGTGATGGCGAAGTTCCGCCGCAGGGTGAGGACGATTCTGTCGTCGTCCTCGACCTCGGTGGAGGCGTTGCGCAGTTCCGGCGGGAACATGCGGTCGCCGCACTCGTCGTAGCGGCGGCGCAGCTCTTCCAGGTCCTTGCGGGTGTCGCCGCTGCCGGGCAGCGGGCCCGACCTGCGGGCGACGCGCTGCCCGACGTGCAGAGCCACCTTGCGCAACGCCTCCGCGTTGAGCTCGTTCGCGGCCTCCTGCCCGAAGCGTCCGGCCACCCCCTGGTACCAGTGGGCGTCGTGCTGCCACCACAGCCGGTACGCGTCCACGGTCTGCGCGCGGTGGTTGGTTGCGTCGTCCCTCACTCCTGCCCCCTGGTGGCGAACCGGTCGCGCATCACGCGTTTGAGGACCTTTCCCGTGGCGCCCTTGGGCACCTCGTCGGGTTCCATCCGCAGGGCCCGGGCCACCCGGGGGAACCCGGCGGCCGCCAGGACCGCGTTGACCCGCTCGGTCCATGCCTCGCCGTCGCCGGCCGGGGCGTCGCCGTCCGCGAGCTGGAGCAGCGCGTACGCCTCTGCCTCTCCCCCGCCGTCCCAGTCCGCCCGTACGCCCTCGGGGGCCACCCCGACGACCGTGCAGTCGGCCAGTTCGGGCAGCTCCCGCAGGAGCAGTTCCTCGGTGCGGGTGCTGAACAGGATCCCGTCGCGGGTCCGGATCGCGTCCGGTGCCCGGTCGAGGTGGTAGAAGTTGCCGTCCTCGTCCTGGTGGGCGAGGTCCCCGGTGAGCCAGTAGCCGCCCAGCCGCAGCCGGTTCCAGGTCAGCGAGTCGTTCCAGTAACCGGGCGTGAGGGTCGGCGACTTCAGGCCGAGGCGGCCGATCCGGCCCGGTGGCAGCGGGGTGCCGTCCTCCGCGAGCACGGCGGCCTCGGCGAAGCTGATCGGCTTGCCGACGCAGCGCGAATAGGCCGAGGTGTCCTTGGTGTGCCGGTTGTGGAAGACGGAGTAGCCCGCCTCGGACGAGCCGAGCCCGTCCACGAAGACGGAGCCCTCGACCCGCGTACGCCGCAGATCGCGCCCGATCCTCTCGTGGCCGCCGTGCCGCACCAGGGCCCGGATGTGCGCCTCGTGCGCCGCGTCCCCGGTGTTGAACCACACCTGGACACTGTCCAGACGGCGGCTCGTCAGGTCCTCCGCGGCCATCTCGCCGAAGGTCCCGGCGAAGGCCAGCACCGTGGTCGGCCGGAACTCCTCGATGGCGTCCAGCACATCGGTGCCGCGCCGGCTGGAGAGCAGCTTGATGTCCGTGCGGAGCAACAGGCAGTACAGCAGGGTCGCCACCATGGCGTTGTGCGCGCCCGGCAGCCCGACCAGGGTGCGCTCCATGTCGGTCCCGGTGGAGTAGCGCAGCCGGTGCACCTGCGCGTACATCAGCGTCCGGTGGGTGTGCGGAACCCCCTTGGGCATGCCGGTGGTTCCGGACGAGTGCGAGATGAGCACCGGGTCGGTGGGGTCGTGCCGGTACGGGTACGACGGCGGCAGGGCGGCGCGGTCCCCGGGCCGGATGTCGGCGGCGGTGACGAGGAAGCCGAGCCCCGGCCCCGACAGCACGGCATGGTGCTCCCGGTCCGTGAAGGCGCCCACCGCCCCCTGTCCGCGTACGTATTCCCGGGCGGTCTCGGGGGCCAGGTTGCCGTTGACGAACGAGGGGATCGCGCCGAGTGAGGTCAGTGCCAGGAAGTTCACGGCGAACTCGGCGCTGGAGTGGGAGTGCACGGCGACCGGGTCGCGGGGCCGTACCCCTCGGGCGGCGTACCAGCCCGCGTAGGTCTCGACGGCCTCGATCAGCCGCCCGAGCGTCAGCACCCGCGGACGGCTGCCGTCCGGCGCCCGCCAGCTGCCGTCGGTCCGCAGCACCGGCTCGTCGAGCGGGCGGCCGTACGCCGTCAGTCGCTCCAGGACGTTGCCGGCGCCCAGTTCGGTGTCGGAGCAGATCCGGGCGCGCTCCTGCCTACTGATGAGCATGGGTCTCCTTCTCCTTCCTCGCCTCGGAGTGGGTTGCCGCCAGCTCGAAGAGGCCCTGGATGCTTCCGGGGCAGGCGGCGGTCCCGGTAGCCGAGTCGTGCGTCTCGTCCGCCCGGACCGTCACGGGGGTCCCGTCGCCGGGACGGGCGAGCAGCAGCGCCGCTGCCCTGCCCGCGTTCGCGGGAAGGCCCGCCAACGGGTGCTCGCCGAGGGCCAGTTCCCGGTACACGGCGGCCGCCCGCTCACCGCCGCCCAGCTCCACACCCAGCACCAGCACCCGGTCCAGCTCCGGGTCCTCCAGCAGGAGATCCGCCATGGCCAGCAGTTCCGTCAGCGCGTCGCCGAAGGTCGAGAGGCTGAACATCTGTCCGGTGATCCCGAACTCCCGGCTCATGTGGCCCAGTACGGAGTTGGGGGTGGCCTGCATGAACAGCAGCGGGTTGTGGACCCGCCCGGTGACCATCCGGCTGCTGGCCAGGTCCGCGGTGGTCGTGTCGCCCAGCAGGCCGGCCAGCGCCACGGCGGTCCGGGAGCCTCCCCCATCGGGCCGTTCGGCCAGGCACTGCCGGGCGACCTCGTAGGCCAGCGGGCTGAACGCCGACTCCACGAAGCCGGGCAGCCTCGGCAGCGCGATGTCGTCCGGGCGCCCGGTGCGGTGGGTCGCGGTGGCGCTCGCCAGGATGCCGAGGGGTGAGCGGGGTACGAGTTTGTCCGTCGTCACGGCCGCTCCAGCACGAGTGCGGTGTTGGCGCCCCCGAAGGCGGCGTTGATGGTGAGGGCCCGGCGTGGGTCGGCCCGGCGCGGCCGGTTCGGCACGTAGTCGAGGTCGCATTCCGGGTCGGGCCGGGTGAACCCGGCGGTCGGCGGCAGCACCCCGTCCGTCAGGGCCAGCATCGTGATGACGAACTCCACGATGCCCGCCGCCTCCAGGAGGTGCCCGGTGGTGCTCTTGGTCGAGCTCACCGGGATCGACTCCGCCCGCTTCGCGAGCGCGGCTCGCAGCCCTCGGGTCTCGGCGCCGTCGTTGTACTTGGTGCCGGTCCCGTGGGCGTTGACATACCCGAGGGCCGCGCCGTCCGGGTCGCCGGCCAGCCGCAGCGCCTGCCGGGTGGCCCGGGCCAGGCCGGCTCCCTGCGGATGCGGCTGGGCGATGTGGTGGGCGTCCGTCGCCGCGCCCCAGCCCGGCACGGACGCCAGCGGCCGGGCACCGCGCCGGCGGGCGTGCGCCGCGGACTCCAGTACGACGGCCGCGACTCCGTCGCCGAGCAGCAGCCCGCTGCGGTCGGCGCTGAACGGGCGCACCATGCCGTCGCGGGACAGGGCCCGGCCGGAGTCGAACTTGCCGAAGGTCTCCTCCTCCACGAGGTATCCGCCCGCGCAGACGGCGACGTCGATCCGGCCGGAGGAGATCAGCCGGCAGGCGTGGATGATCGCGGCGGCGGAGGCGACACAGGCGTTGGTGAAGGTGAGCCGGGGCCCGGTCAGCCCGAGGTGACCGGCCAGCAACTCGGCGAGCCGCGCGGGCACGGCGTCGGCGAGCCGCGCCGCGCCCCCCTCCGGCTCGGCACCGGGGCCGCCCGCGGCTACGGCGCCCGCGTTCGGGCCCGCGCCCACGACACCCGCGCTCCGGCCCACGCCCTCACCGGCAACACCGTTAAGGCCAACGCCCCCGCCCCGGCCCACGTCCTCGCCCGCCGCGCCATGCAGCACGACACCCGCGTTCCGGCCCACGTCCTCACCGGCAGCACCGGCAGCACCGTTCAGGCCAACGCCCCCGCTCCGGCCCACGTCCGTTCCCGGCCCACGCGCCGATACCGACGCGATCTCCGCCGGCCGACTCCGCCAGTACCGCGTGACGCTGGTGTGGTCGCCGGCGACGCCGAGCAGGACCGCCGCCTCCGTGCCCGGGCCGAGGCCGGCCATGTCGAGGGCTTCCGTCCCGCAGCGGGCGAGTGCGTGGCGCAGCGCCCAGTCCTCGACCGCGTCGGGTCCGTCGGGGGCGGCGGCAGCCATCGGCGTCCGGTAGGGGCCCGTGTCGAACCGGGTGGTGGGGCGGAACGCGGGGATCCCCGCGAAGACGCCACGCCGGAGGGCATCGGCGCCCGTGCCGAACGCGGTGCGTACGCCGAAGCCGGTGATCGTCACGTCATCGCTCATCCCGGCCGCTCCCTTCCGCCCGGTCGGTCTGTGCCGCACGCAGGTATCCGGTGAGCCGCCGCAGCGAGGTCAGCCCGGCGATGTCCTCGTCGGTGGGCTCGACGACCAGGCCGTAGCGCTCCTCGACCACGTGGAGCAGCCACACCAGCCCGAGGGAGTCCAGCACCAGTTCGGCGTCCTCGCCGAGGTCGTCGGGCAGCCCGGGGAAGACCTTGCGGTCCGACAGCAACTGCCGGACGGTGTCGGTGGTGAGGGGGGCCGGCGAGGCTTCCGTGCTCATGCCCGCGCACCGCGCCGGACGACCTCGGCGACGAGTCCGCCGAGGGTCAGGGAGGCCAGCGGCTCGATGTCGGTGTCCGGGATCTCCACGCCGAACCGGGACTCCAGCCGCATCGTGAGCTCGATCAGGCTGAGTGAGTCGACGTCCAGCCCGCCGACGGTCACCGGGCTGTCGTCGGTGATGCCCTCACGGCTGGTCAGGATGTTCATCTCGTCGATGACCGCGGTCAGGACGAACTCGCGGATCTCTTCTTCCAGGGTCGATGTGCTCATGGTCGACAGAACTCCAGTGAGAGGTACCGGTGGGGGAATCGGGGGAATCGCACGGAAGGTGTTCGGGCGGCCCGGTCCGGCCTACGACGCACCGCTCGCCGCCGCCTGCAACGCCGCCGCCTGGCGCAGCAGCTTCCCGTTGGACGTGCGCGGCAGGGTCTCCAGCAGCCGGATCACCCGCGGCAGCTTGTAGTCGGCCAGCCGCTCCCGGCACCACCGCAGCAGTTCCTCCGCGGACGGCTCCTCGGCACCGGCGGCCACCGCGACGTACGCCTCGGTCACGCCCTCGTGGACCAGGACCGCCTGCTCGACCGCCGGGTGCTCGCGGAGCACCTGCTCGACCTCGGTGAGATCCACCTTCAGACCGCCGATCACGACGAGCGAGTCGGCCCGGCCGTGCACGCTGACCGCCCCGGTCTCGTCCACGGTGGCCCGGTCCCGGGTGTGCAGCCAGCCGTCCGCGTACTGCGTACCGCCCGAGTCGAAGAGATACGGGGACTCGGGCAGCGCCACGTCCAGTTCACCCCGGTACCGCCGCACCACCACGCCCGGTGCGGCCCGGCCGACCGAGGGCCGCAGCGCGCCTCCGACGTCGATGGCGACGATGCCGGTCTCGGTGGTGCCGTAGGCCTCGCCGACCGGGACGCCGTACCGTTCGGCGAACCGTGCCGCCACCCGCGGGGGCATCAGCTCGCCGCCCGACACCGCGATCCGCAGCTCGGGCAGTGCGGGCGGATCGAGGGCGGCCGCGAGCAGTTCGAAGTGTGTCGGCACGCCGAACAGGGCGGTGACCCGGTGGTCCACCGCGGTCCGCAGGATGTCCCGGGCCGAGACGCGGGGCGCGAACACCACGGAGACGCCCGCCGCCAGCGAGTACAGCAGCCCGCCGATCAGACCGAAGCTGTGGGCTGTCGAACTGAGCAACAGCAGCCGGTCGCGCTCCCCCGGCATGCCGGGAACCGTGGCGAACGCGTCCACTTCTGCGGCGACCGACCGCACGGTCCTGCCGATCACCTTCGGCCGCCCGGTGGAGCCCGAGCTGAACTGCACCAGCCGGTGCCCGGTGGCGGCCGGCCGGCCGGTCCTGCGGCACTCGGTGGTGACCTCGTACTCGGGCCGGAAACCGAACGCCGCCCGGACGTTGGACCCGGCGCCGACGAGGAACTGCGGCCGGCAGACCGCGCAGAGGGCCTCCACCTCGGCCGGTTTGAGCCGGAAGTCGAGGAGCAGCACCTGGGCGCCGAGCCGCCACAGCGCGAGCAGCACCTCCACCTGGGTGAAGCTGGGCGGTGTCCGCAGTCCCACGGTGCTGCCCGGGCCGATGCCGTATCCGGCGAACACGGCGGCCTGTTTGGCCACCCGCTCACGTAACTGCGCGCGGCTGACCGTCTCCTGTCGGTGTATCAAGAAGGGCAGGCCGTCGTCCCGGGCGTCGAGCAGCCGCTGGACGAGCGAGCCCATCGAGTCGGCCGGGTCTGTCGCGCGTTCGTCCATGAGGCCTCAGACCTCCTTGCAGAACTCGCCGATGGGCAGGCCGACATGGCGCTTGTCCGTGGCCAGGTAGCCGAGCAGTTCGTCACCGGTCCGCAGTTCGGTGACGTTGAGGACCTTCCCGCCCGGGCCGAGCACCCGTACGTGCCAGTCGTCCTGCACGGTCAGACTGACCAGCCGTCCGTCCTCGGCGTGGGTGCGGATCTCCAGCAGCGGCCGGGACTCCAGCTTGGCGCGGCCGACCACGACCCGCCGGGTGCGGCCGTCGGCGCCGACCGCCAGCAGGACGCTGCCGGAGCCCACCTCGCTCAGGTAGTTGGTGCGGTTGTCGGGTCCGAGCGTGTACGAGTGCAGGGCCCCGGCGTTGACCCGGAACGGCCGGGTCGGCATGTACGGCAGCGGATGGGTCTCGCTGCAGCACAGGACGAAGCCGGAGGAGTACGAGCCGACGAGGATGCCCTCGTCCTCCTCGAAGTGCGAGCAGGTGTCGACACAGACCCGGTCGCCGAGTCCGACGTGCCGGATGCTCTCCACGGTCAGCGTGGACAGCTCCAACTGGGGTGTGGTGGCCTGCAGCAGCCGTGCCAGCGCGAACACCTCGTCGGCGCTGCGGGGCGTGAACAGGATGCCGTCCGAGCCGCGCTCCAGCACGTCGAAGACGATCGCCGCCTCCTCCAGGCCGTCGACGACGGTCACCAGCTTGCCGTCGGCGGACTCGGCCGCGGCGAGCACGATCTCCAGCGGGATCTTGGTCGGGTCGGCGAAGTGGATGACGGTGTACGGCAGCTTCATGGCGCCGGCGCACGACAGCTGGAGCGTGCGGTCGTCCCGTACGTCGACGACGCCGGCGGCGGGTGTGCCACCGGCGGCGCGGTTGCCGGCGGCGAGGGCGTCCAGTTCGTCCTCGGTGCCGAACCTCCGCAGCAGGACGTCGATTCCGCCGCCGGCCGGGGAGCTTCCGGTCCCGGACGCGGACCCGGCGCCGTCGGTGCCCTTCGCCTCCTTGGCGCCGGTGTCCCTCTCCGCCTTGTCACCGGGCTTCTTCGGGGCGGCCGGGGCCCGGCCCTCGGGTGCCAGTACCCGGGTGACGGTCGGGGGCAGTGTGGCGAGCAGTTCGGCGTCGGCGGCCACCACCCCGGCCATCCGGGCGTGGACGGCCGCGTCCACCACCGCCTGGAGCTGCGGGCCGGGGACTTGACGCAGATCGATCCATGCGAACCTCATGCGACTCCTGCCACGAACGTCGAGGGATGGGTCATGCTCATGCCATTCGAAGCGCCGCCGTCACCGTGTACGACCGCGGCGAGGCGGGCCACCAGGGAGGCGGGCGAGGGCGCCGAGAAGATCCGGCGGCCGACGGCCAGCCCCCGGCAGCCGGTGGCCATCACGGCGGTGCCGTACTCGACGAGGTCGGTGCCGTCCGGCGGTCCGCCCGCCGCGAGGACGGGGATGGGGCTGCCCGCCACCACCTCCGCCATCCGCTCGATGGGCAGGGCGACGGAGGTCTTCACCATGTCCGCGCCCAGGTCCGCGGCGACGTTGGCCAGGTGCGCCAGGAGGGCGGGGTCGCGCGGGTCCTCGATCCGGGGGCCGCGCGGGTAGACCATCGCGATCAGCGGCATGCCCCACGCGTCGCAGGAACGGGCCACCGCCCCCAGGTCGGAGAGCTGTCGCGCCTCGGTGTCGGAGCCGATGTTCACATGGACGCTGACCGCGTCCGCGCCGAGCCGCAGGGCCTCCTCGACATCGGCGACCAGCACCTTGGCGTGGACGTCGGCGGAGCAGGCGGTACTGGCGCTCAGGTGCACCACCAACGCGCAGCTCTTGAGGATGTCCGGCGCGAAGGCGCGGGCGCGCCCCTTGTGGACGATGATCCCGTCGGCCCCGCCGTCCACCAGCGCCCGGAGCAGATCGTCCCACTTTCCGGCGGGGACGATCGGGCCGTCCGAAACACTGTGATCGAGAGGAACGAGCAGATGCCGGCCGTCACCCGCCAGCGAAAGTCTTCTCAAGCGTAATAACTTGCCGGTTTTCAGCATGGGTAATACGCCTCCCCAGCCGGTGGCCGCATAAAGTCCGAAAAACGATGGTCGTAGAACTTTCAAGTTGCGCCGCTGTGAGCATTTCCCGTGCGGCGGCCGGTTGGCAAGGTGCGATCACCGGTCAATATTTATGCGGCACCCGGCATGAATATTGACAGCAATACGACAGGTGCAGCGGGATTGACGACCGCATGGGGTGCTGTTCGTGGAGTCTCGGGCGCTTTGTTGCGAATGCCACGTGTAAACGGCAGGAAATTCCTCCGCCCACCCCTCCGATCGCGTTCGATAATTCGGACGACCGGATTTCCGTGTCGCTTCCTTGTCGAATTCGAATTCCCGGGCCTAGGGTGACTTCCCATGCCCGAATCGCTGTCCAAGACGACAGAGAAAGCCGCCGCGAGGGCCGAGGCCCCGCGAGTCGCCGTCGCGAGCCTGGTCGGCACCACGATCGAGTACTACGACTTCGCCGTGTACGGCACGGCCTCCGCGCTCGTCCTCGGCCCCGCCTTCTTCCCCTCCGGCAACCCCACCGTCTCCTCCCTCGCCGCGTTCCTCACCTTCGCCGCGGCGTTCCTGTCCCGTCCCCTCGGCGTCGTCCTGTTCGGAACGATCGGTGACCGGCTGGGCCGAAGACAGGCCCTGGTCGCCTCCCTCCTGCTGATGGGCGTGGCCACCGTCGGCGTCGGTCTGCTGCCCACGTACGAGACCGCCGGACTCCTCGCTCCCGTCCTGCTGGTGGCACTCCGTCTGCTCCAGGGCCTCAGCATGGGCGGCGAGTGGGGCGGGGCGGTGCTGCTCGCCGCCGAGCACGCACCGCCCGGCCGCCGCGCGCTGTACGCGTCGGTCCCGCAGGCCGGCCCCTCGCTCGGCTTCCTGCTGTCCAGCGCCGTCATCCTGCCCACGCTCCACATCGCCGGCCGGGACGGCTTCGCCGACTGGGCCTGGCGTATCCCGTTCCTGCTCAGCACCGTGCTCGTGGCGATCGGCCTGTGGGTGCGTACGACGGTGTCCGAGTCACCCGTGTTCCGCGACGCGGCGCATCGCACCGCACAGACACAGGCCCCGGCCCCGGCCCCGGAGTCCCGCTTTCCGCTGGCCACGCTCCTCCAGCGGTATCCCGGCCGGCTGCTGCTCGGCACCGGCGCGGCGATCGGCGGTTCGGCCGTCTACTACCTGACGATCGTCTACAGCCTCTCGTACGGCCCGAAGGAACTGGGCATCCCCCAGAACACGATGCTGACCGCCGCGAGCATCGGCGCCGCGGCCGGCATCGCCATCACCCTCCCGGTCGCCAGGCTGTCCGACCGGATCGGCCGCCGCCCGGTGATGCTGACCGGAGCCGTCGGCTGCGTGCTGTGGGCGGTGCCCATGTACGCCTCCCTGAGTTCGCGCGACGCCTGGCTGATCACCGGCGCCTACACGGTCGGCCTCATGCTGCTCGCGCTCATGTTCTCCCCGGTGGCCGCGTTCCTCCCCGAGCTGTTCCCCGCCCGGCTGCGCTACAGCGGAGCCTCCGCGGCCTTCATCCTCGCCAACACCCTCGGCGGCGGCTTCGCCCCGCTGGTCGCCACCTGGCTGAACAGCCACTGGGACTCCCCGCTCGTCCTCGGCTTCTACACCGGTGGCCTCTGCCTGCTGAGCCTGCTGTGCCTGCTGGCCCTTCCGGAGACCCGCGACCACGAGTTCGACACCTGACGGTTCGTGTGTTCCCCGGTCCGGTGTGTCTGCCGCCCGGCGCGCGGGCGGCGGCGACGGTGTTCCAGAAGTGGGGCAGCCGACGGTGTCGTAGCGTCGTGGCGGCTGCCACCTGCGCTCGGGCGGCGAGCCTTGGGGTCCACTGGCCTGTTCCGCAGGCCAGCTCCAGTAGGGCCGGTCGCATTGGGCCGCGCCGGCCCGGTCGTAGGCCAGCTTCTCGGGGCGCCCCACGCTCACAGTGCCTCCCAGCCTTTCAACCCAGTGATCATCACCGGCTTCAAGGCTGCCCGCGCCGAGCTCCTCACCACGGGGAAGAAGCAGGTCGGCAAGTTGAACGCCGCCGAGCGCGCCGCCTGCGCATCCAGACCTGCGTCCGACTGAGTGTGCACAGCGGCGCCGCCGGGCCTGACGGGGTGGCCATCGGCCGTCAGGTCGGCCCCAGAAGGTTGGTCCGCACGTCGAGCAGGTGGGCTCGCATCTGCTGGCGGGCCGCATCCGGATCGCGGTCGCTGAGAGCTTCGACGATCTGCTGGTGGGCCGCCTCGTAGCGCATACGCCGCTCCGGGCTGGCCGAGCGACGCTTGATGTTGCCCCAGACCGGCAGGTCGCGGGCGGCGTTCATGGTGTCGAACATCTGCAAGAGCAGGCCGTTGTGGGCGGCTTGGGCGATCGCCCGGTGGAATACGGAGTCCCAGGACTCGAACTCGGCGTGGGTGGCTGCTGCGCAGCCACGGGTGAGTCCTCGCTGGACCTCGGCGAGATCTGCGGGGGTGGCGTGCTGGGCGGCCAGGTATGCGATCTCCGGTTCGATCACCAGTCGGGCGGTCATGATCTCGGCGGGACTGGTCTGCAGGACACCCGGCTCTTCGCGATCAGCCGGTGCGGCGACGAAGGTTCCGCGGCCCACATGTCGGGTGATGACGCCTTCCCGCTCGAGCATGCCCAGCGCTTGGCGAATGGCCGCGCGGGAGGCGCCGAGGTCGGTGGCGAGAGCCCGCTCGGTGGGCAGCCGACTGCCCGGAGCCAGTCGCCCCGCGCGCAGGCCATCTTCGATCAACGCCCGCACCTGCCCACCCGTGTCCGATGGACGCCCGGTCTCTGCCTGCTCGGCCATGCTCACCTTCCCCTACTGCGCAACCAATCTGGACCAATCCTAACGCAGCGCTCCCGGCTGGACATGCGCAAATCGGACGAGCTACCGTAGCCAATCGAACCCAATCAGGACCAGAGGCAACCAATTCGCCAATTGGTTGCGCTGGGTTTGGCTCGTGAAGGAGGTGCAGTCGATGAAGCTGGTGACATTCATTGACCCTCGGACCCACAAGGCGGCCCTCGGCCGCCTCGACACGGACGGCACGATCCGCGATCTGACAGGCGTGGTCGAACAGGACACGACGCTGGAGGTCATCGACACCTGGGACGACCTCGCGTCGGCCCTCGATGCCGCGTGCGGCCTGCCCGTGGCGTCCGGGCCTCGCCGGTGTGCGCCGATCCCGCTGCCGCGCAATCTGTATGCGGTCGGCAAGAACTACCACGACCACGCGCAGGAGTAGCTCATCTTCGACATCCCGGAACTCATCAGCACCCTCTCTACCGGCATCACGCTCCGCGGCGGGGACATCATCGCCACCGGCACCCCGGCCAGCGTCGGCATCGGCTTCGCCCCGCCCCGCTTCCTGGAGTCCGGCGACGTCGTCGCATGCGCCATCACGGAGCTGGGCTCCCTGCGCAACACGGTCAGCCACCCGGCATAGGGCCAGCCCCGAACCCTGCCTCCTCCACTGTTTCCCGGAGCTCTCGAATGTCCCCCCTCCCCACGCCGGCCGCGCCCACCGTGCCCGCCAAGTCTGGTGCGGGCGAACCGCGCCAGGTGGCCTCGCGCCGCTGGATGTGGCTGGCGGCCTGGCCGGTGATCGCGGCCATGGCGCTGTCCAATGAGCCGACGCCGCTGTATGTGCTGTGGCAGGACCGGATGGGCTTCTCAGCCGCGACGCTCACACTCATCTACGCCGGATACATCGGTGGGCTGCTGCTGACCTTGTCCATCGGAGGCACCTTGGCCGACCGGTACGGGCGCCGTCCGGTGCTGCTGCCGGGCCTGATGCTGGGACTTGTGGCCTCCGCCCTGTTCATCACCGCCCACTCGGTGGCGGTACTGGGGCTGGCCCGCGTGCTCAGCGGCATCGCGGTCGGGGCGATCCTGTCGTCCGGCATGGCCGCCGTATCAGACCTGGCGCCCGAGGGTGACAAGAAGCTCGGCGGGCTGATCGCCTCGACCGCGATGGTCGCCGGCGCGGCGTTCGGTCCGCTGCTCACCGGCGTGCTCTCGGAAGCCCTGCCGTACCCGACGGTGACGGTCTTCGTGGTGCAGCTGCTTGTGATGCTGGCCGCGTGGTTGCTGGCGCTGCGCATGCCGCCGGCGAAGGCAACCAGCGTGCGCCGATCAGGGCGGGTGCTGCGGATGCCGTCCGTGCCACGGGCCCATCGTCGCGCCCTGTTGACGAGCCTGGCCGTCTTCGCCCCGGCCATCACCGCCACCGGCTTCGTCCTCAGCCTGGGCCCCTCCCTGCTCGCTGGACTCCTGCACTCGGACAACCGGCTGCTGTCCGGCGGCCTCATCTTCCTGCTCTTCACCGCGGCTACCGGCATCCAGTTCACGGTCCGCGCCGTACGCGTCCCGGCGCTGTTCCAGATGGGTGCGGTGCTGACCGTGGCCGCGATGGTGGCGCTGATCGCAGCGGTGGCGCTCACGTCGGTGCCGCTGCTGCTGGTCACGGCGGTGCTGTCCGGCCTTGGCCAGGGCGCATCGCAGCTGGGCGGGCTGTCCACGCTGGCCGAGGTGGTGCCGTCCGGGCGTCTTGGAGAGGCGAACGCGGCCCTGACCGCGGGCGGTTACCTCCTGGCCGGAACGCTTCCGGTGGCGGACGGCTATCTCAGCGACGCGGTCGGACCGACCGCCGGCACCACGGCGTTCGGCGTCGTCGTCGCGGCGTTGGCGACCCTCGGCTCCCTGACAGCCCGTCAGCTTCCACACGTGTCACAGCCCGAACATCCACGTCTTGGACCGGAGGATTCTTGAGCAGCACCACGCGCCGCACCGTCCTGCTCCTCGTCGGCGCCGCGACTGCCACCGCCGCAGCGGCATTGCTCGCGGGAACCGTAGTACGCGACGACCCACCAGCCCCTACCGCATCACCTCGGCTCTACACAGGAGATCTCATGCGCCCCACCTCCAGTGGCAAGCACCACACCACCTTCGAGTTCGGTGACCTGACAGTTGTCTCGCTGCGCGACGGCTACGTCGACATGCCGCCCACCCGGCTGCGTGACGACAGCGGACACACGCTCGAGACGGTGCCGGACACGGTCCCGCTCATCGACGGCAATCTGCGTCTGTCGGTCAACGCGTTCTACATCACCGACGGCACCAGCTCGGTCCTCATCGACACCGGCGCGTCCAATGCCTGGCACTCCACCATGGGATCGCTTCTCGACGCCCTGAACGAGGCCGGCATCGACCGCGGTGACATCACCGACGTGGCCATCACCCACAACCACGAAGATCACGTGAACGGTCTGATCGCGCCCGATGGATCACAAGCGTTCCCCGCGCTGGAACGCGTATGGATCGGCGAGGGCGACGCAGCGGTGTTCACCGGGCGTCTCGCGCCGATCCGAGACCGGGTCGTGCCGGTCTCCGAAGAAGTCGCAGTCACCGACCGGGTCACAGCGCTACCCACTCCCGGACACACACACGGCCATACCGTCTATGAGGCACGCAGCAGCAGCGGCCGACTTCTTGTGTGGGGTGACACCGTGCACGTGCCCTCCATCCAGTTCGACCAGCCGAACGTGTCATGGGAGCTCGACGGCGACCAGCCGCAGGCCCGCCAGGCCCGCAACGCACTGCTTCAGCAGCTCACCGAACCGGGATACTTCGTCGCCGGCGCCCACCTGGACTCCCCCGGCATCGGCAGGGTGACACGCCACGGATCCGGCTATGCACTCGAGTACGTGGCAGCACCCGCCTCCTGACACGCCGACCATCGTCGTCGTAGGAGATGCGCAGTCGAATCTCGGAAGGGTCGCCCGGCACCCGTGAAGACTCGATCACTGCGGCAGCCCAACGAGGCGTCTACCCGCTCGCGGACGACAGAGCCCCCGGACCCCATGCTGGGAATTCCGGGGGCTCTGTGTCGCGATGAGGGCGGGGTGGGCGGCGGTGGAGGGTCTGGTGGTCTACATAGCTGAGCGCCACCGTGTCGATCTCGCCGCGGTCCGGGTGGACGAGCGCGACACGCTGCCCGCCTGCGGCCGGGGGCCGGTGTCGCAGCCATCACCACGCCCAGATCCGCGACCGCTGTGTCTCGGCCGGACCCAAAGATTGGCGTGTTCACGGCGATACGAGCGGGGTGTCAGCGCCCAATACTGCGGTCTGGACTCGCCGGGCGTGCCGGCCGGTCGGCACACGACAGTGGCGCGGCGGGCCCATCCGTCGCGCCCACGAATTTCGAGGAGACTCTCGCATGAGGGGTTTACGGATGGCCGGACGTCTGAGATCGCTGGCCCGCGTCCTGACCGCCGGCGCGGTCATGGTCGCCGGTCTGTCCAGTGCGGCGGCGTACGCGACGGAAACGGCCCCGCTCAGCGCCGCCGCTCCGCAGCTCGGCATCCAGTTCAACGCCGACGGCGATGCGGGGCAGTGCGGCGGAAGGACCGGGGAGCAGTGGGCCGCCTCGCCGGACTGGACGCAGGCCATCCGCTTCGACACCGACGGCCGTGGCGGCGGCTGCCAGCTGGCGTTCGGCGTCTACGACCCGGACAGCGCACTCGCGGGCGCCTCCATCAGCTACTCGCTCCAGCCCAGCAGCGGCGGTGACGCCGGTCAGTGCGGGAGCTACCAGGGCACCAACCCGGTGCCGATCCTGCCGATCCCGGTGTTCGGGCAGGCCGTCAGGGTCGACACCGACGGCCGGCCGGGCTGGTGCAACCTCACCTTCACCGTGACGGGCAGGATCGTCCTCGACGTCCAGTTCTACCCCGACGGCGATGCCGGCCAGTGCCCGGACGCTCTGCCCGCGGGCCAGTACCGCTCGGCCTTCGTCGGCACTCCGGTCACGGTGAAGATCGACGCCGACAGCCGCTCCGGCGGCTGCCAGTTCCTGCTGCGCCTACGGCACTTCTAGTGCCGCATCAGGCAACGTTCACCCCCCTGTTCGCCGGTTGGGCACTGTAGATCCAGTCGAAGCCGTCAGATCCCTCGGTGTCGAGATGCTGTGCTGGTCGTCCCAACGGTGGTAGAGCGCCTCTGCTTCCTCAAGCCGGGCGAGTGCATCGGACGGGTTATGGGCACAGGTCTCAGGATCGCGGTGGACAGCGAAGATCGCGTCGACATCGGCTGTGGTCGGGCGCGACCGCGGTGTCCTTCACACGGCCGAGTTGATGTCCGAGGGCTCCCGATTGACGAAATAGGCGTGGAGTGGAGCCAGCGAGCCGGACGGCCGCCGCGTGTTCGTCGCGCTGGTTCAGGTAGCGGTCGCTCGAGCCGAGAAGGGTTGGGCGCGCAGAGCAGGCAGCCGGGCACATTCTTCAGAATCGGCCAGGCCTTCTCCCAGGGCCAGGAGCGAAAGGAGCTGCACCGGGCGGCCCGCTGTGGCCGCAGCCTCCAGTTTGTGGTGGCCGTCGAGGAGGAAGTGCGTCAGCCCCCAGTGCCGATAGTGGTCGGCCGGCAGGCCGGAGGCGGGTTCACATACGTCCAGCGTCGAGACCGCCACAGCCGTCGGGACCGTTCCCCGGCCCATGAGTTCGACGTACTCCTCGACGCGCTCCCTCGTGTTCCATGTGGGGGGAACCATGGGCACGACGAATTCATAGAGGTGAGAGGACGCGTCGACTGGGGTCTCGAAGGTCCGGTAGTACGGCGTGTGCGGGTATGCAGGGAGTCCCCAGAACTGGTCGAGCCCCCACGTGGCCACCTGCTCGCCGCTGAAGTAGTCGCCTTCCTGGCCGGGGACGACCAGACGGGGCTCCACGCGGAGCAGTACCGGAAGGTACTCACCCTCCGGCAGCAACGCACCGAACGCATCGATCACGCCGCCCTCGTCCGGATCGGCCAGCGCGCCGGTGAGCCGCTCCTGCACGCTCTCCAGCGACAACGTCTGCCTGGCGGTCTCCAACCGGCGAAACAGAAACGGGCATGTTCCGCACCAGAAGCTCAGTTCGAAGGCGGGTTCCCCGTCGACCACGAGCAACCTGCGCCCCGGCCCGCCCCCGATCTCCCGCCGCTCCGCCTCGAAGTGCAACCGCGCCTCGGGGGTCGGGACGCCGAGCCTGCGTAGCTCGCCCAATTTGATCATCACAGACCGACCCTATGAGACGCTGCGGATCGGCAACACCGGCTACTAGGTACCACGCCTTACCGGGAGACTCCACGCTCCTTCACGGGACGCCCGCACCCTGCGGGCCTGGGCGGCCGGCTCAGCCCAGCACGTCGGTGATCTCGCAGTCGATCCAGGCGAGCGCACCGGCCAGCAGCGGAGAGCCGGTACGCCCCGCCCGCCGGTCGACCCCGGCGAACTTGTCGCCGCCCGAGACCGTGAACTGCCGGCACCGCGCGTCCCGCCCCTCGGCCAGTACGTTGGCCGCGAAAGTCCCGCCCCGGATCCGCGGCGAGGTCGTGGACGTCTTGGCCGGGGCGAACGTGACCATGGGCGGTTCGAGCGACAGCGCCTGGGACGACCTCTACGCCGACGAGTTCTGCGCAGCAAGGGCCGGTGGCGCTGGAGCGCAGATGGCCAAAGCCCATGCCGAGAAGGCCGCCCGCAAGGGCGCCGCCGCTGCGGCTACTGCCGGGACCGGTGGCGCCGGAGCAGGCGCCGCAGCGCTGGGCAGTGAGACCGCCGGCAGCGGAGGTTTCCCCGGCGACATCGCCGCCAACCCGACCGGCGGCGGCGAGGGCCAGGAAGGTTCGCAGAGCAGCGGCGCGGGCGGCTCGCCCGGTGGCCACGCCATCAAGTCCGGTCTGGACAAGGCCGTCCAGCCCGCACCGACGAGCGTGTCCGACGACACCAGCGGCCAGGCGGGGGGGATCCGGGGCGAACGCCGCGTCCGGCCAGGACAGCGGATGGCAATTCGCTCCCCCGACCACGACTCCGCCGCCGCAGGGCGCCATCTCGTCCTCCGGATCACAGAACGCCACGTCCAGCGGAGGGGCCTCGCCGCCGACCGGCCCCTGATCCCCTGACCGACTCCATCTTTCCGTCGCCCCGGTCACGGTGAAGTTCCCGCACCGCTCCCGCCGCGGCATCCTCCTCGGCCTCTCCCAGCCCCAACTCATCCTCGTCTCGGCCACGCTGGCGCTTCTGCTGATGACGGTGATCTCCACCGGGCTGCTCGGCGTCGTCGCCCTGGCCCCGCTGTGGGCGGCAGCCGGTGCGCTCGTCATGATCCGCCGGCACGGCCGCTCCCTGATCGACTGGGCGCCGATCGTCGCCCGCTACGCGCACCGCCGCCGCAGTGGCCAGACGCTCTGGCTCGCCCGGCCCCTCACCCGCCCCCGGCAGGACGGCATCCTCCACCTGCCCGGCACCGCCGCCTCCCTCAAAGTGGTCACCCCCGGCGACTCCGCCAACGGCGCCGCAGCGGTCCACGACCCCCACCGGCAGACGCTGACCGCCATCGCCCGCGTCACCTCCCGCGCCTTCGCCCTCCTCGACCCCGCCGCCCAGAACCACAACGTGAGCAGCTGGGGACGCGCGCTGGCCGGCATCGCCCGCACCGGGCACATCGCCACCCGTGCAGGTGCTGGAGCGCACCGTCCCCGACAGTGGCGACACCCTCACCCGCCACTGGACCCATAACGGGCAGCCCCAGACCCCCGTCGCCGGACAGATCTACTCCGAACTGGTCTCCTCAGCCGGCCCCGCCGCTGCCCCGCACGAGACCTACCTCGCCATCTCCCTCGGCCTCAAGGCCGCCCGGCGCCTGATCCACCAGGCCGGCGGAGGACTGCCCGGAGCGTTCACCGTCCTGGAGCAGACCACCGCCTCCATCGCGCAGGCTGCCCGCAACGCCGGACTCCAGGTCACCGGATGGCTCACCGTGCGGGAGATCGCCGCCGTCATCCGCACCGCCTACGACCCGAAAGCCCTCGCCGCCCTCCAGCAATGGTCCGAGACCGGCCGCGCCGAAGCCGACCCCGCCGCCGGTCCCGTCGTCCAGTTCGAAGAGTACGACCGCCTCGCCACCGACTCCGCACGGCACGCCACGTACTGGGTGGAGAACTGGCCGAGGACCGAGATGGGAGCCGGGTTCCTGCACGGGCTGATGCTCACGGCCGGCGTGCGCCGCAGCCTCTCCCATACATACGTGCCGCAGGGGCTCGAGTCGGCGCTGCGGGACGTTCAGCGCAAGAAGGCCGCGATCATCGCGGACGCCAACGAGCGCGCCCGCCGCGGACAGGTCGACAGCGAGGAAGACTCCGTCGAGTACGCCGACGTCAAGCAGCGTGAACGCCAGCTCATCGCCGGGCACGCGGATGTGGCCCTGACCGGCCTGGTCACCGTCACCGCCGAGACCGAGGCCCTCCAGGATGCCGCCTGCGCACAGATCGAGACCCACGCCGTCACCTCCGGCGTCGACCTGCGACGCCTCAACTACCAGCAGCCCAACGCCTTCACCCTCACCGCACTCCCACTCGCCCGAACCGCCCTGTGAGCCGGACCTTGCCGGCCGGTGTCGGCCCTTGCTCTTCGTTCATCCGCGACGGACCACCCGTCACTGCCCCCTGCCGCCCGGCAGGAAGGACCCACCTTGATCTCTCGCACACCCCCGGGCGACGCGCACCCCTACCTCCGCGCCGCGAGCGCCGGAGTACGCCACCACACCCGCGCCCTCGTCCCACCGGACACCGCCGCGCCCCGGCCAGCGGACCGGCACGAAGGCAGCCGACGACGGCTGGGAGCTGGTCACCTGCAGAACACTCACCGGTCCGGACGGAAGACGACTGGAGACCGAGGGGGTGTTCAAACGCACGGGATCGACGCGATGCACGCCCGGCGGCGCAACGCACACCGACTAGGTCACCATGCTGTTCACACCCTGGGGCCAGGCGCTCCCGGACCGCGAACCGGACGCCGACCCCACGCCTGCCGCCCCTCGCCTGGCCAAGCAGCCACTTCCACCGCCTTCTCCGCCTTCCCGGCATGTTGGGCGACGCTGAAAATGCCGACGAGTCCGGCACTGAGGGTGCCAATGAGTGAGATCGGGATTTCCCCGCTGAAGGGCTCCCAGCGGGGCGATCGTCGGCAGGGTGTCGCGGTGGTCGGCAAGGTGCCGGACGCCCCGGCTCGTCGGCCGTGTTCTCATTTCGCAACGCGATCACAACGGGTGGCGATGGCGCAGTGCCCGAATGGTGCGGCTTACTTCCCGCTTCCCTCGGCAAGGGTGTGCGCGACGAGGGCGTTTGCGTGACCGTGCCCCAGCCCGTGTTCGGTCTTAAGCCAGGAGACGAGTTCCATGTGCTTGGTCAAGGGCGAGGAACGGATGATCTCCTTCCACTCTGCTATCGGACGGCCGTACTTCTTCTCGATCGAAGGGAAGTAGCTGGCAGGGCCCTTCACGGGTTCAGTCATGTCGGTGGTGTCCCATCGCTTGATGCAGAACGATCTTGGGGCGTTGATGCGCTTTGCCCGTATGACCGGAGGCAAGAGGCGAAGTAATCGGTCGAACAGAAGTGACCTGCGCCACTTTCAAACTCGCGTGACCTTCCCCGCGACCGAAGGACTTTCCGCAGCCGACCGCAAGCCGTACAAGCCGTGGTCCTACGACACCGCCAACGCCCAGCTCTACATCCCGCGTCTGGCCGCCGGACAGGACCGCTGGTTCACCACCGCACTCTCCAGCCAGAAGGGCAAGGCCCCGACGCCGTCGCGCACTCCGGCCTGCGGATCAACCCCGGCCCGGACGACAGGGCCTGGCTCCACGACGTGCCCCGCACGTCCATCCGGTACACGTTCGTGTGCAACGGCGCCGCCACCGCCCCCGCCAAGGCCGCCCCGTCCCGCCTGATCGGCTACACCTGCGCCCGCACCGACGCCTCCGGCCCGCCCGTGACGTCCTGGTCGAGTCCCGCCTAGAGGCGCCACTTCCTACTGCCGTACGGCCCTGATGTCTGCCCAATGTCCCCCTGTTCCATCCGGAGACACTTCTGTCTACCAGTTCCTTCATCGCCCGCCGCACCACCGACGGCTACAACGGCATCGTCGTCCACTACCTCAGCCAGCCGAGTCACAAGGTGCCTCTGCTACTCGCCGCCTTCCAGTACCGCTTCAGCCGTGATGTGGAGGCCATGGCCCGGCACCTCGTCGACGGTGTCACCCTCGGCTGGGACACCCTGGGCACCGATCTCCTCGACGGTGCACCACCCTCGCTGGTCACCGAACTGACCGGCGGTATGCAGTGGTCCAGCAGGGCCCTCGACAACTTCCTGATCGCCCCGGACGGCTCCTCGCCGACCCGCAGGGCCATCACCCCGCAATCAGCCGCAGAACAAGACTTCGAGTGGGGCTATGTCCTGCGCCCGAGGGGCATCGAAGTCATCAGCGTACGGATCCAGGCGGGCTGGGGACCGCTCGTCCCATGGGACACCGACCCGCGCACTCGATTCAGTGATCACCCCGCCCACTGGACCTTCGAACAGCCGCCTCCAGTGATTGCGCCCGCCGCTGCTGCCAGGCCCGCGAAGCCCGCATCCGCGACCACGTCCCGGCGCAACGCCACACGACGTTGAACCGCCCCGCTCACCGGAGACCAAGACGTGCCCGCACCCCTGATCACCGTCGTCATCGCGAACCGCCTGCGCGAAGACCGGCTCGACTACCTGACCGCCATGCACACCAGCCTCATGGCCACACGATTGGCCTGGATGTGAGCGGCGTTGGTGAGATCCTCGGGGACACTGCAGGGTACCGGTGGTTACGACGTCATTTTCTGAGGTCGTTGCAGAATGGCCACCAATCAGGTGAGGGAACTGGCACGCGGCCAGCCCCATTGAGCAACACCCGTATGAGTGACCGTCAGTGGATGACGAGCGTGTCTCCACCCTCTCGGGCGACTCTGAAAAACAAGGCGTAGTGCGTCATACGCTTTCCGGATGGCGACCGTGGGGCCAAATAGCCTATACCCCTCGGTTGACTAGCACGCGTAGTCTCATTTGTCGGGACATGGTGGTCCCGGTGAATTACGGAGGCAGCATGGATCCGGAAATTGTGGCGCTAGCAAGCACATTCGGCGGCGCTATCGTGGCATCAATGGCTACAGACACCTGGCAAGAAGTGCGCAACCGGGCCGTAGAAATTTGGCGACGATTTCAGCCCGACAGGGCAGATGCGACCGGACAACTCCTGGAATCCAATCGCACTCGCCTGATGGGAATGCAAGCTGACACAAGGTGCCAGTTTGAGAGTTCTCTAGTCAACCAGTGGCATCGTGAAGCAGTGGCATTGATCCAATCGAACTCCGCCGCAAGTGAAGCCTTGGCTGAAATGATTCACGCGACGCAATCGAATAAGGTTAGAGTTCATCAGAGCGGAAGCTCCCACGGGAACAGTCGCATTTTTATGGCTGGTCGAGACCAGAACTTCGGCACAAATGAGTGACCATCAACCGGATGCGGCAGGGGACTATGTCCTTCCGCCTCCATCTGGCCACGCAGGCAGGTCAGGTCCCCGCGAAATACCGCTGCCGGTCGGCGATTACGACCCCGCACATGACCGGCTCTCCGACGAACACAGAGAGGAGGGACGAAGCGATCAGCGGTACGTACACATGCGGGCCGAAACCAACGACGATTCCCGGGCCTATATGGCAGGCCGCGACCAGTACATTAGGGAACGTCAGGACTTCTCTGCCGTAGGGAGATGGATCAAAAGGACCGCAGATAGCACACTTAGTGCGATTCTTGCATTCTTCGTAACTTGGGCACTTTGTGCCCAATATGATTGGAATACGCCCATCCAGCCAGTGTTTGATTGGGTCCAGGGCTGGGGTCAGGGGCTACCCATCATCAAGGAATTTGTCGAGAATAACGTCAAGTAGAACCGGCGTCCACCAGGCGAAGGAGTTCCTCTACCAAGTCACCCCCGCGGCTTCAGGCAGTAGGTTCACAGCGTTAAGGCGCTAGCTGAGGCCCAGGCTGTAGCGATCCCGGCGGCGAATGATGAATCCGCCTTCTCGGACCAGGTGCAGGGGTGCAGAGTAGCGGGGTGATCACGTGCTCACCTCGTTCGTCTGTTCGTCGTGGACTCGCAGCATGCGCATGGCCGAGGCCGACAAAGGAGCCCTCGCCGGGCAGTCAGTAGGACGTCAGGGGATAGCCGCGCAGGACCTGCTGAAGGTGGAGAACGTCACGGGGGATGAACTCGGCGACGGTGACGGCCACAACATCGGAGGTGCGCTCGATGTCCTGGGCGATCCGATTGACCTCGGAGCCGGTGAGGCCGTGGGGGATCTTTGCCAGGCCGAGGCTGCCCTCGCCGCCGTCGATGGCATCGACATCGAGGTGGAGGGCGACGCGCGAGCAGCCGGTGGCGGTGAGCCAGTCGAGCAGCGGCTGGGTGATGGTGCGCAGGTTCTCGGGGGTTGAAGGCGGTCAGGCCCCATTGGGCGACGTGCTGGTAGGCGTCCTCGGTCCAGTCGTGCAGCCCGACGAGGGCGACGCGTTCGGCCGGGATGACGGCCGGGAGCAGCTTGGACATCTCAGGGTCACCGTGTCCGGTGATCATGGAAACGGCCATGGTGTGGTAGCCGTTGTAGTCGGTGGTGCCGGTGTCGACGTCCGGATGGGAGTCGATCCAGACGACTGCGACGTCGTCGCCGTAGCGGTCGGCGAGGGCAGTGAAGGGAGCGACGCTGACGGTGCAGGTGCCGCCGAAAGTGGTGATGCGGGCGGGTGCCTGTTCTTCGATGATCCTCAATGCGTCGCCAAGTTGCCGGGTGAGCACGGCCTTCGACTCGATGCCGTCGCATAGTTCGGCGCCGAAGTCGTCCATCGGCACGGGCACAGTGGCGGTGGGGCCGTCATGCGGCGGTAGTACGGCCTGGAGCACCTGGGTACCGACAGCGTAGCCGCGGCGGGCGTCGGCGAGGGGAACTCGGGGACGAGCTGGCCGACCATGCCGACGGCGGCGCCCTGCCATTCGGGCCACAACAGGCGCAGGTGTGAGTCGGCCGTGGTGGTGTCAGGGGTGCTGTGCATTGGCAGTGGAGGTCCTTTCCGTGGTGGCGGGTGTGGTCCAACTGGCCAGCAGGCGCAGGGACTCGGCGGAGGAGGTGCCGGGAGCAGCGGTGTAGACGAGGAGTTGCTGGCCCTCGTCGGCGGGGAGTGCCATGGTTTCGTGGCGCAGGGTGAGGTCGCCGACCAGGGGGTGGTTCAGGTGTTGTTCCCCCTGGGTGCTCTGGCCGACATCGTGGCTGTCCCACCAGAGATGGAAGGCGGGCACCTTGATGCACAGTTCGCCGACGAGTTCGTTGAGGCGCCGGTCGTCGAGGTGGGGGCCTGAGGCCAGGCGCAGGGCGGCGACGTGCCCACGGGCGGCCTCGTCCCAGTCGGCGTGCAGGTCCCGGGCGGCCGGGTCGAGCAGGACGAACCGGGCCAGGTTGCGCTCATGGTGCGGCAGCGCGCCGAAATCGGTGAGCAGCGCGTGAGCGAGGTCGTTGGCGGCCAGGACGTCGCGACGGTGGTTGACAACGAGGGCAGCGAAGACGTCGTTGAGCACGTCGAGCAGCTGGTGCAGTTCGGGTCGCACCCGCGGCGTGTGCCTGCTGGACGAGGGAGGCTGGCGGCTGGGGCGCTGCCGGCCGCGGGCGAGCCCGTGCAGATACTCCCGCTCGACGGGGGTCAGACGTAGGTCAGCGGAGGCAACAGCGGCATCGGCCTCCAGGTCGCACGCACCCTCCTCGCCGACGGCCACCGCCTCATCCTGCTCGGCCGTGACCCGCGCAAGGGCGAGGCCGCACTCGCCTCCTTCGGCCCGGCCGCCGAGCGGGCGTCCTTCCTCGCCGCCGACCTGTCCACCCACGACGGCGTGCGCGACGCCGCCCGCCACATCCTGAACGCGCACCAGAGCATCGACGCCCTCGTGCACACCACCGGAATACTCACGATGCAGGAGAGCCGAACGGCCGACGGCCTGCACCCCTTCTTCGCGGTCAACTACCTCAGCCGCTACCACCTCACCCAGCTGCTCCTGCCCGCGCTGCGCCGCGCCGAGGCGCAGGCCACGGTGGTCATGATGACCGCCGCGGTAGAACCGACCGACGACGCGGACTTCGCCCGCTTCCCCGAGTTCGCCTCGTTCAACTTCGGGCGCGACCGCAAGCCGGTCCAGCTCGCCAACCATCACTACGCCGCCCATCTCACCCGCACCGAACCGGGCCTGACCGCCGCAGTCGTGAACGCCGGCGGCGTCAAGACCGACATCATGCGCGAGGCGCCCTGGTACATGCGGGCCGGCGCCAAGGTGCTGGGACCGCTTATCTTCGACTCAGTCGAGAGCTCCGCGCACAACGTCGTGGAAGGCGTCCGGCGCAACGACTGGGAGGCCCCCGCCTACTGGGGCAAGCCCGGCCGCTTCGAACAGCGCACCCCGATCATGCTCGACGGCGCCGCCACCGCACGCCTCATGGACAGCTCCCGCGCCCTGACCGGCGTCTGAACTCGGTCAGGGCGTCTCCGCCGTCGATCAGGTGGGTGCGCGGCGGCATACCTCGGCGCCGTAGCCGGGACTGAAGCCGCTGGCGTCGGTGTCCCAGTTGTAGGCGGTGGACTGGCTGAAGCCCAGCAGGCGGCTGAAGACATAGGCCGGCAGCTCGGAGGCGATGTCCATCAGCGAGGCGTTGCGGGCCCGTCGGGGCCGGATGCCGAGATTCTTGAGGCGGCGGCCCAGGCTGTGCGGCTCGAGCGGACGTCCGGCGTGGAC
The DNA here is from genome assembly GCF_055589465.1 of Streptomyces sp. NPDC041940. Classification (NCBI taxonomy): domain Bacteria; kingdom Bacillati; phylum Actinomycetota; class Actinomycetes; order Kitasatosporales; family Streptomycetaceae; genus Streptomyces; species Streptomyces sp. NPDC041940. The sequence continues at coordinate 347,069 of NZ_JBVJBP010000006.1, forward strand.
GCCGGGGAACAGCCAGGGCGACTCACATCCGGCGAGCGTCGGGCCGTGCCCGCGTCGGTGCCTGGCCAGTTCGCGCAGCATCTCGTCCAACGGCGCAGGGATGTCCACGGGCTGCCGGCCCAGGCGCAGGAACAGGGTGTGGCCGTCGTCGAGGAGGTGGTCGGCGGTCAGGCGCGGCCTACTCCGGCACGATCCTGGCCCGCTTGGGCCTGAAGGCTGTCACCGGGTCTTGCGGGTGGCCATGTCGAATGTGTGTCGAAGCTCTGGGCCTCAGTCGACAGACGCCCACATCTGGCGCGAGTCCGACCTGGCCGCACCGCAGACGAGCCGGGCGCCCTCTCCTGCGCGGCCAGGAGGAGGACAACGCCGAGCACCGGCGGGTGCGGGCCCACGTCGAGCACACCTTCGCCCGGATGAAGAACCTGCGCGACTGCCGCCAGAGGGGCGACGGCCTCCACCACGCCGTCGCCACCATGCACAACCTCGCCCTAGCAGGTACAGCACGTCAGGCGTTGCTCAGCCATGACCGCCACCAAACCTTCTGCAACACCCTTTAAAGCGGGGCCGCATCGCTTCTGTGGCCGGCGTTCGTGGCAGCGCCGGAGAACCTGTGACGCCGGGGCGACCGGGCGGCCCAGCCGTCCGGCAGGCGGTTTCGTCTTCTCGTGCTGCGAACCAGCTCCACGGCCACCACGTCGGACACGACACTTCGCTACCACATAGGACACCCTGCCGAGAAGCCTTTGCAGGAAAATTCGCAGAAATAATGAGAACTGATTGAACGCTCGGTCACACGTTTCGCGTAACTCCATCCGAACGCAGGCGCCGCGTTTACATCAAGAAGAACCGGCCGGTCGACGACCGGCCGGTACGGCCCCCGACCCGTGAGGTATTCGAATGCGCCGGGCTCTTCCCAAATACCGCAAGCGCCGCGTAGCAATGATCGGCGGCACAGCCGCCGTGGTGTTGTCCGGAGCGCTGATCACCGGCTCAGCCTTGGCGGGGCAGACGTCCCAGACGAACGACCAGTCCGAGAACGCCCCGAAGACGGCAGCCACAACGGTGAACTGCCCGAATGTCGCCGCGCAGCTCCCGGCGATCCCCGCCAACGCACAGGCCGAGGTCAACCGCGACCTCGCCCTCCTGAACACCCAGATCCAGGAAGCCAACAACCGCATCGCCAGCAGCGCCGGCCAGGGCGGACCCAACTTCGTCCAGAACGCCATCCTCAACCCACTCAAGGACAAGCGCACCGCGACGATCAACCGCATCACCAACGCCCTCAACCTCAACCCCGCACAGCAGCAGGTCAACGCCCTCGCCACCTGCAACCTCAACAACGGCAACGGCAACGGCAACGGCAACTCTGGGGACCAGGGCAACGGCAACAACAACTGCGGCAACGGAAACGTCGGAGGCAACAACAACGGCCAGGGCAACAGGGGCGCCAACGGCAACACCGGGAACCAAGGCAACCGCAACAACGGCCAAGACAACAACGGTGCCAACGGCAACAACTGCGACAACGGAAACGCCGGAGGCAATGGTGCCAACGGCCAGGGCAACGCAGGAGGCAACGGCCAAGGAAACGCCGGAGGCAACAACAACGCCGGCGCTGCGAACACCGTGAACTGCCCGAATGTCGCCGCCCAGCTCCCGGCGATCCCCGCCAACGCACAGGCCGAGGTCAACCGCGACCTCGCCCTCCTGAACACCCAGATCCAGGAAGCCAACAACCGCATCGC
>NZ_JBVJBP010000007.1:0-305393 GCF_055589465.1 Streptomyces sp. NPDC041940
GTGACGTCCTCCTTGACGCCCGGCACGGTGGTGAACTCGTGCAGGACACCGTCGATACGGATGGACGTGACCGCCGCACCCGGGATCGACGACAGAAGGGTCCGACGCAGAGAGTTGCCGAGGGTGTAACCGAAGCCCGGCTCCAGCGGCTCGATCACGAACCGGGAACGGAACTCGTCGACGACCTCTTCGGCCAGGGATGGACGCTGAGCAATCAGCACGGGGTGTTGCCTCCAGTGGTTTCGCGCCCGCTATGTGGCGCCGTAGTCACCACGAAGACTACGGGGCGATGCGGCCTCCGCAGACCCCGAACCGCCCGTCGCCCTCCGGTGGGACCCGCAGGGGCCGGTCCTGGGGGCGTCCGGGCCGTGCGTCGGTTCGGCCGGTCAGGCCGACGAGCACTCGGTGGAGCGGCCGGGGCCGGCGCGCGCATCGCCTCCCCTCGACGTCGGCCATCCCGCACTTTCACGTCTGCCGTGACCTGCACGGGGTACCCCGTGGCCCGGCAGCCGAGGCGGAAACGAGAACGGGAGCGAAGATGGCCGAAGCCGCTGCGGAAGCGCAGCACATACGGGCGGCATCCCAGGGCCGGGCGGCCCGCGTGAGGCAATGGTTCGGACGGGCGGGTTCGGACGGGCACGAGCGGCACACCCTGGCCCTCATCGGCAAGAGCACCCTCGCGGCCGCCGTCGCATGGGTGATCGCCCGCGATGTCATGGCCGCGCAGTCGCCGGCGTTCGCGCCGTTCTCCGCGGTGCTGATCATGCAGGTCACCGTCTACCAGTCGCTGGTGCAGGCCCTGCGCTACGTCGGTGCGGTCGCCGTGGGTGTGGGACTGCAGGGGGTGCTGGGCCTGCTGGCCGGCCCCCACCTGCTCACGTTCGTGCTGGTGACTCTGGCGGCCCTGGCCATCGGACGGTGGCGGCCCCTGGGCTCCCAGGGCTCCCAGGTCGCCACCGCGGCGTTCTTCGCCTTCTCCACCTACGTCTCGGCCACCAGCGACGCACAGCGCTGGTCCCAGCTCGGGCAGATCATCGTGCTCGTGCTGATCGGCTGCGGCATCGGCGTCGTGGTGAACACGCTGGTGCTGCCTCCCCTGCGCTACCGCAGCGCCGAGTACGGCATCCACACCCTCGCCCACTCGCTGTGCGACCTGGTCGGCGACATGTACCCGGCGCTGCGCGAAGGGAAGCTGGACGAAGAACGCACCCGGCACTGGCGCCGGCGCGCCTCCGACCTCGCACCGATCGTGCAACAGGCCCAGTCCTCGGTCCACACCGCCTGGGAGAGCACCCTCTACAACCCGCGACGTCTGAGGCGCCGTCATCGCCACCGCACGTCCTTCGACGGCTACCAGGCCGTCGTCGACGCCCTGGAACGCGTCTCCCACCAGGTGGCTTCCACGACCCGCAGCCTCGATCAGTGGCACGCCGCCGACGGCAGCCAGGGGGACGGCGACTTCGCCCGCTCCTACGGCGACTTCCTGGCCTCCCTCGCCTACATCGCCGAGTTGCTCAGCCAGGTCGACGAAGACCGTCTGCAGGACCAGGCCGACCAGCTGTGCGAAGCCGCCGCGCAGGCTCAGCAGTGCCGCGACCGGCTGGAGGAGGAAGCACGTGCCGGCTCCCTTCCGCTGAGCGACCCCGCCCAGCCGTACGGCATCCTCATGGCCGAGGCCACCCGGCTGACGGACGAGTTCCAGCACACCTGCGATGTGCTCAAGCACGGCGCCGACGAAGCCCGGACCGCACCCACCGCTCCCACAGCGGGAAGCGAGCACGGCTAGTGGGCTTCCGTGCCGGCGGTGCCGGAAGACGGAAGCCCACCATGGGGAAACCTATGTGTCAGGCTTTGTCCTGCATGTCGCGCCGTGCGGGATTGCTCTGCTCGGCGGCCTTCGGGTCCTTCTCGTCCGCCTTGGCGCGCACGCCCTGGGCGATGCGGTCGCCGATGGTCTTGTCGATGTTCGACCAGTACTCGAAGGCCCGTTTGAGGACGGGTTCCGAGACGCCGTTGAGGAGATGACCGACGACGTTGTCGACGAGGCGGTCGCGCGCGGCGTCGTCCAGGACCTCGCGCACCATGGTGCGGGGCTGGCCCCAGTCGTCGTCCTCGGGGTGGCTGACGTAGGCCGCACGGGTGATGGCGCCGTCGGCTTCCCAACTGGGCGGCGAGTGGCGTGCGGTGTCGGCCGCGGGACCGCCCTTGGAGTTGGGGGCGTACACCGGGTCGGTGGTCTTCCGGTACGCCATCGCGCCGTCTTTGGAGTAGGTGTGGACGTCCGCGACGGGGGCGTTCACCGGGAGCTGCTGGTAGTTGCCGCCGATCCGGTGGCGGTGCGCGTCCGCGTAGGAGAACAGCCGGGCCAGCAGCATGCGGTCCGGGCTGGGGCCGATGCCGGGGACGAGATTGTTGGGCTGGAAGGCCGCCTGCTCGATCTCCGCGTGGTTGTCGGTCGGGTTGCGGTCGAGCGTCATACGGCCGACCGGGATCAGCGGGTAGTCGCCGTGCGGCCACACCTTGGTGAGGTCGAAGGGGTTGAAGCGGTAGCTCGCGGCCTCCTCGTACGGCATCACCTGCACGTGCAGGGTCCAGCTGGGGAAGTCGCCGTCGCGGATGTGCTCGAAGAGGTCGCGCGTGTGGTAGTCCGTGTCGGCCGCCGCCATCTGGTCGGCCTCGTGCTGGGTGAAGAACTCGATGCCCTGGTCGGTCTTGAAGTGGTACTTCACCCAGAACCGCTCACCGGCGGCGTTGATCCACATGTAGGTGTGGGAGGTGTAGCCGTTCATGTGGCGCCAGGTCCGCGGGATGCCGCGGTCGCCCATCAGCCAGGTGACCTGGTGGGCGGACTCGGGGGAGAGCGTCCAGAAGTCCCACTGCATGTCGTGGTCGCGCAGGTTGTTGTCGGCGCGGCGCTTCTGGGAGCGGATGAAGTGCTGGAACTTCATCGGGTCCTTCACGAAGAACACCGGCGTGTTGTTGCCGACCATGTCGTAGTTGCCTTCGCTGGTGTAGAACTTCACCGCGAAGCCGCGCGGGTCGCGCCAGGTGTCCGGGCTGCCGCGCTCACCCGCGACGGTCGAGAAGCGGGTGACCAGGTCGGTGCGGGTCCCCGGCTGGAACACGGCCGCCTTCGTGTAGGCGCTCACGTCGTGGGTCACCTCGAAGTGGCCGAAAGCGCCGCTTCCCTTGGCGTGCGGTTGGCGCTCGGGGATCCGCTCCCGGTTGAACTGCGCCATCTGCTCGATCAGATAGGCGTCCTGCAGCAGGATCGGACCGGCAGGTCCCACGGTGAGCGAATGCTCGTCGCTCTCGACCGGGGCGCCGGAATCGGTCGTGGTGACAGGTGGGGTCTCCGTCATCAGTCTGCCTTTCGTCGTACGGAGCAGCGGCGTACCGGGCACGCTGCCCGCGCCCGGAGCCCGCCGGTCCCGTTCAGGCCAGGTGACCTTCATGGGCCGCCACAAACATCGCTTTCGCGACCAATGTGCGGAACTTCCAGAGCCGCATCGGCGCCATCATGCGGTGCGGGTACCGATCGGCTTGCCCGACGAGGCCGAGGACGCCCTCTCTCGCGGGCACCTCTTCGCCCAGATGGATGCGCGTCCCGGCGCCGCGTCGCGGAACGCGTCGAATCAGCGGGGACGGTCGCCGGCGATGGCGACGCGCTCCGCGATGCGGCGCCCGGAGCCGTAGTCGTTGACGGCGTAGTGCTGGGTGGCGCGGTTGTCCCAGAACGCGATGTCGCCGGGCTGCCAGCGGAAGCGCACCTGGTACTCCGGGACGTGCGCCTGCTGGAACAGCAGCCGCAGCAGCCGGTCGCTCTCGTCGCGGTCCATGCCGGTGATGCGGGTGGTGAACGAGGTGTTGACGAACAGCATGCGCCGTCCGGTCTCGGGATGCGTGCGCACGACGGGGTGCTCCACGGGCGGGAACAGGTCCTGGAAGGGGGCGAGCCGGTCGGCGGCGTAGAAGCGGGCGAAGCCGGGGATGAAGTCGTGCACGGCACGGGCGTCGTCGACGCGGTCCCTCACCTCCTGGGGGAGGTTGTCGTAGGCGGCGGCCATGTCCGCCCACATCGTGTCGCCGCCGAACGTAGGCACCTCGCGCAGTTGCAGCACGGCGCCGAGTGCGGGGCGCTCACGGAAGGTGACGTCGGTGTGCCAGACGTTCTCGAAGGTCGGGGTGGTGGCGCCGCTCCTGTCGAACCGGACCACGTCCTCGCTCGCACCGGCGGCCAGCAGCGGATTGGTCTCCAGCTCGCCCCAGTTGCGGGCGAAGGACCGCTGCTGGTCGCTGGTGAGGTGCTGGGAGCGGAAGAAGAGGACCTTCCACTCCAGCAGGGCGCGGTTCAGCTCATGGCGCACGTGAGGTGTGAGCGGGCGCGCGAGGTCGACGCCCCTGATCTCGGCGCCGATCGTGCTGGCCTGCGGGACCACGTCGAACAGTTCGTAGGGCCGCTCCTCCCACCCGTCGGGCAGCCGGCGCAGGATGCGCGTGCCCTCGTAGATCCCGTCGCCCGGGATACGTGCTTCGCGAAGAATGGCTGCCCGTCCGGCGGCCGTGGCGGTCATGGAGATGTCTCCTGGGGGCCGGTCCCGATCAGGAAAGGCGTGGACACGGACCTGATCAGGGGATGCGTGGATGGAAACAGGGCGAGGCGACTGCCGGTGAGCGCGGCGTGCCGTCCGCGGCGCAGGGCGCCGACGCGCTCGGGGTGTGCCGCGAGCAGAGGGCTCAGCGGCGGCCGGTCATCGACCGGAGCGCTCACACCCGGTTCGATCCGGGCAACAGAGGTGCGCCGGCGTCGAGTCGAACCAGGAGGTGGCCATGGGAGGATTCTGTGATCTCCTCCTCGCCGCTGTCAATGCTGCCGGGCCCGGCTCGTGGCTCCCGGGAACATCGGCCTGCCTCCCGGAGTCCAAGGAACATGACGGAACCGACGATCGATACCTGGGACGACGGGGAGTACACCTCCGACGATGTGATCGAGGCCGCCGATCACCAGGGCTATCTGTCCATGGACGACTACATCCACGACCACAACGCCCTCGCACCGGACCCCTGCCCGCAGCCCCTCGACGAGGACTGAGGCTCCGCATCGGCTCTCCGCGCGGCACAGGCTCATGCGAGGCATTTGCCCGTGCGGGGGCGAACGGCCGCGCCCTACCGTCCTGGGCAGAGCCGGTTCCGCCCGTGGGCACAGACAGGAGAGCCATGCGCATCGACGAGAGGGAAGCCGCACGACGGATCGACTTCGAGCGCGGCGAGCTTGTCGCCTTGGCCGCGCTCATCACGTGCGGCGGTGTCGGCGACGTACGAGATGCGCTGCGGGACGGGCTGAGGGCGGCTTGCGCGGAGGATGTGACGGCCGACCGGGTCCGGTTGCTCGGAGCGGTCGCGTCGGCTGCCATGCGACGGGCCCGCCCGGCCGGACCGGTCCGGACTCCAGAGGTGGGTTCCCGCCCGCCGGGTGGGCCCCCGCTGATCGTTCTGCACGCCGGGACGCGTGCCGTGATCGTGCTGCGGTACCGGATCGGGCTGACGTGCCAGGAGACGGCCATGGCGCTGAGCATTCCCGAGGCGGCTGTGCGCTGCGAACTGCTTCTCGGCGGGTCCGCGCTGCTGGGACAGCTGACGGCTCAGGGCCAGTCCTCGTCATCGGGCAGGGAGGATTCGCCGCCTTCCCAACGGTCCGCCGTGGTGGCCCCGTTGTCCTCGCCCGCGCCGATGTCGGAGCCGTGGAACACGTCCTGCTGCTCCAACGGATCCTCCGGATCGACCATGTGCCCGTGACGCGCCTGCTGTACGGCCCGGTGGCCGGACGAGCCGGAGGCCGTCGACCCGCCCGGCGCCCGGTCGTCGTCCTCGTGATCCTCGTGTCCCTCGGTGCCCTCGCCCAGACCGCCCCGGTGCTCCAGCCCCCAGAGGGCCGCGGTGGTGAACGGCGCCCCGAGATCGAACCGTGGTTCGATCCACCTGCCCGCGGCCCGCGACGCGGAGACCTCCACCGGGGCGCTGCCGGGCGGCCGGTTGTGGGCGGCGGGCCGGTCCGGACCGGGGGACAGTTCCCCGCCGGGTCCGAACAGACTCAGCCAGGCGCGGAAGGGGCGTCCGTCCACGACCGGCGTCAGCGGCTGAAAGCTGTCCGGGGGCAGGCCGTCGTAGCCGTGCCGTACCAGATCCCCGTAGAGCTCCTCGCCGACCGCGAAACTCACCTCCGCCCAGGGCGCCGCGCGGAAGGCCTCCTTCAGTGCGCCCGCGTCGACCAGCCGACACGCCTCGACGACGCCGTCGCCCGCGAAGCCCAGCGCCGAACGGTGCACGATGCCGACCGCGGCCGCGGTCCGTACCCGCAGCCGCTCGGGTTCCGTACGGCCCAGGTTGTCGCGCCGCAGCGACACCGTCAGGACCCGCAGAAGTTCCGGCACCACCGTCGTCTCCACCACCCCGGGCGGCAGGATCAGCAACTCGCCGTCGCCACGGTCCTGCCGGTCACAGGTGCCCCGGTCGACCCCGGCCGCCGCGCACGCTTCTTCCAAGGCGCGCAACAGCCGCTCCTGGGCGGCTGCCTGCCGGGGCACCGTGCGGGCCCCGGAGTCCGCGGTGTCCACCACGAACGCCAGCCGCCTGACGCCTCCCGGCCACGCCGTTCCCGCTCCCGGCCATGACGTTTCCGCGTTCATCCGGCCTCCCCCGCCAGACGGGCCAGACCGTCCCCGTCCAGGATCACGATGCTCCGGTACCCGGTGCTGATGGCCCCGGCGCCGCGCAGGGCGGCGAGCGCGCGCTGCACCTGGGCGCGGGACGCGCCGACCAGCGCGGCGATCTCCTGCTGGGTGAGCGGCGCGGTGATGAGTGTGCCGCCCGCCTCCTCGCTGCCGTACGAGCCGGACAGTGAACGCAGCAGCCCGGCCGTCCGCATCTCCACGGGGTCCGTCGCCCGCAACCGGAAGTGCGTCGCCTCGCGCAGTTTGGAACTCATGTACTGGTGCAGCACCAAGCCGGCTTCCGGGGCCCGGCGGAGCCAGCCGTGCAGATCGCTCTCCGCGACCAGCAGGGCGGTCACCGGGGACACGGCCAGGACCGACGCGGTGCGCGGACGGCCGTCCAGTGCCCCCAGCTCTCCCACCATGTCCCCCGGGCCCCGCAGGGCGAGCAGCGTCGGCTGCGGGCGGCCTCGGGCGGCCACGACCTTGACCCAGCCCGCCCACAGCAGCAGGGCGTGCCGCGACCGTTCCCCCTCGGTGAGCAGGGCGGCGCCCGGGCGATACGTCACCCGGCGTCCGATGCCCCGCAGTTCCGCGACGGCGGCGGCGGGCAGCCGGGGCAGCAGGGCACCCGCACCGCGCCGGCCGGCGGGCCACTCGGGCTGACTCATATGCCCAAGTTCAGCCCGTGGGGCGGGAGTCGTGCAAGCCCATGTGCACAACTGACGCTTCCGGCGGATGACGGCACACCCGACGAAGAACATGACGATCACGAGCGACAGGGAACAAAACGCGTCCGGCCCGGATCCATGTAGACCGGGCGCGGCCACCGGGCCGGCTGACACGGGCGGGGGTGCGGCGGTGGAGGAACCGGTGCTGTGCGTGGACATGGGGGCGACCGCCACTCGGGCCGCACTCCTCATCGGCACCCGGATACGGATGCTCCGCGACCCCGTCGGCACCGCGGCGGACTGGCCCACCGCGGTGTTCGCGGACGGGACCGGCCTCCTCGTCGGACGGGCCGCCGTACAACGGGGCCGCGAGCGGCCGGAAGCGCTCCGCGGCGAGCTGCCCGGAGACCTCGGCCGCCGGGCCCGGATCCGGGCGGGGGACCGGTCCTGGCTGCCGGACGAACTGGTGGGGGCGCTCCTGCGGGTACTGCGGGACCAGGCGGAGACGATCGCGGACCGGCCCGTGACCACGGCCCTGCTGACCGTCCCGGCGGGAACGGGCGCCGTGGATCCGCGTCGCGCGGGGATGCTCTCCGCCGCGCGGCGGGCGGGGCTCACGACGGTCGAGTTACTGGCCGAACCGGTCGCCGCGGTCCTCGCCCTAGGGGACGGGAGACGGCTGGGGGACGGTGACCTGGTCCTCGTCCACGACCTGGGCGGCTCGACCTTCACGGCGGCACTCGTCCGCATGCGCGGCCCCGGCCGGGCCGACCACGACCTCGTCGGTCATCTCACGCTGGACGGCTGCGGGATGCGGGACATCGAGGGCGCGGTCTCGGCCACGCTCCGCGCGGACGGCGCCCCGGGCTTCGCGGGTCCCGCTGACGACGGACCGTGGGGCCGTCCGCGGAACGGCGATGCGGACGGGGGACAGGCGTACTGGGACCGTCTGCTGAAAGCGGGGGGCGCCGCCCGCTTCGCCGAGATCGCGGCACCGTTCCTCGACCGTGCCGTGGTGTGCTGCGAGGAGGTCATGGCCACCGCTCGCGTGGAGCCGGGCCGGGTCGCCGCGGTGCTCCCGGCGGGCGGCGGCGGGGGCAGCCCGGTGGTGCTGGGCCATCTCACCCACCGGCTCGGCATCCCGCTAGGCACCGTGGAGCGGCCCTCGCACGCGGTCGTGCGGGGTGCCTGTGTCCGGGCCGTGTACAGCGCGCGCCGCACCACCCGCCCTCGCCGCCCCGCCACCGGAGCGGTGCCCCTCACCTGGGATCTGCCCGGAGGCCGCGGCGTTCTCGTCGAACGGCGGATCGAGGCGGGGTCGGCGTACGCGGAGGGCGATCTGCTGGCCCGGGTCCGGGTGCCGGACGGTTCCCTGCACCAGCTGGTGGCGGATACCGGTGGCCGCGTCACCGCCTGGCATGCCGCCGTGGACGACGAGGTGTTCACCGGGGACTGGCTGGTCACCGTGAGCGCGGACCGGCCGGTGGCCGGGGCCGGTATGCCCGCTCCTTCGGGACGGGCCGTCTGGCGTACACACGCGGAGGCCGTGACCGCCGTCGCCTTCAGTCCGGACGGCCGTTTCCTCGGCACGGGCGGCGCGGACCGCTCGGTGAGCGTCTGGGACCTGGGGACCGGCGGCGAGCGTGCCTCCGCGGAACTCGGCGACGACGTCACCGCCGTCACCTTCTCGCCCACGCGACCGCTGGCCGCTGCCAGGGACCTGGCCGGCGGACTGGTGGTGCTCGACCACGAGCAGGAGACGCCCGTGTTCGAGGAGGAGGCACTAAGCGAGGGTGGCGACCTCGTCTTCACCGACGACGGCGGACTGCTGGTCGCGGTGGAGCCGGACGACATCGACTTCGACGCGATGTGGTTCACGGACACCTGGGAGGAAGCCGAGCCGGAGGACTCCGACAGCCTGCCGGACGGCATACCCCCCGTGCTGGCGTTGCTGGACGACGAGATCGCCGCACTGAGCAGTCCCTCCTTCTGGCGGAAGTTCGAGGAGTTCGAAGATCAGGACGACTTCGCCAAACTGGCGGACGCGTACGACGACCTGTTCGGCGAGCGCGCCCGGCTCACCGTCTTCGCCACACCGGCCGCCCTGTTCGTCGCGGGCCACCGCCCCGACAGCGTCCTGAAGATTCCGGCGCGGGGCGTCACCTTCTTCACCTGCTCTTCCGCCACCGGCCTGCTCGCCACCTGCACCCCGGCGGAGGGGGTGGCGATATGGAGCCTCGAGGACGGCAGGCTCCTGCGCACCCTTCCGGTGGAGGACGAGGCCCTCTGCCTCGCCTTCGCTCCCGACGGCAGCCGGCTGGCCGCCGGGCTCACGGACGGCACGACCGTCATCTGGACGCTGACCCGGACCGCTGCCCCGCCCGTGGCCGACAGCGTCTTCCGCAGCGACGAGCGGCAGGAGACAGCCCCATGAGCGGTACGAGCACGGAATCCGTCCTCGCCGTCGACTTCGGCACCACCAGCACCTGCGCCACGCTCGTCAGGGGCGGGACCGTGCACCGGCTGCGCGAGCCCGTCGGCGACGGATGGTGCTGGCCGTCCGCCGTGCTGTTCGACGGCAACATGCCGTACGTCGGTACCGCGGCCGAGCGGCGCCGCCGGCTCGCTCCGGCCGCGTACCGGGACGAGATCAAGTGCACCCTGGGCCGGGGCACGCCCGTGGACCTGGCCGGGCGCGGACACCGGCCCGAACTCCTCGTCTCTCTTCTCCTCCAGGCCGTACGGGCCGAGGCCGAACGGGTGGGCGGCGGTCCCGTCAGCCGAACCGTGCTGACCGTTCCCGCCGCGTACGGCCCCGCCGATCCGCGGCGTGGGGAACTGCTCGGCGCCGCCCGGTCGGCCGGTCTGCCCGGTGTGGAGCTGTGCCCCGAACCCGTCGCCGCGGCCCTCGCACCCCTGGCCGGCGGCTCCCTGCCACCGGGCACCACCGTCCTGGTGCACGACTTCGGGGGAGGCACGTTCGACACGGCGCTGGTGCGTCTGGCGGCCGGAAAGGGCGAGGACGGCGACGACGGGGAGCACACGGTCCTCGCGCACGGAGGTGTGGAATGCGGGGGACGGGACGTCGACGGCATCGTCCTCGCCGAACTGCGGGCGCAGGGCGGTCCCGAGCTGGACGAACTCCTCCCGCCGCCCGACGCCGAGCCGACCGTCCGCGCTCTGCGTCACCGCATCGAACTGCTCGACCTCGCCCGGCAGCTCAAACACCGGCTCGCCGCCGAGAGCGCCCCGTCCGACGTGTTCACGCCGGCCGAGCGCACCTTCACCCTGCACCGGGACCGCGTCCTGGAACTCGCCCGGCCGCTCTACGAACTCACGACCCGATGCTGCGCACGGCTGCTCGCCGAGACCGCTCTCCTGGACTCCTCCGGCCGCCCGCCGAAGGCCGACGCCGTGGTCGTCGTTGGGGGATCGAGTCGGCTGCCCGGGCTGGCGGCCCATGTGGAGGAAGCACTCGGACTGCCCGTGCACCGGGCCGAGGATCCGCGCACCGCCGTCGCGGAAGGGGCCGCCGCCTGGGGAAGGGCCAGGACGGTGCGCACCGTCGCGGCGACCGGCCCCGTTCCCGGACGCACCCCGCTGTGCTGGCCCCTGCCCCCCGGCGCCTCGACCCTCCTCGACTGGTACGTGGCGCCGGGTGCCCGGTACGAAGCGGGTACCGTGCTCGGCCGGGTGCGGGCCGAGGACGGCTCGCTCCTCCATCTGTCGGCACCGTCGGCGGGGCGGGTACGGGACCACCACGCCCGCCCCGGCGACCGTGTGCGGGACGGGGAGTGGCTGGTGACCGTGGTCCGCGGCGACGACGGCTGAGCAGACGGCGAGTACGGGAACGGCCTCCCGCGTCAGACCTCCCGGCCGCCCCGGGACCGCCCGTGTGCGTCCGGCCCGTCCAGCTCGTGCAGCAGGTGCTCGTAGCCGCGTACGACCGTCCGCGCCGCCTCGCGGGTCGCGCCGTACAGCGTCCCGGACTGCCAGCGCACCAGCCAGACGGAGTGCCGGCGCCGCGCTTCCGTACGCAGCGCGTCGGTGCCGGCGTCCTCGGGCAGTCCCAGCCGGGCGGCCGGTCGGCGGCCGAACTCGCCCAGGGCACGGCGTAGTTCCCCGCTCTCCTCGGGGCCCAGCCGCAGCCGCCCGGTGTACAGCTCACGCAGGGTCCGCAGCTCCGCGAAGCCCGGCTCGTTCAGGGCCAGAGCCTCGAAGCCGCCGATGGCCGCATCCAGCAGCGACCGCTCGCGGGGCCCGGCGCCGGCCGCCAGGTCCCTGGGCATCCGCCGGATGCGTTCCAGCGATCCGTCGAGCTTCAGCAGCGCGGAGCGGTGGCCGAAGTGGTCGGTCAGTCTGCTCCGCAGGCCGGTGAGCCCGCTGTCGTCCAGGAGGGTCGTGCGCAGCTTCGCTGGATCCCGTACACCGTCCCGCACCAGTCCGCAGACGGTGTGGATGCCGTACGGCCCGAAGCGGTTCCACAGGACCCGGCGCCGCGCCGCGTCGAGCGGGAAACCGTCCCCGGCGTTCACGAACATCTTGGCGTCCGCCAGCCGCAGCGACAGGGTCGCCGCCGGGGCCTGCGCGAGTGCGTCGAAGTCGGTGACGGTCTTCTCGTCGAGGGTGGCTGCCGCCTGGCCGAGCAGCCCGCACACCGGCGTCAGATCGAAGAGCCGCCTGCGCATGCCGGGTGCGTCCTTCATGATGCGGTCCGCCTGGCGGCGGCCCAGCACCAGCGGATGCGGGCCGCCCTCCTCCCACAGGTACTCACACTTGGTGAGCACTCCCAGGGTCGTCAGGGGTGTCGAGGTGGCGAAGTCGGGGCCGAGGAACTGCGCGACGACATCGGCGTCGGTCCGGGAGGGACCACGCACCGGGAGAACCAGGATCAGGGCGTCCGCGGCCGAGGCGTGGCGGAGGCTGGCGTCCATCACGTCCTCCGGCCGCAGCCGCAGGAACTCCATGGTGTTGAGCGAGTCCTCACCGAAGACGCAGTCCAGCCCAGGGGTGTCGATGAGCTCGAAGTCCTCGAGATACGGCGCCGGGATCTCGACCACGACCTCCGCTATGCCCCGTAGCTCCTCCAGATGCTCCTCCCGGCGCGCCGTCAGCTCCTCCAGCCGGTCGGGCGTGTACGGGACCGAGGGGCGGCCGTCCTTGTAGCGGACCAGCAGCCGGGGCGTCTCGGAGTACCGCAGCCGGTTGACGTTGAAGGTCAGCTCCTGCGAACCGGTGGCCACCCGCTCCTCGCCGATCAGCGCGTTGACCAGCGTGGACTTGCCGGTGCTGATACGGCCGACCACGGCGACACTCATCTTCTTCCCGGCGCGCTCCCGTTCCGCCTCGAACGCGGCCCGCAGCACCTCCGCGGAGCCGCCGCCACGGGCCATCAGCCGGAGTGCGGAGTCGAATGCCGCCTTCACCCGGTCGGTCAGGCCGTCGCTCATGCCGCTTCGCCCTCCGCGTCCGGTCCGGAGCCGGGCCGCCCCTCGGCGAGCCGGTTGACCGCGTGCACCAGGGCGGCGATCCGCTCGCGGCCGTCCTTGAGCGGCCGCTGTTCGGTGCCGAGTTCGCCCAGCCGCCGGGTCGCCTCCTCCGCGGTGCGCCGGGCGCTCTGCTTCAGCCGCTGCAGGGTGTCGGCGGTGCGTTCCTGTTCGCGGGCGATCCGGCTGTCCAACTCGGCCGTGATGTCCCTGGAGAACTCGCCGATCGCCTCCTGCGCGGCCTGCTCGATCCGGGGCGCCTGGTCGCGCCGGGCCCGCTGGACGGAGTCGGCGAGCTCACGGCGCCGCTGCTCGATGACGTGCTCCGGGATCTCCCGCTCGACCGTCTCGTACCAACGCTCTTCCGGGGTGTCGAGCACCTTCTTCTCATAAGTCTCGTACACCGGGGAGAAGAAGTCCTTGGTCCGGTTCCAGCCGTGCTTGACCTTGTTCCAGAACCCGGACGGCGGAGGTCCGGAGGCCCGCTTCTTCTCCCGGGTCCTGGTCTCCCTGCGATAGGTGGCCGGCTTCACGTGCTCCACACGCTCGGTGGGCCGGTGCAGCCGTCCGAACGCGGCGAGGTCCACCACGGGCGGCGCCGGCATCTCACCGAGTTCGCTGCCGCCCAGCTCCAGGCCGATGTCCCGGGCCAGCCCCCGCTGGAGTTCCGCGGCCCGCCGTGCCGCCCACTCGGAGACCGTCGTACGGGCCATGCCCAGGTCGCCGTTGACCCGCAGGGCCAGCAGGTCGGGCTGCTCCAGGTGCATGCGCACCGAGAGGTACTCCGTCTCCGCCCGGCTCCACACCCGGTCGAACTCGCGCGCCGTGCGCTCGCTCACCTTGGCGCGCAGCCCGTCCAGTTCGTCCTCCAGGCGCTTGCGCCACGGAGCCGCACCGGAGGACAGCTCCGCCAGCCGCGCCGACTCCCGTTCCGTCTCCCGGTTGAGTTCGTCCAGCCGGACCCTGCTGGTGTCGCGCAGCGCGCTCTCCTCCGCCAGCAGTGGATCCAGCAGCGTACGGACGGCCGCGTCCGCCTCGCCCAGCGCGCCGCCGAGCAGGACCCGGGCGCGGTGGCGGGCCAGCCGCGCCCAGAGGACCTCTTCGAGCTGCGGGAAACCGGAGTTGTGGAGCAGCTCCGCGCGCAGCTCGGGATCGCCGCCGCCGATGCCGGCCAGGTACTGCTGCTTGAGTTTGCTGGAGACCGGCACGATCAGCACGTCGTCCGGGGACCTGCCGGTGATCGCGGCGATCTTCCTGCGGTTGGCGGCGAGGTCGGTGTCGATGTCCGCCCTCCGGTCCGATTTCGTGAGCACGTAGAACATCGCGTCCGGGTGGTCGGCGGCCTTCACGGCGTGCGCCGCCTCGCGCAGGAAGACCGTCTCGCTCTCGGTGAGCGGTTCCTCGGCCGATACGACAAAGACGATCGCGTCGGCGGTGGGCAGCTGCTCCTGTGTCACCAGCGTGTGCTCGTGGTAGACGCCCCCGACTCCGGGGGTGTCCACCAGCACCAGGCCGGACTTGAGGCGGTGCGAGTCCAGCCTCAGGTCGAGGAGGACCGCCTCGTCCTTCCGGCTGCCGCTCTCGGCCGCGTACTCGCCGATCTGGTCGAGCCTGATGGGGCGTACGACGAGGGAGCCGTCCGGCGCCTTCAGGGTGACATCGGCGGCCTCGGTCTCCCCCCGGCGGATCGTGGCGGCGATGCAGGTGGCGAAGTAGTGGTCGACGGGGAGGATGTTGGGGCGGTCCAGCAGGGCGTTGAGCAGGCTGGACTTGCCGCGTTTGAACTCCCCGCACACCACCACGGTCAGCTCGCCGGTGCGCAGCCGCTCCTGTGCCCCGTACAGCCGGTCCGCCGTCTGCTCGGCGGCCCGGTGCCGGGCCACCTCGACGATGGTGTCGAAGACGGTCAGGATCTCATCGCGGATGGACTCGTAGTCGGCCATTGCCGTCCTCTCCTCCGGGTGGAGATCCCAGGTCGGAGATCCCCTCTGGTCACAGGTCAGAGATCCCAGACGTGGATCTCGCGGTCGGTGGCGGCGATCAGGGCGGCGGTGTCCGCTCCGAAGGCCAGGTCGTGGAGGGGGCCGGGGAGCAGCATGCGCTGTGTGGAGCAGGGGACTTCCAGCGGTGCGTCGGCTGTCGCCGGCGCGGGAGGCGGAAGTTCCCAGACCGCGATGACGCCGCCGGGGTCGGCGGCCGCGAGCAGACGTTCGTCCGCGCTGACGGCCAGGAGATGCGGCTGGACCAGGGCCGGGTCCCGCAGGCGCAGGGCGTGACCGCCGAAACTCCACACGTCCACCGCTTGCGGGTCACTCGCCCCCGAAGCGAAGCCGGCCGTAGCCGGCAGGGCGAGCAGTTTGCCCGGGGCGTTGACGGTGAGGTGCCGGGGCTGCGCGAGCTGACGACCCTGTACGTGACAGACGATCACCTGGCTGCCGACGGGGAACGCGGCGAACCCGAGCGCCGGGTCGAGGACCAGTTGCTCGCCCGCCATGCTGTAGACCGACAGATCGGTCTCGCCGAGAACCTCCCCGCCGGCCAGGCCGGAGATCCGGAGCAACTGCTGATTGTTGAGTACGGCAAGCCGGGTGCCGTCGGAGGAGAGGGTGGCCGTGAGGCAGGACCCGTCGAAGGGGACGGATCCCTGTGCCTCACCGGAGACGACGTCGACCACGTCGACCCTCTGGGCGTGGCCGCCGCCCTCCATCGGTACGACGGCCAGAAGCGACCCCGAGGATCCGGCGGACATCACCCGGAACACCGAGGGCAGCTCCCACAGCAGCTTGAGCCCGTCCGGGCTCCGTTCCCAGCACACCGTCCCCTCGCCGTACTGGGTCACGACATGGCGGCCGCCGGGCACCAGCAGAACGCGTCCGAAGGCCGTGGCGCCGTCACCGATCGGCAGGGCCGTGCTCGGTGGGGGCGCGAGGTCCTCCCACGACGGCATGGCGCCCGCGCGGGCGCCGCGCCGCCGCCCTGTCGGCTCGCCCCGTCCCGTGGTGACCAGCCAGTCGCCGGAGGAGACCTCGGAGCCGGCCTCCGAGTGCAGCTGGGCCACCGTACCGGGGTGCCCGTCCCCGCGTAGTTCCCACAGCCCCCCGTCGGTCAGCCGGACCAGGGCGAACATCGCGTCGGCGGGGTAGTCGTCGCCGGGACCCACATACCACTGCAGCAGCTTCCCGGTTCCTCCCGGCAACTCCCAGGAGAGCGGGACGGTGAACCCGGCGGGCCGCCCGGCGACGGAGTACCGCTCGGTGGCCGCCCCCGCCCACGCGGCCGCGCCCTGCGCCACCGCCAGCTCCGGGTCCTCCACGCCGCGCAGCAGCCCGGGGAACGCCTGCTCCAGCGCGTCCCTGACGGCAGGCATCCGGGTAGAGCCGCCGACCAGCAGGACGGCCGCCAGCCGGTCGGCGTTCTGACCGCAGCGGTCGAGCAGGTCCCGGCAGCAGGCGACGGTTCGGGTGACGAGGGGCGCGGTGAGTTCGGCCAGCCGGGCGCGGTCGAGGCCGACGGGCAGGCCAGCGGAGCGGAAGTAGTCCTCGATCTCCGCCTCCACGCTCAGCCGGTGCTTGAACCGGTGCGCGAAGTCGCCCAGATCGAGAGCGCGCCGCAGCCCGTCCTCCGCGTTCACCGCCGGGCCGGAGGACTTCCCGGAGGACCTTCCGGCCGTCTTGCCGCCACTCTTCTCGTCGTCCTGCTCCACTCCCGGGTGCAGCCAGGACGAGAGCGCGGCACCACCGCGCCGTACGAGTTCCTCCGCGAGCAGGACGTCGATGTCGTGGCCGCCGCAGTCGTCCAGTGCCGCGTGTCCCAGCACCTCCACGGTCCCGTCCGGGTCGCCCTGCGCCGCCGTCCTGATCAGTGCCGCGTCGAAGGTGCCGCCACCGAAGTCGTACACCAGAACCAGGCGTCCCGGTTCGAAGGCGGCTCCGGCCAGCGGGGCGAACGCCGCGGCCACCGGCTCGGGCAGCAGATCGACGGCGGTGAGACCGGCCGCCTCGCCGGCGCCGATGAGCAGGCCGCGGCGCGGGTCACCGGGGCCGTAGGAGGCGGGGCAGGTCAGCACGGCCCGGGTGATGGGCCGGCCGTAGAGCCGTTCCGCCTCCCCCCGCATGGCGCGGAGCAGCGCGGTCACCAACTCCTGCGCCTGATAGGAGGCGTCGCCGAGCACCAGTGGGGTGCTCTCGCCCAGGTTCCGTTTGAACTCGCTGCGGAAGGACGACGGGTACATGGCCTTGCGATGCTCGGCCGGTGTGCCGACCAGCAGCCGTGAACCCTCCCAGGACACGGCCGAGGGCCACGCCCAGGAGTCGCCGGAGGGCTCCTTGACCATGCGGACCCGGCCGTCGGCGAGCAGCGCCACGGCCGAGGTGGAGGTACCGAAGTCGATGGCGAGGACGGGTTCGTGCGCCATGGGGCGGGAGCCGCCTTTCGTTCGGGCCGGGGGTTCGGAAGTGCTTCAGAGTTGACGGGCGGGCATGTGGTCCAGCGCGTCGGCGACCAGCGCGTCCCAGGACACGTCGTCGATCTCCGGCAGGGGCAGGACGGTGAGCAGGGCGTGCAGCCGGGCCAGGATCTCGGGCGTGGCCACCGTGTCCGGGTCCGTGTCAGGTGGTTCCGGGGAGTTCGGCAGGCGGTCCCGCCGTTCCTCGTTCATCTCGGTCTCCTCGTGGTCGTGGTTCACTCCAGCCGGAGCAGCTCCAGCAGATCCAGCCGCGCCCGGGACAGCCGGCTCTTGACCGTGCCCATCGGTATCCGGAGCACATGCGCGATCTCCTCGTAGCTGCACCCGCACAGATGCCGCAGGACAACGACCGCGCGGAAGTCGACGTCCAGCGCGGCCAGGGCCTGTTGCACGCGCAGACCGTCGGTGACGCGTCCGTCCACTGCCCGGACGGGCTCCGTGGGCAGTAAGTCGTCGCCGACGGGGCACGGACGACGGCCCCGTTGCGCGATCTCGGCCTTCGCGGCGTTGACGGCGATGGCGCGCAGCCACGTCGTGAAGCGGGCCTCGGAGCGGAACCCTCCGATGGCGCCGGTCACGCGGATCAGCGCGTTCTGGCAGGCGTCCAGGGCGTCCTCCCGGTTGCCGGTGATGCCCGCGCACACGGTCAGTACCGTGGTGCGATGCCGACGCAGTAGTTGTTCGAGCGCGTGCCGGTCGCCCTGCACCGCGCGTGGTACGAGTTCCTCGTCGCTCAGACCCGTCAGGTCCTGCGACGTCACGTTCCCCAACACCGACCCCCCACAGGTGTGCCCTCGTCGGTCACGTCCGCCGACCGCTTGGCGGAGAACCGACGCCCGATGGCCCATAGATCGGGCTAAGGGCGGAAAAGTTCCCCGCTCCACACGGATACTTTTCCGCCACCGGCCAGAGCCAGTCGGGTTCCGTCGTGGGACCAGGCGAGATGGGTGATCGGGGCGGGGGAGTGGGCGAGTTCGGCGATGGGGGAGCAGGACGTGCTGTCCACGATCCGGCACCAGCCGGTCCGCAGCGCGATCGCCAGCATCCGGCCGTCCGGTGAGAACTCCAGGACCGTCGGCGCAGTTGTCGTCAGCTCCGCCTCACCGACTCGGATCGTCGCGGTGGTCGCGGACCGGCCGTGCGGGGACGATTCGGTCACCGCGACCGGGCCGTCGGGGTGGACAGCCGCTATCCGCAGGTTCCTGCGCAGGGTGAGGGGCCTCTCCCCGACGATCCGCCCAGCGCCCTCGCCACACGCCACAAGTGCGACAGCGGCCTGTTTCGACGCCCAGACGACCTCGCGCCTCCCTGAGCACGCCCCCATCAGCAGCCGCTCGGGTACCGCGGTCTTCCGGGCCGTCAGGTTCAGCACGCGCCGGCCTTCACCGCGAACGGTGTCGATGGTCCAGAGGGAGACCGACGGCTTCGGCGCGTCCGGATTCTGTGTGACGGCCACGGCCAGGTGGTCCGGGCCCACGGGCAGCGCCTGCACGACGCGGACACCTCGGGCGCAGCCGGAGGGAACCAGCCCGACCCGCTCACTCCCTGTCCGTCGGCTGTTCAGCGCGAGACGGAGCGCGGTCCGGGAGTCCAGGTCGGCCACCACCAATGACTCGCCCCCGGGTTCAAATCGCGCTTCCCCTTGCGGCAGGCGGTACGCCGCGACCGTTCGCGCTCTCGCGCCTTCGTCCCATTCCCGCACACCGTGCGGGAACGCCAGCCTCAGCGTCCCCTCCCTGGTCCATCCGATCGCCATGACGTCGTCCGCGGCTGCTCGCAGCAGTGGCGCATGGGCATCCGGCGCCGCCTGTGCCGTCGTGACCAGCCAGTCCCCCGAGAGAAACCGCCCGCCCGGCTCCGCGTGCCAGCGCCGGATCTCGCCGCGGCGCTCCGCGCGCAGCCGGTGCAGGGTGCCCTCGACCGACCGTACGTCCGCGACCACGGCGCCTGCCTCGTACGGCTCGCCCTCCGCGACCACCGGACCGAGGAAGACCCCGGAGCCCCCGGGCACCGTCCATGCCAGAGGTTGTGTCCCGGGCGGCCCGGCGGTGGGCCGCAGATCACGGGACGGGGCCCGCGAGGCCCAGGCCGCCGCCCCCCGCACCACGGCGAGCTGGGGGTTCTCCACGTGCCGCACCGGGATGCCCAGGGCCCGTTCGAGATGCTCCCGGACCACCGGGCTGCGGCTGCTGCCGCCCGCCATCAGCACGGCCGCGAGCCCCTCCGGCCGGACATCCGCCTTCGCGAGCAGGTCGCGGCAGCATTCCACGGTCCGGCCGAGCAGCTGATCCGCCATGGAGTCCAGTACGGCGCGCTCCAGGAGTACGACCTCGCCGCCGGGGGAGAGATCCTCCACCTGGCCGGCGGTGCTGAGGTCGTGCTTCAGCTCGCGCACGAAGTCGCCCGTGGCGATCCCGCCTCGCAGCGCCGTCACCTCGTCGGCGTCCCCCGGCACCCCGGACAGACCCGAGTGGCGTTCGGTCAGGTGCCGCAGGAGAGCCGCGTCCAGGTCCCGGCCCCCGCAGTCCTCCAACGAGGCGTGGCCGAGCACCTCATGCCGCGCGGCGCCGATCCGCACCACGGCGGCGTCGAAGGTGCCGCCTCCGAAGTCGTGCACGAGGATCACGTCCCCGGCGGCGAACCGGGCTCCCACAGGATGGGCGTACGCCGCCGCCACCGGCTCCACGAGCAGTTCCGCCCGGTCGAGCCCTGCGTCGGCCGCTGCCAGGATCATCGCGTCGCGGCGCGGATCGGCGGGGCCGTACGCGGCGGGGACGGTGAGGAGCACATGGCGCGGCGGCCGGCCCAGCATGCGGTGTGCCTCGGCGGCGACCGCCCGCAGTACGGCGCTCACCAGCGCCGTCGCCGGGCAGGGACTTCCGTCGACCAGGAGTGGCACGCTACTGCCGAGGTCCCGCTTGATCTCCGAGCGGTAGCGGGACGGGCGCAGCCGCTTGCCGCGCTCGGCGGGGGAACCGACCAGAAGTCCGCCCGCCCCGTCGGCGAGCACCGAGGAGGGCCAGAACACCGCCCCGGTGGCCGGCTCGTGCAGGATGCGTAGCGAGTCCCCCTCCACCAGAGCCGCCTGGGTGGTCGTCGTCCCGAAGTCGACTACCAGGACCGCTTCCGCGGGAGTTTCGGTCGGGCTCATTCGGCCATTCCTTCCTGCCCGGAGGCGATGCGGTGGTGGAGAACCTCGTAGGCCTGGCGCATCGTCGACTGCGCCTGACGCGCGGCCCCGTACGCCGTAGGTGCCGACAGCTCCGCGTGCCAGTGGTCCAACCGGGCGCGCGCCGTGCGGAGCAGCAGTGCGCGATCCGCTTCGGCGGGCAGTCCGAGCCGGGCGGCCGCGCCGGTGCCGTGCTCGCCGGTCACCCGGAGGAGCTCCGCAGTCTGCTCGGCAGGCAGCCCGAGCCGTCCTTCGAAGTGGTCGCGCAGCGCGCGTAGTTCCGCGTACGCCTGGGAGTGCCGCAGTTCCACGGCGGTCAGCGCCCCGGCCACCGCCTCCACGGCCCGCGCCGGTTCACTACGCAGCGACCGGGCGGTCAGCTCGGCGAGACGCGGCACGGTCCGGAACGCCTGCGCGGCCTTGATGAGATCGGCGCGGCCGCCGAAGTGGTCGCGCAGCAGGGCGCGCAGCGCGTCGACGCCGGACACCCGGAGGAGTTCGCCCCGCAGCGTGCCGACGGTGTCGGCTCCCTCGCGCAGCAACCGGCACGCCTCCACCACACCCCAGCCGCCGAAGCGCCCGAACAGCCGGGCACGCTCCCCGGGGGAGAGCGGGAGACCGGTGTCCGGGCCGGTGAACGCGTCGCTGTGGGCCGCACGTTCGGCCAGCAGCCGAGGAGCCGTCGTCGTGGCCAGCCGCGACAGGCCGGCGAGGTCGGTGGCGTCCATACAGGCAGCCCCGGAGCCGAGCAGTCCCGCCACCGGGACCACCGAGTACAGCAGCCGGGAGGTCCCCGCCGTGCTCATGAGCTGGTCGGCGAGCCGCCCGGCGGGCCGCATCGGATCGGGCGCGTCGTCCGGGTCCCACAGCAGTTCGACCTTGTTGAGGACACCGACGGTGTTGAGCGGGCCGAGGCCGGGAACCTGGGTCATGAACTCGGCGGTGAGCCGTATGTCGTCCCGGTGGGCGCCGCGCGCGGTGAACGTCAGGACCATGGCGTCGGCCCGCGCGCTCTCCGCGAGGGTCGAGTCGGTGAGGTCCTGTCCGGTCCGGCCGAGGAGACGCAGTGTGGACGCCGACTCCGGGCCGGTGAAGGAGTCGAGGCCGGGGGTGTCGATGATCTCCAGTCCGGCGAGCTGTCCGTGCGGGTGACAGGTCTCCAGGTGGTCGATCCGCCGTAGCGTCGCCTGCCGATCGGGATCGTCCGCCGACCGTACGGTGAGCGCCTCCAGTTCGGACAGGTGCTGGTGCCGGGTCACGGTGCCGTCCAGATAACGCACGGTCAGCAAGGGCTCGGCGCCGTGGCGGAATCGGTTGACCGTCATCGTCAGTTCAGTGACCCCGGTCGGTGCGATCCGCTCGCCGAGCAGCGCGTTGACCAGGGTGGACTTGCCCGCGCTGACCCTGCCGACCAGGGCCACGGAGAACGGTGCGGACAGCCGGTCGGCCTGGTCGGCCAGGGTGCGGCGAAAGGCCTCCGGCAGACCGTCCGTGGTCGCTGTGTCCCGGAGGACGTCCAGTGCGGCTTGGCGGAGAGCCGCGGAGTCGCTCACGCTTCAGGCCCGGCTTCCGGCTCCGTGCCGGGCTGTGGGCGCGGCCCGGTGTCCCGCCCCGTTCCCGGGTCCGGTCCCGTGGTGCCGGGAGTCGCTCCGGGTGCCGGCGGCAGGTCCGTGTCGGCTTCCGTTACGAGTTCGGTGACCAGGGCCGCGAGCTGGGCCACCTCCTGCCCGGCGGCGAGCAGCTCCGTGTGCTCCTGCGCCAGCGTCTCGTGACGGGCGCGGGCCTGCTCGCGCGTGGCCTCGGCGGTCGCCTTCAACCGTTCAAGGGTGTCGCCCACGGTCTCGGTCTGCTGCCGCAGCAGGCTGTCGAGTTCCTGCTCCGCCCGGTCGGCCGCGGTTTCCAGCAGGTTGCCGAGCCCGTGGACGATGACCCGTTGCTGGCGTCCGCGGGCCATGCCCAGCTGGTCCCGCAGGTTCCGGCGACGCGTCTGCAGCTCCTGGTGGCGGGCGGCCTTGACCCCACGCAGCAGGCCCGCCAGCAGCCCGGCCGCGGCCCCGATCGCCGCGCCCAACGGGCCGAACACGGTGCCGCCGATCGCCGCCCCCATCGAGGCCCCGAACGCACCGTCACGGCCGATGGGCATGACCTTGCCGGGCTGCTCCTCGGCGCCGAGGTCCGGTTCCAGCCGTAGCGGGCCGACGGCGTCGATCCGGCTGTTCGCGGTGGGACTGAGACCGATGCCATGGCGTTGTGCGAATCCGGTGACCAGCGCGTTCAGTTCGGACTCCGCGCGGCGCGCCGTGGCGCCGGCCACCGCCGCGTACGCCGCGGACACCTGCGCGGCCAGTTCGTCCGTGTCGTCCTGGAGAGCCTCGTCGTAGAGGTACTCCGTGCACACGCGCTGCCACACGGTGTCGAGTTCGTCGTGCAGGGCCATGACCAGATCCCTGCGCAGATCCCTGAGCTGCGACCGCAGTGCCGTGCGCCACTGCGCCCCGGTGCTCCTCAACTCGGTGATGCGCTGCTGGCCGGCCTCGGCCTCCGCCCGCATCCGGGAGAGTGTCTCGTCCGTCTCCCGGGCGAGCGCCTCCTGTTCCGCCGTCAGCGGGCTCAGCAGCGCCTGCACCGCGGCACCGGCCTCCTCCAGGGGGCGCGCCAGCAGCAACCGGGCGCGGCGCCGCCGCAAGCCCCTCCAGAGGACGGCCTCGAACAGCGGGTAGCCGCTGTCCTCGTCCGGCGCGTCGGAACCGGAGTCCAGGTACCGGAGCCTGAGGCGCGTCGAGACCGGCAGGACGGAGGTGTCACCCGTGGGCCGGCCGGTCAGTTCGGCGAGCTTCGCGCATGTGTTGGCCAGCATCTCGCGCCGGTCGGCGGGGGCGGCCTGGTCCGCCCGGGTGAGGACGACGAGCAGCCCGTCCTCGTCGGGGCCGGAGTCCGTCGCGGTGACGGCATGCCCCAGGAACCGCAGTTCGCTCGCCGTCAGCGGCGAGGTCATGTCGGCGACGAACACCACCGCGTCGGCCGAGGCGAGGAACCCCGTGGTCATCGCGGTGTGCTCGGGGAACACGCCCCCCACGCCCGGTGTGTCGACCAGGGTGACGCCGTCGGCCAGCTTCGGGTGGGGCAGCAGCACTTCGATGAGCTCGGCCCGGGCCCGGTTGCCCGGGTTCGCGCTCTCCGTCACGTACTGCGCTATCTCGTCGAGAGGGATCGCCCGTGCCTCGGTCTCGCCGCCCGCGTCGCGCAACCGGGCCGTGGCCTGCGCCTGCGGACCCCAGCCCACCGTGGTGACCACACTGGTGGTCTGCAGCACATCGACGGGGAGGAGACCCTTCCGCTCCACCAGGGCATTGACGAGGCTGGACTTGCCGCGGTTGAACTCGCCGCAGACCACGACGACGATCCGGCCGTCGGCGAGCCTGCGCGCCGCCTCGCGCAGCCGCGACTCGGTCTCCGCCAGCGCCCTCTTGCCCGCCGCCGCGGCGAGGTGCTCCAACATGCGCGCAGTCCGGGCCGCCAGTGCGCCCGTATCGAGTCGTTCCATGCCGTCCTCCGCCTCGCGACACCCGCGGTCGTTCGCGACGACCACTGACCTCTCTTGGATTCGGCGTGGGGCGGCTTTGTTCCCCTGGTGCGGACCCGCCGGGTGCAACCGATGCCAGGCGGGTCAGTGGTGCACACCTATAGACATCCGATCTATTCCCCGGCGACGATGTTCGCGCCCCCGAAGGATGTCGAAGTGACTGTCACTTCCTCCGCGAAAGAGCCGATGAATGGGCCGGGAGATCTCACCGTGATCAATGAATCCCAACCGCAGCGACGCAGCATTCTCAAGGCAGGCGGTGGCCTCGCCTTCGCGCCTCTGCTCGCCCAGTTGACCGGCGGAACTCCCCTGGGACAGGCCGTTGCCGCAGGGGCCGACGCGCCGGCGGCCGTCCCGTGGCCGACCCTGTCTCGCGGGGCGTTGACCTACTCCGTACCCGCCAGGGACTGGCAGTCGCAGGCCCTGCCGATCGGCAACGGCCGGCTGGGTGCCATGCTCTTCGCCGATCCCTACGAGGAGCGCGTCCAGTTCAACGAACAGAGCCTGTGGGGCGGCGTCAACAACTACGACAACGCTCTCGCGGGCAAGCCGGACAGTGATTTCGACACCGGCATGACCGGCTTCGGCTCGTACCGGAACTTCGGCGATGTCGTCGTCACCTTCGCTCCCCGTGCGAGTCCGAAGGTCACGGCCCCGGGGGGACCGTACAGCAGCTCCTCCTCGGAGGGTGTGGACAAGACGTACGACGGCGACTCGAGCACCAAGTGGTGCATCGAGGGGCCCGGTGCGAAGGTGCGGTGGCAGGTCGAGCTTCCCGAACCCGTCGCGGTCGCGTCCTACCGTCTGACGAGTGCCGACGACGTGCCGCAGCGCGACCCGCGGGAGTGGACGTTCTCCGGTTCCGCCGACGGCGCCACCTGGACCACGCTCGACAGACGCACGCTGGAAGGGCCCTTCGAGAGTCGCTTCCAGACGAAGGAATTCACCTGTGCCGACCCGGCGGCCTACCGCTTCTACCGGTTCGACTTCGTCCCCGAGGCAGGCGTCAGCCACTTTCAGGTGAGCGAGATCGGCCTGTCAGGCGTCGACCTCGGCGCGGGCGGTGTGCTGTACCTGTCGTCGCCGAGCGCGCACTCCAAGGGCTCCGGTTCCGGCTCCGGCGCCGGGACCCGGTCCCGGGCCACGGACATCTCATCCTCAGTGGACGGCGATCCGGCCACGGTCTGGCGGGTCGACATCCCCGCACCAGCGGTCGTATGGCAGGCCGAGCTGCCCCGCCCGGTCGCCGTCACCTCGTACGCGCTGACGGCGGCCCCGGACCGCCCGAAGGACGACCCCCGGCAATGGCGGCTCGAGGCGTCGCAGGACGGATCCGCCTGGACGACCCTCGACACGCAGAACCCCGGAGCGCCCTTCGCCGGCCGCGGCGAGACCCGGACGTTCCGGATCACCGACAGCACGGCCTACCGCGTCTACCGGCTCACCCTGACCCCCGGCGCGTCGTCCACCGGCTTCCAGATCGCGGGGATCGCGCTGGAAGGCAGGGGCTTCGACACGCGCACACAGCGGACGGTCGTCGACTACCGGCGCACCCTCGACTTCGTCAAGGGGCTGCACGTCACCCGCTTCGGGGCGCCGGGACGGCGCGTCCTGCGGGAGGCCTTCGCGAGCCGTTCCGCGGACGTCATGGTCTTCCGCTACACGTCGGACCGCGCCCGTGGACTCTCCGGAGCGATATCGCTGACGTCCGGACAGGACGACACACCGACGACCGTCGACGCCGGCGCCCGCCGGATCGCCTTCAGCGGTGTCATGGGCAACGGCCTCAAGCACGCGTGCACCGTCCAGGCCGTGCACACCGACGGCGACATCCGCGCCGACGGATCGATGCTCCGCTTCAGCGGCTGCACCACCCTGACCCTGCTCCTGGACGCCCGTACCGACTACAGGCTCGACGCCGCCGCCGGGTGGCGCGGACCCGATCCGGAACCGGGCATCGCCCGGGCGCTCGGCAAGGCCGCCTCCCGGTCCTACGAGAAGCTGCGCGAGAAGCACATCGCCGAGACGCGTGCCCTCATGAACCGCGTCTCGGTCGACTGGGGCACCTCCGACCCCGCCGTCGTCGCTCTGCCGACCGATGCCCGGCTGGCGCGCTACGCGGCGGGCGGGGCGGACCCGACACTCGAGCAGACGATGTTCGACTACGGCCGCTACCTGCTGGTCGGTTCCTCGCGCCCGAACGGCCTGCCCGCCAATCTCCAGGGCCTCTGGAACGACAGCAACCAGCCGGCATGGGCCTCCGACTACCACACCAACATCAACGTGCAGATGAACTACTGGGGAGCCGAGACGACGAACCTGCCGGAGTGCCACGAGGCACTCGTCCGGTTCATCGAGCAGGTGGCGGTGCCCAGCCGTGTGGCGACCCGCAACGCCTTCGGCAAGGACACGCGCGGCTGGACCGCCCGCACCAGCCAGAGCGTCTTCGGCGGCAACGCGTGGGAGTGGAACACCGTTGCGAGCGCCTGGTACGCGCAACACCTGTACGAACACTGGGCGTTCACCCAGGACCTGGGCTACCTCCGCACCCTTGCGTACCCGATGATCAAGGAGATCTGCGAGTTCTGGGAGGACCACCTCAAGGAGCGTGCGGACGGACTCCTCGTCGCGCCGAACGGCTGGTCACCCGAGCACGGGCCGCGCGAGGACGGCGTCATGTACGACCAGCAGATCATCTGGGACCTGTTCCAGAACTACCTCGACTGCGAGGCGGTGCTCAAGGCGGACCCCGCCTACCGGGCCAAGATCGCGGACCTGCAGGCGCGCCTCGCGCCGAACAAGATCGGCAAGTGGGGTCAGTTGCAGGAGTGGCAGGAGGACATCGACAGCCCCACCGACATCCACCGCCACACCTCGCACCTCTTCGCGGTCTACCCGGGCCGCCAGATCACTCCCGGAACGCCCGAGCTCGCGGCCGCCGCCCTCGTCTCCCTCAAGGCGCGATGCGGCGAGAAGGAAGGCGTCCCGTTCACGGCCGCGACGGTCTCGGGCGACAGCCGCCGCTCGTGGACCTGGCCCTGGCGGGCGGCCCTCTTCGCCCGACTGGGCCAGGGGCATCGCGCCCAGATCATGCTGCGCGGACTGCTGACCTACAACACGCTGCCCAACCTGTTCTGCAACCACCCGCCGTTCCAGATGGACGGCAACTTCGGCATCTCGGGCGCCGTCGCCGAGATGCTCCTGCAGAGCCACGACGGCGTCATCCACCTGCTGCCCGCCCTGCCGGACGACTGGAAGGCCAAGGGCTCCTTCAGCGGACTCCGTGCCCGCGGCGGCTACGAGGTCGGCTGCGAGTGGCGCGACGGGAAGGTCACGTCGTACAGAATCGTCGCCGACCGGGCGCGGAACCAGCGGAAGGTCACCGTGCGGGTGAACGGCGTCGAGAAGAAGGTGAAGCCGAGCAGGCCCTGACGACCCCAGGAGACGAGGGACGCGGGTGCCGTGAACTCCGGCACCCGCGTCCACTTCTGCTCGGCGGTCGGTCAGGGCGTCCGAGCCGTTTCGCCTACGGCGCGTCCACCACCGTGCCGTCGAGCACCGGGCCCTCCACTTCGCCGCGGTCGTCCGCCCAGACGGAGATCCGCAGCCGCAGTGACTCCTCCGGCTCGCTCACCCCGTCCACGACGGCGGGTACGGTCACCTCCGTGCTCAGCTTTCCCGCGGGTACGGTGAGGTCCGGGTGGAACATCTCCACCTCGGACAGCGGCCGGGCCGGGCTCGGTGACTCGCCGGTGTTCTCCTCGAACCATCGCGGGTCGACGTCGGCGCTGGACAGTTCCGCGCCGCCGTCGACCGGCGCGAACGCGGCCCCGAGCCAGAGATCCGTGTCGGCGGCCGCGGACTGCTCGATCCGCCACTTCAGGCTCCGGCCCTCGACGACCCGGCCCGCGACCGGCGTCGCCCTGAAGGTGGGCATCGGATCGTCGTCCTTCACGATCAGGCCGCCGGCATGGTTGCCGACCACGGCGCCCCGGACGGTCTTCGCGAACACCTGGTGCGCCGAGCCGTAGCTGAAGCGGGTGTTGCCGCGCACCTCGACCGGCACGTCGACGCTGCCGCCGCCGGGCCGCACCGTCACCGTCCGGGACGTGACCGCACGGGTCTCGGGGTCCGCGACGAAGAGCCTGATCCGGCCACTGCCCTGCCCGGAGAGCCGCACCGGCACCTTGTAGGTCCGGACTCCGGAGTCGCCCTCGTCGGCCGTCATCCGGCCGATGTCGACGCGGGGCAGCGCGGCCGGCCGCACCGCCGCCATGCCCGGACGCCAGCCCCAGGCGTCCATCAGCCACGCCCGTCCCGATCCGCTGCGCGGGGTCAGTGCCAGGGACTTCACCCGCTTCAGATCCAGCCCGGCCGCCCTCGCCGCGGCCAGCGGTACGCGTACCTCCTGACCCCAGTACGAGGCCGTCCGGTCGGAGCCGGGCAGTCCGTCGAGGCGGACGGCGCCGAGCGTCGCGTGCCGGCCCGCGGTGTCCGCGAGGGACACGTCCATGCGGGTGCCGGTGGTGTTCGGCGGCACGATGACCCGCAGGGCCAGCGACTTGGCTCCGCTCAGGGAGACCGGCCGCCCCGGCCGCACCCGGACCGCGGAACCCGGCGTCGACCAGTCGAGCGCCACGGCGTCGCGGCCCGGTTCCCGCTCCGTCTCCCACTCGGCGAAGTGCGGTGACCTGCCGGGGGTCTCGGGGTTGAGACAGGCGGTCGCGGGGTCGGGGTCCACCTGCGCGCACAACCGGCCGCCGTCCACGGTGACCGGGGCGTCCGGCAGGAACGCGGCGGTGCGACGGGCGCCGACGGCGTGGGTCATGACCCGCGCGGGACCCGCGGACGCCGCGCGGACGCCCGAGCCGTCCAGCAGCGGCCGGACCCGGTCGTCGCCCGCGACGAACAGCCGGGCCGCGGCGGCGATGTACGTCGAACCGGCGGCCTGCTGCCGCCCGGCCGTCAGCCGCGTCGCGGTCCCCGGCGCGCACACCGGGTCCGGCGCCTCCTCCTCGTCGTTCCAGAAGTCGTCCTCGGCCGGCGCCTCGGCCTGCCCCGGCGTCCACTCGGTGTTGAAGTAGTTGTGGTTGGCGCCGACCATGTAGACCGCGCTGTGCAGGGCGGCACCACGGCTCACGCCGCGTGTCCCGTCCACGTAGATCTCACCCTGCAGGTCGGACACGTCACCGTCGCAGCCCGGCAGGATCGTCATGGACGGCACATCGGGAGCCGGGTTCTGCCCGAAGACGGTGGGGCCGATGAGGACGTTCCCGCGGATCTTCCAGCGCACCGGACCCCGGTAGCCGTCCTTGTCCGCGGGCGGCTTGGCGAGGCTGTCCATCGCGGCCCGGTTCACGCCCTCGCCGCCGCGCGAGTGACCGACCAGGAGCACGCGCGACAGGTCGGCCCGCGCGGCCTTCCGCACGATCGCGGGTGCCCCGGCCCGTCCGGCGCCCGACCAGTCGGCCCAGCGGGCGAGGTGCTGACGCACCAGGGAGGAGCGGGCTTGGGTTCCGGCGTCCTGCGCCGCGTGGTCCTGCCCGTTGATGCCGTTGGCGGATATGGACACCGTCACATACCCCTGGGACGCCAGGAGTTTCTGGTCGTGCAGATAGCCGCGGTAGCTGGGTATCGGCTTCGAGCCGGTGGGGCAGGGCCACTCGCCGAGTGCCTCACCGTCCGCCCCTCCGGTGAAGCAGGTGGAGTGGCGGCCGTGCAGGAAGAGGGCCAGCGGCCGATTGCCCTGGGCACCGGCGGGTGCGGTGACGGTCGCGCGCATCTCCACCGGGGCGGGGAAGTCGGGCAGTTGCACCGACTTCAGCGTGTACTCGCCGCTGACCGTGCGGTACCGGCCGGGGACACCGGGGTCCACGGGGTTGGCCGGCGGCAGGGCCGACGGCTCCGACGGATGTGCGGGCTGCACCCGCTTCCCGACGGACCGGCGCTTCGAGTCGGCCTTGACGCCGGCCTCGTCGAGGCGGCGCCCCGCGGCCCGCACCTGCAGGTCCTTCGCGGCCCCGAGCGTCACGCCTTCGAGGCCGAGACGGAAGGTGTGCCCGTCCTCGCCGGCCACGGGCCGGCCCAGGAGCCGGTCTCCGGAGTAGAACTCGACGGCGGCGTCGCCCATGGGTACGGGTCTGTGCGAGCGCCAGGTCAGCTGCTGACCGGATCTCTTGCCGGTGATCTGCCAGCCGGCCGGCAGGCCACGGTCAGGGCCTGGGCCCGGGCCGGCGGATGGGGCGGACGGGGTGGGGTCGGCGGCCGGCTGGGCGTGCGCCAGTCCTGGCGACCCCACCACCACCGCCAACAAGGCCGCAGTGGCGACCAATGTGCGCCGAACATGGGTCAACGTGCTTCTCCTCCGGATCGGCTCCTGCGCCCGGACCCACAGGTGTTCCAGGTGTCCCGGGCGCCTCTTTCGTTCCTGAGGAGAAGAGGGGGAAGCAGGGGCGGAGGGTTGCTCGAAATTGATCCCCTACGGCTTCAAATCGATCCATTCGCAGGGTAGTTGCCTGCGCGCGCAGGCCTGGCGAGTCAGGACAGGATCTCGATGTACCCGTCGGTTCCGTGCACGCGGATCCGCTGTCCGTCCCGGATCATCCGAGTGGCTTGCTCCACGCCCACGACGGCCGGCAGACCGTACTCCCGGGCGATCACCGCGCCATGGGTCATCAAACCGCCCACCTCCGTCACCAGGCCCGCGATTCCGACGAACAGCGGCGACCAGCTGGGGTCCGTGAAGGCCGTGACCAGGATGTCGCCCGCCTCGAGATCGGCATTCGCCATGTCAAGGATGACGCGGGCCCTTCCTTCGATGGTCCCGGCGGAAACCGGCAGGCCGATCAGGGCGCCGTCCGGCACGTCGTCGCGCCGGTACGCCCCGCTGAGGGCCTCACCGTCCGAGGTGAGCACCCGGGGCGGGGTGAGCGCGTGGTACGACCGGAACGCTTCCTTGCGCTGCTCGATGAGCCGGCCGTCCACCTGGTTCGAGCGCACGGCGTCGTGGAACTCCTGGAACGTGAGGTAGAAGACGTCCTCCCGTTCGCGAAGCACGTCGGCCCGCACGAGGCGCTCGGCCTCCGCCAGCAGGGCCCGCTTGTAGACGAAGGAGCGGCTGACGATGCCGTACTTCGGGTACTCCCGGTACCCGATGAACGTTCTGACCCGGTCGATCATCCGCTTGGCCTCGTCGGCTTTCCGCTCCCCGTCCGGCAGGGCCCGCAAGCGCGACAGCACGTCCTGTTCCTTCTGCAGCGCCTTCTGCCGGCCTTCCTCGAAACGCCGCGCGGCGGCGCCCGGCTCGAAGTTCCTGACGTTGTCGAGGATCACGGGCACGATCGTGGCGGGACGCTCGCGCCAGCGCGGCCTCGTGATGTCGATCTCGCCGACGCAGCGCATGCCGTACCGGTCGAGGTAGGCCTCGATGGCGTCGCGCGCTTCGGTCCCGCCCGCGAGCTTCGGCAGCTCGTCCAGGAAGGCCGCGTCCTCGACGTACCCGACGCCCTGCAGGAACGCCACCAGTTCCGGATGCGGGCGGATCACGTCCGCGACGTCGAGCAGTGCCAGTCCCATCTCCGACGTGACGTTGTCGGGGGCGGACAGCGTGAGCGTGTCAGCCACGTTCTTCTCGCCCAGCCACTCCCGCAGCTTGTCGTTGAGCCACCACGTGGCCTCCATCCCCGCCATGATCGCCTGCATGCTCAGCGGGTCACTGAGGACTCGCCTGTGCTCCTCGAACGCCTCCAGCAGGAAGTCGAACAGCGCCGGTCCGCTCTTCGTCCGGATGTCCCGCTCCAGGGCGGCGACGGACGCCCGGCTGCGCTCGATCAGCTCGGTGACGACGGCGGGGTCGGTCTCGATCGGGGCGGACGCGCCGCCGGGGGGCGGCCCGCCGGGACCCGCGTCCGGGAGCGACGGGACGAAGCCGCCGCGGTCGAGGACGGTCTCCAGAGCGTCCCTGGTCAAGGGATCGCCTTTCCCGACGACGTCCAGGAGGCCGGCGCGGCTCGCGGGCGAGGCCAGGCGCCGGGTGACGTCGACGAACAGCCTCCCGGCGGCCTCCTGCATCGGCACCATCGCCATCAGCTGCCACATGGAGAGCCCCAGGGGCTTCATGGGGTCGGTCATCATCTGCTGATGACCGACGGAGACGTAGACGTGGTTCTCCTGGTCGCCGGTCTCGGGGACGGGGAACAGCGTCGTGATCGGCCGGCTCTGCACGATCTGGAAGTCGTCGTCGACCAGGCACCATTCGATGTCCTGGGGGCGCCCGAAGTGCGCTTCGATCGACCGCCCGAGCTCCACGAGCCGCCCGACCTGGGCATCCGTCAGCGCCGGCTGCTCCTGCCGCTGCGCGTCGATCGCCACTTCCCGCGTACCGCCGGCCGGCAGGGCCTGAATGGCACGCTCCTTGGCGGCGATCGTCCTGGCGACGACTTCGCCGTCCCGCACCTTGAAGACGTCCGGGTTCACCAGGCCGGAGACCAGGGCCTCACCGAGGCCGAAGCCGGCGTCCACGGTGGCGACCTTCCGGTTGCCCGTGACGGGGTCGGCCGTGAACAGGATGCCGGACGCGTGCGGGAAGACCATCCGCTGCACGACCACGGCCATATGGACCGTACGGTGGTCGATGCCGTTCCGCCGGCGGTAGGTCACGGCTCGCTCGGTGAACAGAGAGGCCCAGCACCGGCTGATGTGCCGGAGGATCGCCGTCGGCCCCACGACGTTCAGGTACGTGTCCTGCTGGCCGGCGAAGGAGGCCGTCGGCAGGTCCTCCGCCGTCGCGCTGGATCGGACGGCGCAGGCGGACTGCTCGCCGAGCCGGGCGAGTGCGCCGGTGATCGCCGCCGTGAGCTCGACCGGGATGGCGATCCCTTCGATGGTCCGACGGATCTCCGCGCTGAGTGCGCGGATCGCCTCCCGGTCGTCGGGGTTCACGCGCGACAGCCGATCGAGCCGATCGTCGATCGACGGCGCTTCCGCCATGATCCGGCGGAAGGCGTCCGTCGTCACGCAGAAGCCGCCCGGCACGCGGATGCCCTCGATCCTCGACAACCCGCCCAGGTGCGCGCCCTTGCCGCCCACGACCGCGACCTGCGCCCCGTCGACCTCCTGAAGGTCCCACACGTACCGCTCGGACATCGCGATGTCTCCTCCAGCTCCGACGAACCTCGTGTCAGGCACGCCCGCGTCCCCCGTACATCGACAGCACACACGCACACCGTGCTCCCCGTATCCGCAGGTTGTGGCCTCGGCGGACGATTTTGTGCCACCACCCGGGCCTTGCCGCAAGCCCCCTGGTGCGCTATACGTTGAGAGCGGCAAGGGGCGAGTTCTCCTTGCCTTTGTCTTTTTCCGCCCGCTGGAACCGACAAGCCTTGCGTGCAGGTGTCCTGGTGGCCACCCCGCAACGCCGTGTTCAGCGGCTGGATGTGACGGAGATTCAGCTCCATCCCCACTGGGCAGTGGGTCAGAGAATGTCATGAGCACGACTGCCTTTCCCCACAAGGAGGTCGATCATGCACGTCCGTACGCTGACCGGTGGCCTGGCCGCTGCCTTGGTGGTGTCCTTCTCTCTGGCCGGTGGCCAGGCTGTGGCCGCTTCCCCCGATGCGGGGAGTGCTTCACTCGCCGCCCGTGTTCTCACCTACGACGCCAGTGGCTCCGCGGAGTTCAGGAGCGCGGTCGACCG
Organism: Streptomyces sp. NPDC041940; assembly: GCF_055589465.1. NCBI lineage: Bacteria > Bacillati > Actinomycetota > Actinomycetes > Kitasatosporales > Streptomycetaceae > Streptomyces > Streptomyces sp. NPDC041940. The sequence continues at coordinate 33,779 of NZ_JBVJBP010000007.1, forward strand.
GGGCGCGGCGATCTGGAACGAGAGTGTCGACGCCGTCGAGCTGCGGCCGGCCACCGCCGGGCAACGCGCGAACATACGGGTCCTCGCGGACAACGGCTGGCCGCGTGCCCTGCCCACCACCCTGGGCAACGGAACCGTCTACATCGGGCGGCAGGCCGTGGACCAGGGCTACAACACGATTCGCATCTCCGCCCATGAACTCGGGCACATTCTGGGCCTGCCCGATCGCAAGCCCGGACCGTGCTCGAGCCTGATGTCCGGCTCCACCGCGGGCACCGCGTGCACGAACCCGTATCCCAACGCGGCGGAGAAGGCAGAGGTCGAGGGGAACTTCGGCGGCGAGTTCGTCGGGTCGGCCCCGGCGGCACGTGCCGAGGTGATCGTGGACTGAAGCCTGCCGCACCACCCGTCGGACTCACAGCCGAACGCCCGCCTGCGTACCTGGGGCGGGCGTTCGCGCGTCCACCATCCTCAGCCTTCGGCCGGGCTGCTCCGTTACCCCTGCGTCCTGCCGTACGCAGCCGTGCCCGTCACACCGTCAGTTCCATCGCGCTGCCGAGGGGCAGCCGGCGGAACCGTGCGCGGATGTCGGCGGGGGCCCGCGATGCCGTCATCGTGTAGCGGACGGGGCCGGTCACGGGGAAGCGCACGCCGCCCAGGTGGAGCAGCGCCGTACCGACGGTCAGGCGGTCCGCCAGCTCGCGTACGCCGGCGTGGAGGACGGTGTCCCCGGAGATCCAGAGCGCACCGTGTCGCTGGCCCTCCCAGCGCAGGGCGAATCCGGTCACGTCTCCTACGAGGGGACGGGACAGGGGCGGGCCGTGGCGGGCGGGAGTGGCGGTGACCTCGATGGCGGGGAGGCCGGGGCGTGCCAGGCGCCAGGTCCGTCAGGGGGCGAGGCCGTGGGCGTTGCCGCCCAGGCGGCGTGCGCCGGACGGCGTGGTCAGTACGACGCGAGCCCCGGGCAGCAGGGCGCGCCCGGCGGCGTCCAGGTTGTCGGCGTGGTGGTCGTGGGTCAGCAGTACCGCGTCCATCGGCGGGAGTTCGGACGGCTCGACCGCCGGGCCCGACGCCTTGCGCGAGGAGGTGCGCCGGCCGAAGGAGCAGCGGTGGCCGGGAGGGTCGAAGGCCGGGTCCGTCAGCAGGCGCCATCCCGCCGCCTCGATCAGCGCGGTCGGGCCGCCGATGTGGGTGATGCGGGCCTCGCTCATGGGGGGAGTCCTTCCCTGCTTCCGAAGGCCGGGGGCCAGGAGTCCGAGGGCCAGGAGTCCGGGGCGGCGCGTCGCCGCCCCGGACCTCTTGTCCACTGGACCCACGGTCTACCGGGCGTGCGCAAGCGCCCAGTCGAGGGCCTGGTCGGCGACCTCCTCCCAGCCGGGCGCCGCGGGCAGCAGGTGCGGCATCCCCGGGTACTCCTTCACCTCGGTGACCGTGTTCGACTTGTAGTGCCGCGCGTTGGACTGCTGCACCTTGGGCGGCATCAGGTGATCCTTCTCGCCCGAGACGAACAGCAGCGGCGCACGGGCGTCGTTGTGGTAGTCGACGTACGTGCTCTGGTGACCGGGGCGCAGGGTGGCCAGGGCGCTGTCCCAGAAGATGGCGCCGGAGGCGGGGATCGCGTACCGCTCGTACAGCGCCTTCGACTCCTCCTCGGAGAAGGTGTTGGTGAAGGCGTAGTGCCACTGCTCGGCGGTCAGACCGACCGCGCGATGCCGGTTGGCCGGGTTCTTCAGTACCGGGAAGGCCGCCTTGATCTGCGTCAGCGGCACGACGGCGACGCCCTCCGTGGGCGCGGAGTTCATGGCCACTCCGGCCGCGCCGAGGCCGCGGTCGAGCAGAAGCTGGACGAACACGCCGCCGGCGGAGTGGCCGATCAGGACGGGCGGCTGGTCCAGGGCCCGGACCTCCTGCTCCAGGCTCCCGATGATCTCCTCGACGGTGACCTTCTCGATGGGCGTGGTGTCGGCGTTGAGGGACTCGACCTCCGCCTCGAAACCGGGGTAGGCGGGCGCGAGGACGCGGTAGCCGCGCTTCTTGTAGTGGTCGATCCAGTGCTCCCAGCTGCGGGGGGTCACCCAGAAGCCGTGGATGAGAACGATGGTGTCCGGGGTGCTCATGGCTGCCGTTCCTTCCGGAGGGGCTCAGCGGGTGGCGCGGTACGCGGCCTCGATCTGCCGCACGACGGCGTCCGGCCGGGACATCATCACGACGTGCGAGGCACCCTTCACTTCCACGGTCCTGCTGCCGGCCCGACCGGCCATGAACCGCTGAAGGGCGGGCGGAATGACACGGTCGGCTCCGGCGACGACGTACCAGGACGGCAGGCTCTTCCACGCCGGTATGCCGCTGGGACCGGACAGCCCGCCCACGCTGCCGGGGCGCTGGGAGACCGCCATCACCCTGGTCGTGGCGTGTGGCAGGTCCTGGGCGAAGACATCGTGGAACTTCGCCGGATCGATGGAGCCCTCGGCGTCGGTGCCGTCCGGCAGCGGACGGAGCACCAGCGCGTCCTCCAGCATGCTGCCGGGGAACATGCCGGCCAGCTGCAACGCGCTCTCGCCCTCGTCGGGCGCGAAGGCGGCGACGTAGACGAGCGCCTTGACGTGGGCGTGGCCCCGGGCGGCGTTGGTGATGACCTCGCCGCCGTAGGAGTGGCCGACGAGGATCACCGGACCGGAGAGCGCGGCGATGACGCCGGAGAGGTAGGCGGCGTCACCGGCCGGGTCGCGCAACGGGTTGGCCGGGGCGAGGACCTGGTGACCGGCCTTGAGCAGCCGGGTGGTGACGGCGTTCCAGCCGGAGGCGTCGGCGAAGACGCCGTGGACGAGGACGACGGTCGCCTTGGAGCCCGACCGGTCGGCATCGGCATGGGTACCTGCTGCGGCGGGGGTTGCCGAGGCCCCGAGCGTCAGGGCGCCGCCCGCCGCGATCAGCCCGCCGAGCATGCTGCGGCGGGACCGGCCTTCGGGAATCATCGAGGGGTTCCTTCCGGAGTCAGGAGTTGAGGAAGTCGAGCAGGTCGGCGCTGAGCTGCTCCCTGTGCGTGTCCGTGATGCCGTGCGGAGCGCCCGGGTAGACCTTGAGCGTCGCGTTCTTGATGCGCGCCGCCGACGCCTTGCCGCCCACCTCGAACGGCACCACCTGGTCGTCTTCGCCGTGGATGACGAGGGTGGGGACGTCGATGGCGTCCAGATCCGGGCGGAAGTCGGTGGCGGAGAAGGCGGCGACGCACTCGTGGGCGTTCCTGTGCCCGGACTGCATGCCCTGGCGCCAGAACGCGTCGCGGATGCCCTGGGAGACATCGGCGCCGGGGCGGTTGTTGCCGAAGAACGGCCCGTCGGCCAGATCGCGGTACAGCTGTGACCGGTCGGCGAGCGAGCCGGCCCGGATGGCGTCGAACACCTCGACCGGCACGCCGCCCGGGTTGTCGTCGGTCCTGAGCATCAGCGGCGGTACGGCGGAGACCAGGACGACCTGGGCGACGCGCGCGGTGCCGTGCCGGCCGACGTAGCGGGCGACCTCGCCGCCGCCCGTAGAGAACCCGACCAGAGTGACGTCGCGCAGGTCGAGCGTGTCGATGAGGGCGGCCAGATCGTCGGCGTAGGTGTTCATCTCGTTGCCGTTCCAGGTCTGCTCGGAACGTCCGTGTCCGCGTCGGTCGTGCGCGATCGCGCGGAATCCGTGGGTGGCCAGGAGCAGTTGCTGGGCTTCCCAGCTGTCGGCGTTGAGCGGCCAGCCGTGGCTGAGCACGACCGGGCGGCCCTCGCCCCAGTCCTTGTAGTGGATCCGTGCTCCGTCGGCTGCGGTGACGAACGGCATGGGAACTCTCCCGGTGACAGGGGGATCTTCCGGCTCATTGATCAGTGGCTCTGCGGAACGTGAAGCATTGGTGAAGGGGAGCATGGCACGGGCGTCGGTGACCGGCTGTGCTCTGTGTGCCGGAGCCTTGCCCCTCTGTGCCACGACGCTCTCGGGCGTCGCGTCCGACGGCGGACCGCGTACCGGAGCGGTCGAGTCAGGTGCCCGATGAACACAGCTTTGTCGCGAGTGGCCCGCACGCCGCAAACTGCTCCCCGGGGAAGCAGCGGCGACAGGCCGCTACCGCAGCCTGGGAGGCGCCGTGCTGGTTCTCGACACCGACGGCTTACCCGTCGCCGACCGCTACGAGGCTCTCCGCAACGTGGTCGCGCGGGAGGGCGGAGTCGACGTGGTCGAGGAGAACGAGCCGGCGGCGACGATGTGGAAGAGGCTCGAGATCTGGCACCTCGGGCCTCTCACCCTGTTCGACACCCGGGGCACGGGCTCGCGCTTCGTGCGCTCCTACCGCAAGACCCGCCGCGAACTGGTGGACACCGTCTCGATCATCACGCAGGCCGAGGGGTTCGGCACGGGAGCCTTCGGCTGCGACGGATACCAGCGGCGGCTGGGGCCGGACGGCGTCGGCCTGACCCCCCACATGGTCGCGTCACACGAGTACGGATGGTCGGGCACCGGCCGCTCGGTGGCCTTCTCGGTCGACATCGCCCAGCTCGCCCTGCCCGTCGACACAGTGCGGGCCGCCATCCCTCTGCTGCACCGCAGCCCCGTCGAATCGCTGCTGGTACAGCACATCCGCGGACTGCGCCGGCACGCGGACCGGTTCAGCGCCGGCCCCGAGGCGGAAGCCCTCGCCGCCGCGACCGTGCACCTCACCCGGGCTCTGATCGCCTCGGCCGCCGCAGACGGCCCCACACGCCGGAACGTGGCGCAGGAGACCCTGTTCACACGGATCCTGGCCTACCTCCGCGCACATCTCACCGAGCCGGATCTCACGCCGCAGCGCGTCGCCCGGGCACACGGCATCTCCGTGCGCACCCTCTACCGGCTCTGCGAGGAAGGCGGGCTGAGCCTGGAGAAATGGATCATCCGCCGCCGGCTCGAAGGCGCCCGCGAGGACCTGGCCGCAGCGGAACAGGCTCATCGCACCGTGGAAGCCATCGCCCGCTCCTGGGGCTTCGCCCATCCCGCCCACTTCTCCCGCCGCTTCCGCGAGGCCTACGGCACCAGCCCCAGCGAATGGCGACGACACTCCAGAGACGACCTCTTCCGCCGTGCGGCGCCGCCACTCTGATCAGCGTCCGGTAGGCGGCGGTGGAGGGATGAGAGACCGACACTGCCGTGCGCCAGGGAGGTGCACCGGCGCGCTCGCCGTACTCCCGGGCGCGCCGCCGAGGGCGTCAGGAGAGTCCCGATGCCCGGAACACCGCGTGCACCGTCTCGTCGTCGATGCGGTGGCCGAGCCGCTCCAGGACATCCGCGCCGTGGCGCAGCGTGCCGCGCTCCAGGGAGCGGCGGACGCCCGTGTCGAGTTCGTGCCAGAGCAGGGGGTTGGCCGTGAGGATGCGGGGGTCCAGTTCCAGACGGTGGCCGTGGACGTCCCGCAGGACCAGGTGGGACGAGATGCCGTCGTACTGGCGCACGGACGTCAGCGCGTCCGTGCGGACGATGAGGCGGCGCCAGGGGGTGCGTACCACCAGCCAGCCGGGGCCCGCGCTGACCTGAGGCGGCAGCAGGACGCTGAACACCGTGGCCGACAGGACGCCCCAGAGCAGGGCGCGCAGAAGCGTCAGGCTTCCGCCGTCCCAGTCGACCAGAAGGAACATGGCGTAGAACACCAGAGCCCAGCCCACCGCGAGCCGCGCACCCTCACGCCAGTGGCGGTCGCCGACCGGGTCCGTCGGTGAGCTCCGTTCCATGTCTCTGAAAGTAGGCCGCCGTACGGGCGCTGTGACCACTGCTGACGGGGTTCTGACGCCGCGCGGGCGAATATTGACGGGTTTCCGACGCGCTCGGCGGGGTCTGTCGATCCGTCGACCGGCTGCCTATGCTTCATGACGTTCCGGAACTCAGACCTCCGTCCGTCTATCGGAAGGGCTCCATGGAGAGGCTCCGCAGCGCGCAGTGGTACGAGGGACAGGACCGAAACGCCTACATACACCGGGCCTGGATGCGACGCGGAGTGCCGGGTGACGCCTTCACCGGCCGGCCTCAGATCGCGATCGCCAACACCGCCTCGGACCTGACTCCCTGCAACGCGCACCTGAACGAGGTCGCGGCCTCGGTCCGCAACGGCGTGTACGAGGCGGGTGGCATCCCGCTGGACCTGCCCGTGGTGTCGCTGGGGGAGACGCAGGTGCGGCCCACCGCCATGCTGTGGCGGAACATGGCGGCGATGGCCACGGAGGAGATGCTCAGGGCCAACCCCATCGACGGAGTGGTCCTGCTCGGCGGCTGCGACAAGACGATCCCGTCGCTGCTCATGGCGGCGGCGTCGGTGGACCTGCCCGCGGTCGTGGTTCCCGGCGGTCCGATGCTGAACGGCACCTTCCGCGGCGGCCTGCTGGGCTGCGGCACCGGTGTGTGGAAGCTGTCGGAGGAGGTCCGGGCGGGCACGCTCTCGCAGGAACAGTTCTCCCGCTCCGAGTCGGCGATGATCCGCAGCCGCGGCCACTGCAACACCATGGGCACGGCCTCGACGATGGCGCTGGTGGCGGAGGCGCTGGGCACGGTGGTGCCCGGTACCGCGGGCATCCCGGCCCCCGACAGCCGTCTGCTGGAGGCCGCGCACCACACCGGCCGGCTGGCGGTGGACATGGTGGGCGCCGACCGGCGACCCGGTACGTTCCTGACCGAGGCGTCCTTCCGGAACGCCATCGTGGCGCTGGCCGCGATCGGCGGCTCGACCAACGCCGTCGTCCATCTCCTGGCCATCGCGGGCCGGTTGGGCATCGACCTGTCACTCGACGACTTCGACCGCGTCGGCTCCCGGGTACCGGTGCTGGTGGACCTCCAGCCGGCCGGGCGTTTCCTCATGGAGGACTTCCACCGCGCGGGCGGGCTGCTCGCCGTCCTGCGCGAGGTGCGCGACCTGCTGGATCCCGACGCGCTGACCGTCACCGGCAGGCCGTTGGCCGACTTCCTCGACGACGCCGAGATCTGGGACGGCGAGGTCATCCGTACCCGTGCCGAACCGCTGGTCGCCGAGGGCGGCATCGCCGTCCTGCGCGGCAACCTCGCCCCCGACGGCGCGCTCGTCAAACCGGCCGCGGCCTCCTCGCACCTGCTCCGGCACCGCGGCCGGGCCGTCGTCTTCGACTCCGTCGAGGACTTCCACGCCCGTATCGACGACCCCGGACTCGACGTCGACGCCGACTCCGTCCTCGTTCTGCGCGGCTGCGGCCCCAAGGGCTACCCGGGCATGCCCGAGGTCTCCAACATGCCCCTGCCGAAGAAGCTGCTCGAAAAGGGCGTGCGTGACATGGTCCGTGTCTGCGACGGCCGGATGAGTGGCACGGCGTACGGCACGGTCGTCCTGCACGTGGCTCCCGAGGCCGCGGCCGGCGGCCCGCTCGCCCTCGTGCGGACCGGCGACTTCATCACCCTCGACGTCGAGGCCCGCCGGATCGACGTCGACGTCCCCGCCGACGAACTCGCCCGCAGAAGCCCCGGCAAGGCCACCGTCACCGGCTTCGCCAACCCCCGGCGCGGCTGGGAACGCCTCTACGTCGACCACGTCCTCCAGGCCGACACCGGCGCCGACCTCGACTTCCTCGTGGGCTCCAGCGGCTCCGAGGTGACCCGCGAGTCGCACTGACACCGGGTCACCTCAGGGAATCACCAGGTCACGGGCAACTCGGTCCCGAACGCATGGGCATGCGGCCCGACACGTTCGACGTCCGTGTGCAGCCGCCGTGATGAGCGCCGTGCTCAAGGTCGCGGCCGACGATTTCGCCCGTGAGACAGCGGGCCGAGGCATCACCCCGGAAGCGCTGGAAGGACATCGCGACGGCAGTAGCGCCCCGTACTAGCGAGCCGGGTCGCCGTCGTACTCGCGGCGGGCCCGGTCGACCTTGTCGAGGTTTCCGGCCGCCCACTCGGAGAGATGCGCGAAGAGCGGGGCGAGGCTGCGGCCGAGTTCGCTGATCTCGTACTCGACGCGAGGAGGGACCTCCGGGTGGTACGTGCGCACGACCAGCCCGTCGCGTTCCAGTTGGCGCAGGCGCTGGGTCAGCACCTTCGGAGTGATGCGGGCGATGCGCCGTTGCAGTTCCACGAAGCGCTGCCGGCCGTGGGCGTGCAGGGTCCACAGGACGGGTGTGGTCCACCGGCTGAAGACGATGTCGACGACCGGCGAGATCGGGCAGGCGAGCACCGGTTCGCTCGTGCTGTCGGCTGCGATGGGTGCGGCGTCGTCGGCCATGCGCTTCCCTCTCGGACAGTCGCTTTCCTGTAGGTACCTACTTTACTTCCGGTGTTAGCGTCCCCCTGTCTCGCCCGGCCTTCGGGCGACGCCAACCACTGGGAAATCAAGGGGAGTTACTCATGATCGTAGTGACGGGGGCGACCGGTAACGTCGGCAGTGCGCTCGTACGGACGCTCGCGGCGGCCGGTGAGCGGGTGACCGCGACGTCCCGGAGCATCACCGAAGCGGACGTTCCGGAGGGCGTCCGGCATCGCGGGGCGGACCTGACCGACGCCGAGAGCCTTCGCCCGCTTCTCGACGGCGCCGACGCGCTGTTCCTGCAGAACGGCGGGCCCAGCGCCCACCTGCTGAACCCCCGGCACATCCTGGACGTCGCCAAGGCCGGCGGAGTCGAGCGCATCGTGCTGCTGTCCTCGCAAGGAGTCGCCACGCGGCCGGAGTCGGCCTCGCACGGTGGCACGGCACGCGCCATCGAGGACGCCGTGCGTCAGTCGGGCCTGGACTGGACCGTCCTGCGCCCCGGCGGTTTCCACTCCAACATGTTCGCCTGGGCCGAGTCGGTACGCACCCACAGGACCGTCGCCGCGCCGTTCGCCGATGTCGGTCTGCCCACGGTCGACCCGGGCGACATCGCCGAGTCGGCCGCCGTGACGTTGCGCGAGAGCGGACACGCCGGCCGGATCTACGAGCTGACCGGGCCCGCGCTCAGCACGCCGAGGCAACGAGCCGAATCGATCGCGGACGCGCTCGGCGAACCGGTCCGCTTCATCGAGCAGACCCGTGACGAGGCCCGGGCCCAGCTGCTCCGGTTCATGCCCGAGGCCGTGATCGAGACGACTTTGGCCATCCTCGGCGAGCCCACGCCCGCCGAGCAGCGGATCAGCCCCGACGCCGAAAGGGTCCTCGGCCGCGCGCCCCGCACCTTCGCGGCGTGGGCTCGGCAGCACGTCGCCGCTTTTCGGTAAAGCTGTGACGGCCTCCGCCGTTGCTGGTCGGGTCAGGCGCCGGTCCGCTCGTAGGCACTGATGACGTAGCGGGCCTCGTCGTCGATCGCGTTCTTCTCCCAGTCCTGCAGAAGCTCCCCGATGGTGGGCACCGCGCCGGGGGCGCTCTCGACCGCGTGCCGGCCCATGGCGTCGAGGCCCACCGACTTGACCACGGCGCCGTCGCGGACCGAGATCCGGAAGGTGCCGAGCAGACTCCGCTCTCACCGCTATGACGCCGGCCGCCCGGGGAACGTTCGGCATCGTCGTCGAGACCGGCCCGGCCATGGTCAGACAGGGAGGACGAAGGGAGGGTGCGCCCCGTTGAGGAAGTAGTCCCCGACATCACGGAGCCGGTGGGCGACGGGCTCGTACAGCGTGTGCGTGCGCGCGTTGCGCCAGAAGCGGTCGAAGCCCAGTCGTGCGGACGCGGAGCGGACGCCGATGATGTCGAGGGCGCGGGCGGTGGACTCCTGAACGGCCTTGGAGGCCGCGGCTTCGGCCATGGCCACGAGGACGGAGATCTCCGCGTACTCCTCGTAGCCGAGGTCCTCGCCGCGTGCCAGCCCGTCGTGCACGGCATCCCGCGCCTGGTCGGCGAGCGCGGAGGCGGAGCGGGTGAGCACGGTGAGCTCCCCGTACGCGGTCAGCACCTGCGGGTCCTGGGGCGAGCCGACCGGCCAGTCCGGGTGCCAGTGGGAGTGGCCGGTCCTGCTGTACTCACGGGCTTCAGCGAGAACGCCCTCGGCCATGCCGAGCCGGAGCTGCACCGACAGGAGGCGCCCGACCGGTGACACCAGAGCGGTGAGGGGGGACAGGACGTCCTCGTCCGCGGCCAGGGAGCCCAGCACATCGTCGGCGGAGACCGGTACGGCGTCGAACTCCACGCTCCCGCCCGCCGCGAGCCGCTGCCCGAAGGGGTCGGCGTCGCCGTCGATCACCACGCCCGGGAGGGCCGGATCGACCACGACGGCGAACGGCTCGCCGGTGTCGGCCCGTACCGCCCGCACGGCGAGCCGGTCGGCGACCAGCACCCCGGCGGCGTAGCTCTGCCGGCCGTTCAGCGCGTACCCCCGCGCGTTCCTGACGAGTGACAGAACCGGTTCCTGACGCGCCAGACCACCGCCCCAGCACCACTGCTCCGCCGCGGAGCGCCGCTCCAGCCGGGCGGCGAGAGCGGGCTCGGTGAAGAACCGGGCGCTCCACGACATGAAGTAGTGACAGCCGAGCAGTTGGCCGATCGCGCCATCGGCCGCCGCGATCTCCCGGACCACGGTGTACGCCGTGGGCCAGTCCTCGCCGCCGCCCCCGAGCCCGGCCGGTATCAGGAGCGTCAGCAGTCCAGACTCGCGCAGCCGGGACACCTCGTCGAACGGGGGCTTGCCCGCCTGGTCCCTGGCCACCGCGTCCGTGGCCAGATCGTCCGCCGTCTCACGGGCCACGTGCAGCCAGTGCGTACGTCCGGGCCCGGTCGGCGCAGGGGCTGGGCCCATGGCAGAGGTCTCCTCAATGTGTGGGGGGCATGCGTCATCCTGTGCGGCGGCCCGAGGCGCCGTCAATACTTTCCTAGTAATTCTATAGGGAATGTAGGGAACGCGGGGAACGGCGGTATGCGGACAGCCGGGCCCTCAGCCTCTGCACGGGCGTCGGCGGCAGAGCCCGCGCCGCGCCCCGCGCGTAGTGGCGCTCGACATGGAACTGCCCCACGCTGAGCACGGTGGTGACGGCGATGTACCAGAGTGTGGCGACCATCAGCAGCGGGATGACCTGGTAGGTCTGGTTGTAGACCAACTGCGCCGAGTACAGCAGGTCGTGCACCGCCAGCACGCTGACGATGCTCGTGCCCTTCAGGGTGCCGATCAGCATGTTGCCGGCGGTCGGCACGATGGAGCGCATCGCCTGCGGCACCACGATCCGGCGCAGGGTGCGCGCCCTGCCGATGCCGAGGGCCTGGGCCGCCTCGGTCTGCCCGGAGTCCACCGAGAGGATGCCGCCGCGCACCACCTCCGCGGCATAGGCCGCCTCGTGCAGCGTGAGCCCGATGACGGCGGTGAGGACCGGTCCGAGCAGATTCACCGTCTTGACGGTGATGAACTGCGGGCCGAACGGGATACCGAGTCCGAGCGTCGGATAGAGGGCCCCGATGTTGAACCAGAACAGCAGCTGCACCAGCAGCGGAGTGGACCGGAAGATCCACACGAAGCCCCAACTCAGCGTGGCCAGCACGGGGTTGCCGGACAGTCGCATCACGGCCAGCGGAATGCCGAGCAGGAAGCCGAGCACCATCACCACGCCGGTCAGCCACAGGGTGAGGAGCAGCCCGTCGAGGACGGCGGTACTCGTGAAGTACTGGCCGACCACCTCCCACTGGAAGGCGCGGTTGCGGACGACGGAGTTGACCACCATCGCGAAGACCAGCAGCGCGACGGCCGCGGACAGCAGACGGCCCACGCGCCGGCGCGGCACGATCCGTGGGAGATCGTCGTCGGGCCCCCGGCCCGGAACCCGGCCGGAGGACGCTGTCGGACGCCCCGCGGACGTGGCGGATGCGGAGTCGGTGAGATCGGGCGGCGAGACCATCGGAAGGATCTCCAGGGAGGGAGGCGCGGCATGGATACGGAACCGGAGTCCCGGTCGGGCGTCATCACGCTCGCCGCGTCCCTCAACGCGGTGCGCCCGATCGTAGGGGTCCGACACACGCGCGTGTCAACCACGCACCGGAACCGTTCAACTCCCGTCCGGCATCCGAGCCGTGGTTGACGAAAAGCGAGATGTCCTGCTCAAGTAGTCGCATGAATGCCGGACAGCGCCTGGTCAGCCGGGTCCACATCGACTTCGGTCGAGTGTGGTCCGCGGCGTGTTGCGCCTGACACGGCAGCGGGCCGTCTGACCGGCCCTTCCCTCCCTCGGTGTCCCCGTCGCGGGCCGAGTCTCTCTCCTGACACGCGCTGCCGTCGCATCACCCCGCCCGGGGCCCGTACCCCGGCGTCATCACACCTGTTCACCCCCTGGTTCCCCACGCCCTGAGGCGCCGTCACACCCGGCCGCCCCGAGGGCCGCCCCGCCGTGCCCGCGTCCGAACTCGGCTCGGCATCACAGGACTTGAGGAAAGGCCATACCCATGCCCGTGGAGTTCCTCGGCATCGCCGCCACCCACGACGGTTCCGAAACCACCCCGCGCTCCGGCGCCGCCTTCGACAAGGAGTACACGCTCCGGCTCGCCCGCGCGCACGAGGACCACGACTGGGACCGGGTGCTGTTCGCCTACGGTTCCGGCTCGCCGGACCCGGCGCCGGCCGCCGCCTACATCGCGAGCAGGCTGGACCGGCTCCAGATCCTCCTCGCGCACCGGCCCAACGTCTCGTACCCGACCTTCGCCGCGAAGACCTTCGCCACCCTCGATCAGATCAGCGAGGGCCGGCTGACCGTGCACTTCATCACGGGCGGCAACGACCACGAACAGGGCCGCGAGGGCGACACCCTCACCAAGGACGAGCGCTACGCACGCACCCGCGAGTACATCCGGATCGTCAAGAAGATCTGGACCACGCGCGAGCCCTTCGACCACGAGGGCGAGCACTACCGCTTCCACGATTTCGTCAGTGACGTCTTCCCGGTCCAGCAGCCGCGCCCGAACGTGTCCTTCGGCGGCTCGTCACCCGCGGCGTACGCAGCCGGCGGAGCCGAGGCCGACGTCTACTGCCTCTGGGGCGAGCCCCTGGCGAAGACCGCCGAGCAGATCGAGACGGTGAAGGCGGCGGCGAAGGCGGCGGGCCGCACCGACGTCCCGCGCATCCAGGTGGCCTTCCGCCCGATCATCGCCCCGACCGAGGAACTGGCCTGGGAGAAGGCCCACCGCACGGTCGGCGCGATCAAGGCCCGCAAGGAGAGGGGCGAGGCGATCACCAAGCGCCACAACGGACTCGCCCAGCCGCAGGCTGTAACACCTCAAAACACCGGCTCTCAGCGGCTGATCGCCATCGCCGAGGCGGGGGAGCGCTACGACCGCGCCCTGTGGACCCCGACGGCCGCCGCGACCGGCGGCGCGGGCAACTCCAACGCCCTGGTCGGCACCCCGGAGACGGTCGCGCAGGCACTCCTGGACTACTACGACCTCGGCGTCGACATCCTCTCCGCCCGCGGCTACGACCTGCTGGGCGACGCCATCGACTTCGGCCGGCACGTGATCCCCATCGTCCGCGAGGAGGTCGCCAAGCGCGACGCCGAGCGGGCCGCCCGCGGCACCGAGACCCTGGCGGCGGTGAACGGATGACCTCCGCACCGGAACTGACGTTCCTACATGTCCCCGTCTCCGATCCCCGCGTCGAGCCACTGCTGCGCGAGCTCGGCCACGAGTACTCGGCGCGCTACGGCAGGGACGCGCACGCCGAGATAGCCCGCTACCCCGACGAGGAGTTCACCGCAGCGCACGGCGGCCTGCTCCTGCTGCTCCTGGAACACGGCGAGCCCGTCGCGGGCGGCGCCTTCCGCCGCTACGACGCCACCACGGCAGAGCTGAAGCGGATCTGGAGCCACTCCGCCCACCGGCGGCGCGGTCTGGCCCGGCGTGTCGTCGCCGAGCTGGAGCAGGAGGCGGCCGGCCGCGGCTACCGCCGGATCTACCTCACCACGGGCCCGCGCCAGCCCGAGGCCCGCGGCCTGTACCTGGCCACCGGCTACACACCGCTGTTCGACACCGAGGCCGACCCCGAGACCATCGGCCCGCTGCCGTTCGAGAAGCACCTCGGAGAGGCCCTGAAGCCGTGAACACCCGCACGATCAGAACCCGTCCGCGCGGCGCCGCCGCCCTCGCACTGCTGCCCGTCCTGGCGCTGACCGCCTGCGGCTCCGGCGGCACCCCCGGCACCACTCCCGCGGGCGCCCAGGCGTCCCCCGCGCCCACCGACGACCCGGTCGCCGCCGTGCGCAAGGTGGACTCCGCCGCCGCCCTGCTGCCCGCCGACGTCCGCAAGGCGGGCACCCTGCGCATCGGCAGCTCCGTCGGATTCCCGCCCGGGGCCTACTACCCGAACGGGCCCGGCAAGGCGCCCGCGGGCCAGGACATCGACATCGCCGACGCGGTGGCCAAGGTCCTCGGCGTGAAACCGGCACGGCAGGACGCCTCCTTCGAGACGATCCTGCCCGCCCTCGGCAGCGGCAAGTTCGACGTCGGCACCGGCAACTTCGGTGTCACCACCCAGCGCCTGAAGACCGTCGACTTCGTCACCTACATCAACGACGGCCAAGGCTTCGCGGTGAAGAAGGGAAACACCACACTCGAGAAGAAGGTCACCGACCTGAAGCAGCTGTGCGGGCTGACCATCGGCACGGGTGCCGGCACCACCTTCGAGACGACCCTCACCGCGCAGAAGGACATCTGCGCGAAGGCCGGCAGGAAGCCGTACGAGGTGAAGGTCTACTCGGAGAACGGCGCCACGCTCACCGCGCTCCAGCAGGGCCGCATCGACGTGATCATGTCGACCATCAACGGCCTGCGCTACCAGGCGGCCCAGCCCGCCGCCCGGACCACCTTCCTCGGCGAGTACCACCGCCTCGACGTCGGCTTCGCCTTCCGGAAGAACTCCCCGCTCACCAAGGCCTTCCAGGCCGCCGTCGACGCACTGATCAAGGACGGCACCTACGCCCGGATCCTCGAGAAGTGGGGCACCTCCGCCTCCGCGATCGACGCGTCGCAGATCAACCCGCCCGAACACAGGTGACCCATGAGCAGCGACACCCTCACAGAACCGGCCCCCCGGCTGGTCGAAGACCCGTCCGAACTGAAGGTCGTCCCCACCCGCCACTACGCCCGCTGGGCCGCCGGCGCCGCCATTCTCGTGCTGATCGCCCAGTTCGTCCACGGGCTGGCCACGAACCCCGTCTGGGAATGGCACGTCTTCGGTGAGTACGTCTTCTCGGAGACGATCGTCCAGGCCGTGTGGGTGACCCTCCAACTCACCGCCTACGCCACCGTCCTCGGCTTCCTCCTCGGCACCGTGATCGCCTTCATGCGGCTGTCGCGCAGCCCGCTGCTCTCGACCGTCGCCTGGACCTACATCTGGATCTTCCGGTCGATCCCGATGATCGTCCAGCTGGTGTTCTGGTTCAACCTCAGCGCCCTGTACAAGGAGCTGGGTCTCGGCATCCCCTTCGGCCCGGTGTTCTGGTCCGTCGACAGCAACACCCTCATCGGCACCATCGGCGCCGCCGTCATCGGACTGACCCTGCATCAGGCGGCCTACGCCGCCGAGATCGTCCGCGGCGGCGTCCTCGCCGTCGACCACGGACAGCTCGAAGCGGCCGCCGCGCTCGGCATCCCCCGGCTGCGGCAGATCCGCCGGATCGTCCTGCCGCAGGCCATGCGCGCCATCCTGCCCACCGCCGGCAACGAGATCATCGGCCTGCTCAAAGGCACTTCGGTGGTCTACGTGATGTCCATCGGCGAGCTCTTCTACCAGGTGCAGGTGATCTACGGCCGCAACGGCCGGGTCATCCCGCTGCTGCTCGTCGCCACCGCCTGGTACGTCGTCCTGACCTCCCTGCTGTCGGTCGCCCAGTACTACATCGAGCGCCGCTACGCCCGTGGCGCCGACCGCACCCCGCCGCCCACCCCCCTCCAGCGCGCCCGGCGCATCGTGACGAAGGAGAGCGCATGAATGCCGTCATGGTCGACGTCCACGGCGTCCACAAGAGCTTCGGTCCCCTGGAGGTGCTGCGCGGCGTCGACCTGGAGGTCCGTGCCGGCGAGGTCACCGTGATCCTCGGCCCGTCCGGATCCGGCAAGTCCACGCTGCTGCGCACCATCAACCACCTGGAGAAGGTCGACCGCGGCTGGATCAGCATCGACGGCGAACTCATCGGCTACCGACGCTCGGGCGACAAACTGCACGAGCTGAAGGAGAAGGACGTTCTGAAGCAGCGGACCAACATCGGGTTCGTCTTCCAGAACTTCAACCTCTTCCCGCACCTGTCCGTGCTGGAGAACCTCGTCGAAGCCCCCGTCTCCGCGCTCGGCCGCCCCCGCAAGGAGGCGGAGGAGACCGCCCGCCGGCTGCTGGAGCGGGTCGGCCTCGCCGAGAAGACCGATGCCTATCCACGGCAGTTGTCCGGCGGACAGCAGCAGCGCGTCGCCATCGCCCGCGCACTCGCCCTCGAACCCAAGGTGCTGCTCTTCGACGAACCCACCTCGGCGCTCGACCCCGAACTGGTCGGCGAGGTCCTCGACGTCATCAAGGACCTCGGCCGCACCGGCACCACCATGATCGTCGTGACCCACGAGATCGGCTTCGCCCGCGAGGTCGCCGGCACGGTGGTCTTCATGGACGGCGGAGTCGTCGTGGAGCAGGGCCCGCCCTCGGCCGTCCTCGACGCCCCGCGGCACGAGCGCACCCGCGCCTTCCTCTCCAAGGTCCTCTGAGACCCCTCCCGTTACGCACACAAGGAGCACCACTGTGGCCACCCTCGCCGCCCGCCGCACCACCGCGGCAATGCTCGGACTCGCCACCGCCCTCGTCCTCGCCGGCTGCGCCGACCCCACCGACGGCGGCACCACCGAGGTCGCGGCCGAGTCCGGCAGCAAGACGAAGATCAACATCAGTCCCGACCAGCAGCGCGTCACGACCGGCAAGGTGGACTCCATAGCCGACGAGGTCCCGGAGAAGATCCGCAGGAGAGGCACCCTGGAACTCGTCTCCTCCGCCGGCTCCGCCGCACCGCTGACCTTCTACTCCACCGACAACAGGACCGTCATCGGCGTCGAGCCCGACCTCGCCCACCTGGTCGCCGACGTGCTCGGCCTCAAGCCCCACATCAACACGGTGTCGTGGGAGAACATCTTCGTCGGCCTCGACAGCGCCAAATACGACGCGGGCCTCAGCAACATCACCGTCACCGAGGAACGCAAGGAGAAGTACGACTTCGCCACCTACCGCGAGGACAACCTGGGGTTCGCGGCGAAGAAGGGCAGCGGCCTGAAGATCACCGGGCCGAAGGACGTGGCGGGGAAGACCGTCGCCGTGAGCAGCGGCACCAACCAGGAGAAGCTGCTGGTCGAGTGGTCGGCACAGAACAAGAAGGCCGGCCGGAAGCCGGTGGACATCAAGTACTACCAGAACGAGAGCGACACCTACCTCGCTCTCCAGTCCGGCCGGATCGACCTCTACCTCGGCCCCAACCCGACCGCCGCCTACCACGCGGCCACCAGCGGGAAGACGGAGGTCGTCGGCACGTACTCCGGGGCCGGCGCGGGCCTCCAGGGCCTCATCGCGGCCATCACCAAGAAGGACAGCGGACTGGCGAAGCCGCTCGCCGACGCGACCAACCACATCATCGACAACGGCACCTACGCGAAGGTGCTGAAGCGCTGGGGCCTGTCCGGCGAGGCCGTGACCAGGTCGGAGATCAACCCGCCCGGCCTGCCGAAGAACGGCGGCTAGCTGTTTCGTCCCGAGACCGTCCGCGACCACCAGACCGCTGAGGAGCACCCGACCATGTCCGGCATCCCTCTCGGGGTCCTCGACCTCGTCCCGATCCCGTCCGGCTCCACCGCCGCCGAGGCGCTGCACCACACCATCGACCTCGCCCGGCAGACCGAGCGGTTCGGCTACAGCCGCTACTGGTTCGCCGAGCACCACCTCAACCCGGGCGTGGCCGGGACCTCACCCGCCGTCGTCCTGGCCCTGACCGCCTCCGCGACCTCCACGATCAGGATCGGCTCCGGTGCCGTGCAACTCGGCCACCGCACCGCCCTGTCCACCGTCGAGGAGTTCGGCCTGATCGACGCCCTGCACCCGGGGCGCCTCGACCTGGGCCTCGGCCGCTCCGGCGGCCGGCCCCCCGGACAGACGGCGGAAGCCCGCCCGACCACGACCCCGGTCGTCGACGGGCGCACCCCGAACGGCCTGAGGATCCCGCCCCGTTTCTCCTTCGAGCACCTGCGCGGTTCACCCCGGCTCCGCCTCCAGCAGCGGTTGTTGCAGCAGCCGGGCGCCGGCCACCAGGACTACGGCGAACAGGTCGACGACATCCTCGCGCTGCTGCGCGGCGACTACCGCTCGCCGGAGGGCCTCGAAGCACACGCCGTCCCCGGCGAGGGCGCCGACCTGCAGGTGTGGATCCTCGGCAGCAGCGGCGGCGAGAGCGCCGAGGTCGCGGGCCGCAACGGCCTGCGCTTCGCGGCCAACTACCACGTCAGCCCGGCCACCGTACTGGAGGCGGCGGAGGGCTACCGGGCCGCGTTCCAGCCGTCCGACCATCTCGACAAGCCCTTCGTCAGTGTCTCCGCCGACGTCGTCGTCGCCGAGGACGACGAGACCGCCCGCGAACTGGCCACCGGCTACGGCCCGTGGGTACGCAGCATCCGCACCGCAGAGGGCGCGATCCCCTTCCCGACCCCCGAGCAGGCCCGCGCCCACACCTGGACGGAGCAGGACCGCGCCCTGGTCGCCGACCGCGTCGACACCCAGTTCGCCGGCTCGCCGGGACGCGTCGCCGACCGGCTCGAACAACTCCAGGAGGCCACCGGCGCCGACGAGCTGATCATCACCACCATCACGCACGACCACGCCGACCGCGTGCGCTCCTACCGACTCCTCGCGGAGGAATGGCAACGCCGGTGAGACGGCACGCCTCGACCAAGGCTGTACCGAGCCTCGCGAGAACGTCCCCGCCCCCTCCTGGTCACGCGCGACACCTCGGCCGCGACTCCGGATGCGGTCACGACCTGACCGCATCCCGTGCGACGGTGACCGGGCAAGCCGCCCGGACCACTCGAACCACGGGCCGGCACACGACTCGAAGGCCGAGGTGCTCCCTTGACCGTTCTCGACGCCCGCGCGCTCAACCGCGCCACCCTCGCACGGCAGTTGCTCCTCGACCGCGCCGACCTGCCGGTGCTCGACGCCGTCGCGCAGCTGTGCGGACTCCAGGCGCAGGAGCCGCAGGAGCCGTTCATCGGGCTCTGGTCCCGGTTGCGGGCCTTCGCGCCCACGGTGCTGTCGGACCTGCTGACCGGGCGGCGCGTGGTGCGGACCCATCTCATGCGCCGCACCGTCCACCTCGTCACCGCCGACGACCTGGTGGCCTGGCGGGCGCGCCACGACGCCATGCTGCGCCAGCGGGTGCTCGGCACTTACCGCCGCGAGCTGGAGGGGGTCGACCTCGGCGAACTCGCGGCGGCCGGGCGGTCCGTCATGGCCGACGGCGAACCCCGCGCGATGGGCGACCTCGCGCGCGCCGTCGCCGGCCGCTGGCCCACGGCGGGGCCCCGGCCACTCGGCGAAATGCTCATCGCGGGTCTGCTCCCGACCGTGCAACTGCCCCCGCGCGGGCTGTGGCGCACGACGGGAGGAGCGCGCTACGCACTGGTCTCCTCCTGGCTGGGACGCGAGATCGACCCACCGGACTCCGACAGCTCCGACCCCGTGGGACAGACACTGGTACGGCGCTACCTGGCCGCGTTCGGCCCCGCCGCCTCGGCCGACCTGCGCGCCTGGTGCGGTCTGGCCGGACTGCCCGCCGCCGTCTCCGCCCTGCGCGAGGAACTGGTCGTCTTCCGCGACGAGCGCGGCCGGGAACTGCTGGACCTCCCCGAGGCACCGCGCCCCGATCCCGGCACCCCAGCCCCGGTGCGGTTCCTGCCGGCCTTCGACAACGCGATCCTCGGCTACCACGACCGCGGCCGGATCATCGACGACGCCCATCGCGGCCTGTCCGTCGCCGGCGCCCGGGTCGTCCTGGTCGACGGCCGGGTCGCCGCGACCTGGAGCGTCGAGGCGGACCGCGTCCTGATCACCCCGCTGGGCCGCTTCACCCGCGCCGACCGCACCGCCGTCGACGAGGAGGGACGGGCGCTGGCGTCCTTCCTCTCCGGCGGCGACAGCGACCGGGTACGGATCGCCGCGTCCCCCGGCTGAGCGCCACGCCGACAGGGGCACCGATCAGGCGCACACTGGAAGGGTGCTGCCGGTGCTCACGAGGGGGTGTCGGCCGATGGAAGCGTCAGAGCGTACGACCATGCGGTGGTGGCGGTGGCGACGCAACGCGCTCAAGCGGCGCGTGGACGTCGTCGAAGCCTGGGTCGTGCTCGCCGGCTGGGTGTTCGCCCTGCTGGGCGGGCTGGCCGGGGGGCTGATGGCGGCGGGTGCGGTCGAGCAGGCCGTCGAAAAGCAGCGGGCCGGGAGCCACCAGGTCTCGGCGGTCGTCGTCAAGGACGCGCCGGGCCCGTCACCGGCCCGCGCGGCGAGCGACCACCGGGTGTGGGGCGAGGTGCGGTGGACCGCGCCGGACGGTTCGACGCACAAGGACGAGGCACGGGTACCGCCCCGGGCGCCGGCCGGGAGCACGGTCCCCGTGTGGGTGAACAAGAGCGGTGACATCACGACCCCACCGGTGTCCGAAGGCGAGGCCTGGCTCCACACGACCATGGGCGGCGCCCTGGCCGGTGGCCTGGCGGGCGGGGCGGTGCTGGGAGCGGCCTGGCTGATACGGCTGTCCCTGGACCGGCGGCGTATGGCGCAGTGGGACGCGGAATGGGAGCGGATCGACGCGCGGCGGGGGTGGAAGACCGGCTGACCGGGAGCTTCTCCCGACGGGGGGACGTCAGGGTCGCGGTGTGCCGGAGCTGTACGGCTGCCGATGCGCGTCAGGCACGGCCGACCGGGTCCTGGCCCTCGATGCTCTCGTGAGCGCCGAGAGCGACGGGCGCGGCCTTCCCCCGCCGCACCCGTCCCGTCAGGAGCGTCGCCACGGGCTCGGTCCATCGCGCGGTCAGCGGGCCGAGGAGAACCAGGATGAGGACGTACGCAGTGGCCAGGGGGCCCAGGGACGGCTCGATGCCGGCCGTGACGGCGAGCCCCGCGATGACGATGGAGAACTCGCCGCGGGCCACGAGCGTGCCGCCGGCCCGCCAGCGGCCCTTGGGCCCGATCCCGGCCCGGCGCGCGGCCCAGTAGCCGGTGGCGATCTTCGTCGCGGTGGTGACGGCCGCCAGGGCGAGGGCGGGCAGCAGGACGGGCGGGATGCTGGCGGGGTCCGTGTGCAGCCCGAAGAAGACGAAGAACACCGCGGCGAACAGATCCCGCAACGGCGCGAGCAGGCTCGTCGCACCCTCGGCGACCTCGCCCGACAGCGCGATACCGACCAGGAAGGCGCCCACGGCGGCGGACACCTGGAGCTGCTGGGCGAGCCCGGCGACCACGAGGGTCACGCCTAGCACCACCAGCAGCAGTTTCTCGGGGTCGTCGCTGGAGACGAAGCGGGAGACATGGCGGCCGTAGCGCACCGCGAGGACGAGGACGACGGTGGCCACGCCCAGGGCGATGGCCAGCGTGACGGCGCCCGCGGCCAGGCTCACCCCGGCCAGCAGGGCCGTGACGATGGGCAGGTACACCGCCATGGAGAGGTCCTCGAGGACCAGGATGCTCAGGATGGCCGGGGTCTCCCGGTTGCCGAGCCGCCCCAGGTCACCGAGCACCTTGGCGATGACGCCGGAGGAGGACACCCAGGTGACGCCGGCCAGCACGACGGCGGCGACCGGGCCCCAGCCGAGCAGCAGGGCCAGTGCCGCGCCGGGCAGCGCGTTGAGGACGGCGTCGACGACCCCGGCCTGATAGTGGGTTCTGAGGTTGGAGACCAGGTCGGCGGCCGTGTACTCCAGGCCCAGCATGAGCAGCAGCAGGATGACACCGATCTCGGCACCGATGGCGACGAAGTCCTCGCTGGCGCCCAGCGGCAGCAGTCCGCCCTTGCCGAACGCGAGCCCGGCCAGCAGATAGAGGGGGATCGGCGAGAAGCGGAAACGCCCGGCGAGCCGGCCGAGCAGCCCGAGCCCGAGGATGAGGCAGCCGAACTCGATCAGGAAGACCGCGGAGGAGTGCATGGCGGGTCACTCCCGCCCGAGTATCTCGGCGGCCGCCTCCACGCCCTCGCGGGTCCCGATGACGATGAGGGTGTCCCCGCCGGCCAGCCGGAAGTCCGGCGTGGGGGAGGGGATCGCCTCGGCCCGGCGCAGCACCGCCACGACGGACGCGCCGGTGTCGGTGCGGATCCGGGACTCGCCCAGCAGCCTGCCGTTCCAGTGTGAGGAGCCGGGCAGTTCGATCCGCTCGGCGACGAGCCCCAGGTCGGTGGTGGACAGCAGGTTCGGCGTGTGATGCGCGGGCATCAGCGCGTCGATGAGGGTGGCCGTCTCCTCCGTCGTCAGGCGCACCGACAGGTCGCAGGCGTCCGGGTCGTCCCTGCGGTAGGCGCTGATCGTCCGGTGGCCGTCGCGGTGGGCGACCACCGAGAGGCGGCGGCTGTCCCGTGTCGTCAGGTCGTAGCGCACCCCGATGCCCGGCAACGGCGTACTGCTGAGGCGTGGCGCGCTCATCCCTGTCCCCCTTCGGTCGGCGTGCGCGTTCCGGAGATTCGCCTGCGGGGGGCCGCGCCCGGACGAGCGACCGGATCCGGCCTGTGGGCTCATCCTAGGCGGCCGGGAGGGACGGCACCCGTCCTGCCCGGGCTACCTGGGTGGCTCGGGGAAGGGCGATCCGGAAGGGAAGGGAGTGGCCGAGGGCAGCCTCGCGGTCGCCCCCTCCACCTGCCGTACGGTGCCCGTTCCCGGCTGGTGGCCCGTGCCCGCGCCGGTGGACAGCTGGGACCAGGCCCCGAGGGCCACGGCCACGGCGGCGGCGGTGGCGACGACACGTCCCACGCGCCGGGCCTTGGCACGACGGTCCAGGTCCCGCCAGGCCACGCGGACCCACAGTTCCTCCGGCTGCCACAGGTCGCCGACGGCGTGCGGGGGTTGGAGCCGCCGCCCCGCCGCGCGCTCCCTCGCGGAGGGCTCCCTGGGGGCGGAGACCCGTATGGCGTCCTCGGTGTCCGAGAGGAACCTCCGCCACACGTCTTCCGCGATCGAGGGAACGCCGTCCGGCTCGTCGGGCGTTCCCGCTCTGCCCGTTCCTTCGGTGGTCATGTCCGTCATCCCCTCTCCGACCTTTGGCCCGATCACTGCACAGCGCAAGATCAGTATGCCGCCCGGAGCTGCGAAAGGCCTCGTCGGAGAGGGAGAAAGACGACGGGCGGGCCGAATCCGTCTCGGCCCGCTCCCGGCGTGGGGCGTCACGCCGCGGCGGGCGCCTCCGGCAGCACATGGTCGCCGGCCTTGTCGGTGCTCAGGCAGAGCGAGCAGACCACGGCGTCGTGCGTCCGGCAGGCTGCCACGTCCGGCCGCTCGAACCGCTGCCGGCACACATGGCACTCGTAGGCGACGGCGCTGGGGTTGCCGTCCTCGTCGAAGAGCGGCTCGGCGATGCCGTCGTCCGTACGGCGCAGGTAGTACTTGCCCTTGGTGGCGACGGCCATCAGCGGCGTGAGGACGAAGGCGATGACCGCCGCGGCGACGGGGGAGTACGGCTGGAGCGTGTCGCCCAGCGCGTGGAAGTACATGGCGATGGACAGACCGGACGCGGCGACGAAGGCCACGACGCCGACCGGGTTGACGGCGTAGAGCATGCCGCGGCGGAACTCGGGGGCGTGCGGGGACAGTTTCAGCACGTACTTGTTGATGCCGATGTCGGTGGCGACGGTGACCACCCAGGCGATCGCGCAGTTCGAGTAGAAACCCAGGATGCCGTTGAGGAAGCTGAACATGTCGGCCTCCATCAGGGCCAGCGCGAAGCCCAGATTGACCAGGACGAAGACCATCCGGCCCGGGTAGCGCCTGGTGACCCGGGTGAAGGAGTTGGTCCAGGCGAGGGAGCCGGAGTACGCGTTCGTCACGTTGATCTTGATCTGGCTGATCACGACCAGGGCCACCGCCAGCGGGAGGACGATCCAGGACGGCATCATCGCGTCGAACGCGTGCTTGAACTGCTGGATCGGCTCGGGGGCCGCGGTCGGACCGACCTCGGCGATGATGTAGACCGCGAGGAACACACCGATGGCCTGCTTCAGCGCGCCCAGCACCACCCAGCCCGGGCCTGCCATCACCACGGCCGTCCACCAACTCCGCTTGTTCGCCTCGGTCTTGGGCGGCATGAAGCGCAGATAGTCGATCTGCTCGCCGATCTGCGCGATCAGCGACAGGCACACGCCCGCCCCCAGCAGCACGGAGGCGGTGTTGACCCCGCCGTCCCCGTCGGTGCCCGCGTACGCGAGGAAGCGGTCGACGGACCCCGGGTCGGTGGCGACCAGATAGACCAGCGGGCCGACCATCAGCAGCAGCCAGACCGGGGTGGTCCACACCTGGAGCTTGCTCAGCGCCGTCATGCCGTAGATCACCAGCGGGATCACCATCAGCGTGGACACCAGATAGCCCAGCCACAGCGGCAGTCCGAGGCCCAGCTTCAGGCCCTGCGCCATGATCGAGCCTTCGAGGGCGAAGAAGATGAAGGTGAAGCTGGCGAAGATGACGCTGGTGAGGACCGAGCCGAAGTAGCCGAAGCCGGAGCCGCGCGTGATCAGGTCCAGGTCGATGTTGTAGCGGGCCCCGTAGTAGGCGAGCGGGAAGCCGGTCACGAAGATGACTACGGCGGCGACGCCGATCGCGAGGAGCGCGTTGCCGGTGCCGTGGGCCAGGCCGATGCCGGCGCCGATGGAGAAGTCGGCCATGTAGGCGATGCCGCCGAGCGCGGTCGTCGCCACCACCATCGGAGTCCAGCGCCGGTAGCTGCGCGGCGCGAAACGGAGGGTGTAGTCCTCCAGGGTCTCCTTGACGGCCTGGTCTGAACCCGGCGCCGCCTGCCGCGCCGGTTCCGGATCGGTGACTTCTGCCAGTCGTGGCTCGGTACTCATGCCACGCCTCCTCGCTGCGGGTTGGGGACGACAGGCAGGCACGGTAGGCAGCGGGCGTTACCCCTAAATACTTCCCGCGTGAAGGGAATGTTTCGGAGCCATCTCACGCACCGACAGCGGCTACGGCACTCCGAGTTCGAAGAGCACATACCCCGCGTACGACCCGGACGCCAGCGCGGCCGTGCCGAGGACTACGACCAGGGACGGCCATCCCAGCCGGCTCATCGCGAGGGCGAGGGGCACCAGCAGAGGGAAGAGGGGCAGCAGATAGCGCGAGACGTTGCCGAAGATCTGCTGGGTGGTCATCACCATGAGGTACGACAGCACGGTGTACACGACGAGCACGGCCGGCGGGCGCAGCCGCAGCAGCAGCACCGTCAGCGCCGGCACCGCGAGCACGACGCAGACGCCGATGACGTCCTCGAAGGCCCTGGCGAAGAGATAGTCGAAGTGCCCGACGGGGAGGGACGTCAGCACCTTGAACGTATGGGCTCCCCAGTCGAACTTGTGGGCCCACGCACCGTCCTGCAGCTTGGAGTAACCGTTGATGTCGCCCATGCGGTAGTTGACCCAGGCGAGATAGCCGAACAGTCCCAGCGGTGCGATCGCCACGGCGGCCAGTGGACGCAGCACACCGTCCGCGCGCCGGCGCAGGGACAGCAGCGCGGCGACGCCGAGGGCGGCGATCAGCGCGGCGGCGGTGGGCCGGCAGAGTCCGGCGGCACAGGTCAGCAGCCCGGCGGTCAGCCAGCGGCGGGACATGACGGCGTGACAGGCCCACGCGGCGAGAGCCGTGTAGAGGGACTCCGAGTAGCCCGACCACTCCGTGCCTGAGCCGGGCCAGACCGCCCACAGCCCGGCCGCGACCAGCCCGGCCCGGTGGCCGCCCAGCCGTCGCGTCACGGCGTAGATGCCGAGCGCCGCGACGAACGAGGCGATCACGGACACCGTCAGGCCGGCGCCGAACAGTCCGAGCCCGGTGCACTCCGAGACCAGGCGCATCAGCGCCGGGTACAGCGGGAAGAACGCAGCCGAGTTGCCCTCGATGGTGATCAGCCCTGTCGCGCCCGGGACCGGTTCCAGGGCGGGGTCGTACCCGTGCTCGGCTATCTGCTGGTACCACCAGCCGTCCCAGCTGGCCAGGACGTCCCAGGGGTGCTCGCCGCCGCCGAAGCGGGGGTTCTTCTTGCGGAAGTCGCCCGCGGAATCCAGCAGGTACATGAAGACGGCGAAGCCGGCCAGCTTCAGCACGCCGTACGTCAGCAGCACGGGACCGTAGCGCACGACGGCCCAGCGCAACCGTCGGCGGAACTCCCTGGATCTTCGGGGGACTTCAGGAGGCTCGTGGCCGGACAGCGGTCGGCTCAGCTCGGTGGTGCTCATGAGGATCCTGTCGTACGGCGGTCGTTGTCGCGGGCGGGGAACACCCAGGCCCGGTAGAGGAGGAAGCGCAGCAGTGTCGCGGCCAGGTTGGCGGCGACGAGGGTCACCAGCTCGACCTCGCGCCCGGCCCCGGGCGCGGTGTGGTGCAGGGCGGCCAGGGAACCGCTGGTCAGGGCCAGTCCGACCAGGAACGCCGCCAGGCCCTTGAGATGGTGGCGCAGCGCGCCGCCGCGCCCCCGCACCCCGAAGGTGAGCCGCCGGTTGGCCGCGGTGTTGGCGACCGCGCTGGCGAGCAGGGCGAGCGCGTTGGCGGCCTGTGCCCCCGTCGCCGGTCTGAGCCCGAGGTAGAGCAGCAGGTAGCAGAGGGTGCTGGCGACACCGACGGCGGCGAAGCGCACCGCCTGCCGGACCAGGCCCGGCGGCAGTTCCCCGGCGAGGTCGCCGTCGCTGCGGTGCAGCGCGCTGAGCGGCAGCCTGCCGCAGGCCAGGGCCCGCCCCAGCCTCGCCATGCCCCGCAGATCGGCCAGCGCCGTGGAGACGATGCGCACCCGGCTGTCGGGGTCGTCCACCCAGTCCACCGGCACCTCGTGGATCCGCAGCCCCGCGCGCTCGGCGATGACCAGCAACTCGGTGTCGAAGAACCACCCCTGGTCCTCCACCAGCGGCAGCAACCGCTCGGCGACATCCCGCCGCACCGCCTTGAACCCGCACTGCGCGTCGGAGAACCCCACGGCGAGCGCCGAGCGCAACAGCCCGTTGTAGCAACGGGAGACGATCTCCCGCTTCGGCCCGCGCACCACCCGCGAACCACGCGCCAGACGGGTGCCGATGGCGATGTCCGAGTGCCCCGAGATCAGCGGCGCGACCAGCGGCAGCAGCGCCGCGAGGTCGGTGGACAGATCCACGTCCAGATACGCCAGCACCGGTGCGGGGGACCGCGACCAGGCGGCGTGCAGCGCACGGCCCCGCCCCTTCTCGGCCAGCCGGATCCAGTCCGTGCCGGGCAGTTCGGCGGCCAGCCGCGCGGCGATCCGCGGGGTCCCGTCGGTGCTCGCGTTGTCGGCGATGGTGATCCGGAACGAGTAAGGGAACGTCTCGCCGA
The DNA here is from genome assembly GCF_055589465.1 of Streptomyces sp. NPDC041940. NCBI lineage: Bacteria > Bacillati > Actinomycetota > Actinomycetes > Kitasatosporales > Streptomycetaceae > Streptomyces > Streptomyces sp. NPDC041940. The sequence continues at coordinate 61,266 of NZ_JBVJBP010000007.1, forward strand.
GGTGCGCGTGCAGGCGCCGGACGCACGGCTCCAGATCGTTCTCCTCGTTGTACACGGGCACGACCACGTCGAGGACGGGGTCCGGGTGGTGCGCGGGCAGGGGCGCCCGGCGCGGCAACGCGGCGAGCTCTGAGGTCGGGCGGTCGATCAGGGCCGGCCGCCGTTCGGTTCTCATGGCTGCTTACCGGTCTCTTTCTGGCGCGCGGCAAACGCGGGCGCCGGTTCGGGGCATGACGAAGGCGCCCGTCTCGGTGGTGCGGTGGGGGAGTGCGGGGCGATGACGCCCCTGGCGGGATGCGCCGCTCAGGCGGCTACTCGGAACTGACTGACGCGGAGGGCTCCTGTGTCGTCTCCAGGACGGTCGGCGGGACGGACGTACTGGTCGGGGGAGGGGGCGAGTAGGGGAGTGCCGTGCCGGTGCTGCTCCCGGAGGGCGTGGCGGTCGGGGGCGGGCCGGTCGGGGTGCTGGTGGTCCCGGTCGGTGTGCTGCTGCCGGGTGAGGTCGCGGGCACCGACGTCGCCGACCCGGTCGGGGTCGGGCTCGGATCCGGGGCGCCGGTCGTGGGACCGTCGTCGTGCGTGGGCGTCGGGCTGGTCGCGGGCCGCGGCCGGGGATCGGCGGGCTGGGCCTTGGTGAGCATGCTGGGCAGCAGGGCGAGCCCGACACTGAGCCCGGCCACCGCCACGGCGGAGCCGCCCGCCTTCCACAGCATCCGCGACCGGCGGCGGGCCCGGATGCCCTGGTGCAGCCGCTGCCGCTGCGCGGGCTCGTAGGGAGTGTGCTGCTGGGTTTCGCGCATCAGGCGCGACAGGTCCCGCTCGAAGTCGTCCATCGTTTCTCCCTTCACCCCACGGGCCTGACGGCGTCGGACAGGATCTGGCGGAGCCGTGCAACTCCGCGTGACGCGTGGGACCGTGCGGTGCCCACGGGGCAGCCCAGCGCCTGGGCGACCTGGGCCTCGGGCAGGTCCTCGTAGTAGCGCAGTACCACCGCCGCCCGCTGCTTCGGCGACAGCAGCGCCAACGCGGCCTCCAGCCGCGAGCGTTCCGCCACGGTGGACGACACATCGCCCGGGTCGGCCCGGTCCGGCAGCTGCTCCACCGGGCGCTCACCCCACCAGCGCCGTCGCGCCGAGCGCGCCGCCATCCGCACCAGCACCGTGCGGACGTACGCCTCCGGGGCCTGCTCCGCGACCTTCGGCCAGGCGAACCACAGCTTCACCAGGGCCTCCTGCACCAGGTCCTCGGCCCGTTGCCGGTCGCCCCCCGTGAGCAGCCGCGCGACATGGAGCAGCGCGGACCAACGGGCGGCCACGAACTCGTCGAAGCCGTCCGCCCGAACCTGCTCCATCCTCACCGTCCCGCGTCTCAGTGGCCATCTACACCTCTGAAAAGACGCTGGACCCCGCCCCACGCTGCACCCAGATCCTGTGATCCACCTCACTCCGGCCGGGCTCGGCCGCGGAAACCGGGCCCGGGCATGGAAAAAGGGCCCGTGCACAGGCACGAGCCCTTTCGATGTTCGCCGGGGGATGGCGCCGGGGCGCCCGGGGACGGCGATGCCGCGCGGGATCACCCCCCGCCCGGGCCACCGCTGCCGAACGAACCGCTGCTGCCCTTGTTCCACCGGGGGCGCTCCTGCGACGCGCTCCTCCGGTCGCTCACATTGCCGTGGGCCTTCAGCCGGTGCGGCGTCAGCCGGCCCTGGCTTCTCGGCACCTCCTCGGGTTCCCGGCGCTCACTGACCTCGCCGACCGGGCCGCCGTCGGGCAGCCGCGGCTGCTCCTCCGGGCGCGGCGTGGGCGGCTCCCTGCGTTTGATGCGAACGCCGAGGGCGAAGGCCCCCAGCAGCAGGGCCACGACCACCACACCCGCCACGACCAGTCCGATGCCGAGGGCGCCACGGCCCGCGGCCATCTCCATCCATGCGGTACGCATGGCGCGCGAGTACCCCTGGTCCTCACCATGAACCTGGCACCTCGCACGCACCCCTTGGGAACACCGGGTTTGACGGGCGTCGACCGGGGCTACCCGCGCGGTGTGACTCCGACGACATCCCAGCAGGAGCTGTTCCGGTTCTTGGAGGACCGCTTCGCCTGCGCGCAGGCGTGTACAGAGTGCGCGCGGGCGTGCGCGCTGCGCGCGAGCCTTGTGGATCCCGACGGCACCGAGAACCAGGAACTCGTACGACGCAAGGGCATCATGTGCGCGGAGGTCTGCGACGCGACCTGCCGTGTGCTGTCCGAGCAGAACCAGGTGGACGAGGGCAGTATCCGTGCCCAGGTGGAGTGGTGCCGGACCGTGTGCCTGGAGGCCGCCCAGGCCTTCGACCGGCAGCCGGGGGCGGAGGACTCGGCGGCGGTGTGCCGTGCGTGCGCGCGGGCGTGCACGGACTTCCTCGCCACCCTGAACTGACATCGCCATTCCCTATTTCTGAAACACGTTCTACGGTGTGCGCCGACAGGACCGGCCTTGGGGAGCCTGGAGGCGCCGTGCACCTCGAATACACGCCCGAGCAGCAGCGGCTGCGCACCGAACTGCGCGCCTACTTCGCCGCACTGGTCCCGGACCACGCCTACGCCCGGCACGGCGCCCCCGCCGACCAGAAGCGGTTCTACCGCGAGACGATCCGGCGGCTCGGCGCGGACGGCTGGCTCGGCGTGGGCTGGCCCGAGGAGTACGGCGGGCGGGGCCTGACCGCCATGGAGCAGTTCATCTTCTTCGACGAGGCCGCCCAGGCCGGCGTCCCGCTGCCCCTGATGGCGCTGAACACCGTCGGCCCGACGATCATGCGCTACGGCACCGACGAGCAGAAGGCCTACTTCCTGCCGAAGATCCTCTCCGGCGAGATCGACTTCGCCATCGGCTACAGCGAGCCCGGCGCGGGCACCGACCTCGCCTCACTGCGGACCCGTGCGGTACGGGAGGACGGGGGCCCCTCCGGCTCGAGCGAAGCCGAGAGCGGGAGCGAGAGCGGGGGCGAGTACATCGTCAACGGCCAGAAGATCTGGACGACCAACGGCGACACGGCCGACTGGGTGTGGCTGGCGGTCCGCACCGACCCGGACGCCCCGCCGCACAAGGGCATCACCATGCTGCTGGTGCCGACCACCGCCCCCGGCTACTCCTGCACCCTGATCAACACCCTCGCCTCGCACGACACCACGGCCAGCTACTACGAGAACGTCCGCGTCCCCGTCTCCCACCGGGTCGGCGCCGAGAACCAGGGCTGGCGGCTGATCACCAACCAGCTCAACCACGAGCGCGTGACCCTGGCCGCCCACGGCACCATGGCGATCCGCGCCCTGCACGACGTGCGGCGCTGGTCGACGGAGACCAAGCTCGCCGACGGCCGCAGGGTCGCGGACCTGCCCTGGGTACGCCGCCTCCTGGCCCGCACCCACGCCCGGCTGGACGCCCTCAAGCTGCTCAACTGGCAGATGGTCAACTCCGTCCAGGAAGGCACCCTCACCCCGCAGGACGCCTCCGCCGTCAAGGTCTACGGCTCCGAGGCCCGACGCGACGCCTACGCCTGGCTCATGGAGATCGTCGCGGCACCGGGAGCCCTGAAGGAGGGCTCGGCGGGCGCGGTCCTGCACGGCGAACTGGAACGCGGCTACCGCTCGGCGGTCATCTTCACCTTCGGCGGCGGCAACAACGAGATCCAGCGGGAGATCATCTCGTGGATCGGGTTGGGGATGCCGCGGGTGCGGCGCTGAGGGCCTGTGACGAGGATTTTTAGTTGGCACAAAAGAGGGGTAGTTGGCACCAAGATCACCATTAACTTGTCCCCCTGCGTTAGTTGTTCGCGCGGGCCAAGCGAGTGGGCCTGATCTTCCACAACCCGGCCAGCCTGGTCAAGGCCGGTCGGCGATGCCCCGCTCGCGGGCCTTGGTGAGGCTGAGTCCGCTGAGGGCGATGTCGCCGAGCAGGCGTGCGCGGGGCGCGGCTGACACGGCACTCGCACCCGGACGGTGCCGCGCCAGCGTCAGAACTCCGGGGCGCGAGTGCGTATACGTGACCTTTCGGTCTGGTCATGCACGGACGGCCAGGGTGTGCAGCAGTTTGTCCGAGAAGGTCTGCTGCTTCTTGTCGATCAGTGGCCAGAGGTAGCCGACTCCCAGGGGCAGCGCGTCCAGGATCTGTGCGACCTCGTAGACGATGGCTTTGCCGAAGCCGACCGGTTGACCGGTTCGCTCGCCCACCAGCCGGATGTCCATCCGGCGCTTGCCGATCGACTGGCCGGTGGTGCCCATTTCGTATATCACCCAGAGCCAGCCGATCATGCTGACAACCGTGCCGATCCAGGCGCCTGCATCGAGGAAGAGCTCGCCGAGGAAATAGAACAGGAAGCTCGGTACCGCGACGACCAGGGTGTCGATGAGTTTCCCGCAGACTCGTGGGCCCCACGCCGCCAGGGCGCCCGGGATTCCGGGGTCGTCGGCGTCGGTCGGAGAACTGTTTAAACCGGGCTGCCCATCGCGCGATGCTCGGGTGGGATCCATGTGCGCTCCTTGTCGAAAGAGGGTGGAAAGAGAAGTGAGGCCCCCGTTGTGATGCCGGGCGGCCGGCCATGACCGGCCGCCCGGCCGTTCACATGTCCAGCTCCAGGACCCGTGACAGCGCCCGGGACGTGCAGGGCGCGAAGAGGCCATCGGCCTGTTCGTCCGGGCTGAGGACGTCGTCGCGGTGGTCGGGCTCGCCGGCCAGGACCCGTACGACGCACTCTCCACAGATGCCCTGCTGGCAGGAGGACGGGGCGTCGATGCCCTTCTCCAGCAGGACATCGAGCGCACTGCGGTCCTCGGGGACCTGGTACTCGGCGCCCGTGGAGGCCACCCGGACGGTGAACGCGCCCGGCTCCGCGGCGTCCGGATCCGGGGCACTGGCGGCGAACCGTTCCTTGTGGAGCGCGGCGGGCGGCCAGCCCGCCGCCTCGGCCCGGACCAGCACGTGATCCATGAAGCCGCCGGGGCCGCAGACGTAGACCGCCGTGTCCGGCGAGGGTGTTGCCAGACAGCTGTCCACGTCGAGCCGTTGGCCCGGGTCCTCGTCGTCGAAGTGGAGGGCGACCCGGGGGTTGTCCGCCAGCTCGGCGACGAAGGCCGCGTCGGCGCGGCTGCGTACGCAGTAGTGCAACGTGTAGTCGCCACCCTCGGCATCCAGGCTTCTGACCATGGCCAGCAGCGGCGTGATGCCGATGCCGCCGGCGAACAGCAGATGCCGGCGCGCGGCGGTGAGCGGGAACCGGTTGCGCGGTGCGGAGATCCGCAGCCGGTCACCCACCTCCAGTGTGTGCATCGCCCGGGACCCGCCCCGGGAGGCCGGGTCGTTCAGCACGGCCAGCCGGTAGTGACCGGTGCCGGGCGGACCGCACAAGGAGTACTGGCGGATCAGCCCGCACCGGTCCAGCAGCACGTCGATGTGCGCCCCGGCGGTGTACGCGGGGAAGTCCGTGCCGTGGGCCGGGGCGAGATCGAGCACCGCGATGTTGGCTGTGGCCGCCGCCCGGGCGACGACGACCGCGTCCGTCCAGGTCGTCGCCACCCGTCATGCCCCGGGAGCGTGCGCGGCCGGCTTCGGTGCGGACAGCCCGCCCGGGGCCGTGCCTTCCTGGAGAATCGCGTCGGAGTCGGGGGGCACGGTGAACACCCCGGAGTCGATGTGCCGCGGCGGACCGTCGTCTCGGCTCACGCCCAATGGGTCCTTCCCGGCCTCGACGTCGTCGACCATGGTGCGCAGCATCCGGCGCACCATCACCACGCCGCGGTCGGAGGTGGCCAGCGTCTCCTCCGAGTGCAGGGTGATCGGGCCCTGGGAGCCCTGGGCCTCGATGTCGCTCGGGTACTTCCGCAGGTCGTCCTCGGTCATCTCCCAGAACATCTTGCCGTTCTGCTTGATGCCGAAGACCAGCCGCTGCAGGCGGCCGGGGTCGGCGGCGCGGATGGAGAAGAACACGCGGTGGTGGGTGTCGTCGCTGGGCACGATCCAGATCAGCAGGTTGTGCCGGGCATCCGGGGTGACCTGGGTGAAGTCCGGCAGCGCGATGATATTGGGGAGCTGCTGCTCCAGACGCCACTCCAGCTCGGTCGGCTGACCGTCCGGGCCGGTCCCCTCGAACCGCTGGTGGTACTTTGCCCCGAAATCCGTCCTGTGGTAGCTGGTCACTTCCGCGACGAGGGACGGGTCGTAGAAGCTCTCCGGCAGCCCTTCGGGCGTGCCCGTCCCCGTGAGCTGCATGCCGCTGTGCGCGTAGTGCAGCCAGGTGACGTGCACGTTGTCGATCGCGTTCTCCCAGATCTGGACCCAGTTGAAGTCCTGCTCCATGCCCGTCACCTCCGCCCCGGGCACCGGCCAGCCCGCCCAGTACTGCTCTCCCTCTTCGAGAGGTTCCAGGGCGTCGTAGCGCGGCATCACCGACTTACGATCGGGCGGGCCCATGTAGACGAAGACCAGGCCGTAGCGTTCCTCGACCGGATACCAGGGCTGGCGTGCCACCTCACGGCGGCGGCCGCCGCCGGGCTCGCACGCCTGCTCCAGGCAGTGGCCCTGGACGTCGAACTTCCAGCCGTGGTAGCAGCAGCGGATGCCGTCGTCCTCGATGCGGCCGTAGAACAGGCTGCTGCCGCGGTGCGCGCACCGTTCGTAGACCACGCCGGCGCGTCCCCGTCCGTCGCGGAAGACGATCAGGTCCTCGCCCAGTACGCGGATGCGGTGCGGCTGATCGCTGGTGAGCGTTTCGGAGGTGGCTACCGGGTGCCAGTAGCGGCGCATCGCCTCGCCCATCGGGGTTCCGGGGCCGACCTCGGTCAGGCGCGCGTCGTGCGACGGGCGTTTACGGCCGTAGCCGGTACCGGTGTCCACGGTCGTCGTTTCAGTCATGATCTCTGTCTCCTCGCATGGAGATGGCTCTGCGTGTGTGTGGTGAAGGACAGACAGTCCACGAGGTGATCAAAAGGAGGCAGCGACCGGTCGCGTCACAGGCCGACCGCTGCGCGGCTCGCATCCCGGCGTCCCTCAACGGTTGTCCGGACTCTGACGGACGCCCGTCACGGGCTTCGTCAGAGCGGTTGTTCAGGGGGGTGCGTCGAGGCTGTCCGAGAAGGCCCTCGGATTTACTCGCGCAGGCTCCAGCCGCCGCAGACCGACCAGACCTGGCCGCTGACGTAGGCCGCGTCTTCCGAGAGCAGGAAGGCCACAACGGCGGCCAGGTCCTCGGGCTCACCCAGCCGCGGAGCCCGGATGGACCGCAGGGCCCACGCCTTCACGTCCTCGGAATCGCTCTGCTTGAAGGCGTCGGTCATCACCACACCGGGGGCGACACCGTTGCAGCGGATGCCCTCCTTGCCCCAGCGGCCCGCGATGTGCCGGGTCAGCGCACCGACGCCCGCCTTGGAGGCGGCGTACGCGGGACGCGAGGGGTCGCCGCCCCACGCCGCACCGGAGGACGTGTTGACGATGACGCCGCCCCCCTGAGCCAGCAAATGCGGGATGGCCTCCCGGCAGGTGAGGGCATAACCGAGCAGGTTCACGTCGTGGTTGCGCCGCCAGACCGCCGGGTCCATGCCCAGCAGGTCGGTGTCGCGGCCCATGGTGTCCCCGGACAGGTCGGCTCCGACGTTGTAGAGCCCGTCGATTCCGCCGAGTTCGCTGACGGCCTGGCTGACCAGGGCCCGGATCGAGCGTTCGTCGGCCAGGTCGAACTCAACGGCGAGCGCGGCACCCCCGGCATCGGTCACCTGCCTCGCCGTCGCCTGCGCCGCGTCCATGTTGATGTCGCCGACGATTACCGAGGCACCTTCTTCGGCGAGCCGCGTGGCCGAGGCGGCGCCGATACCGGTAGCACCCCCGGCGATGACGATCCTCTTGCCGTGCAGTCCTCTCACGTACTTCTCCCTTACTCGCAGGTGTATGGATGCGGGTTCATGCGCGCATTTGCATGCGGGCATACAAATCCGGGCAGGGGAGGTCCACTTGGGGAGCTCCCCTGCCCGGAAGGTCAGGTAGGCGTCGGATGTCAGACGAGCGTTATACGGTCCAGGCGCCCTGCGCGGCAGCGGCCTTGGCGTAGTCGGAGAAGTCCCGCGGGGGCCGCCCGAGGACCTTGCGGACGTCGTCGGTGAGTGTGCTGAGGCCGCCGGAGCGCACGTGGGCGTACAGATCGACGGACACTTGCACCCACTCCTCGGGCACTCCATGGGCACGCTGTTCGTCCGCGTACGCCTCGGCGCTCAGCGCTACGTAGCGGATGTCACGGCCGGTGGCGGCCGCGATGTCCGCGACCGCTTCGGCGAAGGTCATCAGCCGGGGCCCGGACAGTTCGTACACCTGTCCGTTGTGTCCGTTCTCGGTCAGGGCGGCGACGGCGACGGCGGCGATGTCGTCGGCATCGATGAAGGCCTCCTTGCCTTCTCCGGCCGGCAGGCGGACCTCACCGCTGAGAACGGGATCGCGCAGGAAGTCCTCGCTGAAGTTCTGGAAGAACCAGCGCAGCCGCAGCACCGTCCATTCGAGGCCCGCTCCCCTCACCGCCCGTTCCACGGCCAGCACCTGCTCCTGGTCCAGGCCCTCGCTCGCGGGAACCGAGACAAGCACCGCGCGCCGGACCCCAGCCTTCGCCGCCAGCTGGGCAAAGGCGGCGACGTCCGCGGCGGCCTGCGGGCTGCCGAGGCCGGGCGCGACCAGATACAGCGCGCTCACGCCCCGCAGTGCGGGATCCCAGGTGGTGCGGTCGGTCCAGTCGAAGGACACCTCGCCGGACCGGGAGGCAGCCCGTGTCGCGACACCCCGCTCGTTCAGCAACTGCACCACGCGGCGGCCGGTCTTGCCCGTGCCGCCCGTCACCAGAATCGTCTCGCTGTCCATGCCCTCCAGACAACCAGCAGCCCTCCGCGCCAGCCATGGCGGGCACGCTCGTGTCCATACGCATTCGTCTACGCTGACCCGCATGAATCCCCAGCCCATGGTCGGCGCGGACCCGCTCACGGACCTGCTGAACGGTGTGCGGACCTCGGGAGCGCTCTTCAACCGGTCTTCCCCACACGGCACCTGGGCAGTGCGCTTCGAGGACGGTTCACCGATGGCACTGGCAGTTCCTCTGCGCGGCACCGCCTGGGTGATTCCCGCTACCGGCGATCCGATGCCACTGGGTCCGGGCGACGTCGCGGTGCTGAGCGGCGGCACTCCGTACGTGATAGCCGACGACCCGGCCTCCGAGCCCGACGTAACGGTCCACCCAGACGGGCGTTGCACGACTCCGGAAGGGAAGGAAGCCGGGACGACTCAAGGCATAAGCAACTGGGGCGAGCCCGGGCCGGACTGCACGGTGCTGCTCAACGGCCTGTACACAGTGGAAAGCGGCATGCCGGGGCGGCTCCTCGCGGCGCTGCCGCCACTCGCGGTCGTCGAGGCCGGGCAGGGAGCTTGCCCCGTCAGCGCGGCGGCGTTCGAGGACGTCACCCGCCCGGCACCGGGCCAGCAGGCCGTGCTGGACCGGATGCTCGACTTGATGCTCATCACCGCGCTGCGGTCGTGGTTCACCCGCCCCGGCGTACGGATTCCCGCCTGGTACCGCGCGCACAGCGATCCGGCGGTCGGATCAGCCCTGCGACTGCTGCACGCCGACCTCGCCTACCCGTGGACCGTCGATTCCCTGGCAGCCAGGACGGGAGCATCCCGGGCGGCCCTGGCCCGGCGCTTCACCGAACTGGTCGGACAGCCACCGATGACCTACCTGCGCGAGCAGCGGCTCACCCTGGCGGCCGACCTGCTCCGCGAGCCCGGCATGACAATCGGCGCGGTCGCCGCTCGCGTGGGTTTCTCCACCCCCTTTGCCTTGAGCACCGCGTTCAAGAAGGTGCGGGGCATCAGCCCGAGCCAACACCGCACAGGTACTTCGCCGGCCAAGGACTGACTGCCCAGCCCACTCTGGTGCGTCTGTTCTTCCTCGACCGGCCGGATTCCCGAATCCGGGCCGGAAGTTCGAAACGGACTGCCAAGGCCACGGGTACAGCGCGGCGTGACTCTCACAAACGACCCTTTGCCCGAGCAAGATCAAACAGGGCCGTGCGGAAAGGTTTCCCTGGAAACTGGGGGAGCGGGCCTTTCTGTGGCGGCCGACGGAACCGGCCCCGCACGCTCACCCCCCGCTGTGATCGCAATCCCCGCAGCTACCTGGTTTTCCTCGGCCTCGCAGCCGCCCTGTGCTGCTACAAGCGCCTCCTTTGCCTCACCGCATAGGACACAGTCGAAGGTTCGATTTCCGCAGCGCGGAGTAACCGCTCGGAGCAGGACATTCGCAGTGTGTATGCGGCAGGGTCGTCTTCGAGGCGCTGCCGACCGTCTGGTGATACCTGACGAGCCAATTCGGCGGAGGGGAAGCCTGCTCCTATGGCGATGGGGACAGTGGAGCCGGCCCCGCGGTGCGTGGGCTCCTCAACCCGGTCCGCCCAGCATGATCTTCCACACCCGGGTCGCGACCTGCAGGTTGAGGCGGTCCTCCACGCTCGTGAGGTCATGGCCGCTGATCTCACGGATGCGCTGGAGCCGGTAGCGCAGCGTGCTGCGGTGGATCGCCAGGAATTCGGCGGTCTCGGCGTAGTTGCCACCGCAGTCGAAGTACCGGGACAGGGTCTCCACGAGCGCCGTACGGTGCCGGCCGTCGTAGTCGACGAGGGGTCCGAGCCATTCCCGAACGAACGCCTCCAGCTCCTGGTATTCGTTTCCAGGCCCCAGGATGCGGTAGAGGCCCAGATCGTCGAAGAACGTCGTGCCGTATCGCCTTCGGGACCGGCGGCGTACCTCCAGGGCGCGCAGTGCTTCCTGGTAGCGGCCGGGGATACCGTCCGGGGTGTCGCAGCGGGCGCTCACCCCGATTGTCCCGTCCGGTGTTCCGGTCTCCCGGGCGAGCGTCTCGTACAAGGCGTGGTCGTGGGGGCTGCCCTCGGCGACCAGGACCACGTGGTCGGAACGCCGACTCACCAGCGACGGCATGCCCACGGCCGAAGCCGCCCGGCCCACGGTCCGCGCGAAAGCGTCGTCCGCGGCCCGGTTCCTCCACTGCACGACGACCACGTACTGGATGCGGTGCAGGTCGTGTCCGAACGCCTCGGACCGGGCGTAGGCGCTCGCCTCGTCCGTGCCCCCCAGGAGATCGTCGACCAGTTCGCGGCGCAGTCGCAGCTCGACCTCCGCCAGATGGCGCAGGTGCGACAGTTCCACGGCGAGTGACGTGGCGGCGTGCTCCAGCGCGAACACGGTGTACTCGTCGGCGTCGTCCTTGGGATCGACCAGGGCCAGTACTCCGAGGACCTCACCGCGGGGGCGTACCAGGGAGATCAGCCGGTCGTTGATGCGCACGGGTCCGCCTCTCCGGGCGACCCCCTGGAGCATCTCCTCATGGCGTGTGGGGTCCGGTTCCGGATAGGGGTCGGGCCGGCCGGGACCGGTCCAGGACCGCAGTCGGCCGAAGCGGTCCTCCACCAGCACGGGAAATCCGGTGAGCGCATGCAGTGCGCTGGTGATGGCCTCCTCGCCGCCGCCTGAGGCCGCGACCTCGGCGAGGGCCTCGTGCACGGCCCGCTGATATCCCAGCTCGACCACGAGAGAGACCAGCCGTCGCTGGAAGGCTGTCCGTTCCCGTCGTAGTCGGTGCAACTCCAGGGCGTCTTCCTGCTGGCGGCGGTGCGCGACGGCGACCGACAGGGCTGCGGCGGTGAGGCGTACGAGCGTGGCGAGCAGGAAGTGCTGGGCCTCGGTAGGCCGCGAGCGAGACGTCACCACAAGGTAGCCATGCAGTCCACCGGGTCCCTGCAGGGCCAAGGCCCTGCCCCTGCCCCTGGATCGGCCGGGAATGGTTACGGGGACGTCCCGCCCTGTCAGCTCTCGCACCGTCCGGTCCACGGCTGAGGCATGACCCGGCCCGACCTGCGGGCTGGGGACCATATGGCCGTGCACCCTGAGGTATCCGGCCTCGGCTCTGTACGGGCCGACAGCCGACACGTGGTTCATGGCCAGGCGCAGGATCTCGCTTTCGTCCCGAGTGTCGAACAGGGCGCGAGAGACTGCCGGCCACTTGTGGGATGCCAGGGTGGAAAGGGGCGGGCGAGACCCGCGCCGCGAGATCGTGGGGTGCTGTCCCAGACGGCCCGGCGGAAGGCCGCCTTCCCGGTCGGGACGGCGTCGGTACACGCTCCGGCCCCTGAAACCGGCCATGGGATTACTCCCTTCCCTGAGCCCCCAGAGAGGTGACAGTGCCTCTTCCTCTACGCGTTCCCCGACCAACGTACCCGAGATGTCCGGAGTGTCCCGCTCGTGCTCGCGGGGGGACGGGCTCCGTTGTTCTTTGACCTGCCGGGTGCAGGCGCTGAGCTGCTCGGTTCGCGAGTCTGGGGGCGTGCCGGGGCCGCCGTGCACACGGGCAGGAAGGACTGGGCGATGAGCGAGCAGCCTCGTAGGCCCGTCGCCACGTACGAGACGTACCAGGAAGCCGAACGCGCCGTCGACCACCTCTCGGACCAGGGGTTTCCCGTGCAGCGGGTGGCCATCATCGGACAGGACGTCAGGCTCGTCGAGCAGGTCGTCGGCCGTATGGACTACGGCAGGGCCGCCCTGCACGGAGCGGCGAGCGGGGCCCTTCCCGGAGCGCTGATCGGCTGGCTCTTCGGCCTGGTCGACTGGGTGGACCCGCTCGTATCCGCCCTGCTCGTCGCCCTCTACGGCCTGATTTTCGGAGCGATCGTGGGCGCGCTGTTCGGCCTGCTGCTGTACGCCCTGCAGGGCGGCCGACGGGACTTCGCCTCCGTCCGCTCGATGCAGCCCAGCCGGTACGACGTCGTCGTGGACGAAGCGGTCGCCGACGAGGCGGTACGGCTGCTCGGCGGGTTGCGGACCGCCGGTGCCCGTGGACGTCCCGCCCCTACCTGAACGATCAGATCCGCAGTGCCGGCGCTTGCCGCCGCACGGGAGGAGTTCCTCATGGCCAAGGCAGTGGGCATCGACCTGGGCACCACGAACTCGGTGATCGCCGTGTGGGAGGGCGGCGAACCTTCCGTCGTGCCCAACACCGAGGGCAACCGTACGACACCGTCCGTGGTGGCCTTCACCGACACCGGGGAACGGCTGGTGGGCCAGCTGGCCCGGCGCCAGGCGATCCTCAATCCCAAGGGCACCATCTACTCGGCCAAGCGGTTCATCGGCCGGCACTTCGACGAGATCCCGGACGAGGCCAGGGCGGTGGCGTACGACGTCGTCGAGGGCCCGGGCGGCGTCGCCCGCTTCAAGGTGCGCGACAAGCTCCATGCGCCTGAGGAGATCAGCGCGCAGGTCCTGCGCAAGCTCGCCGACGACGCGTCCAAGCAGCTCGGGGAACGGGTCACGGAGGCGGTCATCACCGTGCCCGCCTACTTCAACGACGCCCAGCGCACCGCCACCAAGGACGCCGGGCGGATCGCGGGACTGGAGGTGCTGCGGATCATCAACGAGCCGACCGCGGCCGCCCTCGCGTACGGCATGGACAAGAAGCAGCACGAGACGGTGCTGGTCTTCGACCTCGGTGGCGGCACGTTCGATGTGAGCATCCTCGACGTGGGCGACGGCGTGGTGGAGGTGCGTTCCACGGCGGGCGACAGTCACCTGGGCGGTGACGACTTCGACCGGCGTCTGGTGGATTACCTCGCGGACGACTTCCAGAAGGAGAACGGCGTCGATCTGCGCAAGGATCCGCAGGCCCTGCAACGCCTGTTCGAGGCGGCGGAGAAGGCCAAGACCGAGCTGAGTTCGGTGACGCAGACGCAGGTCAGTCTGCCGTTCATCACCGCCGATGCCTCGGGACCCAAGCACCTCACCGACTCGGTCATGCGGTCCACGTTCGAGCAGATCACCAGCGACCTGGTGGAGCGGTGCCTGGAACCGGTCCAGCAGGCCATGGCCGACGCCAAGGTCGGCGAGAGCGACATCGACGAGGTCATCCTCGTCGGCGGTTCCACCCGCATCCCCGCCGTCCAGGCCCTCGTGCGCCGGCTGACCGGCGGCAAGGAACCCAACATGAGCGTCAATCCCGACGAGGTCGTGGCCCTGGGCGCCGCGATCCAGGCCGGGGTGCTCAAGGGCGAGGTCAAGGACGTCCTGCTGCTCGATGTCACACCCCTGTCGCTGGGTGTCGAGACACGGGGCGGCGTGATGACGAAGATCATCGAGCGGAACACCACCATCCCCGTGCGCCGCACCGAGACCTTCTCCACCGCCGAGGACAACCAGCCCGCCGTCGACATCGTCGTCCTCCAGGGCGAGCGCGAACGGGCCGCCGACAACCGGGTGCTCGGCCGCTTCCAGCTCACCGACATCCGCCCCGCGCCGCGCGGTGAACCGCAGATCGAGGTCACCTTCGACGTCGACGCCAACGGCATTCTCAACGTCAAGGCCCGAGACCAGGACACCGGCAAGGAACAGGGCATCACCATCACCGAGAGCTCCAACCTCGACCGCGGCGAAGTCGAACGCATGGTCCAGGAGGCCGAGCGCAACCAGGGCGAGGACAAGGCCCTGCGCGAGGCCGTCGACGCCCGCAACGAGCTCGACGCCGTCGCATACCAGGTCGAAAAGCGCCTCGCTGAGCTCGGCGACGCGGCACCCGCGCACGAGAAGTCACGCGCCGAGATGCTGGTGTCGGATGCCCGGGCGGCGGTCAAGGAGGAGGCGGGCGTGGAGCGGGTGCGGCCCCTGACCTCCGAACTCCAGCAGGTGCTGTCGGGGCTGGCGGCGCATCAGGTCGGCGCCACCGCGGGCGGTCCCGACCAGGACACCACCGGGGACGGTGCGACCGGTGGCGGCCCGAGTGGCGGTGGCGGTGACGACGACGTCATCGATGCCGAGTTCGACAAGGACTGAGGAACCGCCATGCCGATCCACCCCAGGGAATCCGACCCGGCCGTGCCGGACCCGGCCGACCCGGCTCCGGAGGGCGCCGCACGCCCTCCCCGAGGGGATCTTCCGCGCTCGAGCCCGCCCGCCGGGCCGGGGTCCGACACGGGCGAGGCACCCGGCCCCGACGCGGCCGGCGGCCCCGCACCGTCCGAAGACCAGCACACGGCCGAGCTCAAGGAACTCGAGGACCGCTGGCGGCGCGCGCTCGCCGACCTCGACAATCTCCGCAAGCGCCACACCAGGGAACTGGAGCGGGAGCGGACGGCCGAGCGGTCTCGTACGGCCGCCGCCTTCCTGCCCGTCCTGGACAACCTCGAACTCGCCCTGACCCACGCCGGATCCGACCCCGGCGCGATCGTGGAGGGCGTCCGGGCGGTCCGCGACCAGGGGGTGAACGTCCTCGAACTGCTCGGCTACCCACGGCACGCGGAGACCGGCGTCGCCTTCGAGCCGGCCCGGCACGAGGTGGTCGGCGTCGTCCAGGACCCCGATGCTCCGCCGGGCACGGTCGTCGAGGTGCTGCGCCCGGGCTACGGAGACGGCGAACGGCAGCTCAGGCCCGCCGCCGTGACCGTCGCGAAGCGGGAGTGACCGGTCATGGCAGGGGACTTCTACGAGGTGCTGGGCGTGTCACGGACCGCGAGCCAGGACGAGATCCAGCAGGCATACCGCAAACTCGCCCGCAAGTACCACCCCGACGTCAACAAGGACCCGGGCGCGGAGGAACGCTTCAAGGACCTCAATGAGGCGTACAGCGTCCTGTCGGACCCCAAGACACGGGCCCGTTACGACCGCTTCGGCGAGGACTTCCGGAAGGTCCCCGAGGACTGGGAGGAGCGGGTCGGTGCCGGCGCGGGACCCGGGGGCGGCTTCCGTGGTCGGAGGACCGCGGGCGCGGGCGGCCCCCATGTCCGGTACACCGGCTTCGGCGACGACTTCGGAGCGGAGGGCGTCGACATCGAGGACCTGCTCGGCTCGCTCTTCGGAGCAGGCGGCGCCCCCGGCGGGGTACCGGGGGCCGACCAGGAGGCCGAGCTGCCGCTCACCGTCGAGGAGGCGTACAGGGGCGGCCGCCGCACCGTCACGCTCGCCGGCCCCACCGGGCAGCCGCGGCGGTACGAGGTCGACGTACCGCCCGGCGTCACCGATGGGCAGCGCATCCGTCTGGCGGGCGAGGGCGGCCGGGGCAGTAGTGAAGCCGCCGCGGGCGACCTGTACCTGCGGGTGCGTATCCAGCCCCACCCCCGGTTCCGGCTGGACGGCCGCGACGTCCACGTACAGGTCCCCGTCACCCCCTGGGAGGCGGCCCTTGGTGCGACCGTGCCGGTGCCCACCCCCGGCGGCGGCACGGCCAAGGTCACGGTGCCCGCGGGCTCGTCCAGCGGCCGGCGACTGCGGCTGCGCGGCGAGGGCATGCCGAACCCGCGCGGTGCGAACGGCGACCTGTACGCCGAACTTCGCGTCATGGTGCCGCCCGCCCTCGGCGACCGGGAGCGCGAGCTGTTCGAGGAGCTCGCCGCCACCTCTTCGTACGACCCCAGGAGGACGTGATGAGCGACCGACCCTCAGGGGCGGCGACCGGCGGCCGGACCGCCCGGGCCGACGCGGGCGGGCGTCCCGTACGGACGAGCGCCGGATCCACGGCCGTGCGCTACGCGCTCGTCCCCGTACCCAGGCTGTCCCTGGACACCGTGGCCCGCCGCTCGGGCCTCCACCCCGACCTGGTCCGCCGGTTCGTCGCCCTCGGACTGGTCGACGCCGAGCGCGACGCCTCGGGGCGCCTGGTGTTCGACCCCGCGGCCCCGGCGGTCCTCGCCCGCGTCCAGCGGCTGCGCTCCGGACTCTGCCTCAACTACGCATCCATCGGTCTGGTGCTCGACCTGCTCGACCGCATCAGCCTGCTCGAAGCCGCACTGCGCGACCGCGGCAGGAGGAGTGACTCACCCCCATGGACATGAACCGTCTCACCCAGAAGTCACAGGAAGCCCTCCAGGAGGCGCAGACCGCTGCCGTCCGCATGGACCAGACCGAGGTCGACGGCGAGCACCTGCTGCTCGCGCTCCTCGACCAGGAGGATGGCCTGATCCCCCGGCTGCTGCAACAGGCGGGCAGGGAGCCCGAGGAGCTCAGTGCGGCTGTGCGTGAGGAGCTTTCCCGCCGGCCCAAGGTGACCGGCCCGGGGGCGGCACCGGGCCAGGTGTTCGTCACCCAGCGCCTGTCCCGGCTGCTGGACGCGGCCGAGCGGGAGGCCAAACGCCTCAAGGACGAGTACGTTTCCGTGGAGCACCTCCTGCTGGCCCTGGCCGAGGAGGGCTCGTCCACCGCCGCGGGACGGCTGCTCAAGGAGCACGGCATCACCCGGGACTCGTTCCTGAGCGCGCTGACCCAGATCCGCGGCAACCAGCGCGTGACCTCGGCCAACCCCGAAGTGGCGTACGAGGCCCTGGAGAAGTACGGCCGTGACCTGGTCGCCGAGGCCAGGGGCGGCAAACTCGACCCGGTCATCGGCCGGGACGCCGAGATCCGCCGCGTCACCCAGATCCTCAGCCGCAAGTCCAAGAACAACCCGGTCCTCATCGGCGATCCCGGCGTCGGCAAGACCGCCATCGTCGAGGGCCTCGCGCAGCGCATCGTCCGCGGTGATGTGCCCGAAGGACTGCGCGACAAGACCGTGTTCGCACTCGACATGGGCTCCCTGGTGGCCGGGGCAAAGTACCGGGGCGAGTTCGAGGAACGCCTCAAGGCCGTGCTGTCCGAGGTGAAGGCCGCCCAGGGGCACATCCTGCTCTTCGTCGACGAACTCCACACCGTCGTAGGCGCGGGCGCCGCCGAAGGGGCCATGGACGCGGGCAACATGCTCAAGCCGATGCTCGCCCGCGGCGAACTCCACATGATCGGTGCCACCACCCTCGACGAATACCGCAAGCACATCGAGAAGGACGCCGCCCTCGAACGCCGCTTCCAGCAGGTCGTGGTCGACGAGCCGAGCGTGGAGGACACGATCTCCATCCTGCGCGGACTGCGCGAACGCCTGGAAATCTTCCACGGCGTGAAGATCCAGGACACCGCGCTGGTATCCGCGGCCACCCTCAGCCACCGCTACATCACCGATCGGTTCCTGCCCGACAAGGCCATCGACCTCGTCGACGAAGCCTGCGCCCGGCTGCGTACCGAGATCGACTCGATGCCCGCCGAACTCGACGAGATCACCCGCCGCGTCACCCGCCTGGAGATCGAGGAGGCCGCCCTGTCAAAGGAGACCGATCCCGCCAGCAAAGCCCGCCTGGAGGAGCTGCGCAGGGAACTGGCCGACCTGCGCGGCGAGGCCGACGCCAAACACGCCCAGTGGGAGGCGGAACGCCAGGCGATCCGCCGCGTGCAGGAACTGCGCCAGGAACTGGAGCAGGTCCGCCACGAGGCGGAGGAGGCCGAACGCGCCTACGACCTCAACCGCGCCGCCGAACTCCGCTACGGCCGCCTCCAGGAGCTGGAGCGCCGACTCGCCGCAGAGGAGGAGCAACTGGCCTCCAAACAAGGGCAGAACCGGCTGCTGCGCGAGGTCGTCACCGAGGAGGAGATCGCCGAGATCGTCGCCGCCTGGACCGGTATCCCCGTCGCCCGTCTCCAGGAGGGCGAACGCGAGAAGCTGCTGCGCCTCGACGAGATCTTGCGCGAGCGCGTCATCGGCCAGGACGAGGCCGTCAAGCTCGTCGCCGACGCCATCATCCGCGCCCGCTCCGGCATCCGCGACCCTCGCCGCCCGATCGGCTCGTTCATCTTCCTCGGCCCCACCGGCGTCGGGAAGACCGAGCTGGCCAAGACCCTCGCCCGAGCCCTGTTCGACTCCGAGGAGAACATGGTCCGCCTCGACATGAGCGAGTACCAGGAGCGGCACACCGTCAGCCGGCTCATGGGAGCCCCGCCCGGATACGTCGGCTACGAGGAGGGCGGCCAGCTCACCGAGGCCGTACGCCGCAAGCCGTACTCGGTGGTGCTGTTCGACGAGATCGAGAAGGCGCACACCGACGTCTTCAACACCCTGCTGCAGATCCTCGACGACGGCCGCATCACCGACGCCCAGGGCCGCACCGTCGACTTCCGCAACAGCGTGATCATCATGACGTCCAACATCGGCTCCGAGCACCTCCTCGACGGCGCCACCGCGGAGGGTGAGATCAAGCCGGACGCCCGTGCCCTGGTGATGGGTGAGCTGCGCGGGCACTTCCGCCCGGAGTTCCTCAACCGCGTCGACGACATCGTGCTGTTCAAGCCGCTCGGTGAGCGGCAGATCGAGCGGATCGTGGAGCTGCAGTTCGACGAGCTGCGGCAGCGGGTCGCCGAACGCCGCATCACCGTCGAACTCACTGATGCGGCGAGGGAGTTGATCGCCCACCAGGGCTACGACCCGGTGTACGGCGCCCGGCCGCTGCGGCGTTACATCTCCCACGAGGTCGAGACGCTGGTCGGGCGCGCCCTGCTGCGCGGCGACGTCCAGGACGGCGCGAAGGTCCGCGTCGACGCCGAGCACGGAGAGCTTGTCGTCACCTATGACCAACCCGAGGACGTGAAGGGAGCGACGGCGGCATGAGTACCGTGCAGGCAACCAACGTCACCTGCCCGCACTGTGGGCGCACCAACCGGGTACCGGTGGCCGCCGAGGGCCGCCCCAGGTGCGCCAACTGCAAGCAGCCTCTGCCGTGGATGGCCGACGCGGGCGACGACGACTTCACGGAGGTCGTCGAGAAGGCCACCGTGCCCGTCGTCGTTGACCTGTGGGCCACCTGGTGCGGCCCCTGCCGCATGGTGAGCCCCGCGCTGGAGAAGGTCGCCGCCGATCTCGCGGGAAAGATCAAGCTGGTCAAGGTCGACATCGACAAGAACCCGCGGCTGGCGCAGCGGTTCGAGGTCCAGGCGGTACCGACGCTGTTGGTCCTCGACAGAGGACAGACCATCGCGCGGCAGGCGGGTGCCGCACCTGCCCCTGCCCTGCGGCGGTGGGTGGAGCAGTCGATCGCGGGACGCGAACCGGCCGGGAAAGGATGATCAGCCATGACCGTAGGAACCGACCCCCACCTCGCGCTCGTCCGGCCGGTCCGGCCACTGACCCCCGAAGGGTGTCAAGAGTGTCTGCTGCTCGGCTCCCCGTGGGTCCACCTCAGGCTCTGCCTGACCTGCGGCCGCGTCGGCTGCTGCGATTCCTCGCCGAACCGGCACGCGCGCCGTCACGCCGCCGCCGACGGCCATCCGATCGCGGCGTCACTGGAGCCCGGCGAGGACTGGCGGTGGTGCTTCGCCCACGAGGCGTTCGTGTGATGGCCGGCGACGAGACGCGGCCAAGTCCGGCGCCTGTGCCGGACGACGCGGAGGAGAGCGTCCCCTTCGAGACAGCTGACATCTACGGCGCCTATCCCCGCCTGTCGGATGACCAGATGGCCCGCCTGGTGCAGCATGGCCGGCGGCGCGCGGTCGACGCCGATGACGTGCTGATCCGGGAGGGGGAGCGGTGCGAGACGTTCTACGTCGTCCTCAGTGGCTCGGTCGCCATCGTCGAGGGCTACGGCACGCCCGACGAACGACTGCTGCGTGTGCATGGCTCCCGCCGCTTCATCGGCGAACTCGGGCTCCTCAACGGACAGGTGGCCTTCTACACCGCCCTGGTCAGGGACCCCGGCGAGGTCCTCGCCCTGTCCATGGACCAGCTGCGTGACCTGGTGACCAGGGACTCCGTCCTCGGCGATGTGGTGCTGCGCGCCTGCCTGGGCCGCCGTGCCCTGCTTGTCGGGCAGGGCGCCGGTTTCCGCATCATCGGCTCGCGCTACTCGCCCGACACCCGGCGGCTGCGTGAGTTCGCCGCCCGCAACCGGCTGCCGCACCGCTGGATCGATCTGGAGACCGACGAGGAGGCCGAGGAGCTGCTGCGCCGCTTCGGCGTCGGCCCGGAGGAGACACCGCTCGTCATATGGCGGGACACCACTCTGTTGCGCAACCCCAGCAACGCGGAACTGGCCCGGGTCATGGGCCTGCCCTCGCTGCCTGCTGGTAACCATCACGGGGATCTCCTGATCGTCGGCTCTGGACCCGCTGGTCTCGCTGCCGCGGTGAACGCCGCCTCGGAGGGCCTGGACACGACCGTGGCCGAGGCCATGGCCAGCGGCGGCCAGGCCGCCACGTCGTCCCGCATCGAGAATCTGCTCGGTTTCCCCTCCGGCATCTCCGGCGCCGAACTAGCCGAACGCGCTGTGCTCCAAGCCGACAAGTTCGGCGCCAGGATCAGCGTCCCGGCGGAGGCGGCTCGGCTCGAACCGCAGGACGGGCACTACGCCGTCGGGTTCGCCGACGGCAGCGAGATCACCGCCCGCGCCGTAGTCCTGGCGACCGGCGCTCGCTACCGCCGCCTCCAGGTGCCCGGCATGGAACGCCTGGAGGGAACGAGCGTCCACTACTCGGCGACCGTCTACGAGGCCCAGCAGTGCCGCACCGACCCGGTGGCCGTCGTCGGCGGAGGCAACTCCGCGGGCCAAGCCGTGCTCTTCCTGGCTGGGTACGCACCGCAGGTGTATCTGCTCGTCCGTGGACCCAGCCTCGAGGCACACATGTCCCGCTACCTGATCGATCAGGTAGATCGCCACCCGCGGGTGCGCGTGCTGCTGCACACCGAGATGACCGAGGCACTGGGCGACGAGGTGCTGGAGGCGGTCACCGTGGTCGACCACCGTACGGGCGAGAACCACCACTTGGCGGTGCGGGCCCTGTTCGTCTTCACCGGCGCCGAGCCCCACACCGAGTGGTTGTCCGGCGCGCTCGCCCTCGACGCGCGCGGTTTCGTGCTCACCGGGGCCGAGGCGCAGGCGGGCTCCGTCCCCGAACTGTGGCAGAGCCAGGGCCGCGACTGCCTGACGTTGGAGACCAGCCTGCCCGGCGTCTTCGCCGCCGGCGACGTCCGCAGCGGCTCGGTGAAACGCGTGGCCTCCGCGGTCGGCGAAGGCGCGATGAGCATCCACTTCGTGCACCGCTACCTGGGCCACACGGCCGCGCCCGGCGGCACCGACAGCTCCCCGCACACCCGTCGGAAGGAGTCCGCTTGGCTCGCATGACACCCAGCGGCGACGAGATCACGAGAAGGAGAAGGAGGCGATGGGAATGGCCACGCCCGTCAGGCGCCACCGCGGTGGCGCAGTGCAGGAAAGGCCCGTTGGCTGGGCACGCAATCCGCTGACGGAGTTCGACCAACTGCTCAGCGAGATGAGCGGACTGATCGAATCCACGGTGGGAGGCGCGGCGCCCGCAGTCGCGTGGACGCCTCTGGCGGATGTCACGGAGTCCGACGACGCCTTCCGCATCGAGATCGAACTCCCCGGCGTCAAGAGCAAGGACATCGACGTCGAAGCGAACGGCCAGGAGCTCGTGGTCACCGGAGAGATCAAGGAGAAGGAACGCAAAGGTGTCCTGCGACGGAGCACCCGCCGCACCGGAGCCTTCGAGTACCGGCTGCGGCTGCCCGGAGAGGTCGACACCGAAAAGATCAATGCGCAGATGTCGGACGGGGTGCTCACCATCACCGTCCCCAAGGCCGAGGTCGCAAAGCCCCGGCACGTCGAGATCAGCGAGACGAGTGAAAGCACCGGGAGCAGCGGCTGAGATGCGACCGCGGTTCCGGACACACGTCCGGCACCGCGGCCGGGCCATGAGGCTTGACGCCCGGGGTGACCCATGAAGGATGTCCCTTCTCGCAACCCCTCACGACGACGGAGACGCGGCGAGTTGCTCGCCACCGGCATCCTTCGGCGCCGCAGACGCCAGGCGCGCAGCCGCCGAATTCCGCTCACGGCCGTGCCGATCGCTACGGGACGCACGAGACCGCCTCCGCCCCGCGTCCGGCAGGCCGTGCACGGGACCTGCGGCTCGCCGACCGCACCGCCCGCCGTCAGGAGCGGGAGCGCGCAGGAGCCCGCCGCTACCGCCCGGGCGCCGGACCGGGCAGCACCCTGTACTCGCCGGGGATGGCCGGCACCGCGGGCACGGCAAGCCGTACGTCCGCTATGGCCGAGCAACACCTCGACGACGAGGTCGAACACATCACCGACGCGCTCCAAGAGTCCGGCCCGACGAGCGGCGACCGACCCCGAACAGGCCCTGGGCGGCCGTTCCTGGGGTCCCGGACGCTTCCTCAGTGCCCTGCGTAAGTCCGAGCGGGAGTGTCCAGGGCCAGGAGCCTTGCCAACGGCAGCTATGCGCCGACGGGCGGACGCGGCCGACGCTACAGCGCACCGGGCGACCCCCACGACCAGCGGTAACCCCCATGACCGGCGGTGACCGGCGCAGAAGGAGGCAGCGATGAAATACGACGGATTCCTCGCCCATGTACGCGAGCGAGGCGAATATAAGGACCAGAGCGAAGCCGCGAACGTCACCAATGCCGTGCTGGAGGTGCTGGCCCAACGGATCAGCCCGGGAGAGGTCAAGGACCTCGCATCCCAACTGCCTGGCCCGCTGAAAGAGGTTCTGGACCATGCCACGCCGCAGCAGGCGCAGAGCTTCGGGATCGAAGAGTTCTACCGCCGGATCGCCGAGCGCACGGGTGCCCGGCCGCGTACGGCGCAGTGGGACGGCAGCGCGGTCCTGACCACCGTTGCCGACGCTGTCACCGGCGGAGAACTGAATCAGATCATCAGCCAACTCCCCTCCAGTTACGCGGTCCTGTTCGGCAAGGCCGACCTCGCGGACTGAGCCCGTGAGGCGCCCGAAACGAAAGGCCCACGAAAATGGTCGATACAGGTTTCTCCTCGTTCGACACCATGGTGGACAAGGCCAATCGGCTCCTCAGAGACGTCGAGGAGGCTTTCGAGTGGCCCAAAGAACGGCGTAAGCAGTCGTACGCGGCACTGCGGGCCGTGCTGCACCCGCTTCGGGATCGTCTCCCGGTCGAGACGGCCGTACAGTTCGGAGCTCAACTGCCGACGCTCGTCAGAGGCGTCTACTACGACGGCTGGAGGCCTGCCGACACGCCCGTAAGGATGAGCAACGAGGAGTTCTTCGCACGGGTCCGGAGCGCATTCCCCTACGCGGTCGAAGGCGGCGACGAAAAACTGGTGCGCACCGTATTGAAAACTCTGGAGCGCCATGTGAGCGCCGGCGAATGGCAGCACCTCAAATCCCGGGTGCCGAAGTCGTTTGCCGCGCTCCTGCCGTGACCTCGGTGGAGGAGGTCATGAGTGCGGTCCAAGCGCCGGGCAGGCTGACGGCGGCCGTTTTCCGGCGTCACGGCTGCGCCTTCTGGCTCTTGCCACGGATCAGGGGGCTGCCACTCGAACATCAAGATCGTGGCGTCGTCGCTGAGTTCGTTGTGCTGATGCTCGAGGATGGCATGGATGAGCAGGCGCAGCACTTCTGGGGCGCTCTGCCCTGCTGCGGTCGACCGGATGATGTAGTCGGTGAAGCGCTCCAGGCCGAACTCTTCGCCTGCCTCGTCGCGTGATTCCACGACGCCGTCTGAGTAGAGCAGTATGCGGTCACCGGGTTCGAGGCTGACGTCGTGCACCTGACGGGCGGTCCCGGCGAGACTTGCGGGCAGACCCAAAGGAGGCTCAGGTGACCGCTCCAATGCCTTGTGGAGCAGGCGGTGACGACGGATGAGCAACGGGGGCGGGTGGCCGCAGTTGCACCAGCGCAGTACACCGGTGGGCATGTGCAACTGGGTGAAGACACCCGTGCAGAACTGCTCCGGAAGCCACTTCGCGAGCGCCTCGTCCATGGTGCTCGCGAGGTCGTTCAGGTCTGCCCCGCTGCGCCGGGCGTTACGGCAGCCTGCCATGGCGACGGAGGTGGCAAGTCCGGACGCCAGATCGTGTCCCATGCCGTCGAGAACTGCGGCGTGCAGGACGTCTTTGGTGAACGCATGGTCGAAAGCGTCGCCGCCCAGTTCGTACGCAGGCTCCAGAACCGCCGTCGACACGACGCGCCCGGTGCCGATCGACCGGGGAGGGAGAAAAGCTCTCACCATCTCCGTGGGCAGGTGCATCGACCTGGTACGCATGCGCTGCGCGATGGTGTCGCTGTAGGTGCGTTTGGACGTGATGATCAGTGCGAGGAGCAGCGCCGCTGTTCGGCAGCGCCGTAGCTTGAGCCCGTCCAAGGTGCTCATGTTCAGCTCCACGACGCCCAGCCGCTCCGCTCCGTCCGCCAGGGGCAGCCACACATTCAGCCCTCCGGAGGGGGTTTCTTCCATTCGGAGGGAGTCGGTGCGGTAGGCCCATCCAGCCAGCGAAGTGTCGAGTTCCAGTTGCGGCTCGCCTTCAGCAAACGGCACCAGCAGTCTTTGCTGGATGTCGACCAGATAGATAACGGCCCTGCCCAAGCCCATGGCCTCGGCATACCGGTTCAGGACCAAGGGCAGTTCCGCAGGTGATGCCAGTTGGGCTGCTCTGACCAGTTCCTCCAGGAGCCGCTCACCGGACCCGACGGACACGTTCCTGTCCATGCCTTCGATGATCCCTTCGAGGACGGGCCGTCACGATCTGAGCTCTCCGACTCTCGCGCTGGAGCACGTCGTTGTGGCAGCCGAGGAAGCAGAAACACGCTGACACTGTTCGGCCGTGACTGCACCGCCTGTTCCAGTCGCCGTTCAGAGCAGGAGGTCGAAGACGGCTCGAGCCTCGTCCCAGTGCTGGGTCTGGGGGTTTTTCAGGTCGGGGTGGAGGATCTTGAAGCTCTGAGCGAGGGCCAGGCTGAGTCCGCCGATGATGTCAGGGTAGGCAGCCTCGGTCTCATCATCGGGCGTGCGGTCCAGAGCGGGATGGGTGGCGAGCTGTTCCAGGATCGGCTTGAGTTCTACATCCTGGTCGATCTTCCGGAAGTGGTGAATGCTCTCCTGCAGGCCTTTCGTGATCGGTAGGTCACAGGTCCGGATGATGTCGCGCCCGTTGGCCTTGGCAGTGGCCTGGGCGACGGTCAGCAGATCGTAGAGCTTGGCGTCGACGAAGTCGCTGTAGCGCTTGAGATCGTTCTTGTCGACGTTCAGCCCTGCGGCCGCGCGAAAGAACCTCTCGAATCTGGCGATGGACATCACGGTCATGACGGCAACCTCCGGCTGCGGGAGCCGGCCGGCTCCCGGCCCCTGGGCTTCCCAGCCAGCCTGGCCGACGGGAGCGCGCGAACGCATGCGTATGTCGGGCCCAATTGGCCTCCCTGATTTGCCCTGCCAGGCCCATGCGTCCGACTGCTGGGGCGTTGGCTTGGCGTGCGGACCGACGGTAGGGCCGGAGAGCGCTCGGAAGAGGCCGGTGAGCAGCAGCCCGGACCGGTTGACACGGCCTTTCCCGCCCACCAGCCGTCCCGACGCCGGGGAGGACGTAGCGCTGTGTCTCGCAGGCGTTGTGGAATTCCCGTTAGCAGGGCTTTGCGGACTCCGGCTCCCGGGCGGCCATCGGATCGGGATGGCCGGTGGCGCGGCGTGCGGTGCGTGCCGGGATGATGCCGGAGCGGGCCCTCGCGGTGGCGGACGCGCTTGTGGACCGATGGTGGGAGCAGGCCGTGTGACCGCATGCACTTGCAGGCGGAGGCCGGCGTGTGAACGTGGCGTGGACGTTACCGCGGCGGCGTCCGTGGGCACTCGGGACCGGCGGGGCAGCCGACGAGGAGGGTCCGGTCATGCAGCTGTCGTCTCAGGGCGTTACGGTCGTGGCTCTCCTGGCGGATCCGGACGCGCCGACGGAGATCGCGCAGCGCATGGCCCGGACACTTCCCGGTCGGCTCACCGACAAATCGGGCCACGAACGACGGTTCGACGTCGAGGTGGTCAGTGAGCCCTTCACCTCGGGGACGGAGGACCCGCCCGCCTTGATGCGCAGGATCAAGGACCGCGGGAGTGCGGAGAACTGGGACATCGTCGTGGCCCTCACCGACCTTCCGCTGCACTCCCACGGGCGCAAGCTCGCTGTGCATCTGAATCACGAACACGGCTTGGCGCTTCTCTCTCTTCCTTCGCTGGGGGGCCTGCGGCTGCAGACGAGGGCCCGGCGGGCCGTCGAAGAAGCCGTGCTCGGCATGGCGAGTCCGCAGCCCGATGGCGCTGAAGGAACTTCGCGAAGTCAGCCGCTTCCGGGGCCCTCCGTCAATCGTCTCGCCCCTTTTCATCCGGGCCGGACCGACGAGAAGGAGACCGACGATCTTCGGTACGTCGTCAGCGGGCCGCGCGGTTACCTGCGGGTCCTCGCCGGTATGGTCCGCGCCAACCGGCCGTGGCGGTTGGTGCCGGGCTTGTCGAAAGCCCTGGCGGCCGCACTCGCCACGGGAGCAGTCGCCACCGTGAACTCCACCGTCTGGACCCTGGCCGCGTCCCTCAGCACCCCACGCCTCGTGATCGCCACGGTCGGATCCGTCGCGATCATGATCGGCTGGCTGATCATCGACGCCGAGCTGTGGCATCGAGCAACAGAGAGCTCGCCGGAGGCGAGGCAGAGAGCGCGGCTGTACAACGCCTCGACGGTCGTGACCGTGGGTATCGGCGTGCTCGTCTGCTACGTGGGGTTGATGGTCATCAACTTGGTGTGGGCGCTGTTCATCCTCAACGGCCAAGCTTTCACCGCCGTGACACGAACTCCACTGCACGCTGGGGAGTACTTGACGCTGTCCTGGTTCGTCGCTTCGGTCGCCACCGTGGGTGGCGCTCTGGGATCAGGCTTGGAGAGCGACGATGCGATCCGGGCAGCCGCCTACTCCAAGCGCGAACAGGAACGTCGCCACAGGCTCCAGGACGGCGACAACGACTAGCCGGGGCCCGCGTCGGATACGGCGGTGGTCGGTGGCCGTCCGGAAGGGAAGATTTCGCTGATCGGTGCCCGCGTGCTCGTTTCGCGTCGAGGCCGTCGGGGACCCGGACGGCACGCCGCCGGGACGCCGGCGCTCCGCGTCGCAAGCCGCCGGCGGCGCCGTTGCACCTGATCCGGGTGAACGACCCGCAGAGGCATGCCGGAGCCACGGACCGCGTCCCACCAACCCCCACGCGTTCAACTCCCGGGAGTGAGGCTCTTCGCGCCGTCTCCATCACCGCCATG
Organism: Streptomyces sp. NPDC041940; assembly: GCF_055589465.1. Taxonomy (NCBI): domain Bacteria; kingdom Bacillati; phylum Actinomycetota; class Actinomycetes; order Kitasatosporales; family Streptomycetaceae; genus Streptomyces; species Streptomyces sp. NPDC041940. The sequence continues at coordinate 89,240 of NZ_JBVJBP010000007.1, forward strand.
GTGCGGTCATGCCGCGACATCAAGGGATCGCAATCATGAAAGCAGCGGTATACGAAGGCCCGCGTACGGTCGCGGTGAAGGACATACCGGACGCGAAGATCGAGCACCCCTGCGACATCATCGTCAAGATCACCGCCACCAACATCTGCGGTTCTGACCTGCACATGTACGAGGGCCGCACCTCGTTCGAGTCCGGCCGCACGCTGGGACACGAGAACATGGGCCAGGTGGTGGAAGTCGGCTCGGCCGTCCGCAAGGTCCAGGTCGGCGAGTACGTGGTACTGCCCTTCAACATCGCCTGCGGCTTCTGCAAGCAGTGCGAGCGAGGGCTGACCAACTACTGCCTGACCATGCAGCCGGAACCGGCCCTCGCCGGAGCGGCCTACGGGTTCGCCGACATGGGCCCCTACCAGGGCGGCCAGGCGGAACTGCTGCGCGTGCCCTACGGAGATTTCAACGCCTTGCGCCTGGGCGAGGACGCCGCCGAGCGACAGACCGACTATGTGATGCTCGCCGACATCTTCCCCACCGGCTATCACGCCACCGAGATGGCCAACGTCAAGCCAGGCGACCAGACGATCGTCTTCGGGGCCGGTCCCGTCGGGCTGATGGCGGCCTACTCCGCCGTGCTCAAGGGCGCCGGCCGCGTCTGGGTGGCCGATCACCAGCCCGACCGGCTGCGCAAGGCGGAGGAGATCGGGGCCATCCCGATCAACACCGCCGAGCAGGACCCAGCGGAGGTCGTCAAGGAATCCACCCTCGGTCTGGGCGCCGACAACGGCTGTGAATGCGTCGGCTACCAGGCCCACGACCACGAGGGAGACGAGGACGCCAGCCTCACGCTCAACAGCCTGATCGACTCGGTGAGGTTCACGGGCGACATCGGCGTGGTGGGCGTTTTCCTGCCCCGGGATCCCGGCGGCGAAGAGGCCCAGGGCGAGCTGGAGGCACAGGGCAAGGTGCCGATGGACTTCGGCATGATGTGGTTCAAGGGCCAGCGCATGGGGACCGGCCAGGCGCCGGTGAAGAAGTACAACCGGGCGCTGCGGGACCTGATCGCCGGTGGGAAGGCGAAGCCGAGCTTCGTTGTCTCGCACGAACTCAGCCTGGACGACGCCCCCACCGCCTATGAGCACTTCGACGCCCGTGACGAGGGCTGGACCAAGGTGGTCCTGCATCCGAACGGACACGGGAACGGCAGCAAGCGATGAGAACCCAGGGGCCGCCGCCCGTCTGTCCTCCCGGACCGTTCCGGGTGACGGGTGGCAGTCACCCGGATTCCGGCAGGGGCTGAACCAGCGGAGGTCACCGGAGTTCGCCCGACAGGACGGACTGCGGCTCCGTACGCCGGCCAGCCCGGAGGCGAAAACTGCGCCGGACATGGGTGTGAGGAAACCCTGGGACTGGTGAGGCCGCATGCTGAACCGCCGCGTATTCACCGATGCTCGATTCTCGGGCCCTGCGGGAGGCTGCCTCGCCCGGCAGCCGCAGCTCGACCAGCCCGTCGCGACCCGGCAGGGCGTTCCAACCGGGCTCACACCGTGAAGTGGCTGCGGACTTTCGCAGAGGTCGTGCGATCCGGGCTCACGATCGAGGAGGCGCGGCTGGAGCCCCTGCTCGCGCTGCGTACGGCTGCCGGAGTGGCGATCGTCATCGGGCCGGCGCTGTGGCTGGTCTCGCCTGCGTACGCCGCGTCCGCCGCCCTCGGTGCCTACTCCGCGGGTGCCGCCACCTTCCAGCGCACCTGGCGTCCGCGCAAGGTGATCGCGCTCGGCGCGGGCGCGGGTCTGGCGCTCAGCACCTTCGTGGGCTACCTGGCGGCCGGGCGACTCGTGACGTTCCTCCCGCTGCTGGCCGTATGGGCCTTCGCCGCGGGGATGGCGTGGGCCCTCGGATCGACCGCTGGGATCGTCGCAGCGACGACGGTCGGCAGCATGCTGGTGACCATCACCCTGCCCACCAGCGTCGGGCGAGCCCTGGAACACGCCGGGGTCATCGCGCTCGGAGGCGTGGCGCAGGCCGTACTGATCTTGCTGTTCCCGATTCGCCGCTGGGGGGCGCATCGTGACGCGCTGGCCGAAGCTCTGGCCGCCGTGGCTGACTACGCCCGCCGGCTGCGGCACGACCCGACCGCGCCGTTCGACCCGGAGCCGCTGATGACGGCCCGGGACGCGGCCGCCGTTACGCCATCACAGGCCCGCACCCGGCCCCCCGTCCTCCATGGCCCGCGGGGGCTCGCCGAGCGCATCCTGCCGGTCGTCGCCGCGCTCGCCGACCCGGACGTCGGCGCCCCGGTGGAGGGCCCTGGGCGGGACCGCGCACGGGAGTTGCTCGGCGCGGCCGCCGACGTCTTGGACGCGGTCGCCCGTTCGATCCGCCGCGGCACTCCCGCCGAGGTGCCGCCCGCGAGTGGGGAGGTCCTGCGCGGCGACGAGGAGGGCGAGGTGCTGGAGGGGCCCGCCCGGCAGGCCGCCGAACGGCTGGTGGAATTGCTCGCCGAGGCGTTGGAGATCGCCGGAAGCGGCGGGGCGCGCGACAAGGCGCCTGTGCCGCCCGGGCCCGCGAGCGCCCAGTTCTTGGTGCGCCCGACCATGTTCCGGCTGCTCCCGGTCGTCGTCCGGGCGGTCCGCCGGGAGCTCCGTCGGGACTCGCCCGTGTTCCGGCACGCCGTCCGCCTGGCGGCAGTGGCCACGCTCGGCTATCTGATCGCTTCCCGGCTGCCCCTGGAGCACGGCTACTGGGCGCCCATCGCCTCGGTGATGGTGATGCGGCCGGACTTCCACCGGACGTACGCGCGTGCGGTGGGCCGTCTCGCCGGGACCCTGGCGGGTGTCGCGCTTGCCACCGGGATGGTGCAGGCCCTGGGCCCGGACGCCCCTGTGTTCGGCGCACTGGCGGTGGTCTCGGCGGCCCTGTCGTACACGCTGCTCCGTACCGGCTACGCCTACTCCCAGTGCTTCACTGCCGCGTACGTCGTCTTCCTGCTCGGCATGGGCGGCCAGGCATGGGAGCAGACGGTCCCGGAGCGGGTGGTGCTCACCCTGCTCGGCGGGGCCCTGGCGATGCTGGCGTACGTGGTGTTCCCCGCATGGGAGACCCCTCGGCTGCCGGGCCGGCTGGCGGACTGGCTCGCCGCCAACGGCCGCTATGCGGCCGCAGTGCTCCGCAGCTACGCCGAACCGACCCGGGAGCATCGCGCCGACATGCGCGGGGCCTTGCTGGCGAGCAGGGAGGCACGTGCCGCCTGGCAGGCGGCCTACGACCAGGCAAGGCAGGAACCGGTCGGCCCGAGAGGTATGACGTCGCGCGAGGCGGAAGAGGCGCAGGAGGCGCTCATGGGACTTGACCGGGCGGCGATGCTCATGGAGAGCCATATCCCGCGGGCCGACAGTCGTTTCACCCCCGAGGCGGAGCGGTTCGCCGAGGCCTTGGAGGCAGACACCGCGCGGGCGGCAGTCGATGTGCGTGAGCACAGGAATCCGGACTGGGGGCGCGTGGAGGAGGCGCTCCACGCGTGGGAGGGCGCCGCCGGGGACCGGAGCACGGTGCTACGGCGCGGGGCAGAGCTGCAGAAGCGGGCCCTGGAGGACCTCGCGGCAGCAGTGAGCCGCACACCCCTGGAACGGGACGTCAGCTCAGCTCGCGAGGAGCAACGGGTGCGGGCGGCCGTGGCTGGGGAAGGTGACGACGTGGCCGGAACGTCGGCACCGCCTGGAGGACAGCGGCTGGGACATCGGCGTCTTCCTAACCCAGGCCGACCATGAGGGCAGAGCGCACTCCGTGGCGGGCGCACCGTGCCGGAGGACGCAGGTGCACTGGAGGTGTGTGATGAGAGCTGACCGCTCCCACGAGAGCCGTGATGGTCACGTGCTGGTCCTCGATGCCGGCTCTTCGAGCCTCCACATCGCTCTGTTCGCGGCGGATGGTGAACGGGTGGCGGATCGAGACGCCTCGGAGCCTCCGGGGCCTGCTGCGGCGGCGGAACTGCGGAGCTTCCTCAGCGAGGTGCCCGCTCCTGCGGCGGTTGGTCACCGCATCGTCCACAGCGGTCCGCACCTGACTGGACATACGCTGATCGACACACCCGTACGGGCTCTGCTGGCGGACGTCGCCGATCTCGCGCCGCTGCACGTGACCCCTGCCCTGCATGTGGTCGATGCCGCACGAGAACTCCTGCCCGACGTTCCTCATGTCGCCTGCTTCGACACTGTCTTTCACAAGGATCTGCCGGCACAGGCGCGCACGTACGCCGTGCCGGAGCGATGGCGAGCCGAATACGGGCTGCGCCGGTACGGCTTCCACGGGCTTTCCTACTCGTGGGCACTGCAAAGGACGGCGCAGGCGTTGGGCCGACCCGTCGACAACCTCCAGGGCGTGCTCGTGCACATGGGCGGCGGCTGCTCGGCCTGCGCCGTCCGGAACGGACACAGCGTGGACACCACCATGGGCCTCACTCCGCTGGAAGGCCTGGTGATGAGCCGGCGCAGCGGCAGCCTCGACCCCGGCGCGCTGCTGTGGCTGCAGCGGCGGCACGGTCTGAGCACGGACGAATTGGATGACACACTCCACCGGCATTCCGGTTTGCTCGGCCTCTCCGGTACCTCAGGAGACACCCGGGACCTGGTGCGCGCCCGCGCGGAGGGTGATGCCGCGGCCGCGTTGGCGCTGGCGACGTTCACACTCAGCTGCCGCAGGGGCATCGCCTCGATGGCCGCCTCGCTGGACCGGCTGGACGCGCTGGTCTTCACCGGCGAGATCGGCGAGGACCAACCCGAGGTTCGCGAGGAGATCTGCTCGGCCCTGACTGTTCTCGGTGTACGAGGCGGGCTACTCGTCCCCGAACTGGAGGATTTGATGCGTGAAGGCCTCCGCCGCATCGATCAGGCGGTGAGAAGCGTCCCGGTCCTCGTGGTCGCAACCGGCGAGATACAGCAGATCGCCGCCGAGACCCGACGGGTGCTCGGCGTTGCTGACCGGGCACGGTAGCCGTCACCAGTTGGACAAGTTTGTTGTCATGTCTGGTGCGTGGCCAGTCGTGTGGTTACCAGATAACGGACGTCGCCTTCGAGGACGACCACCTGGACGAGGCCCGGAGCCAGGGGTGAAGCGTGCTCGCCGTGGGCCCCGCGAGCGTCGTCACGAACCCCACGCCATGAGGGCGCTCGCCTGTCGCGCACACACCACGCCATGGGCGGGCGGTGAACGCGAGATGTGGGTGTCGATCCGCCCCACCACCCTCACCGGCCGCCGCATCACCACGGCCGACCGATAAGCGGCCACCGGCTCCGGAGGGCGGCGCCGCCCAACGTGCCGCCGACTCGCGAGGGGAAGCCTTATAGCTCGCCGAGCCCGAGAGCGCCGACCTTCTCGTCACTGGCAGCCAAGGCCTAAGTGGCCTGGGCGGACTAGTGTTCGGGTCGGTTGCCATGGACACCGTGGATCATTCGAAGCATCCTGTCGGCCTGGTACGGACGGGTGAGACGGAGCATCTGCCAGCAGCCGAGGCGAAGTCCCCTCGGTCCGCACGCCCTTCCGCGATGTGGCGGTAGCCGTCAACGTCGACGAACCGCCCGACGCGGGCCTGCGCTTCGCCTTCCACGCCGCCGAGTTGCGCCGGGCACAGCTGCGCGCGGTACACACCTGGCGGGTACCGTTCTCCCACGGCTTGGCCGACGCCGAGGCGCGTGCCCGGTGCACGGCGGAGGAGAGCGCGAGCTGGCTGCCGCGGCAGAGGGGGGAGTCGGCAGTACGGCCACGCTGCCGAGTACCGCGAGCACGACAAAGCCTCTGAGGAGGCCGAACGCGAGGGGTCGCCTAGGGAACATGGCCTCTCCGGTCTGTTGAATCGTTTCAATCCAGGGCGTCGCCGGGACGTTAGTCGTGTGACGTGCGACACGTCAATACGGGTGGGCCGGGAGATCTCCTCCTTGACAGTGCGGGCCCGGGCGGTCAGGCGGTTGTGCCGGTCACCCTGTCTCCCGCCTTGGTGACGTGGTAGGTCACCTTGGCGCCGCTCCAGAAGTGGAAGGTGAGTGTCACTCGGGAGCCGTCCTTCAGTGACTCGAAGAACTTGGAGGTCAGCTTGATGGAATCGCCGGTGTACGCCTGGTACGCGACGTCCCACTCCTGGAAGGGGGTCCAGTTCGCCGGGCCTGCGTTGCTTCCGTCGTCGTACCTGGCTTCCATCGTCGCCAGCATGTCGCCCTGGAACCGGGTCGGGACGGTCAGACCGCTGCTGCTTCCGGAAGCGTCGGACAGGACCGGGGTGTCGGACGTGATCACGTCGATCCGCCACGGGACGCCGCGGGAGAACCTGGCGTGCAGTGTCGCGTTGACGCCGTGGGCGCGGTCGCCGGCCAACTCGGTGAGCGCTGCGGCCGTCAGGGTGAGCCGGCTGCCGGAGACGGTGTAGTCCCGGCCTTTGACCAGATTGCGGTTGCCGTGTCTCAGGCCCTGGAAGTCGGTGCCGTTGGGATTGAGAGTCAGCGTCTGGCCTGTGATGGCGCCTGTCCTCGGAAGGAACAGCAGATCGCTGGAAGCGGTTCCGGAGCGGGTGGTCCAGCTCGACTTGATCTGGGCGAACAACTCCGGGTCGCGCCATTGCAGGGTGTTGCGGTTCAGGAACTGACCGGCATCCCAGAGCATGGTGGTGAGCCTGCGCTCGCGCGCGTAGTTCCCGAGGAACTCGAAGTACTTGCGGACCTCGCCCCGTTCGATGATGCCCGGACGGTTGTGGTCATAGCTGAGCAGGGCGTACTCGCCGATGATGACCGGGATGTCATGCGCGACGAAGGTGTTGTACGCGCGGTCGAAGGTGCCGGTGAGATCCTGCTCGGAGGTGGCGTCGAACCGGGTTGCCCCGGCGATGTTCACGCTGAACGGCCACCACCCGTAGAAGTGGATGGTCGTGGCCACCATGGGATCGCGCAGGGCGGTGAGTTCGGCCGCGAGCGCGTCGAGCCGCCCTTGGTCGGCGTTCGTGTACAGGGTGGGCAGGACGAGGAGCCGGTCGGTGTTGCGCCCGCCCGACTCGCGAACGGTCCGGTGGAAGACGCTGTTGAGCTCACCCAGCAGCCGGTAGTTCTGGTCGTCGCCGGACGTGCCGTTGAACGCCGGTTCGTTGATGCTCTCGAAGACCAGCCTCGAGCGCTCGTCGCGGAACTCCGCCGCGATCTGCCTCCAGGTGGCGGAATACCGGGCGAGGACGGCATCGTGTTCCGTGGTGAGGTTGTTGACCCACTGAAACGAGTCGTGATGCATGTTGATCATCACGTAGAGGTCCTCGTCCAGCGCCAGGTCGACGACCTCTCGCACTTTCGCCATCCAGGCCGGATCAATCGTGTAGCCCGGGGCGGAACCCTGGTGGACGCCCCAGGTGACGGGCAGCCGGATGCTCTTGAAGCCCTGCGACTTGACCTTGCGGAACAGTTCCCTGGTCACGGGCGGGTTGCCCCAGGAGGTCTCATCCGGGAAGGCGTCGTAGGTGTTGCCCAGGTTCCAGCCGGGCTGCATGGCCGCCACAGCGGCACGGGCGGTGGACGAGGCGGGCGGCGGGGGATCGGCGGCCTGCGCCGTGGCGGGCACCAGCGTGATCAGCGTGAGGGTCAGCAGCGATGCCGCCAGTCTCCTCAGAGACAGTGACGGCAGGTGGCGTCGGCGTAAGAAGCTTGCCTGTCTCCTCGACATCACGTCACCTTCCAAGTGGGGGAAAAGCCAGTGAACTTGGAGACTTTCGTGCTGTACGGCGGAGAAATTAACATGAGGATGTGAGAGAGGCCACAGGTGTGACAGTCGGGGGTGCGAGAATGGGCGACACCACGCACCCGCCGTCCAACCGGCTCTCGCTTGAGGCCGGGTGGACGGTTCGATGATCAGGAAGGGCTGCCTTGGCGGATCACGCAGCTGACGGGCCGGCGGAGCAGGATCGCAGGCAGGGTGACCCGTCGAGGCCGGTCACCATCGCGTACATCGCCGAGTCGGCCGGGGTGTCGGTCCCGACCGTGTCCAAGGTGATCAACGGCAAGTCGGGCGTCTCCGCCGACACCCGTGCCCGGGTCGAGGAACTCGTCAACAGGTACGGGTACCGCAGGCCCGCTGGAGCCAACCGGAACAACGTCGTGGAGCTGGTGTTCCGAGAGCTCAAGGAGATGTGGGCCGTAGAGGTCATCCGTGGTGTGGAGCAGGTGGCCCGACAGCATGGCGTCGGTCTCATGGTGTCCCGCTTCGGCCTGCACGACGCCGCGCCGACCTGGGACGATACCGTCTCTCGACGACCCAACTGCGTCCTGTCCGTGGCGCAGCTCTCCGATGCCGAGCGGGAGCAGCTGACAGCCAAGGGGATCCCGTTCGTCGTTTTCGACCCGACGGTGGAACTGCCGGACGACGTACCGTTCGTGGGGGCCACGAACTGGTCCGGGGGCCGGGCCGCGACCCGCCACCTCACCGATCTCGGGCACCGCCGGATCGCCATGATCAGTGGCCCGCGGGACGTGCTGTGCTGCTGTGCCAGGGTCGATGGATACCGCTCCGCGATGCGGGCTGCCGGGCTGTCGGTCGATCCGGAGCTGGTCGTACACGCGGAACTCACCCGTGAGGACGGCTGCGTGGCGGCACGTTCCCTGTTGGCCCTGCCCGAACCGCCCACGGCGGTCTTCGCCGCCAACGACCTGCAGGCACTGGGCGTGTATCAGGCGGCGCGCGAGGCCGGCCTGCGCATCCCCGACGACCTGAGCGTCGTGGGCTTCGACGATCTTCCGGTAGTGGCCTGGGTGGACCCGCCGCTGACCACCGTCCATCAGCCGCTCACCCAAATGGCGGTGGCCGCAACCGAGTTGGCCCTGACCCTCGGTCGGGGTGAGGAGGCCCCCCAGATCGGGCTGGAGCTTGCGACCACCCTGACAGTGCGGGCCAGCACGGCTCCGCTGAAGAACTGAGAGGACTCGCTCAGGATGTCCAGCACGCCCGGGACGGGCACCGCCGTGACCAACCCCGTGATTCCCGGCTTCCACCCGGATCCGAGCATCTGCAGGGTGGGCGCGGACTACTACCTCGCCTGCTCCAGCTTCGAATACTTTCCCGGCGTGCCCGTCTTCCACAGCCGTGACCTGGTGCACTGGACCCAGATCGGCAACGCGCTGGACCGGCCGAGCCAACTGCGCCTGCCACCCGACACCCCCTCATCGGGAGGCATCTACGCGCCCACACTGCGACATCGTGACGGCCGGTTCTGGCTGATCGTCACGAACGTGAGCGGTGAAGGCAATCTGCTCTTCACCGCGACCGACCCGGCCGGGCCCTGGTCCGACCCGATCCGGCTGCCCGGCGTCCACGGCATCGACCCTGATCTCGCCTGGGACGACGCAGGTGACTGCTGGTGCACCACCGCCGGAATCGGGCAGGTCCGCATCGATCCCCACACCGGGGAGGCGTTCGGACCGCGGCGCCGGCTCTGGTCCGGCACCCCGGGTGCCAAGGCCCCGGAAGCGCCGCACCTGTACCGCATCGGCGACTACTGGTACCTCCTCATCGCCGAAGGCGGCACCGAGCGCTCCCATGCCGTATCGATCGCCCGTGGCCGTGCCCCCGACGGCCCCTTCGAGCCGTGCCCGGACAACCCGATCCTGACGCACCGAGGCACGGACCGTGCCATCCAGAACACCGGCCACGCCGATCTCGTGCAGGGGCCCGACGGCTCCTGGTGGATGGTGCTGCTCGGTGTGCGACCCGGCGGCGGCACCCCCGGCTGGCACGTACTCGGTCGCGAGACGTTCCTGGTTCCCGTGGAGTGGGTCGACGGATGGCCGGTGATCGCTGAGGTGTCGCCGGTGATGCCGGCGCCTCCTTGGCCGCTCCGACCTGGGACCGCGCCTCCGGTGCGGGACGACTTCGACCTCAGCGAGCTGGCCGTGTGCTGGATTTCGCCGCGTCGCCGCCCTCAGGAGGACTGCTCCACGAAGGAGAGGCCGGGCTGGCTGACCCTGCATGCCCGAGGGGAGTCGCTCGACGATGCCGACGCGACGTTCGTCGGACGCAGACAGCAACACTTGTCCTGCCGGGTGCGGACCTTGATCGATGCGTCGGAAGGCGAAGGCGGCCTGGCCATCCGCCTCGACGAGCGGCACCACTACGAGATCGGAGTGTCGTCCCGTGAGGTACGGGTCCAGGCCCGAATCGGCCCGTCGAGCACGACAGTGGCCTCTCGGCCCGCAGGCCCCGAGCCCGTGATCCTCCGGATCCAGGTGGACGCGGTGAACGTCGTCAGCGATGCACGCACAGGCCCCGACAGCATCTCGATGGGTATCGAGGAACCTGACGGCACCTTCGTCGAACTCGCTTCGCTCGACGGCCGGTACCTGTCGACGGAAGTGGCCGGCGGCTTCACCGGCCGAGTCCTGGGAGTGTTCGCGTCGACCGGTTCCGTCCATTTCGACTGGTTCGACTACGAACCGCTGGAGCAGTGACGGGACCTCCGTCGGCGTCCCCCTCCGCCTCCGGGGCGTCTCGGTCACCACGTCGTGGCGACAGTGCGGTACGGAGCCCATACGTCACCACGGCGGGCGTAGTCGGTGGCCAGTCGCAGCCGCCAGTCAGCCCGGGTGCCGTACACCGTGGCATCGGTGACGGTCCGGATGACGAGCAGGGCCGTGTCGCCGTCCACGTCGAGGGTCGTGTCCCTCTCCTCGATCATGTGGTAGACGAACCGGCCGTCGCGCATCTGGGACAGCCACTCGGCCTTCGGCTGCACGTATCCGGTCATGTGGGTGAGGGTGAAACCGTCGTCCAGCAAGTCGTCGAGCGCCTCGGTGTCGCCCTCTCCCATCGCCTCCAGGTAGGCGCGGTGAGCATCGAGGATCTCCTCGCGGGGGCTGGGGCCCGGTGTCGGCGGCACGTGGGCTCCGGTCGTCGGGGGAGACATGCGTGCGCACCGTCAGGTGCGGTCGAGTGCCCGGACGGCTTCGAGGTCGTCGCGCACTCGTTGCGGTTCCCGGTCGAGCGGCATGTTGGCCTCGTCGCGGGCCGCGTCCAGCGCCCCGGGCGGGTCCTGGTCCAGTGCGGCGAACAGCGGGCCCAGATCGCTCGGGGCGGCGCCGTGCTCCGCGACCAGTTCGAAGGTCCGGCCGGCAGCCTCCGGAGTCGTGAGGGCCTGGACCAGCACCTGGGCGATCTGGGCGCGGGCGATGACGCCGTCGGCGGGGCTGCTGGAGCGCCTCCTGTCGCCCTGGAGGAAGACCAGGCGGTGCTCGTCGGGGCGGTTCATGTCGAACCAACCCGGCCGCACGATCGTGTAAGGCAGCCCACTGGCGCGGACGAGGCGCTCCGAGCGGCGCTTCCAGTCGAGCAGGTGGTCGTACGCGCTGCCGCGGCCGGTGACGCCGATGGACGTCATCAGAGCGACGCGAGGTGTCTGCCCGTCCAGTGCCGCCAGTACGTTGCGGACTCCGGCGTAGTCGACCGTCTCGGGTGAGGACTGGGCACCGCCGAAGGATCCGAGGGTCAGCACGATGGCGTCGGCACCGGCCACGGCCTTGTGGAGCGATTCGGGCCGGGTGACGTCCGCGACGACCGGTTCGGCCTCGTCGGGGAGTTGCCGTCTGGCCTTGGCGGCATCGCGGACCAGGGCGCGGGTGGTGTGCCCGTTCGCGATCGACTCGGCCACGACGAGCCGTCCGATGCTGCCTGTCGCGCCGACCACCAGGACGGTCATGGGTGTGCGTGTCATCGATTCCTCCATTTGTCGTGCGGCGTGTGTCCGGTTGGAGCCCGGTCAGGTGACGGTCAGTTCCCCGGCGCGCAGGGCCGCGGTGACTCCCCCGTCCATCAGCAGGTCGGCGCCCGTGATGAAGCCGGCCTGGCGGCCGAGCAGGAACGCGGCCGCGTCGGCGACCTCGTCGGGAGTGCCGAAGCGGCCCGCCGCCGACACCTCGCGCACCTGCTCGAACCACTCCCGGCGCGGCCCGGACAGCTCGTCCCGGGCCAGGGGCGTGATGATGACACCCGGGCTGAGGGCGTTGACGCGGCCACCGCGCTTGCCCCACGCCGTGGCAGCGCTCTGCACCCGCAGCGAGTTGGCGCGCTTGGACAGCGCGTAGGCGTGGACGGTGGAGCCCACCGAGTCGAGCTGGAGGAAGGGGAGTTCGAGCAGCTGCGAGGTCTCGGTGGTGGCCAGCGCGTGCTCGATCTCCGGGGCGTAGGGGCTCTCCCGGTGACCCGCCATGCTGGCGATCACCACGCCGGCGCCGCCGGGGGCGATGACGCGGGCGAAGGCGTCCAGGACCAGCGCGGTCCCCACGAGGTCGACGCGCAGGATCCGCTCGATGCTCGCCTGGGTGGGTGAAACGCCGGCGGTGTGTACCACCTGAGTCACCGGTCCCAGCTCCGCTGCCGCGTCGGCCAGCGACTCGACGGCGTCCCGGTCGGAGACGTCGGTGATCCGGGTCGTCACCTCGTACCCCTCGCCGTGCAGCCGTTCGGCGGCGGCAGCGGCCGCTTGTCCGCTGTGGTCGGCGAGCAGCACGGTGCGGCCGGCGCCGATGTGGCGGGCGATCGCGAGGCCGATGCTGCCGGAACCGATGACGACGACTACTTCGTTCGGGTTGTGGTTCATTGCTCCCACTCGTGTATCCGCGAATCTGCGACTGTCGGGGGACGCTGAAGCACCCCCGGTTGTTCAGCGGCGGCCGAACGAGTCCAGTCGGACGGTCTCCGGATCGGGCCCGCTGCGCAGTCCGGTGTCGAGGGCGTCGACGGTGGCGACCTCGCCGGCTGTCAGGGAGAAGTCGAAGACGTCGAAGTTCTCCTCGATGCGGTGGGGCTTGACGGACTTGGGGATCGCGCACAGCCCGTGCTCGATGTGCCAGCGCAGGACGATCTGGGCGGGCGTCTTGCCGTACTTCGCGGCGAGTTCGGTGACGGCCGGCTCCTCCAGCGCACTCCTGCCGCCGTTCGGGGCCTGCGGCCAGTAGCGGGTGATGCCGCCGATCGGGGACCAGGACTGGGTGATGATGCCCAACTCGTCGTGCACGTCGCGCAGTTCGCGCTGGATGAAGTAGGGGTGCAGTTCGACCTGGTTGACCGCCGGGACGACGTCGGTGCGGTCCAGCAGGGCACGCAGTTGCCCGGGGGTGTGGTTGGAGACGCCGATCGCCCGGACCCGGCCGTCGGCCAGCAGCTTCTCGGCGGCCTTGTAGGCACCCACCCACTCCTCGGTGTCGAGGGCGGCCGGCTGGTGCAGCAGATACAGGTCGAGCTGGTCGAGGCCGAGGTTCGCGACGCTGGTGTCGAAGGCGCGCAGGGCGGAGTCGTAGCCGTAGTCGCTCAGCCACAGCTTGGTGGTGACGAAGAGGTCGCCGCGGTCGAGACCGGAGCGGCGGATGCCCTCGCCGACTTCCTTCTCGTTGCGGTAGGCGGCCGCGGTGTCGATGAGGCGGTAGCCGTCGCGCAGGGCGGTCTCCACCGCCGGGACGGTCTCCTCGGGGGTGCTCTGGTAGACGCCCAGGCCGAGGGCGGGCATCTCGACGCCGTTGTTGAGCTTCAGCAAGGGGGTGGCGCTCATGTGGGTTCCTCGGGTGTGCGGGGGTGGGTCAGGGCTGGATGAGGACCTTCAGCGCGGTGCGGTCGGCCATGGCGCGATAGCCGTCCGGGATGCCGTCCGTGCCGACGGTGTGGTTGAAGACCCGGCCCGGTTCGAGCGTGCCGTCGAGGATGTCGGGGAGGAGTTCCTCGATGTAGGCGCGGGCGGGGGCGGCTCCGCCGGTGACGGTGATGTTGCCCATCATCGCGTCGAAACCCAGCGGGACGGAGGCGTACTGGGCGACACCGAGGCGACTGACGACCCCACCGTGACGGACGATCCCGAGCGCCGTGTCCATGGTCTGCTCGGCACCGACGGCCTCGACGACCGCGTGGGTGCCGTCGCCGCCGGTCAGTTCCCGCACGCGCTCGACGCCCTCCTCACCGCGTTCGGCGACGACGTCGGTGGCACCGAACTCGCGGCCGAGGTCGGTACGGTCCTGGTGCCGGCCCATGAGGATGATCTGCTCCGCCCCGAGCCGCTTCGCCGCCATGACCGCGCACAGGCCGACCGCGCCGTCACCGATGACCGTGACGGACTTGCCGGGGCTGACCCGCGAGGTGACCACGCCGTGGTGGCCGGTGCAGTACACGTCGGACAGGGTGAGCAGGGAGGGCAGCAGCGCGGAGTCCTCGGCGACGGGCAGCTTGACCAGCGTGCCGTCGGCCTGCGGGACGCGGACCGCCTCGCCCTGGCCGCCGTCGACGCCGTCCGGGCCCCACTGCCCGCCGTTGCGGCAGGAGGTGTGCAGGCCCTCGCGGCAGAAGTCGCAGGTGTTGTCCGACCAGACGAAGGGGGCGACCACCAGGTCGCCGCGCTCGAGTCCCGCCACCTCTGAGCCGACGTCCTCGACCACGCCGAGGAACTCGTGGCCCATGCGCCTGCCCTGGTCCGAGGCCTCCATCTGGGCGTACGGCCACAGATCGCTGCCGCAGACGCAGGAGCGGACGACGCGGACCACGGCGTCGGTCGAGTTCTGGATCCTGGGGTCGGGGACGTTCTCCACGCGGACGTCACCGGCGCCGTACATCACGGCTGCGCGCATGAGATCTCTCCTTTTCCACTGGCGAGTTGGGGGCGAGACGGTGTGTCGACGGCACTTCAGCAGCCGTCGTTCCGAGAGTTCAGAAGTAGCGACCGCCCTGCGGGGCGGGGAGTGCGTCCAGCTCGGCGAGGTCGGCCGGGGTCAGCACGACGTCAGCCGCACCGGCGTTGTCGAGCAGATACTTCGGGGTCTTGGTGCCGGGAATGGGCACGACGTGCTCGCCCTGTGCCATCACCCAGGCCAGCGCGATCTGTGCCGGGGTGGCCCCCGTCCGCCCGGCGAGCTGCTTCACCTTCTCGGCGATGGCGAGGTTCTGCCGCAGCGCGTCCTGCTGGAAGCGGGCCAGGCCACGACGGAAGTCGTCCTGGGGCAGATCGTCGAAGGACGAGAACCGGCCCGTCAGGAAGCCCTTGCCGAGCGGTGAGTACGGCACGAAGGCGATGCCCTGCTCCTTGCAGTACGGCAGGACCTCCTCCGACCAGTCCCGGGTCCACAGCGACAGCTCCGACTGGACCGCTGTGATCGGGTGGACGGAGTGCGCGCGCTTGATCTGCTCGACCGTGACCTCCGACAGGCCGATGTGCCGGGCCTTGCCCGCCGTCACCGCTTCGGCCAGGGCGCCGACGCTCTCCTCGATGGGCACCTCCGGGTCGACGCGGTGCAGGTAGTACAGGTCGACGTGGTCGGTGCCGAGGCGTGCCAGGCTCTCGTCGATCGAGCGGCGGATGTGATCGGGGCTGCCGTTCGGCGTCGCACGGGGCGAGCCGGCCGAGCCCTGGTGGACCATGCCGACCTTGGTGGCCAGTACCGCACGCTCGCGACGGCCGCCGGCCAGGGCGCGGCCGACCAGTTCCTCGTTGGTATGGGGCCCGTATACGTCCGCGGTGTCGAGGAACGTCATCCCCGCGTCGAGTGCCTGGTGGATCACGGCGAGGGAGGTGTCCTCGTCCCGCCGGGTGCTCATGTCGTAGCCGTACGACATGCCCATGCAGCCCAGGCCGACGACTCCGACCTCCGGTCCCTTGCTGCCGAGCGTGGTGGTGCGCATACGTGTGTCTCCGGGTGTTCAGGGTTCAGCGGGTGCTGCTGTGCGGCAGGGCGTACTCCGCCTCGCTCACCTTCTCCAGTCAGGTCGTCTCGGGGCTCCCGTGATCTCCATGCGGTGCTCCTTGTGCCGTCGCCCGGTCGATGGCCCGGCCCCTCCGACGATGTCCCTGATCGAAGTGCTTCCGCTCGGTGCGGTGGGCCGTCCGGTGCGGTGGGCGGGACGCGGGTCGTGGGGGGAACGATCTTCAGCTGCTCCCAGCCTGATGGCCCGCCGCCTCAGGTGGCAGGCCGCGCTGTGCCGGGGAGTGACGTTCCGGGGTGTGACAGGGCCCCCCAGAGCCCTCCCGCACAGGTCAGGGCGCCCGCAGACTGAACGGTATGAAGAGTGAGCAACAGAGCGGCACCGAGCTGGGACGCTTCCTGCGTGCCCGCCGGGCCCGGGTGACGCCCGAGGACGTCGGCTTGGCAGCCGGCTCCGGGGTGCGTCGCACACCCGGGCTGCGCCGCGAGGAACTGGCCACCCTGGCCGGTATCAGCATCGACTACTACACCCGTCTGGAGCGGGGCAAGGAGACCCGCCCCAGCCCGGCCGTAGTGGATGCGCTGGCCAACGCGCTCAAGCTGGGGGAGGAGGAACACGAGCACCTGCGCAGCCTCGCGACCCTCGCCGCACGCTCGGCGCCGGAACCGCCGGCCGCGCCCAGCCGCACCGTACGGCCCGGCGTGAAGCTCCTGCTGGAGAACCTGCGCCCCCTCCCGGCCTACGTCGTCAGCCGCAGCAACGACATCCTCGCCGCCAACCCCGCAGGTCTACGGCTCCTGGCCGGCATCGAGGAATGGCCGGCCAGACAGCGCAACATCGCCCGCTACGTCTTCCTGCACCCCGCCGCCCGTGACCTGTTCGGCGAGGACTGGACCGTCCAGGTCCGCGGCTGCGTCGCGCGCCTGCGCGCCCTGGCCGGTACCGACCCGGACGCCCCCGACCTGACCCAGCTCGTCGGCGAACTGCTCCTGAAGAGCCCGGACTTCACGCGCATGTGGGAGCGGTACGACGTCAGGGCTCGCGCGCAGGGCCGCAAGACCTTCCACCACCCCGAGGTCGGTGAACTCGTCCTCGGATATCAGTCCCTGCTCCTGGAAGGCACCCCGGGCCACCGGATGGTCGCCTACCATGCCGAGCCCGCCACCCCCGAGCACGATGCCGTGGCACTGCTGGACATGCTCGGCCAGGAGCCCTCCACCGCCGCCGCGCGGCACGACGGTTCGGCGGATGCTCCGTCCGCGCCGTCGGCCTGATGATCCACTGACGCCCGTACAGGAACGACGCACAGCGCCCACACGGCGTGGGACCGGCCGGCTCCTGGTCACCCCTCTGCGGTGCGTTCGATCGTCCGGTCGGCGCCCGACATGTCGAGGAGGACGAGCTTGTCGTGGTCGGGGGTGCCGGGTTCGGCGTAGTAGGCGACGAACCGGTGGCCGGGGGAGCCTTCCAGTTGCATGGACTGGTAGCCGGGGGTGAGGTCGCCCACTTCCGGGTGGTGGAAGGTCTTGCTGCCGTGGGTGTGCCACCGCAGGTCGTAGCCGTCCCACAGGGAGGCGAACTCCGGGCTCTTCTTCAGCAGTTCGTCGACCAGCTCGACCAGGTCGGGCGCTTCGGGCTCGATTCCGGCCAGGGCGCGCATGCGTCCGACGACCGCGCGGATCTGCTCGTCCCAGTCGTCGAACAGAGTCTGGGCCGCGGGGTGCAGGAAGACGTAACGCACCACGTTGCGCTTCTTCTCCGGCCAGTCCTCCATTCCGGCGAACAGCCTCAGGCCGCTCGCGTTGCACGCGAGGATGTCCATGGTCCGGCTGATCACGTACGCCGGGAAGGGACGCAGGCTCTCCAGCAGCAGCGCGGTGCCGGGCGGCACGGTCCTGGTCGGTGTGACCGGCTCCACGGGGGTACTGCCCGAGGCGCAGGCGACAAGCTCGCGCAGGTGCTCATGCTCGGCCGGGTGCAGACGCAGGGCGTGGGCGAGGGCATCGACCACGGACGGGCTCGGATTGCGCTCCTTGCCGCGCTCCAGTCGAACGTAGTAGTCGACGCTGACCCCGGCGAGGGTGGCCAGCTCCTCGCGGCGCAACCCGGGAGTGCGGCGCAGCCCGGGGCCCGTCGGCAGCCCGGCCTCTTGCGGAGTGACCTTGATGCGGCGGGCCCGCAGGAAGGTGCCGAGTTCCGTGCCGCCGGTGCTGTTCTGCCGCTCACGTGCCATGCGCTCAGTGTGGCAGCCGGGTGCTGATGAGGCCATGAGCAGGGCGGGAGCCGCGTGGGGGGCCCTGTCACACCCCCGAACAGCGCTCCCCGGCACAACGCGGCCTGCCACCTCTCGCGCCGCGCACGCAGGCTGTACTCCGGGTGGCAGCGCGCCGCGGCGGCACAGCTGCGGCGCACGCATTCGAAGCACCCCGACCCCTTTCACGGACACCGCAGAGGAGCCCTCAGTGTCATCGTCCCTCGCCTCCGCCCAGCGATCCGGCGCCGAGGCCGTGCCCAAGGGGGCCGGCCCAGCGCTGGCGGCCGCGGTACTGGGCTTCTTCGTGATGACGCTGGACACCCTGATCGTCAACGTCGCTCTGCCCGAGATCGGCGACGACTTCGCGGCCGGGATGACGGGACTCCAGTGGGTGGTGGACGGCTACACCCTGATGTTCGCCGCGCTGCTGCTGTCCGCCGGGTCCATCACCGATCGGGTCGGCGCCCGCCAGGCGTTCGGGGCGGGCCTGGTGGTCTTCGTCGCCGCCTCGGCCGCCTGCGGCTTCGCACCGAACCTGGGCGTCCTCGTCCTCGCACGACTGGTGCAGGGAATGGGTGCCGCAGTGATCGTGCCCGCCTCGCTGGCCCTGATCCGGGAGGCGTACCCGGACCGGACCCGCCGCGCCCGGGCGATCTCCGTCTGGGCGATGGGCGGCTCGGTGGGTGCCGCGGCCGGCCCGGTGGCGGGCGGCGTGCTGAGCCTCGTCGACTGGCGGATGATCTTCTTCGTGAACGTGCCGGTCGGGCTGCTGGCGCTGTTCCTGCTGGCCCGGACGCGTCGCTCGCCGCGCGGGGCGGGCACCGGGTTCGACTGGCTCGGGCAGCTCGCCGCGGTCGCGGCGATGGGAGGCCTGACGTTCGCCGCCATCGAGGCCGGTGTGGCCGGCTTCGGCGCGCCCCCGGTGATCGTCGCCTTCAGCGTGGCGGTGGTCGGAGGCGCCCTCTTCCTGGCGGCGCAGGCCCGAGGGAAGAGCCCGATGGTGCCGATGCCGCTGCTGCGCGCCCGCACGATGCTCATCTCGTCGAGCGTGGGATTCGCCCTCAACATCGGCTTCTACGGCATGGTCTTCCTGCTCAGTCTCTACCTGCAGCAGACTCGGGGCCTGTCGCCGCCGGCCACGGGCATGGCGTTCCTGCCGATGACCCTGCTGACCGCGTTCGTCAGTCCGACCACCGCCTGGTTCGCCGCCAGGTTCGGCGCCCGGATGCCGGTCATCACCGGTCAGCTAGTCATGGCCTTCGGCCTCGTGATCCTCGCCCTCGCCCCCGCGACCGCGCCCACCTGGCTGCTCGTCGTGCTGATGATCCCGGTCGGAGCCGGAGGCTCTCTCGCGGTCCCGGCGGTGACGGCGCTGTTGCTGGACCGCGTCCCGGGCGAACGGGCCGGAACCGCCAGTGGTGTCCTCAACGCGTCCCGTCAGGTCGGTGGCGCCCTCGCTGTCGCTGTCTTCGGTGCCCTGGCCGCCCAGCACGGGAGCTTCTTCCACGGCCTGCGTACCAGCCTGCTGAGCGCCGCCGTCCTCGTGCTGGCGACTGCCGCGACCAGCCTTCTGCTCAGGCCCGCCCCCACCGCGGCGACGGCGGCGCCCGCACCCACCACATCCACTGCCGCGACCGCCTTGGAGAAGGAAACACAGCCATGACCGCTCGGTGAACGGCCCCGGATCCGCCTGGTACCGCGGCACCCGAGTGCGCCGGCAGGCCGCATCGAGGCGGGCGGCGTGCCGAAAGACGCCACCCCTGAAGAACAGGCCTGGGCGACCAGGCCTGAGCAAGCAAGCAACCCCCACCTCTGGAGAGAACGTGCTCACCGTCAACGCCTACGCCGCCACGTCCGCGACCGAACCGCTCACCCCCACGACCGTCGAGCGCCGTGACGTCGGCCCGAACGACGTACTCATAGAGATCAAGTACGCTGGCATCTGCCACTCCGACATCCACTACGCCCGCAGCGACTGGGGCCCGTCCACCTACCCGGTCGTCCCCGGCCACGAGATCTCCGGGATCGTCACCGAGGTCGGCTCCCAGGTCACCAAGTACGCGGCCGGTGACCGCGTGGGCGTCGGATGCATGGTCAACTCCTGCCGCGAGTGCGAGCCGTGCCGGAAGGGCGAGGAACAGTACTGCCTGAAGGGGCACACCCTCACCTACGGCGCCGTCGACGAGGACGGGACCCTCACTCAGGGCGGCTACTCCACGCACGTCGTCGTCAATGACGACTTCGTGGTCCGTATCCCCGAGGGCATCGCCCTGGACGAGGCCGCGCCGCTGCTCTGCGCCGGCATCACCACCTTCTCGCCGCTGCACCGCTTCGGCGTCGGCCCCGGCAAGAAGGTCGCGATCGTGGGCCTGGGCGGCCTCGGGCACATGGCCGTCAAGATCGCCCACGCGATGGGTGCCGAGGTCACCGTCCTGTCGCAGTCGCTGAAGAAGATGGACGACGGCCTGCGCCTGGGCGCCGACCACTACCACGCCACCAGCGACCCCGCGACGTTCGAGCAGTTGGCGGGCACCTTCGACCTGATCGTCAACACGGTCAGTGCCAAGATCGACCTGGACGCCTACCTCGGCCTGCTGGCCGTGAACGGCACCCTGGTCAACGTCGGCGCCCCCGCCGAGCCGCTCTCGCTGAACGTGTTCTCGCTGCTCATGCAGGGCCGTTCCTTCGCTGGCTCGCTGATCGGCGGCATCCGCGAGACGCAGGAGATGCTCGACTTCTGCGGCGAACACGGACTGGGTTCCGAGGTGGAGGTCATCCCGGCAGAGAAGATCAACGAGGCGTACGAGCGAGTCCTCGCCTCGGACGTGCGGTACCGCTTCGTGATCGACACGTCGACACTGGCTCGATGACGCAGGCCTGACCCTCGGCAGCGTCCCACTGAGACCACCCCGTGCGAGGTGCCGCGCCCCGAAGCCCTCGTACGGGGTGCCCCCTGGGCCTCCACGTCGCGCAGTTGATCATCCCTGGTGCCGTCGAACCCGCACCAGGACCGGCGCGGTTTCCGTCACTTCGCCGACGACCTCGATTCCTGACCCCTTCGGGAGAAACAACGTGATCGGTCTCGAACTCGTCGTCGTCCTGGGCGTCGCCATCCTGCTGGGCGAGCGCGTCGGACACCGCCTGCGGGTCGCGCCGCCCGTGCTGTTGCTCGTCATGGGCGCGGTGCTGGGATTCGTCCCCGCCCTGCGGGAGGTCCAACTGCCGCCCGAGGTCGTCCTGCTGCTCTTCCTGCCGGTGCTGCTGTACTGGGAGAGCGTGACCACCTCGTTGCGCGAGATCCGACGGGATCTGCGCGGCATCGTGTTGCTGAGTACCGCACTGGTGATCGGAACGGCCGGGGCGGTCGCCACGGTCGCGCACGGTCTGGGGCTGGGCTGGGGACCGGCCTGGGTCCTGGGCGCGGCCGTCGCCCCGACGGACGCCACCGCGGTCGGGGTGCTCGCGAAGGCGCTGCCGCGGCGGAACGTGACGCTGCTGCGTGCCGAGAGCCTGATCAACGACGGCACGGCGCTGGTCCTCTACGGCCTCGCCGTCGGCATCACAGTCGGTGAGGAACACTTCACCTTCCCCCACGTCAGCCGGCTGTTCCTGGTCTCCTACCTGGGCGGCGCCGCCGCGGGGTTGGTGACCGCCTGGCTGGCGATCCGGGCCCGGGGGCTCCTCGACGATCCCCGGCTGGGCAACGTCGCCACCATCCTCACCCCCTTCGCCGCGTTCCTCCTGGCCGAACTCGTCCATGCTTCCGGAGTGCTGGCGGTGGTGATCGCCGGGCTCGTCATGAGCCAGGCGGGCCCGCGCCTGGTGCGGGCCGAGACGCGCCGTCAGGCCGAGGAGTTCTGGTCTCTGGCGACCTTCCTGCTCAACGGTTCCCTGTTCGTCCTGGTGGGCCTGGAAGCCCAGTCGGCCGCGCGAGACCTTGACGGCACCGATCTGACCTCCGCCGTGATCGCCGTCGCAGCGGTCTCGGCGGTGGTCGTCGGCACCCGCTTCGTCTTCCTCTTCACCGTCCCCTACCTGATCCGCCTGCTCGACCGCCGCCCACAGCAGCGGCTGCGCCGCATGACCTACCGGCATCGAGTGGTCAGCGCCATGTCCGGGTTCCGCGGCGCCGTGTCCCTGGCCGTCGCCCTGTCGGTGCCGACGGCACTGGACTCCGGCGCACCGTTCCCGGACCGCGACACCATCGTGTTCGTCACCTCCGGCGTCATCGTGACCACACTGGTGGTGCAAGGTCTCCTGCTGCCGGCCGTGGTGCGCTGGGCCCGCCTGCCCCGCGACACCTCGGTGGAGGAGGAGCGGTTCCTCGCCGAGACGACGGCGACCGAGGAGGCACTCAAGAGCCTCCCCGAAGTCGCGGCCGACTTCGGCACCGATCCCGAAGTCGTGGAACGCATGCGGCAGGAGTACGAAACGCACCTCCAGGTGCTGCGTGCCGGCGGTGGCGAGACCGACGACGAGCAGGTGCTCCGCCACGACCGGCACTACACCGCCATCCGCCTGGCACTGCTGGCCCGCAAACGCGCCGCCGTCCTCCGCCTGCGGGACGAGCGGGAGATCGACGACACCGTGCTGCGGCACGTACAGCGGCAGCTCGACCTCGAAGAGGTACGACTGTCCCGCAGGGGGCGGCCGAGTGACCAGACTGTGGTGAAGCCCGGCCAGGTCGAGGTGCACCTGACGGTCCTGGGGCAGTGACTCGCGCCTGTCCAGGATCTTCGGCAGCCGCAGGAAAGTCGCGTTGAGATGAGCACGCTCACCGGCGAGAGCACCAGACCTCTAAGTCTTGATCGGTGCGGCCGACCTGGCGGCCTGCTCGATCTTCGCGCGGTGGGCTGCGCGGGCTTCCTCGTCGATCTGCTTCTCGTTCTCGGCGCGCACCCCGGTCCGGCCGTCGAGGCCCTCGCGCAGGATGTCGGCGTGCCCGGCATGCCGGTTGGTCTCGCCGAGGACATGGACCATGATGGCGAACAGGTTCGTGTTGAGATAAGGCTCCGGCCACCACGGCACGTGGCCGGGGGCGTCGAGGGGAAGCTCGTTGATCGTCGCGTCCGAGTGCTCCCACGTGCGCCGGTAGAACCCGAGGATCTGATCGCGGGTCTCGTCCTCGCCCGCCCACAGATCGCTGCCGTCGGAGTCCTGCCACCGGGGCAGCGGTTCCGGGGAAGGGCGGTCGAAGACCTCGCCGAAGTACCTGGCCTCGACGGTGGCCACGTGTTTGACCAGGCCGAGGAGGTTGGTCCCGGTCGCTGTCAGAGGCCGGCGGGCGTCGTATTCGGACAAGCCGTCGAGTTTCCAGAGCAGGGCCTCGCGGTCCCGCCGCAGCCTCCCGTGCAGGTTGTCTTTCGCGAATTCATCGATCATGCGGCGTGAGCCTGCCATGGGCTGCTCGCGCTCTCAAGATCCCTTACGTGGTCCGCGACGACTGGCAGAGCCGAGGCCTGGCCATGGGGACCGCCCTGACCTGCCACAAGAAGCTTGCGCAGCAGTCCAGCCTCATGGCTGAGCAGTGAGGGATCCGCAGGACAGGTCTGCGTCGACGTCCGTATTGATGGCGCTGTCCGGGATCAGGACGTCACCTCCGCCTGAGCCACCAGGTCCAGGGCGACGTCGGTGATCATGTCTTCCTGGCCGCCGACCATGCGGCGTCGTCCGACCTCGGCCAGGATGCTGCGGGTGTCCAGGCCGTGACGGGCGGCCGCGGTCTCGGCGTGGCGCAGGAAGCTGGCGTAGACGCCCGCGTAGCCCAGGCTGAGGGTCTCGCGGTCCACCCGGACCTCACGGTCCTGCCGAGGGCGGACAAGGTCGTCGGCGGCGTCCATGAGGGGGAACAGGTCGCAGGCGTGGTCCCAGCCCATGAGGTCGGCGACGGCGATGAACGCCTCCAGCGGGCAGTTGCCCGCCCCCGCGCCCTGACCCGCGAGTGAGGCGTCCACCCGTCCAGGCCGAAAGCCTCGACGACCTCGCCCGCAGCTACGAGCGCGTGCACCAACTCGGCTTCGACATGGCCCTGTCCGTGGGTCAGCACACCAATGACAAGGAACTGTCCTACTACGCCCGCACCCCCTCGGGCTTCGATCCATGGATCCATTGCTGTATACAGGAGTGGATACATCATCTCGACATGAGGGGCCGTCCCATGCCGCATACCGTCGGCGCCGCCGACCTGCTGGGGTTCGCCGCCACCGCCACCGAAGCCCACGGCGTTCCGCCCGCGGACGCCCGGCTGCTCGCTGACACGCTGGTGACCGCCGAGCTGTGGGGGCATCCGTCGCACGGGATGCTGCGCCTGCCGTGGTATCTCAGCCGTATCGAAAGTGGCGCGACCGCCGCGATCGCCACCCCTGAGGTGGTGAGCGACAACGGCGCCGTCCTCGTCGTGGACGGCCACGACGGTCTCGGCCAGATCCTCACCGACCGCGCGGTCACGTGGGGCGTGGAGCGAGCCCGGCACCA
The DNA here is from genome assembly GCF_055589465.1 of Streptomyces sp. NPDC041940. Lineage (NCBI taxonomy): Bacteria > Bacillati > Actinomycetota > Actinomycetes > Kitasatosporales > Streptomycetaceae > Streptomyces > Streptomyces sp. NPDC041940. Next base: position 113,652 of record NZ_JBVJBP010000007.1, read on the forward strand.
TGGGATCAGCGCGGTCGCGGTGCGCGACTCCGGGCACTTCGGGACGGCCGCGTACTTCACCCGCAGGGCCGCGGCGGAGAGCTGTGTGGCGCTGCTGGCCACCAACGCCAGCCCGGCGATGGCACCGTGGGGCGGGAAGGAGAAGCGGGTCGGCACCAACCCGTGGTCGATCGCCGCGCCCGGCGGCCGCTACGGCACGGTCGTGATGGACATCGCCAACACCGCCGTCGCACGGGGCAAGATCTACCACGCCAAGGAGCGCGGCGAGCCGATTCCCGAGGGCTGGGCCGCCGACGCGGACGCCGTGCCGACCACCGACCCGCGCCGCGCCATCGAGGGCCTGATCCTGCCGATGGCCGGCCACAAGGGCTACGCCATCTCGTTCATGTTCGACGTCCTGGCGGGCGTGCTGACCGGCAGCGCCTTCGGCTCGTCCGTGGTCGGCCCCTACCAGCCCACCGGCCGCAGCGGCGTCGGTCATCTGCTGATCTGCGTCGACATCCGGTCGATGGCCGACCCGGCCGACTTCGAGCGCCGGATGGAGGCCCTGATCGAGGAGACCAAGTCCACCCCCACCGCTCCGGACACGGCCGAGGTCTTCGTCCCCGGCGAGCCGGAGGTCCGCACCGCTGAACGCCTGCGCACCGAGGGCATCACGCTCGTCGACGACACCTGGGCCTCCCTCGGTCGTATCGCCGAAGCCACCGCCGTAGCCCTGCCCACCCCCGTCACTCCGCAGGAGTTGTCCACATGATCGCGCTGACCGTGTCCCTCCAGGTCGCCCCCGGCTGCCGTGACGACTTCCTCAAGGCCATCGAGGAGAACGCCGAGCGTTCCTTCACCGACGAGGTGGGCTGCCGCTACTTCGACGTCGTGTGCGACCTGGCGGACGACCACCACTTCGTCTTCCACGAGATCTACGACGACGAGGCCGCCGTCGAAGCCCACCGCACCGCACCCCACTTCAAGGTCTGGCGCGAGGCCGCGGCGAAGTACGTCGTCCCCGGCAGCCAGGTCAACACGCTCTCCCGCCGCCTCTTCCACCACTCCTGACCTCTCGAACGGAGCCGCCGCATGTGCACCGAACCCGCCGCACCGAACCTGCTCATCCACCCCGACGAGGTCGAACGCTTCGACCGCGGCGGCGGCGTCGCCACCGTCCCCTACGTCGGCAAGTGGAACTCCGAGAAGGCGGTCATCACCACCGGGCAGACCGTCTTCCAGCCGGGTACCGGCCTGCCCTTGCACAGCCACAACGTCGAGGAGTCGGTCCTGATCCTCGAAGGCGAGGCCACCGCCGAGATCGACGGCGAGTTCTTCGACCTCGAGACCGGCCAGGCGACCTGGGTCCCGGCGGGCGTCCCGCACCGGTTCCTCAACCGGAGCGACGGCGTCATGCGGATCTACTGGGTGTACGGCGGCCGGGACGTCACCCGCACCATCACCGCGACCGGCGAGACCTTCGAGCACCTCTCCGCGAGTGACAAGGGAGGGGCCCCCACCTCATGAGCGCCACCATCCGGATCATCAACCCCGCTACCGGCGAGCGGACAACCACATACGAGGGCTGGGACGCGGGCCGCATCGAGGCCGCCGTGGAGCGGGCGCACACCGCGAGCCGCGCCTGGGCACTGGTCCCGGTGCCCGAGCGAGCCGCCCGCGCCGCCCGTCTCGCCCGCACTCTGCGCGAGCACACGGACCACCTCGCTTCCCTGGCCGTCGCCGAGATGGGCAAGCCGGTGCGGGAGGCCGAGGGCGAGGTGGAGAAGTCGGCCGTCACGGCCGAGTACTACGCCCGGCAGGGACCCGGCATACTCGCCGACGAGCACGTCGAGGTCGACGGAGCGGAGGCCTGGGTGGCATACGAACCCGCCGGCCTCGTCCTGGCCGTCATGCCGTGGAACTTCCCCGTCTGGCAGGTCATGCGCTTCGCCGTCCCCTCCCTGGTGGCGGGCAACGGCGTCCTGCTCAAGCACGCCGCCAACGTCACCGGCAGCGCCCTGGCGCTTCAGGACCTCTTCGTCGAGGCGGGCTTCCCCGAGCACCTGGTGACCACCCTGGTCATCGCGGATTCGGACGTACCGGACGTGACGGCCCGGCTCATCGAGGACGACCGCGTCGCCGCGGTCACCCTCACCGGAAGCAACCGGGCGGGCGCGGCCGTCGGATCGGCGGCCGGACGCGCGGCAAAGAAGTCCGTACTGGAGCTGGGCGGTTCGGACGCCTTCGTGGTCCTCGACGACGCCGATGTCGAGGCAGCCGCCGCGGCGGCGGTGCGGGCGCGCTTCACCAACTCGGGCCAAAGCTGCGTCTGCGCCAAGCGGTTCATTGTCAGCGCCTCCGTGGCGGACGCCTTCACCGCCGCTTTCGTGTCCGGCGTCGAAGCCCTGCGCGTCGGCGATCCGCGCGACCGGGAGACCCAGGTCGGCCCGCTCGCCCGCGACGACCTGCGAGCGGCGATCCAGCGGCAGGTCGAGGACTCCGTCGCCGCCGGGGCCCGTCTCCTCACCGGAGGCAAGTCCTTGCCCGGCGACGGGTACTTCTACCAGCCGACCGTCCTGGCGGAAACCGGCCCCGGCATGCCCGCCTTCGACGAGGAGACCTTCGGCCCGCTCGCCGCCCTCACCGTCGCCCGGGACGACGAGGACGCCGTACGGCTTGCGAACGCCACCGCGTTCGGACTCGGGCTGAGCATCTGGACGGCCGAACCGGGCCGTGGCGTTGCCCTGGCCCGCCGTATCACCAGCGGAGCCGCCTTCGTCAACGCGATCGTCGCGTCCGACCCCCGTCTGCCTTTCGGCGGCGCCAAGCGCAGCGGCTACGGCCGCGAGCTGGCCGCCGCCGGCATCCGGGAGTTCACCAACACACGTACGTACTGGGTCACCGCCTGACACCGGCGGGCAGGGCAGAGCCAGGAATGGGCTGATGCCGGGTCTTCACCCGCTGACGCCCCTCGTCCCCGTCCTTCCTCGCCCCACCGCGCTGCCCGTCACCGCCAGTACGGAGAGCACCACCAGGGCGGCGGCCGGACCCAGCACGGTCCAGGGGGCCAGTTCGGCGTAGGGCTGGTTCTCCGACAGGAGGCGGCCCCACTCGGGGGTGGGCGGCTGTTCGCCGAGGCCGAGGAAGCCGAGTGAGGCGAGGACCAGGACGGTGGTGGGCAGCCGGAGCAGGGCGTTGCGCAGAAGGGCCGGTACCACCGCGGGGAGCAGGTGGCGGCGCAGCAGGTGTGTCCGCCCGGCCCCGAGTGCGACGGACGCGGCGATGTGACCGCTCGCGCGTTCCTGTTCGAGCAGGGCGGCGGTCTGGGCGGCGTAGGGGCTCCAGCCGACCGCGCAGACCGCGCAGGCCGCGCCCCACACCGACGGTCCGGTCACGCCCGCGATCAGCAGTCCCGCGAGGACGGCGGGCAGCGTCGACACGACCTCCGTCGGACCGGCGCTCGCCCGCGGGGCCATGCCCAGCAGGAGTCCGGTGACGGCGCTGAGCGTGGTCACGGCGAGGGCGACCCCCGCCGTGCGCACCGCCCCGTGGCCCAGCCGGGCCAGCAGATCCCGGCCCAGAGCGTCGGTGCCCAGGGGGTGGTCGAGGGAGGGGGACAGCAGTCGCGCCGTCGTGTCGACCTGCAGCGGGTCGCGCAGGAGGCCCGCCGTGACCAGGGCGAGCAGCCCCAGCGCGCAGGCCGCGGTGATCCAGCGCAGGGAGCGCGACGGGACGAGTGGCGGCCGGTGCAGCGCCGGCAGGGCGCCGTCGCGCAGGGGGCGGCCGAGGAGCGCGTGGCGCAATGCCCGGATCAGGACGCCGGCGCTCACGCCGAGCAGGACCAGGGCCAGCGTCGCCGTCTGCAGCACCGGGAGGTCCTGCGCGACGGCGGCCTCCAGGGCGAGTCGGCCGAGCCCGGGGATGTTGAAGATCTTCTCCACGGCGACCGCACCGCCGACCAGGGCGACGACGGTCGGCAGCAGTTGCGGCAGCATGCCCGGCAGGGTGCGGCGCAGCGCGCCCCGGGCGATGTGGCCGGGCGGGAGGCCCACGGCGTACGCCGTGCGCGCCCACGGTTCGTGGAAGGCGGCGGGCAGCGCCTGGTCGAGCAGTCCGCCCAGCATCGCGCCCGACGGGATGCCGAGGGCGAGCGAGGGCAGCACCATCGACCGCGGCCCCTCCCAGCCACTGGACGGGAACCATCCCCACCACACCCCGCACACCGTGGCCAGCACGGAGGCGAGCAGGAACTTCGGCAGCGCGGCCAGCACGGCGGCCGTCGTACCCGCGCGGTCCTGCCGCAGCCGGCGCCGGGAGCCCAGGAACACCGTGCGGGCGCATACCAGCGCCGCCACGACGGCGGTGACCGTGAACGCGCCCAGCATCAGCGTCAGGGACACCGAAAGGGCGGCCCCCACCTGCGGCATGACGGCTTCTCCGGACACCCACGAGACGCCCGCGTCCCCGTACGGCAGACCGCCCGCCCAGTCGGCGAGATGCGCGAGCGGGCCTTCGTCCAGGCCCAACTGCTCCCGTACGGTGGCCAGTTCGGCCGGTGTCGGGTTCTGGTCGGCGGCGCGGGCGCGCAGCACCGTGCGGGCCGGGTCCGCGCCGGTCAGCCACGGCAGCAGAGCCACCGCCCCGAGCAGCGCGACTCCGGAGAGCACACGGCCGGCCGCCGCCGGCCAGAGGGACAGGCGGGCGGCCGGGGCGTGGGCGACGCTCATGCGGGCTACTTGACGCGCGTGTCGACGTCGACGAGGGAGCGCTCGCGCGGGTCGAGGATCACGCCCTCGACATCGGCCGCGATGCCCTGCACGGCCTGCTCGTGGACCAGCGGCAGCACGGCGTCCGTGCGCAGGATCTCCGCCTCCGCCTTCATGATCTTCTCCTGACGGCGCTCCGTGTCGCGCTCGGCGGCTGCGGCCCGGATGGCCTTGTCCACGGCGGCGTCCTTCAGGCCGGGGAGGTTGTAGACGCCTTCGCTGGTGAAGTCGCTGGCGAGGTAGTCGACCGCGTCACCGGTGTCGAGCAGCGTCACGCGCGAGAAGACGAGGGCGTCGTACTTGCCCGCGAGCAGGTCGGCCTCCATCTGCGTGTACTCGCGCACGTCCTGCTTCACCGTGAACCCGGCCTTCTCCAACTGCTGCTGGAGCACGGTCGCGGCCTCCGGCAACTCGGCCCGGTTGGTGTAGGTGGCCAGCCGCAGGGTCCTGCCGTCGGCCTCTGACTTCACCTGGGCGGTGGTCGCGCCCTCGGCGCGGCCGGTCACCTTCACACGCCGGTCGGCGGCCCAGGGGACGGCGGGTCCGAACAGACCCTCGGCGGGGTCGGCGTAGCCGCCGAAGACGGAGTCGACCAGAGCGGAGCCGTCGACGGCCCCGCGGGCGGCGGCACGCAGTCCGGCGTCGGTGAACAGGCCGCTGCCGGTGTTGAGGATCAGGCTGTCGGTGCGCACGGAGGGCACTTCGTGCCGGGTGCCCTCGGCGAGCAGCTTCGCCTGGGCGGTGGGGATCCACTCGGCGATGTCGGCCTCGCCGCCGCGCAGGGCGTTGGCGCGGGCCGTGCCGTCCGCGATCCAGCTGACGTCGATGCCCGGCGCCTTCGCCTTGCCGCCCCAGTAGCCGTCGAAGCGGGTGAGGGTCGCCTTGGCCTTGCCGCTGAGCCGGGTGATCTCGAACGGGCCGGTGCCGGTGCCGACCGGGCTGACGGCGCCGTCCTTCGCGTACGCCTTCGCCGACAGGATCGCCAGTGCGGGGCTGGCCAGGCGCAGCGGCAGCACCGGGTCCGGCGACTTGGTGGTGAGCGTGACGGTGTCGGCGTCCTCGGCCTTCGCGGTGAGGGCCACATCGCTCAGCACGCGGGGCTTGGGCTTGGCCCGGCCCGCGTGGTCGAGGGCGTCGACGACGGACCGGGCGCTGAGTTCGGTGTCGTCCTGGAACCTGGCCTTGCGCAGTTCGAAGGTCCAGGTGGTGTCGCCCTCCTGCTTCCAGGACTTCGCCAGCGCGGGCTTGGCCGTCCCGTTCCTGTCGAGGGCGGTGAGGCCCTCGGCGACGGACAGCTTGCTCAGCACGGTGGCGTCGTTGCTGTACGGGGACAGCGCCTGCACCGGCGGCACGGCCAGCGCGACCCGCAGCCGACCGCCCGATCCCGCTCCGGCGCCCTCGCCGTCTCCGCTGCCGCTCGGCGCGAAGCAGCCGGCCAGCAGAGGGGTGAGAGCGAGTGCCGCTATGAGGCCGCGGGAGGTGGTGCGCATGTCGAGTCCTGTCGTGCGGGAGGCCGGGCATGCCGCTGAGGCCCGGTGCGGGCTCGATCGGCGCCGTCAGCCTATAAGGGGAGCCTTACCAAACCTTTAACCGGGTGGGTGAAATCTCAACGACTGGACGGTGCTGCGGGTGCTCTTGCGGTGTCGATTTGTTGTTCGAGCGACTCGTATCCGCACGTGCTGCGCGGGTCCGGGTTCCGGCTCACCGAAGCGGAGGCCGACCGTCACATCGGCGAACACCGGCAGAGGCGCCCGCCTGGTGGGACTCGATCCGGGCACCGTACCGGCCGACCGGAGAAGGCGCGCCCGGACCTGGCCCTCGGACCCGAGGCACGCGCAGTGGACGACTGCCTCCTCCACCCGCCGACGCACCCGCTCCTGGTACCGGCGCGGGAGGTGCTCCGGCGGCGCGTGGCACAACTGGCGTACGCCTCTCTGCCTCCGTACGCCCACGAGTTGTACGGCAGACCGGCCCCCGCACCCGCCACCGCCGCCCGGCAACTGCGCCTCACCGGTCTCCTGTTGCGCCGGATCCCCGCACGTCTGCGATGGCGACTCCCGCCCAAACACATCCTGGGCGCCATGGCGAGGCTCGGCCCCGACGCGCGCCCGGCACCGTACAAACTCGGACGATAGGCCGCCATACTGAGTGGGCCAGTGGGAGGAGCGGGCGAACAGCTACCGGGGGGAGCGTCGCGCGACATGGGGGAGACCAGGCTCATCCACGGCCGATACCGGCTGCTCGATCTGATCGGGCGCGGCGGCATGGGGGAGGTGTGGCGGGCACGGGACGAGTCTCTGGGCCGGCACGTCGCCGTCAAGTGCCTCAAACCGCTGGGCCCCAACCACGACCACGCCTTCACGCGGGTACTGCGGGAGCGGTTCCGGCGTGAGGCCCGGGTGGCCGCCGCGCTCCAGCACCGGGGCATCACCGTCGTGCACGACTTCGGCGAGTCGGACGGCGTCCTCTACCTCGTCATGGAACTGCTGGACGGCCGCAACCTCAGCCAGCTCCTGGAGGACAACAAGCAGCATCCGCTGCCGGTCGCCGACGTCGTGGAGATCGCCGAGCAGGTCGCCGCCGCGCTGGCGTACTGCCACGAGCAGAACATCGTCCACCGCGACCTGAAACCCGCCAACATCGTGCGCCTCGGCGACGGCACCGTGAAGATCTGCGACTTCGGCATAGCCCGCCTCGGCCACGACATCGGCTTCACCTCCCGGCTGACCGGCACCGGCATCGCCATGGGCACCCCGCACTACATGTCCCCGGAGCAGATCAGCGGCACCGAGGTCGACCAGCGCAGCGACCTGTACTCGTTCGGGTGCGTGCTCTACGAGATCGCCACGGGCGTACCGCCGTTCGACCTCGACGACCCCTGGGCGATCCTTGTCGGCCACCGCGACACCCCGCCCCGGCCGCTGCGCGAACACCGCCGCGAAGTGCCCGAATACCTGGAACGCGTGGTGCTGGACCTGCTGGCCAAGGAGCCCGGCCAAAGACCCGACGACGCCCGCGAGCTGGCCCGCCGGATCAGCATGCACCGGGCGGCGCCGGCGTATGTCCCGACCGTGCTGGCGGCCCGTCCCGCGCCTGACGCACTGGCGGGAGCGGGCCGGCTGCCGTCCTGGACCCAGGGCATGACCACCGGCCACAAGGCGGCCGGCGCCGGGCTGCGCACCGCACCGCCGGACCCGGCGGCCGGGCTCTCCGGCGAATGGATCGCCCGGCCCGCCGCCGGCCCCGTCGAGGAACCCGTCCCCGAGGAACGGCCCACCCCGTCCCCGGACGCCCTGACCGTCCTGGCCGGCCGCCACAACGCGGGCCTCAGCCTCGGCCGGCTCGGCCGCTGGGCCGAAGCGGGAGAGGTGCACCGGGCGGTCGCCGCCGAACGCGAGCACCTCCTCGGCCCCGACCACCCCGACACCCTCGCCAGCCGCTACGAGGTCGCCTTCACCCTCAGCCGCACCGGCCGCGCCCAGGACGCCCTGCGCGAGTACAAGCACGTCACCGAGGCCAGGATCCGCAGCCACGGCGCCGACCACCCCGACACGCTCGCCGCCCGCCAGGAAATGGCCTACGCGCTCGGCCAGCTGGGCCGTCCCTTCGACGCCCACCGGGTGTACACCTCGGTGCTCACCGCCCGGGAGCGCACGATGGGGCCCGACCACCCCGACACCCTGCGCTGCCGGCACAACCTCGCCTTCAACCTCAGCCGCCTCGGCCGCCTGGAGGACTCCTACCGCATGGCCCGCGAGGTGGCCTCCGCCCGTGCCCGGGTGCTCGGCACGGACCACCCCGACACCCTGGTCACCCGCTACGAAGTCGCCTACGCCCTCGGCCAGTTGGGCCGATGGCCCGAAGCCCTGGAGACCTACCGTGAGGTCGCCGGCGCCCGTGCCCGTGCCCTCGGCGCCGACCACCCGGACACGCTCGCCGCCCGGCACGAGATCGGCATCAGCCTGGGCCGCCTCGGCCGCAGCGCGGAGGCCCTCGACCTCTACCACGACCTGGCCGAGGACCGTACCCGCGTCCAGGGCCCCACCCATCCCGAGACCCTGCGCGCCCGCCACGGCCGCTGCGTCAACCTCGGACGGCTGGGCCGCTGGGAGGAGGCCCTCGCCGAGTCCCGGGACGTCGCCGCCGTCCGCGAGCGGGTCCTCGGCCCGGACCATCCGGACACCCTGGTCAGCCTCCGCGAGGTCGCCGTCGGCCTGGGCTGGCTGGCCCGCTGGGCCGACGCGCTCACCGAGTACCGGCGCGTCGCCGCCGCCCGCGAGCGCGTCCTCGGCCCCGACCACCCCGACACCCTCGCCAGCCGCAACGACGAGGCGCACTGCCTGCAGCAACTGGGCCGCGGCGCCGAAGCCGTGGCCCTCTACCGCCGGGTGGCGGCCCTACGGGAGCAGCGGGCGTCGGCCGGGCGGTGACACACGGGGCAGCCAGGTCGGACAAGGCCGACCTCAAGGAGTGGCCATGACCGGCCACCTCACGATGGCGCTGCGTAGCAGCGGATGGCCACCGTCTGCTCCGGACTCCACTCCTGCTCGACCGTGCCCATCAGCTCCCAGCCCAGCCGCTCATACAGGGCTGCCGCCGCCGTGTCGGATGCCACGACGTCGAGCACCGGGTGCAGGCCACTCCGCCGCGCTTCCTCCACTGCTTGGCCGATCAGCAGTGCACCGATCCGATGTCCCCTCGCCTGCGGGGCAACGAACAACCTGCTGACCACGGCGGTCATACGCCGAGTCGCCCCGTTCCGCTCACTCCACAACGCAGGGGCCACGTCGTCTTCGCCGCCATGCGACAAGCTGACATGCCCCACCAGGCCGCCTTCGAGTCCGGCGACCCAGGAACCCAGCAACGGACCGCGTGACAGCCACTCGCCTGGCTGATCGGGCCAGTTCACCGGATAGCCGTCGCACGCGTGGACCTCCGCGAGGGCCCGTACGCACTCCTCGACATCGCCATCAGCCCTCGGCCGGACCCAACGGCGCGGACTCTCATCAGGCACCCCGGAGTTCTCGATGTTCACTCCGGCATGGAAACACGGGCCACAGAGCCGCAACCAGCCACTTTCGCTACCGGCCCGTGGCCGACCCGGATCACCCCGTGTTACGAAGAACCATGACCGCACCCGAGGGACCCCGCGCACACCGGACGTACGACGCCGTCATCGTCGGCGGTGGCCACAACGGCCTGGTCGCCGCCGCCTACCTGGCCCGGGCCGGCCGCTCCGTGCTGGTTCTGGAGCGGCTGGACCACACCGGGGGCGCGGCGGTGTCCACCCGGCCGTTCGCCGGGGTCGACGCCCGGTTGTCCCGGTACTCGTATCTGGTCAGCCTGCTGCCGAAGAAGATCGTCCGGGAACTCGGCCTGGACTTCCGCGTCCGGACCCGCACCGTCTCCTCCTACACGCCCGCCGAGCGTGACGGCCGCCCCACCGGGCTGCTCGTCGGCGGTGGCGAGCGGCGGACCAGGGAGGCCTTCGCCCGGCTCACGGGGTCGGACCGCGAGTACGAGGCCTGGCAGGAGTTCTACGGCATGACCGGCCGCGTGGCCCAGCGGGTCTTCCCGACCCTCACCGAGCCGCTGCCCACACGGGCGGAACTCCGCGACCGCCTCGACGACGAGCAGGCGTGGCGGACGCTGTTCGAAGAGCCGATCGGTGTCGCCGTCGAGGAGCGGTTCGCGGACGACCTGGTGCGCGGCGTGGTCCTCACCGACGCGCTCATCGGCACGTTCGCCGACGCCCACGACCCCTCGCTCAAGCAGAACCGTTGCTTCCTCTACCACGTGATCGGCGGCGGCACCGGCGACTGGGATGTCCCGGTCGGCGGCATGGGCGCCCTCACCGACGCACTGGCCGACACCGCACGCGCCGCCGGCGCGGTCATCGCCACCGGCCACGAGGCACTTCGCATCGCCACGGACGGCCGTACGGCCGAGGTCACCTACCGTACGGCCGAGACCGAGGGCACCGTCGCCGCCCGCCATGTCCTGGTGAACGCCTCCCCGCAGGCCCTGGCGGAACTGACCGGCGACACAGCCCCGGCTCCCGCCGAGGGCGCCCAGCTGAAGGTGAACATGCTGCTCAAGCGGCTGCCGACGCTGCGGGACAGCGCCGTCGACCCGCGCGAGGCGTTCGCCGGCACCTTCCACATCGCCGAGGGCTACGGCCAACTGGCCACCGCCCACGCCCAGGCCGCCGCCGGTGACCTGCCCGCGGCGCCGCCCTCCGAGATCTACTGCCACTCGCTCACCGACCCGACCATCCTCGGGCCGGATCTCGCCGAGCAGGGCTACCAGACCCTCACCCTCTTCGGTCTGCACACCCCGGCCCGCCTGTTCGAGCGGGACAACGACGCCGTACGCGAGGAGCTGCTGAAGTCGACCCTCGCCCAGCTCGACGCCCACCTGGCCGAGCCGCTCGCCGACTGTCTGGCCACCGACGCGGACGGCCGGCCCTGCATCGAGGCCAGGACACCGCTCGACCTGGAGCGGGACCTCGGCCTGCCCGGCGGCAACATCTTCCACCGCGACCTGAGCTGGCCCTACGCCGAGGACGGCACCGGCCGCTGGGGTGTGGAGACCGGCCACGCGAACGTGCTGCTGTGCGGTGCCGGAGCGGTGCGCGGCGGCGGAGTGAGCGGGGTGCCCGGGCACAACGCCGCGATGGCGGTCCTGGAGAATGACCCCCGGTGACAGCTCCTCAGTCCGCCGACGGCGTCCACCCCACCGCCTGAAGGCGCGACGCGTCCGCCGGGCGGGTCTCGTCGAACAGGACGCCGTCCGCCGTCTCGACCCGCAGCCCGTCCACGTAGCACCCGCGCCCGACATAGAGCCGGTCCGTCGCGTACCGCCAGCGCACGGCAAGCCCGCGTGCGGTGGGGAGGTCGGCGGTGAGCCGGTGCCAGACGCGGCCGGACCAGCCGGTGACCGAGCCCGACGGATGCTGCCGGGGATCGTCGCCCCGGCGGGACGTCGTGAAGGGCACCGGCCGCCACGTCGTGCCGCCGTCGGTCGTGGCCTCCAGGACCAGGACGTCGGCCTTCGGCTCGGTGTCCCACCACAGCGCGCAGCGCAGCCGCGCCCCGCCGGCGGACGTGTCGAGCGCGGGGAGAGCGAGCGTCGCTGTCGTGGAGACCGCCATACCGGAGAACCAGGCGTCGCGCCCCCGGGCCGGCCGGACCGGCACCGCCCGCGCCAGGTTGTTCGCGGCCGCGACCCGAGGGGCGGACCCGGAACGCCAGCTCCGTACCGGATGGACGGAGTTGCCGAGTACGACGAGGAAGGAGTCGGTCGTCGGGTCGAGCACCAGCGAGGTGCCCGTGAAGCCGGTGTGCCCGGCGGTGCGCGGCGTGGCCATCGCGCCCATGTACCAGTGCTGGTAGAGCTCGAAGCCGAGGCCGTGCTCGTCGCCGGGAAAGGCGGTGTTGAAGTCGGTGAACATCAGCTCCACCGACTCCGGCTCCAGGATCCGCCCCCGGCCGTAGACACCGCCGTTGAGCAGCGTACGGCCGAGGACCGCGAGGTCCCACGCGTCGGAGAACACACCCGCGTGGCCCGCGACCCCGCCCAGGCTGAAGGCGTTCTCGTCGTGCACCTCGCCCCACACCAGGCCCCGGTCCAGGCCGGACCACGGAGGGCGTGCGTCCTCCGTGGCCGCGATCCCCGGCCGCCAGGACGCGGGCGGGTTGTAGCGGGTGCGGCGCATGCCGAGCGGCGCGGTGATCTCGTCCCGCAGGAGGGTGTCCAGAGAGCGGCCCGTGATCCCTTCCAGCACGAGCTGGAGCGAGACGAGGTTCAGGTCCGAGTAGAGATACGCCGTGCCCGGCGCGCTCACCGGCTTCTCGTTCCAGATGAGCTGGAGCTTCTCCTCGTACGTCGGCGCGCTGTACAGCGGGATCCACGCGCGGAAGCCGGAGGTGTGCGTGAGGAGCTGACGGATCGTGACGTCCTGCTTGCCCGCACGTCCGAAGTCCGGCAGGTACGAGGCGACCTTGCCCTCCAACCTCAGCTTGCCCCGCTCGATCTGCTGCACGGCGAGGATCGAGGTGAACAGCTTCGACACCGACGCCAGGTCGAAGACGGTGTCCTCGGCCATGGGGATCTGCTCGTCCGGTGGGAACTCCACACCGGTGTCGGTCTTCTCGTCGTAGGCCCGGTAGCGCACCGCCATGCCGAGGGGCCGGTGCAGGGCGACGGTGCCGCGACGCCCTGCGAGCAGGACGGCGCCCGCGTACCAGGGGTGCGCGGGGGAGGGGCCGAGGAACGCCTCGGCGTCGGTGACCAGCCGGCGAAGGTGCGAGGAGAGCAGTCCGGCGCGTGCGGCGGAGCCGTGCCGCAGGGTGGGGTGGTGACGTGTCGCCGGGGCGGCCGCGGCGGGCCCCGCGGGCAAGGAGGCGAGGGCGAGTGCACCGCCCAAGGCCACGGCCCGTCTGCCCAGTTGCCGCCGGGTCGGTTCAGCGGACGCCGCTCTGTCTGCCGCTCCCTCGGTCACCGCACGCCCCTTCGCCTCGACCGTCTCGCATGTCCCCGAAAGTATGTTCCTCGCACGCCTCCATGAATCTGACCGGGAATCTGACGGTGTATCAGAAAACCCCTTCCGTCCTCCGGAGGACTCCGGCATCCTGCGCCCATGCAGACGGAGCTGAGCCAGAAACTGGGAGTCGAGCACGCCGTCTTCGGCTTCACGCCGTTCCCCGCCGTCGCCGCGGCCATCAGCCGGGCCGGCGGCTTCGGCGTGCTCGGCGCGGTCCGCTACACCGCCCCCGACGAGCTCAAACGCGACCTCGACTGGATCGAGGCACATGTGGACGGACGGCCGTACGGCCTGGACGTCGTGATGCCGGCGAAGAAGGTCGAGGGCGTGACCGAAGCCGACGTCGAGGCGATGATCCCCGAGGGGCACCGGCAGTTCGTCCTGGACACCCTCGCCAAGCACGGCGTGCCCGAGCTCGCCGAGGGCGAGGCGTCCGGCTGGCGCATCACCGGCTGGATGGAGCAGGTCGCCCGCAGCCAGCTCGACGTCGCCTTCGACTACCCGATCAGGCTCCTCGCCAACGCCCTCGGCTCCCCGCCCGCCGACGTCGTCGCACGCGCCCACGACCAGGACGTGCTCGTCGCCGCGCTCGCGGGCAGTGCCCGGCACGCCCGCAAGCACCGGGACGCCGGGATCGACATCGTCGTCGCGCAGGGCTACGAGGCCGGCGGCCACACCGGCGAGATCGCCTCCATGGTGCTCACCCCCGAGGTCGTCGACGCCGTCGCCCCGCTGCCCGTGCTGGCCGCCGGCGGCATCGGCAGCGGACAGCAGGTGGCCGCCGCACTCAGTCTCGGCGCTCAGGGCGTGTGGCTGGGCTCCCTGTGGCTGACCACCACGGAAGCGGACCTCCACTCGCCCGCCCTGACCCGCAAACTGCTCGCGGCCGGCTCCGGCGACACCGTCCGCTCCCGCGCCCTGACCGGCAAGCCCGCACGCCAGCTGCGCACCGAGTGGACCGACGCCTGGGACGACCCGGCGGGACCCGGCACCCTGCCCATGCCGCTGCAGGGCCTGCTCGTCGCCGAGGCCGTCTCACGCATCCAGAAGCACGAGGTCGAACCGCTGCTCGGCACCCCCGTCGGGCAGATCGTCGGCCGGATGAACAGCGAACGCAGTGTCCAGGCCGTCTTCGACGACCTCACCCGCGGCTTCGAACAGGCCGTGGACCGCGTCAACCGCATCGCCAGAAGGAGCGGCCAGTCGTGAGCACACCCGCAGTGGGCTTCTGGGCCCAGGCCACACAGGACCCCGGCCGCACCGTGCTCGTCGCGCCCGACGGCGAGGAGTGGACCGCGGGGCGCCTGCACGCCGCCGCCAACCGGCTCGTGCACGGCCTGCGTGTCGCCGGACTCGAACGCGGCGACACCTTCGCCGTGGTCCTGCCCAACAGCGTCGAGTTCCTGACCGCCTATCTGGCCGCCAGCCAGGCCGGGTTCTACCTCGTCCCGGTCAACCACCACCTGGTCGGACCGGAGATCGCGTGGATCGTCTCCGACTCCGGCGCCCGGGTCCTCCTCGCCCACGAGCGCTTCGCCGACGCGGCACGCGCCGCAGCCGACGAGGCCGGTCTCCCGGTCACTCACCGGTACGCCGTGGGCACCGTCGAGGGCTTCCGGCCGTACGCCGAACTCCTCGACGGACAGCCCGAGTCGGCGCCCTCCGACCGCACGCTCGGCTGGGTCATGAACTACACCTCGGGCACCACCGGCCGCCCCCGAGGCATCCGCCGCCCCCTGCCGGGGAAGCCGCCGGAGGAGGCGTACCTGGGCGGTTTCCTCGGCATCTTCGGCATCCGGCCGTTCGACGACAACGTGCACCTGGTGTGCTCGCCGCTCTACCACACGGCCGTCCTGCAGTTCGCCGGCGCGTCCCTGCACATCGGCCACCGGCTGGTCCTGATGGACAAGTGGACGCCCCGGGAGATGCTGCGCCTCATGGACCACCACCGCTGCACCCACACCCACATGGTCCCCACCCAGTTCCATCGCCTGCTGGCCCTGCCCGACGAGGAGAAGGACCGCTACGACGTCTCCGCCATGCGGCACGCCATCCACGGCGCCGCGCCCTGCCCCGACCACGTGAAACGGGCCATGCTCGACTGGTGGGGCCCCTGTGTGGAGGAGTACTACGCGGCCAGCGAGGGCGGCGGCGCCTTCGCCACCGCCGAGGACTGGCTGAAGAAGCCCGGCACCGTCGGCAAGGCCTGGCCCATCAGCGAACTCGCGATCTTCGACGACGACGGAAACCCGCTGCCGCCCGGCGAACTCGGCACCGTCTACATGAAGATGAACACCGGCGGTTTCTCGTACCACAAGGACGAGGCCAAGACCCGCAAGAACCGCATCGGCGACTTCTTCACCGTCGGCGACCTCGGCCACCTCGACGAGGACGGCTATCTCTTCCTGCGTGACCGCAAGATCGACCTGATCATCTCCGGCGGCGTCAACATCTACCCGGCCGAGATCGAGTCGGCCCTGCTCGCCCACCCCGCCGTCGCGGACGCCGCCGTCTTCGGCATCCCGCACGACGACTGGGGCGAGGAGGTCAAGGCAGTCGTCGAACCGGCCCCCGGACACCGGTCCGGACCCGCCCTCGCGGCCGACCTCCTCGACCACTGCACCCACCGGCTCGCCGGGTACAAGCGGCCCAGGAGCGTCGACTTCATCGCCGAGATGCCCCGCGACCCCAACGGCAAGCTGTACAAGCGGCGGCTGCGGGAGCCGTATTGGGAGGGCCGGAACCGAACGGTGTGAGGTGACGCGGCGGCTTTGGTCGCACAGACGTCATCCTTTGGTCGGAGGGCGCTCGCCCTCCGGCCGATGTCCCGCCCTGCCCCGCTTTCCTAGCGTGACGACATGACGATCGCGACCGAAGAGGGACCGCTGAGGCGGGGAGCCATACGGCCGGGCGAGCGGGCCCTCGCCCCCGATCTCGCCCGCGGGATCATGCTGCTGGGCATCGTGCTGTCCAACACCGCCTTCCACCTCTGGGCGGCCCGGCGCGGGCCCTCCGGATGGCAGCCCGTGGACGGCTCGTGGCTCGACCACGCCGTGCAGTTCATCATGATCATCGTGCTCGACCTGCGGGTCTACCCGCTCTTCGCCTTCCTCTTCGGCTACGGCATGACGCAGCTCTACCTCCGTCAGACCGCCGCCGGCACCGACCCGCGCGACGCCACGAGAATCCTGCGCAGGCGCAGCCTCTGGCTGATCGTCATCGGCCTGACGCACGCCGTCCTGCTGATGGCGGGCGACATCATCGGCTTCTACGGAGTGCTGAGCCTCGTCCTCGGCCTGGCCTTCCTGCGACGCGGCGACCGCGCCCTGACACGGTGGATCGGGATCGGAGTCGCCCTGATCGTGCTCGTCTCGGCCGGGCCCGCACTCTCGGCCCTGCTCCGGGGCGAGCTGGGCACGTTCGGCGACGCCGGGGCCGACCCGGGCTTCAAGGCGTACGCGGCGCAGGAGGGAAACTGGCTCACCGCGGCGGGCACCCGACTCCAGACCGGCCTGTTCGTCACCTTCGTCGCCGCCCCGCTGACCCTCGTCGGCGGCGGGTTCATCCTCTTCCTGCTCGGCTTCCGGGCCGCACGGCGCCGCATCCTGGAGGAGCCGGGCCGCCACCGCACACTGCTGCGCCTGACGGCGCTGCTCGGCATCGCGGTCGGCTGGCTCGGAGCGCTGCCCGCCGCACTCGCCCACATCGGCGTCCTGCACGTACCGGACGACATGCAGAGCGAGTCCGGGGCGCTCACCGTGCTCCGCGACATCACCGGCAACGCCGCGGGCCTCGGCTATGTCGCGGCCGTCGCCCTCTTCGCGCACTGGTGGACCACCCGCGGGCCCCGGCGTGGAGCGACGGCGGTGGCCGCGGTGACTGCCGTCGGCAAACGGTCCCTGTCCTGCTACCTCGCCCACTCGCTGCTCTTCGCCCCGGCGCTGGCCGCCTGGGGACTCGGCCTCGGCGAGCATCTGGGCAGCGCCACCATGGCGCTCTTCGCGTTCGCCGTCTGGCTGGTCACGGTGGCCGGAGCGTACGCCCTGGAACGCGCCGGCCGCCGGGGCCCCGCCGAAACGGTGCTGCGCCGGCTGATGTACGGCCGCCGGGCGGGATGAACGGGGTGCCGCCCCACCGGGAGCGGCACCCCACCGGAAGCGGCCCCGTCCTGGACCACGCGAGGCGACTTGACCTCCCCCGGACGCCGACCCAGGATCGACTCTCATGACAACGCCCGGACACGGCAGCACGGTCGACGGAGTCCTACGACGCAGCGCCCGGCGCACACCGGCGCGCGTCGCGGTGGAGTACGGCGAACGCACCTGGACCTACGACGAACTCGACACCGCCGTCTCCCGCGCGGCGAGCGTCCTCCTCGACCAGGGCCTGTCCCCCGGGGACCGGGTCGGCGCCTACGGCCACAACTCCGACGCCTATCTGATCGCCTTCCTGGCCTGTGCCCGGGCCGGCCTGGTGCACGTGCCCGTCAACCAGAACCTCACGGGCGACGACCTCGCCTACATCGTCGGCCAGTCCGGCAGTTCCCTGGTCCTCGCCGACCGGGACCTCGCCGGCCGGCTCCCCGACGGCGTACGCACATTGCCCCTGCGCGACGCCGACGACTCGCTGCTCGCGCGACTGGCCGAGGCGCCCGTGTACGACGGCCCCGAGCCGCGCGCCGAGGACCTGGTGCAACTGCTGTACACCTCAGGGACCACCGCCCAGCCCAAGGGCGCGATGATGACGCACCGGGCCCTGGTGCACGAGTACCTGAGCGCCATCTCGGCCCTCGACCTCAGCGCGGGGGACCGCCCCGCGCACTCGCTGCCCCTGTACCACTCGGCGCAGATGCACGTCTTCCTGCTGCCCTACCTCGCGGTCGGCGCGACGAACCTCGTCCTCGACGCACCCGACGGCGACCGGCTCCTCGACCTGGTCGAGGCGGGCCGCGTGGACAGCCTGTTCGCCCCGCCCACCGTCTGGATCGCCCTGTCCAGCCGCCCCGACTTCGCCACCCGCGACCTGAGCGGTCTGCGCAAGGCCTACTACGGGGCGTCCATCATGCCGGTCCCCGTACTGGAACGGCTGAAGGAACGCTTCCCGAAGCTCGCCTTCTACAACTGCTTCGGCCAGAGCGAGATCGGCCCCCTCGCCACGGTCCTCGCCCCCGAGGAGCACAAGGGCCGCATGGACTCCTGCGGCCGTACCGTGCTGTTCGTCGACGCGCGCGTGGTCGACGAGGACGGCGAGGACGTACCCGACGGCACCCCCGGTGAGATCGTCTACCGCTCCCCGCAGCTGTGCGAGGGCTACTGGGACAAGCCCGAGGAGACCGCCGAGGCCTTCCGCGACGGCTGGTTCCGCTCCGGCGACCTCGCGGTCCGCGACGCGCACGGCTACTTCACGATCGTCGACCGGGTGAAGGACGTCATCAACTCCGGCGGCGTCCTGGTCGCTTCACGCCAGGTCGAGGACGCCCTGTACACCCACCCCGAGGTCGCCGAGGCCGCGGTCGTCGGCCTCCCCGACGAACGCTGGATCGAGGCCGTCACGGCCGTCGTCGTCCCGCGCGGCAAGGTCACGGAGGCGGAACTGGTCGACCACGTCCGCGAGAAGCTGCCGCACTTCAAAGCGCCGAAGAGAGTGTTCTTCGTGGACGAACTCCCGCGCAACGCCAGCGGGAAGATCCTCAAGCGGGAGCTCAGGAAAGACCTCGGAGGCGGGACGGGGGCGGTAGCGTCCGGGTAGGCACGAGAGGCTGACAACTCCGTTGCCACCGGCCGTGCTTGCGCCTGATGATCGACCGCATGCCGATCTTCAGCGCCCCGGACGGGACCCGACTCGCCTGCCACATCCGCGGCGAGGGCGAGCCGCTCGTCGTGTTGCCCGGCGGCCCCATGCGGGCCTCCGCGTACCTCGGGAACCTGGGCGGACTGGACGCGCACCGGCAGTTGGTCCTCCTCGACCTGCGCGGCACGGGCCGGTCCGAGATCCCGGCGGATCCGACGACGTACCGCTGCGACCGGCTCGTGGACGACGTCGAGGCGTTGCGGCGCCACCTGGGCCTGGAGCGGATGGACGTGCTGGCGCACTCGGCGGGCGGGAGTCTCGCCATGCTCTACTCGGCCCGCTGTCCGGACCGGTTGGGACGGTTGGCCCTGGTCACCGCCACACCTTGGGCGCTGGGCCGGCCGGCGACGGCCGAGGACCGGCTGGCGGCGGCCCGGCTGCGCGAGCCGGAGCCCTGGTTCGCGGACGCCTTCCCGGCGTTCGAGGCCTGGCTGGCCGGCAGCGCGGACTTCGACCCCGTGTTCCTCCCGTTCTTCTACGGACGCTGGGACGACGCCGCCCGGGCCCACGCCGACCGTGAGGAGGACGAGACCAACGACGACGCGGGTGACCTCTACGGTGCGGACGGCGCCTACGATCCGGATGCGACCCGGATCGCGCTCGCCGGCGTCTCCGCCCCGGTGCTCGTACTGGCGGGTGAGGTCGACGGCGGCCCGCGTCCCAGCCTCGCCCGGCGCGCCGCCGAGGTCTTCCCGGCGGCCGAGTTCGCGGTCCAGCCGGGGGCGGGGCACTACCCGTGGCTGGACGACCCGGAGTGGTTCGTGCGCCGCGTGGCCGACTTCTTCTCCGGAGCGGCGTGAGGCTTCCTTCTGCTGTCGGCAGAGAGGGCCCTGCCTGCTGAGCACCGGTCGCTACCGTTCCCGGCATGGACACAGAGCGGCGTACCGTACGGGCGAACGGCATCACCCTGGCCTACCGCGCCTGGGGGCCGCAGGACGCGCCGCCCGTCCTGCTCCTCCACGCCCGCGGGGCCGACGGTGCCGACTGGTCCGGGATCGCCCCCGCGCTGGCCGCCGGGCCCCGCCGGGTCTACGCTCCGGACCTTCGCGGGCACGGCCGCAGCGACTGGCCCGGCGACTACGCCTACGAGACCCTGCGCGACGACGTACGCGCCTTCCTCACCGCCCTCGGCATCGACCGCGCCGATATCGTGGGCCACTCGCTCGGCGGCGCCGTCGCCTGCCTGCTCTCCCAGCACAGTCCGCACCTCGTGCGGCGCCTTGTGCTGGAGGACGTGCCCGCGCCCTTGTTGATCGGTGGCGGGCCGACCAGTCTGATTCCCCAGGAGCAGATCGTCGCCCTGGCCGATCGGCTGCCCGATGCCCGGCGCGTCACCATCGACGCCGGGCATCTCGTGCACGAGGTTCGGCCCGAGGAGTTCCTCGCGGTCGTGGAAGAGTTCCTCAGCCCTGCGGACCGTACGCCGTCATGAAGCGGTCGCGGAACTTGTCCATGCCCCACCGGGGCGCGTTCTCCGCGGGCTTGAGGCCGTCGGTCCAGCCCCAGTCGGCGACCCGGTCCAGGACCTTCTTGTCCTTGGCGACGATGGTGATCGGCACGTCCTTGCCGGTGTCCCCGGCGGTGACGGTCGGCACCGGCTGGTGGTCGCCGAGGAAGACGAGGACCGTGTTTTCGTCGCCGTAGCGCTCGAGCCACTCGGTGAGGCTGCGGATCGAGTACTCGATGGCCTTGCGGTACTCGGTGCGTACCTTCTCCGGGTCCTTCCAGACCTCCGTGGGGTTGGTGCCCTCCTTCTTGATCTGGTGGAACACCGAGCCGTCGCCGAGGTCCTCCCAGTCGATCATCTTCGCGATGGGCGACCACGGGTTGTGGCTGGAGGCGAGGATGATCTCCGCCATGATCGGCTCACGGTTCTTCTTGCCGTGCTCCAGACGCTGGAAGGCCTCCATGCTGAACTGGTCGGGCACGGGCGTCCAGCTGAAGTACGGGCCGTGATAGCCGAGGTGCTCGGAGTCGTAGATGTGGTCCAGGCCGAAGTACTTGCCCTCCGGCCAGGCCCGGCGCACCCCGGGCACGACACCGACGGTCCGCCAGGCCTTCGTCTTGCCGAAGTAGTTGGTCAGCGTCATGCGGTCACTGGTGGTCAGGCTGCGGTACCGCTGCTGGTTCTTGATCCACAGCCCGGACAGGAACGTCGAGTGGGCGAGCCAGCTGCCCGCGCCCGTCACCGGCGACTGCAGCCAGCCGCTGCGCGACTCGAAACCGGCCGCCTTCAGCGAGCTGGTGCCCTCCTTGAGCACCGAGTCGATCTGGGGCGCCATCGCGGGGTCGTCGATCGCGACACGGCCGTAGCTCTCGATGAAGGTGAACAGCACGTCCTTGCCGCGCAGCCCGGTGAGCAACTGGTCGGGCGGCGTCTTCGCGAAGGCGTCCACGGCGGCCTGCTTCCGGAACACCCGCGCGTCGGCCAGGCCCGCTTGCACCTGGTCCACCCGGTTGCCGATGAACTCGGCGTTGCCCTTGGTGGCGAACGGCACGCTGCCGACCTGCACGCCCAGAGTCATCGCGGTGATCCACGCCGTGCCGAGGATCAGTGTCGTACGGGCGGCGACGGGACGGTGGCTGACCATCAGGTTCGTCAGCCGCACCATGGCCAGCGTCGTGAGGACCAGCACCGCGACGAACAGGACGATCACACCGACCACGGCCAGTACCTGGCCGGTACGGCCGAACGTCTCCCTTAGGAAGTCCGTCGCGTTCTCGATCAGTATCCAGTCCAGGACCAGATCGAAGGGCCGGGCCAGCACCTGGTAGAAGCCCATGTCGACGAACTTCAGGATGGTGACGAGCCCGAGGAACGCACCCGAGACGACCGCCGCGATCCGACGGGCCCGCGGCGGCAGCGCGAGCAGCAGGCCCGCGAGCAGCACGCCCTCGGCGGGAATGCGGACGAACGAGGCGAACTCGATCTTCTCCGTCCGGTTGGGCAGGAGGAGCGCGAAGAACACGAGCGCACCGGCGAGAACGGTCGTCCCGACGCTGACGCCGCGAGCCGCACGGGGGTAGCGCCGCCGCCAGCCGAACCAGCCGGCCCTCGCCGTGCCCGCTACCTCAGCAGGGGCGGCTTCCTGCCCACCGTCCGCTGCCGCGTCGCCCGCACCGGCGTCCGACTCCGTCCTGTCGGCATCGCCGTCCGTCCTCGCCCCACCGGCATCGTCATCCGGTTCCGCCCCGTCCCCGTTCGAGTCCGACAGCTGACGGGAGCGAGTGAAGAGCGACACCCGGAGGTCCTTCCGTGCGGTCTTGCTAGGCATGGCAAACAGGGCCCGGTGAACCGAGCCTGCCACCACCAGTACGTCCGCAGGTCACCTTAGGTTCAATCGACAGGCCGGAGAATCACTCGTCCGCCGCCACCGCCACCTCTCGTGCCCACCGGTAGTCCGCCTTGCCGCTCGGCGACCGCCGGACCGACTCGGTGATCACCAGCTGGCGCGGGATCTTGTAGCCGGCGAGCCGGTCACGGCAGTGCGTCCGGATGTCCTCCAGCGACGGCCGCGCCGCCCCGTCACGCAGCTGCACCACGGCCGCCACATGGTGTCCCCACTGAGGGTCCGGCACCCCGGCCACCAGCGCGTCGTAGACGTCCGGGTGGGACTTGAGGGCCTGCTCGACCTCCTCCGGGTACACCTTCTCGCCGCCGGTGTTGATGCACTGCGAGCCGCGCCCCAGGACGGTGACCACGCCCTCCTCGTCGACCGTGGCCATGTCGCCGAGCAGCACCCACCGCTCGCCGCCCCTCTCGAAGAAGGTCCCGGCGGTCTTGGCGGGGTCGTTGTAGTAGCCGAGCGGCACATGTCCGCACTGGGCGATACGCCCCACCTCACCGGCCGTCACCGGCTCATACGTGGCCGGGTCCACCACCTGCGTACGGGCATGGACCCGGATCCGGAAGCCCCGCTCGGGGCCCGAGTCCTCCGTCGCCGTGCCGTTGAAACCGGACTCCGACGAGCCGAAGTTGTTCAGCAGCATGGCGTTCGGCACCAGCTCCTGAAACTGCCGGCGCACCGTGTCCGACATGATCGCGCCGGACGACGACACGCTGAACAGCGACGAGCGGTCGATGTGCTTCAGCGGGCCGGCCAGCGCGTCGATCAGCGGCCGCAGCATCGCGTCGCCCACCAGCGAGATGCTGCTGACCCTCTCCTTCTCCACGGCCCGCAGCACCTCCTCGGGCACGAACTTGCGGTGGATCACGACCCGCTGCCCGAAGTTGAAGCCGATGAACGCCGTGAGAGTGGAGGTGCCGTGCATCAGCGGAGCGGTGGGGAAGAAGGTGATCCCGGCCCCACCGGCCGCCACCCGCTCGGCCAGTTCCTCCGGCTTCTTCACCGGCTCACCGGTCGGGGCGCCCCCGCCGAGGCCCGCGAAGAACAGATCCTCCTGCCGCCACATCACTCCCTTGGGCATCCCGGTCGTACCGCCGGTGTAGATGATGAACTGGTCGTCGGCCGAGCGTGCGGGAAAGCCGCGTGACGACGACCCCGCGGCCTCGGCATCCGCGAACTCCGTACACGGCACCTCGGCGGCCCCCGGCGCCGGCGCACCCACCCGGACCAGATGCCGCAGCTTCTCCGCCCGCGGCCGCGCCGCCGCCACCCGGTCCGTGAACTCGGCGTCGAAGACCAGCGCCACCAGATCCGCGTCCCGGTAGAGGTACGCCAACTCTTCTTCGACATACCGGTAGTTGACGTTGACCGGGACGATCCGGGCCTTCAGGCAGCCCAGCACCGTCTGCAGATACTCCACCCCGTTGTAGAGGTGGAGACCGAGGTGCTCACCGGGCCGTATCCCGCTGTCGAGCAGATGGTGGCCGACGCGGTTGGCCGCCGCGTCCAGCTCCGCATACGTCAGACGGCGCTCCGCGCCCGTACCGGGATGGTCGGCGTACACCAGTGCCTCACGGCCGGGGACCACGTCGACGACCGACTCGAACAGGTCGGCAAGGTTGTACTCCACCGTTCCTCCTGACCCGGGACGTGCCTGGCATCGGACGGTTCGCCGGTCATCAGAGCAAAGGGCGGTCCAAGTGTGAAGGGTCCGCGCGAAGAAAACTGACTACCTGTCAGAAAACCCTTGAAGTGCCTCACGCCCTACTGCAACCTGTTCTCGTTCTTCGAGAGGGGAGTTGGCCATGGGTGGGACGGAACACCTCACCGTGCGGCGCGAAGGCGCCACACTGGTGCTCACGCTCAACAGGCCGGAGGCCAGGAACGCGCTCTCGCTGCCGATGCTCGTCGGCCTCTACGACGGCTGGCTGGAGGCCGACGCGGACGACTCGGTCCGCTCGGTCGTGTTCACCGGCGCGGGCGGCTCGTTCTGCTCGGGCATGGACCTCAAGGCCCTCGCCGGGAACGGCATGGCCGGCGAGGAGTACCGCGACCGGCTCAAAGCCGACCCCGACCTGCACTGGAAGGCGATGCTGCGCCATCACCGCCCCCGCAAACCGGTGATCGCCGCCGTCGAGGGGTACTGCGTCGCGGGCGGCACCGAGATGCTCCAGGGCACCGACATCCGCGTCGCCGGCGAATCGGCGACCTTCGGCCTCTTCGAGGTGAAGCGGGGCCTGTTCCCCATCGGCGGCTCCACGGTCCGGCTACAACGCCAGATCCCGCGCACCCACGCCCTGGAGATGCTCCTGACCGGCCGCGCCTACAGCGCCCGCGAGGCCGCCGCCGTCGGTCTGGTCGGACACGTCGTCCCCGACGGCACCGCGCTCGCGAAGGCGCTGGAGATCGCCGAACAGATCAACTCCTGCGGCCCGCTGGCCGTCGAGGCCGTCAAGGCCTCCGTCTACGAGACCGCGGAGATGACCGAGTCGGACGGCCTCGCGGCCGAACTCACCCGGGGCTGGCCGGTGTTCGACACCGCCGACGCCAAGGAGGGCGCCCGCGCCTTCGCGGAGAAACGACCGCCCGTCTACAAGCGTGCCTGACCGCCTCTCCCGTCCGCGCGCCTGACCGAAGGAGCCCCGTGGCATGCCCGAAGTCCTCAAAGCCCCCCTCGTCGTCGAGTTCCCCTTCACCCGCTCCCTCGGCCCCGTCCAGAGCGCCTTCCTGACCGGCCTGCGCGAACGCGTCGTCCTGGGGGTGCGGGCGAGCGACGGCCGCGTTCTCGTCCCGCCCGTCGAGTACGACCCCGTCACCGCCGAGGAGATCCGCGACCTCGTCGAGGTCGCCCCCACCGGCACCGTCACCACCTGGGCCTGGAACCACGCCCCGCGCCGGGGCCAGCCCCTCACCACCCCCTTCGCCTGGGCCCTGGTACGCCTCGACGGCGCCGGCACCGCCCTGCTGCACGCCCTCGACGCCCCGGGCCCCGACGCCGTGCACACGGGCATGCGCGTCCGCGTCCGCTGGGCCGAGGAACGCACCGGAGCCATCACGGACATCGCCTGCTTCGAGCCGTACGACGGCGAGCCGCCGCGACTCACCGGCGCCACCGGCGAGTTCGAGGACCCGGTCACCGGCATCGTCGCCCCCGCCCGCCTTGACTACACCTACTCACCCGGCCGCGCCCAGACCGCCTACATCAAAGCCCTCGGCGGCCGGCGTACCGTCGGCGAGCGCTGCCCGTCCTGCCGGAAGGTCTACGTCCCGCCCAGGGGCGCGTGCCCCACCTGCGGGGTCGCCACGGCCGAACAGGTCGAGGTCGGGCCGCGCGGCACGGTGACCACGTTCTGCATCGTCAACATCAAGGCGAAGAACCTCGACATCGAGGTGCCGTACGTCTATGCCCACATCGCCCTCGACGGCGCCGGCCTCGCGCTGCACGGCCGTATCGGCGGCATCCCCTACGACGAGGTCCGCATGGGGCTGCGGGTCGAACCCGTGTGGACGCAGGGCGCCCGCTACCCCGACCACTACCGGCCGACGGGTGAGCCCGACGCGGACTACGACACCTACAAGGAGCTGCTGTGACGAGCGCACCGCGGGACCGCGAGATCGCCGTCGTCGCCTTCGCCCAGACCGCCCACCGGCGCACCAGCGAGGAGCACTCCGAGGTGGAGATGCTCATGCCGGTGCTGCACGAGGTCCTCGAACGGACCGGCCTGAAGACCGCCGACATCGACTTCACCTGCTCCGGCTCCAGCGACTACCTCGCCGGGCGTGCCTTCTCGTTCACCCTCGCCCTCGACGGCGTCGGCGCCTGGCCGCCGATCTCCGAGTCCCATGTCGAGATGGACGGCGCGTGGGCCCTGTACGAGGCCTGGACCAAACTCCTCACCGGCGACGCCGACACCGCCCTGGTCTACTCCTACGGCAAGTCCTCGCCCGGCCCGGTCCGCGACGTCCTGACCCGCCAGCTCGACCCGTACTACGTGGCACCCCTGTGGCCCGACTCGGTGGCACTCGCCGCCCTCCAGGCACAGGCCCTCATCGACGCCGGTGACACCGACGAGCCCGCCCTCGCGGCCGTCGCCGCCCGCAACCGGGAGGCGGTCGCCGCCAACCCGCACGCGCAGCTCAAGGGGTCCGTGGCACAGGGCGACTACCTGGTACGGCCCCTGCGCACCGGCGACTGCCCGCCCATCGGCGACGGTGCCGCCGCCGTGATCCTCGCGGCCGGGGACCGGGCCCGGGAACTGTGCGCACGCCCCGCCTGGATCCGCGGCATCGACCACCGCGTCGAGGCCCACGGCCTCGGCGTGCGCGACCTGACCGACTCGCCCTCCACCCGCCTGGCCGCCGAGCGGGCCGGCGCCTTCGAACGGCCCGTCGACACCGCCGAGCTGCACGCGCCCTTCACCTCGCAGGAGATCGTCCTGCGCAAGGCCCTCCGGCTCGACGACGGCGTACACGTCAATCCGTCCGGCGGAGCCCTCGCCGCCAATCCGATCATGGCCGCCGGGCTCATCCGACTCGGCGAGGCCGCCGCCCGCATCCACCGAGGCGAGTCCGACCGCGCCCTCGCCCACGCCACCTCCGGCCCCTGCCTGCAGCAGAACCTGGTCGCCGTACTCGAAGGGGAGCCCCGATGAGCAAGGAGCCCGTGGCCGTCGTCGGCATCGGCCAGACCAAGCACGTCGCGGCACGCCGGGACCTGTCGATCGCCGGGCTGGTCCGGGAGGCGGCGCGCCGCGCGCTCGACGACGCCGAGCTGACCTGGGCCGACATCGAAGCCGTGGTGATCGGCAAGGCGCCCGACTTCTTCGAGGGCGTCATGATGCCGGAGCTCTACCTCGCCGACGCGCTCGGAGCCGTGGGAAAGCCGATGCTCCGCGTGCACACCGCGGGCTCGGTCGGCGGATCCACCGCGCTCGTCGCCGCCAACCTCGTCGCGGCCCGCGTCCATGGCACCGTCCTCACCCTCGCCTTCGAAAAACAGTCCGAGTCGAACGCCATGTGGGGCCTGTCCCTGCCGATCCCCTTCCAGCAGCCCCTGCTGGCCGGGGCCGGCGGCTTCTTCGCCCCGCACATACGCGCCTACATGCGACGCAGCGGCGCACCCGAGTCGATCGGCGCCCTGGTCGCCTACAAGGACCGGCGCAACGCGCTGAAGAACCCCTACGCCCACCTGCACGAACACGACATCACGCTGGAGAAGGTGACGGCCTCGCCCATGCTGTGGGACCCGATCCGCTACTCGGAGACCTGCCCCTCCTCCGACGGCGCCTGCGCCATGATCCTCACCGACCGCGCCGGAGCCACCCGGGCACCGCGACCACCCGCCTGGATGCTCGGCGGCGCGATGCGCAGCGAACCCACCCTCTTCGCGGGCAAGGACTTCGTCTCCCCGCAGGCCGGCCAGGACTGCGCGGCCGACGTATACCGGCAGGCCGGCATCACCGACCCCCGCCGGGAGATCGACGGCGCCGAGATCTACGTGCCGTTCTCCTGGTACGAGCCGATGTGGCTGGAGAACCTCGGCTTCGCCGACGAGGGCGAGGGCTGGAAGCTCACCGAGGCGGGCGTGACCGAACTGGACGGGGACCTGCCCGTCAACATGTCGGGCGGCGTCCTGTCCACCAACCCCATCGGCGCCTCCGGCATGATCCGCTTCGCGGAGGCGGCGCTCCAGGTGCGCGGCCAGGCCGGGGAACACCAGGTGGACGGCGCCCGCAGGGTCCTCGGACACGCCTACGGCGGGGGATCGCAGTTCTTCTCGATGTGGCTCGTGGGAGCACAGCCCCCCAAGTCCTGAAACGACTCCCGACACGACTCCTTGAAGGTCCCCCTCACGTGCCCTGTCGGCCATGGGAAGCGATCGCTAGGCTGGCCGCGGACGACGAACCGGGAGGAGCACGGACGTGGCCGAGACCACCACCCAGCAGCGCCCGCTCATGGGCTGGGACAAGCCGGAGCTGGACCTCACCAACGCCGACTGGCAGTCCAGCAGCCGTGGCGTGGGGGATGTCCAGATCGCCTTCGTGGAGGGCTTCATCGCCATGCGGAACAGTGGCCGCCCGGAAAGCCCTTCCCTGATCTTCACGCCCGACGAGTGGGGCGCGTTCGTGTCGGGAGCGCGGGAAGGGGAGTTCGACCTCACGTGACACGGGCCGGGTGAGCCGTCCCCCAGGGCCGTGATCCGACGGCCGATCCGGGGGTGTCGCGCCCGCATTTCCGGACACGCGACCCGAGACATCCTCCCGGGGCCGGCCGCTGAGCCAGGCTGGCCCCCGGAACGGACGGTCGTATCCCGGAGGTGAGGTATCCGTGAGCACCCTGCCGGTCATCGCGGCGGTCGACGGTTCGGACGACAGCCTGCGCGCCCTGGAGTGGGCCCTCGACGCCGCCCGCGGGCGTTCGGCGCCCCTGCGCGTGGTTCACGTACGCCAGTACGCCCACTGGGCACAGCCCGAGGTCCTCGCCGCCGGGGCGGCGGACCCACAGGACGACCCCGTCCTCGACCGGGTCCGCACCCGCCTGGAAGGACGCGCCGACCGGCCGGACACCGAGTATGTCGGACTGGAGGGCGCGGTCGGCGCCGTCCTGCCCGAACTGGGAGCCTCCGCCCAGCTGCTGGTGCTGGGCTCCCGTGGCCGCGGCGGGTTCGCCGGCCTCCTGCTCGGCTCCAACGGCATGGCCGCCGCGCGTGACGCCGAGTGCCCCGTCGTCGTGGTGCCCCGGACCGGAGGCGAGGTCAAGGACGACGGCCCTCGCCGGCGGGTCGTCGTCGGCCTGAAGGTGGACGGCCTCGACGAGGCCACGCTCGAGTTCGCCTTCGCCGAGGCCGCCCGGCGCGGCGCGCGGCTCCAGGCGGTCGCCGCCTACCCATGGCCCGCGCAGCCCTGGATGATGCCCGGGGAGATGCCCCCGCCGGTGGTCGACCAGGACGTCATCGAGGACGAGGCCCGGGTCCTCGCCGAGGGCTTCCTCGCCCCGTACCGGGAACGGCACCCCGACGTCCGGGCCGAGCCGCTCGCCGCGGCGGGCGACGCGGCCGGACACCTCGTGGCGGCCTCCCAGGACGCCGACCTCGTCGTGGTGGGCCGGCACCGGCGGCACCTGCTGGCACCTGCCCGCATGATGGGCTCGGTCACCCACGCCGTCCTGATCCACGCCGCGAGCCCTGTCGCGGTGGTCCCGCCGGCGCCGCCCGAGGACTGACCTCGCTGTCATGGATACCGGCAGGCCTATCATCAGGCCCATGCGGGAACCGATCAGCAGGGACGCCCGGCTCGCCCTGGACCTGGCCCTCACCGTCCGGCACAACGGCGACGGCGGCGTAGCCGACGATCTGACCGACCTGGCGGGCCTGACCGTCTGGCTCCGGGAACACGCCGAGCTCCTGCCGGACACCGAGGGGTTCGCCGTCGACGCCGCGCGGCTCGCCGCCGTCCGCGAGCTGCGTGCCGCCGCCCGGGCGCTCTTCGCCCGCGCCGTGCGCCCCGGCGAGCCCAGCCCTGCGGACGCGGCCCGCCTCCTGCCCGAGGCCGAGGCCGTGCGGCGCCTCAACGAGGCAGCCGCCCGCACCCCCACCGTGCCGGTCCTGCACTGGCCCCGGGACGCCGGACCCGTCGTCCACCAGCGGCCGGTGGACGGCGCCGACGACTTGACGTCAACCCTCGCGCGCGCCGTGATCGCGTTCCTCGCGAGCCCCGACCGCGACCGGCTGCGAGCCTGCCACGCGCCGCGCTGCGTGCGGTACTTCCTCAAGGAGCACCCACGCCAGGAGTGGTGCAAACCGTCCTGCGGCAACCGCGCCCGGGTCGCCCGTCACCACCAACGGCACCGGGTGCCGGTCTAGGCCGACCGGGACGCCGCCCTCCCGACACTTCGCAGGCCGGGACACGTACCATTGGCGACATGTCGTTCCTCCGCCGCCGCAGCGCCACTCCCGCCGGGCCTGACTTCGACGTACTGGCCATGGACCCGGGCGACTGGCCCGGCAACCTCGGTGCGGGACTGCTGCCCGCCCCCGACGGCACCTGCCAGGGCGTCTTCCTGCGCTACGACCTGTTCGGCGGCCGCGGCCCCGCGATGATCATCGGCAATCTGCCCGAGGGCTCCCCGGCGCGCGAGGTCCCCGAGGGGCAGGTCCCCTTCGAGGTGGCCCAGCTGCTGCTGGCGCTGGAGAACGACGAGGAGGTCACCGTCGTCAGCAGCGAGGACGTGCCGGTGATGCAGGGCGACAACCTCCTGATCGTGCGCCGCGTCAAGCTCTCCGAGGGCCGGATCTCCTGCGTGCAGTTCGACCGCAGCGACAACGTCCTGGTGACCATCGCCGCCTGGGACCGCCCCATCACGGACGATCTGTACGCCCTCCTCAAACCCCTGCCCGCGGAGCTGTTCCAGCAGGGCTGACCGCCGAGGCGGTACGCCACACACACGAAAGGGCCGCTGTACGCCTGTCCAGGCGCACAGCGGCCGCTTCGTCCCCGTCAGCGAGTGCCGACCGCCGCGCGCACGGCCCGCCGGGCCAGCTGGCAGTCGTCGTGCAGCCGCCGCAGCAACAGCCGCTGCTCCTCGCCGGACGGCGCAGCACCAGGGTGGGCCGAGCCCGGTGCCGCCGGGGCCGGGTCGTGCATCGAACGCTGCACGGCCGTCTCATACGTGCGGATCTCACGGGTCAGCACCAGCATCAGGTTCACCAGGAAGGCATCCCTGGACGCCGGGCCCGCCGACTGGGCGATCTGGCTGATCTGGCGACGAGCCACCGGTGCGTCCCCGAGCACCGACCACAGCGTCGCCAGGTCGTAGCCCGGCAGATACCAACCCGCGTGCTCCCAGTCCACCAGCACTGGACCGGCTGGTGACAGGAGGATGTTCGACAGCAGTGCGTCGCCGTGGCAGAACTGGCCCATGCCCTGGCGCCCGGCCGCCTGCGCGATGCCGTGCAGCAGCTTCTGCAGGTCACCCAGGTCCCGGTCGGTGAGCAGGCCCAGCTCGTGGTAGCGCGAGATCCGCGCCGCGTAGTCGAGCGGGGCGTCGAAGGTGCCCGCCGGCGGCCGCCAGGCGTTCAGCCGGCAGATCGCGCCCAGCGCGGCTCTGATGTCCGCGCGCGGCGGTGCCTCGGCCGGGTGCCGCTGGAGTGCCGCCACCCGCCCGGGCATCCGCTCGATCACCAGGGTGCAGTTGTCCGGGTCCGCCGCGATCAGTCTCGGCACCCGCACGGGAGGGCGGTGCCGGACGAACGAGCGGTAGGCCGCTATCTCGTGCTGGATCCGCTCGGACCAGGCGGGGGAGTGGTCCAGTAAACACTTGGCGACGGCCGTGTTGCGACCCGTCGTACCGACCAGGAGCACCGACCGGCCGTTGCGGCGCAGTACCTGCACCGGGGCGAACTCCGGGCAGATGCGGTGCACCGACGCGATGGCGGTGCGCAGCTGCGCGCCCTGGGGGCCGGACAAGTCGAGTCTTCCGCTGAGCGGTTGGGTTCCGAGAACCGCGCCGCGCCGCGCCCTGCC
The DNA here is from genome assembly GCF_055589465.1 of Streptomyces sp. NPDC041940. Classification (NCBI taxonomy): domain Bacteria; kingdom Bacillati; phylum Actinomycetota; class Actinomycetes; order Kitasatosporales; family Streptomycetaceae; genus Streptomyces; species Streptomyces sp. NPDC041940. Next base: position 145,663 of record NZ_JBVJBP010000007.1, read on the forward strand.
CGCACCGAGCACGGGGGCCGCCGGCCGCGCGGGGGCGAGGTAGGGGCCGCTGTCCGTGGGACGCGCGTGCAGCGACCGGGGCGGTGCGGACACGGAGGACGATGCTGCGTACATGGGCGAGACAGATCCCTTCGTGTGCCTGCGACGACTGCGCCCACCCGGCCCGGACTCCCGGGAGCATCCTGGGGAATGTCCCTGCGGTGACCGGGTCGGGGTGGCGCGTTCCTACCTGACACCGGATGTCCGGTGGCACACCATCTGGCGAACCCTGGCGAACCCTGGCGAATAGTCGCCCGGCATGTCTCCCCGGGCTACTGTCAACTCAGCCGAGTACCTGGGGGCTTGATGTGAGCGGACAACCCAACACCCGTCTCTCGGACCTGTTCGGCCTGGCCGGCTGGTCGAAGGGCGAACTCGCGAGGCTGGTCAACCGGCAGGCGGCGGCCATGGGCCACCCCCAGCTCTCGACCGACACCTCCCGGGTGCGGCGTTGGATCGACACGGGAGAGATCCCGCGCGATCCGGTGCCGCGGGTGCTGGCGGTTCTGTTCACCGAGCGTCTCGGCCGTGTCGTGACCATCGAGGACCTCGGTCTGGTCCGGCACGGGCGTGCGGGGAAACGGCAGGGCGGCGGGAGCGCGGAGCCTCCCGACGGTGTGCCGTGGGCGCCCGAGCGGACAGCCGCGGTCCTCACCGAATTCACGGGAATGGACCTCATGCTCAACCGACGCGGCTTGGTGGGCGCGGGCGCCGCGCTCGCCGCGGGATCCGCACTCAGCAGCGCCATGTACGACTGGCTGCACACCGACCCTGCCCTGGCTGTCGACGCTCCCGATCTCGACCAACCCCTGCACGCCGACCCCGCCGGGTTCGACCGTTACGAGGCCGCCCCCATCGGGTCGCAGGAGATCGAGGAACTGGAGCGCTCGGTCGAGGTGTTCCGCGCCTGGGACGCGGCCCGCGGCGGCGGGCTCCAGCGCAAGGCCGTGGTGGGCCAGCTCAACGAGGTGGGCGGCATGCTCGCCTACCGTCACCCACCCCATCTCCAGCGGCGCCTGTGGGGCGTCGCCGCCAACCTGGCCGTCCTCGCGGGCTGGATGTCGCACGACGTCGGCCTGGAACCCACGGCCCAGAAGTACTTCGTCATCGCCGCGCACGCGGCCCGAGAGGGCGGGGACCGGCCCCGCGCGGGCGAGGCGCTCTCCCGTGCGGCCCGCCAGATGGTCCATCTGGGCAAGCCGGACGAGGCCCTGGACCTGATGAGGCTCGCCACGTCCGGCTCGGGCGACGACGTGCTGCCCCGCACCCGGGCGATGCTCTGCACCATCGAGGCCTGGGCGCAGGCCGCCATGGGCAAGGGCCAGGCGATGCGCCGCACGCTCGGGCAGGCCGAGGACCTGTTCGTCTCCGACAAGGCCGACGTACCGCCGCCGGACTGGATGCAGACCTTCAAGGAGGAGGACCTCTACGGCATGCAGGCCCTGGCCTACCGCACACTCGCCGAGTTCGATCCGGGTGCGTCCGCGCATGCCCAGCACTACGCGGAGAAGGCGCTGGCCCTGCGGGTCGACGGCCGGCAGCGGTCGAAGATCTTCGACTATCTGTCGATGGCCTCGGCCTGCTTCATCGCGGACGACCCCGAACAGGCGGACCGGTACGCGCGGTTGGCCCTGGTGTCGATGGGCTCCAATTCCTCCCACCGCACCTGGGACCGCCTGCGCGAGATGTACCGGCTCACCGCCGAGTACGCCGGCTACCCGAGGATCCAGGAGCTGCGGGAGGAGATCAAGCTCGCCCTGCCGAAGACGAAGGGCAGGGGCGGCAACAGCGCGCGGGCCTGAGTCTCCTATGACGTGACCTTGGCGACGAGCACGCAGGCGTTGTCCTCGCGCGCGCTCTCGCCGAACTCCTGGACGAGTGTCTGTATGCAGTCCTCCGCGGTGTGGTTCCCGGTCAGGCGCGGGGCCAGGTCGAGGAGGAGGTTCACTGCCGCCGCTCCGGTGTGCCCGGGTACCAGCCCGTCGGTGTGCAGGAGCAGCAGGTCGCCCACGTCGAGGCTTTCTTCGGCCTGGCCGTAGACGGCGCCCGAGGTGGCGCCGAGCAGGACGCCGCTCGGCGTGTCCAGCGCGTGCCCCGTCCCGTCGCGGAACAGCAGCGGGGCGGGGTGTCCGGCCTGCGCCCACATCAGGGTGCGGGTCCCGGGCCGGTAGCGGCAGCAGACGGCGCTGCCGAGGGCGGGTTGCACGGTGGCGTCGAGTAACTGGTTCAGCCAGGCCAGCAGCTGTCCCGGCGGGGCGCCGGCCATCGCCATGCCGCGTACGGCGCCGAGCAGCATGGTCATGTTCGACGTGACACCGACTCCGTGTCCGGTGAGTTCGCCGATGCTGAGGAGGGTTTCGCCGCCGGTCAGTTCGAGCGCGTCGTACCAGTCGCCGCCGATCGGCGTGTTCGTGGACGCCGGCAGATGGTGGGCCGCGAGGTCGAGGGTCCCGGGGCCGCGGTGCGGGAGCCGCAGGGAGCCGCGCCACGGCGGCAGCACGGCCTCCTGCAGCTCGACCGCGAGCCGGTGTTCGGTCTGCGCTGCCTGCCCCCGGTGGTGGAGCGAGTCACGGGTCTCGCTGACCACCCGCTGGCTGCGGCGCAGTTCGCTGACGTCCCGCAGCACGGCCCACATCGAGGCGGTGCAGCCGTCAGTGTCGAGCACCGGTTCGCCCATCATGTGCACGGTCCGGACGCCGCCGTCCCGGCCTGCGATGCGGAACTCGCCGTCGATGGGCCGGGCGTCGACGAGGCAGTTCGTGACCATCGCCGTCAGCTTGGGCCGGTCCTCGTCGAGGACCAGCGACGGCATCTCGTCGAGGGTGAGCGGCGGAGCCTCGGGATCGCGGCCCAGGATCTGGTAGAGCTCACCGGACCAACTCGCCTCATCCGTCAGCAGGTTCCACTCGGCGCTGCCGACCCGGCTGAGCAGTGAGCCCTGCGGGGCCGCCGCGGGCGGCGGGCCCTCCCGCAGCTGGGCCAGGTGCTCGTCGAGGTCGTTGAGCTGGTGGAGGGCCAGGTCGTACAGGGCGCGCTGCCAGCGGCCCTGCGGGTGGTCCGATCCGTCCCCCTCGGCGTCGCGCCGCACCGCGTCCATATCGCCCTTGAGCCGCCGCGTCTGCGATATGAGCGAATCGACCGAGCCGCGTCCGGGCGGCTGGGCGGCTGGGCGGTCCGCGGAGAGGTGGGACGGCATGACGCACTCCGATGCGGGGACGATACGACCAAGGCGGACGGAGGGACCGTTACGACTGTCGCACAGCCCGCGACGCCCTGTAAGGGATTCGGCAACACACGATACGGTGGTGCTTCTGGCATATGTCACAGTCTCGCGGAGTTACTCCGAGGTAGGCGCGAGGTGCGTCGCGCGGATGCCCAAGTCGTAGGTTACACAGGCCATTTGGCGACCCGTGGGTAACGTTCCGCCCCGGTGCCGCGCATGTTCGACGGCTCTGTGTTCGACGCCTTCAGTACCGCAGGACCCCGGCGATGCCGTCCGCCTCGCCGAGTGCGCCGTCCGGTACGAAGCGGACGTCGGCGCCCGTCTCCAGGCACTGCTCGACGATCTCGTCCACGATGTCCTCGCGGGAGTCGACGTCGCCGGACTCGGTGAGGATCAGATGGTCCCCGGCGTCGCGGACCGTCACGCGGTAGTTCTCCTCGACGGCCAGCAGCCGGACGCGGCCGACCCGGGCGCTCTGCCACAGCTCGTCGACACCGGCGGCGAACTCCCGCCGTCCGCGGGCCGTTTCGAGGGCACGGCTCACCGCGTCCGTGCTCCTGAGGGCGTCCGCCTCGATCACCGGCCGCATGGCCTGCCACACCGCTTCGGGCGTCCCGTGGGCGAGCCCGCCGTGCGGCACGTGCGTCGCGCCCTTGGCGGCGCCGCCGACCTCGTCCAGCAACGAGAGGGCGGCAGGCTCGCCGGTGACGTACAGCCGTCGCGGGTGGTCGCGCAGGACGGTGCCCAGCGCGGTGTCGGTCTCGCGCAGGAACTGGCGGCTGCGTTCCTCCCGGAAGGCGCTCGGCAGGTCCCCGATCCGCTGCTGCCGTTCCGGGTCGAAGTTCTCCACGCGTCTGGTCAGCGGGAACCCGCCGACGCGTGCCTCGGTCACGCGGTCGACTCCGCCGTTCCACAGCGTGACGCGGTCCGCGGCGAGCGACAGCACCCAGAAGGGCCGCCCGGCCGTCTGGGCGGAGACGAGGTTGCGGGTGAGGAAGGTGTCCGAGAGGACCACGCGCTCGGGCACGGACCGGGCGAGCGACCACACCTGGTGCTCACCGGGAGCCGCGAAGATGACCAGGCCGTCCTCGGCGTGCGTCAGGTCGACCTCGGACAGGGCCCGGTCGAGATGCCGGGCGACCTCGGTCCGCCGGTCCCGGCTGACCGCCGGATCGGACTCCAGTTGCCTCTTGGCCTCGGCCACCCCGTTGCGCAGCCGGACCTGGTCCTGGGTGTTGTGGGGCTCGCGCCGGTGTACCGGCGTCAGCACGGAGACCGCGGGGTAGGGGCGCGGGCGCCGCAGCTCGGCAAGGGTCGCGGGACTCAGAACGTGCTCCATGACAGCACGATAGAGCCGATTCGGGATTGGGGCATTTGGGGCAATCGCATCGCCGGTTCGAGTGCTCCTGAGCGCGTTCGCGGAGGCACGCTGGGGGAGGAGGTGGCTGCCGATGGCACGCCTGGTGGTGGACGGCGCGGAGGTCGTGGTCCGGCTCGCGATGCGGGAAGGGCTGTCGGCCCGACGCCGCGAGGTGCGGGTGCCGCTGGCGCAGGTGCGGGCCGTGCGCGTCGAGGGTGACTGGTGGCGCGGTCTGCGCGGCACCCCGCTCGGCGGGCGCTGCCGTCCCGGCCGGTGGTGCGTGGGGGAGCGGCTGCACCCGCTGGGCCGGGACTTCGTCGCGGTGCGCGCGGGGGTTCCCGTCGTGGTCGTGGATCTGCGGCGGCCGGTGCCGTTCACCCGTCTCGCCGTCTCCGTCACGGACGCGGAGCAGGCCGCCGAGACAATCCGGCGACGCTCACGCGAGTGAGGGCCGGGTGCGCCGTCCCGCAGCGGATCCGTGCTCTCACTCGGTGTCGTGGTCGGAGCCGCAGGAACTGCCGTCCGGCGGGAGAGTGCCGTACAGCAGGAAGGCGTCGACCTTGGCGTGCACACACTTGGAGGACCCGTAGCCGGTGTGGCCCTCGCCCCGGTTGTCGAGCACCACGGCCGACGAGCCGAGCCGCTCGGCCGTCTCCACCGTCCAGCGGTACGGCGTGGCGGGGTCGCCCCGGGTGCCGACAAGCAGCATCCGCGCCGTGTCGACGTCCTTCACCTCGTCGCGGATGAAGTCGGTGCCCTTGGGGCGGCCGTAGCACAGCAGCACCTGGGTGAGCCGGTACCGGCCGAAGACCGGTGACGCCTGCTCGTACCGGGCGCGCAGCCGGCCGAGGTCCCTGGTGACCTGCGCGGCGGCGGGACGGTCGGGATCGTCCGCGCAATTGACCGCCATCAGCGCCGCCGGCAGGTTGTCCAGGGGCACGTCCCCGGGGTCGACGAGTCCGCGGTGCTTGCCCCGCAGCGGCGGCAGCGTGACACCTCCGGACGCGAAGGCCTCCAGGCCGCGCGTGTCGCCCTCCTCGAGCAACTGGGCGACCGCCCGCTGCAGCAAGGGCCACAGCTCCCTGCTGTAGAGCCCCTGCCCGAGCGCGCCCGCGAAGTCCTGGCCGGAGAACGCCTCGCCGAAGTCCGTCGGCACCGGGTCCTCGTCGAGTGACCGGACCACCTGTACGACGTGTCTCCTGGCCTCTCGCGGATCCTGCCCGAACGGGCAGGCGATGTCCTCCGTGCACCAGGTCAGGAAGTTCTCCAGCGCGGTCTGCTGTCCCCGGGCGCTCACCATGCCCTGCTCGGACAGCGGCTCGGTCAGCGTGTCCACGCCGTCCAGCGCCACCCTGCCGACCTTCTCGGGGAACCGGGCCGAGTACACCGCACCGAGCCGGCTTCCGTACGAGAAGCCCAGGTAGTTGAGCTTGTCGTCGCCGAGCGCGTCGCGCATGACGTCCATGTCGCGGGCGGCGTTCACCGTGCCCATGTGGCGAAGGACGGGGCCCGAGTGCTCGGCGCATTCGGCCGCCGCCGCGCGCAGCTTCTCGAGCACGGCCTGCGGATCGGCGGCCTCGGCGTTCCCGTCCGTCGCGTCCAGTGCGCCGGTGGAGGCGTTTCCGCAGCTCACCGGTGCGGAGCGGCCGACGCCGCGAGGGTCGAAGGAGACGACGTCGTAGCCGTTCGTCAGGCCCATGAAGTGTTTGCCGCCGAGGGCGAGTTGGGTCACGCCCGGAACGCCCGGGCCGCCGAAGTTCAGCAGCACCGAGCCCCGGGACCTGCCCGTGGCCCGGTAGCGGGCCAGGGCGAGATCGAGAGTCCCCTCGCCGGGCCTGGAGTAGTCGAGCGGGACGGTGACCTTGCCGCACTGCAGGTCCTTAGGCATGTCCATGCCCTCGCAGGCCGACCACTTGACCTTCTGGTCGTAGAAGCGCGCCAGCCCGGGCGGGGGGTCGTCGGCCGCGGCCGGCAGGCCCGCGCCCAGCAGGGCCAGCCCCGCCACGCCGGTGACCGCGCAGCGCCGGATCGAGAGGTGCGTGGACAGCTTGGCCAGCATCAATGCCTCCAGGGGCGCCCCACAGCGGACCGGGAACCGGCGCCCTCGCCCACCATAAGCGGGCCCCGGAAGCGGCGCCTCCGGGCGGGTGGAGCCGCTCGAAGTGCCTGGTGGCGCGCGGCTTCGTCCCGCATACGAAGGGCTTTACCGCTAGTTCGACAACCGGGCCGCTCGATGGAGTGAAAGGCCGATAAGCCATAACTCGGATCGTGCGCCCCGCGTTCTATCCCGTGCGGGTGAGTGCCCGCGACGATGTCTGGAAGGCAGGGAACCTATGAAACGGGTTACCCGAAACGGTGTGATCGCCGTCGCCGCCGCCTCGGGCGCGATGGCCATGGCCGTCCCCGCGTACGCGGATTCCGCGGCGGACGGATCGGCGGCCGGTTCGCCCGGGGTGGTCTCCGGTAACACCATTCAGCTGCCGGTGCATGTCCCGGTGAACGTGTGCGGGAACACGGTGAACGTGGTGGGGGCCCTGAACCCCGCCGCGGGCAACAGCTGCGCGAACAAGGGCGACGGGCGGGCGGGGCGGCCGGGCAAGCCCGGCGGGGCGGTCGCCGAAGGCGGCGGAAAGGATTCGCCGGGCGTGGCCTCCGGCAACGGCGTACAGCTGCCGGTCGACCTCCCGGTCAACGTCACCGGCAACAGCGTGAACGTGGTCGGCATCGGCAACGCGGCGACCGGCAACGAGTCCTCGAACACCCCCGGTAACCGGCCGGTCCGCCCCCACCACCCACCGAAGCCGACGGCCCCGGAGCCGTCCGTCCCGCCCCGGGCGCACCCGGCCCCCGACCCCGTCCCTGCCCCGCACTCCGTGCCGCAGGCCACGGGTGCCCTCGCCCACACGGGCTCGGACCACACCCTGCCGGTCGTCGCGGCGAGTGCGGCGCTGGTGCTCGGGGGTGTGGTGCTGCGCCGGCGCTTCCGCCCGGCCGCGGACGACTGACCGGAGGGCTCGCAGCGGCGCGTCCGGGCGTATCGCGGTGAGTGGCCCGATACTGCTCCCGGGCCCGGAAGCGGTGGCGCCCTCGCGGCCCCGCCGATCGGTGGCAGGCGACACCGAACTGTTCGGGCCCGGGAGCGGGGCCGGCGTCCGAGCCCCGCCGAGCGGCCCTGGCCGCTCAGCGGGCCCGGTGTCGTCACACCGGCTCCGCCACCCCCGTGAGCAGCACCATCCCGGAGTCGCCGTGGTCCGGCACGGCACGGTCGGTGTCGATGTGGGTTACATCCAGGTCGCGGGTCAGCGGCGTGAAGACCTCGGTGACCGTCGTCGGGTTCACCGGACAGCCCGGCCAGCGCGACGCCGGGCCGATGCGGTAGGTCGGCAGGTTCTCCATGAAGGCGGCGACCAGGTGGCCGCCCGGCGTGACCGCGCGGACGAAGGTGCGGCAGAAGTCGGCGAACTCGGCGAAGTCCTCCGTGGCGCCCTCGGCGACGAAGTGCATGGAGGCGAGTTCGTAGAAGCCGGGCGGCAGGGTCCGGACGTCGGCGTGGACGACGTTCACCGGCGCCAGCGCCCCGGCCAGGGTCGCCGGGACATCGGGGTTGAGCTCTCGGCACAGCGCGTGGAAGGGGAGCCAGCTCGCGTCGAGGCGGTGACAGATCTGTTCCTGGAGGTAGGCGACGCCGCTCGCCCCCGCCTCCACGGCGTCGATCCTGCGGCACGCGGCGGACGCGAGGATCAGCGGGTAGAGGTTGGGGCCCGCCCCGAACTCCACCGAGCGGGCGATGCCGCCGGGCGGGAAGCGCCGGTAGAACGTGCTGTGGTGCGCGATGATCGCCGCGTCCGAGGGATGCACCTCGCGGTAGTTCTCCGCGAGGTAGTCCGCGACCGGCCAGCGGTCCCAGTCCACATCGTCGTTGTGCGTCGTCATGGCCGTTCAGCCCTTCAGCCGCGGCGGGAAACGCTCGGGAAGCCGGGTCAGGGTCCCGTACACGAGGGCGGCCACCGTGACCAGGGCGGCGTGGACGGTCGTCAACCGCCGTGCAGGCAGCGAGGACATGCGCCTCCCCCCCCGTCGGGGAGAACGAGGCGGGACGCCTGGTCCAGTTGAATTCGATCGTAGATTCGCCCATGCGGCCCTGCATCTCGGGCGCGCGGGGAATCCCGGGGCGGCTCAGCCGCGCCCGTGATGGAACCGCACGTGCAGATCCCGGATCCGTTCCGTCAGTTCGGGTACCGGACCGTCCACGGTCACACCGGGTGCGACCTCGTGGACGGGGAGTGTCCGCACCGGTGGCGCGGGGACTCCCAACTCGCCCAGCCAGGATACGAGTTGCTCGGACGAGGCGACGTAGGCGATGCGTCCCAGACCGACCCAGGCGTGCGCCGCCGCGCACATCGGGCAGTGCTCGCCTGAGGTGTAGACCGTGGCCGCCGCCCGCTCCTCGGGCGTGAGATGGGCGGCCGACCAGCGCGCCAGCTCGAACTCGGGGTGCCGGGTGCGGTCGCCCGAGGCCACGCGGTTGCGGTCCTCGGCGAGGACCGTGCCGTCCTTCCCCACCAATACCGAACCGAACGGTTCGTCCCCGTCGTCCAGTGCCTCGGCCGCGAGCTCCACACAGCGGCGCAGGTGAGGCAGTTCCGAGTCCTTCACGACCATGGTGCCGTGCCCTTCCTCGTGACGAAGTGATCAACAGGACTGTACGGCGGGATCGACGCCGGCCGCCCCGGATGTCCCGTCCGATGTCACATCCACGCCCGTCCGGTCCGTCGCATGGTCATGACGACGAACGAGAAGAACCAGAGCATCCTCCTCGCCGGCGCGAGCGGTGTCCTCGGCCGGCACATCACCCACGCGCTCACCGAGGCGGGCCACCAGGTCACCGGACTCGGCCGGAGCCGGGACAACGGCATCCGCGCCGACCTCATGGACCGCGACGCGCTGCTGCGCGCCGTCGACGGACACCGCTTCGACACCGTGATCCACGCCGCGACCGCCCTGCGCAAGACCCCGATGCGCGACCGCGACATGGACGCCACCGACGCGCTGCGCACCCAGGGCACGGCCCACCTCGTCGAGGCGGCCCACGCCACCGGTGCCCGCCGCTTCGTCGCGGAGTCGATGGTCTTCGGCTACGGCTACGGAGATCACGGCGACCGCCCCCTCACCGAGGACGACCCCTTCGGTCCGCTCGGCAGGACTCCGCAACTGGAGCGGCACATCGCCGGCATGCGGACCAAGGAGCGGCTCACCTTCGAGTCGGAGGCGCTGGAGGGCATCGCGCTGCGCTTCGGCCTGTTCTACGGACCCGGCGGCACCGACGCCCTGCTGCCGCTGCTGCGCAGGCGGCAGTTGCCCCTGCCGGGCGATCGCGACCGGGTGCTGCCGTGGGTGGAGCTCACCGATGCCGCCCGCGCGGTGGCCGCCGCCGTGGAACGCGGCCGGCCGGGGCAGGCGTGCGTACAACATCGCGGACCGCACCCCGCTCGGCTTCCGCGCCCACCTCGAGAGCGTGGCCGGGACGTTCGGGCTGCCGAAGCCGATGACCGTGCCGCTGTGGCTGATGAAACCCATGTCGTACGCGCACACCGTGATGGCGTCGCGGCTGCGGGTGTCCTGCGCCAGGGCGGAACGCGAACTGGGCTGGACCGCGCGCTACCCGTCCACTGGCGAGGGGCTCGCCGCGATGCGGTCGACGGGCCGCTGATGCCGGGGGAGCACCGGCCGGTGCGGCTCCGGTGTGCCGGGCCGCCGGGCCGCGGCACACCGGGTACCAGGTGACTCCTGGTGTCGCGCACGTACTGTCGATACACCGTCGTCGCTACGCCGTCAGCTCAGCGGCCTGCCTTCGAGCGGTCCAGCGCGGCGACGCCGAGCGCGGCGAGGCCGATCTGGATGAGCCATTCGACCCAGTCGACACCCTTGGTGTCGGCCACGCCGAACGCGCCGGCGAGTGCGGAGCCGATCAGCGCGGCGATGATGCCGACGACGATCGTCCACAGGATTCCGATGCGCTGACGGCCCGGGACCACGAGCCGGCCCAGGACGCCGATGACGATGCCGATCACGATGGCACTGATGATGCCGTCGACTTCCATCTCCGCCCCTTCTCCTCAGGACCCCCGCTGCACTGCGTGTGCCCCCTGGCGGCCGGGACAGTCCGGGGTCCCGCGCCTCGTGGCCGTTCGCGGCGCGGGCGCGGACACGAAGGGGCCGGTCCGGGAGCGCGGACCGGCCTTCGATTCCGTCCGGCGGGGGCTAAGGCTTCGGGGAGGCCTTCGCCGCGGTGCCGGCGCACACCAGACCCAAGAGCACGGCCAGTGCACCGATGATGATGTTGTTCCACACGACCCCGGCGTCCGGGCTCTCGCCGACGATCCACGGCGAGACGATCATCCACACCCCGAGGGCGCACATGGCCCAGCTCAGCCCGTACATACGCTCCGGAGCGCGAGTGAACCCGAGCGCCAGCAGGCCGATCGCGATGCCCATGATCAGGTTGTGCGTCACGAGCGACGGCTGGCTGGTCGTGTAGTGGACTATCCACGGGGAGGCCGCGCAGTACAGACCCAGCAGGAACACCGGTCCGTCCACGAGCGCCACATCGCGACCACCGAGCATGCGGGCGTACCGATCCCGCATCTCGGAGGCATCAGGGTGGCTGGTGATGTCACCTCTGGTGGGCGAGACGTTGGCCATGACTCGTCTCCTTCGTCTTACAGGGCGACCGCGTCTGGTGGGGTATGCGGTAAGCGCCGGGTAAGCACATTCTGCTCTTATTTTTCCTTTATGTGTAGAGGGTGCGCGGGGAGTACGGACTCCTACCGGGCGGTACATGTCCGGGCGGATCGCGGGCAACCGGACGGGTACGGCAGTGACCGATCGATGCCGCCCGGCGGGCGGCGCAGGGCAGCGGAGGGCAGCGGACATGTCTACGGCGATCAGCGCGAAGGTGTTGGAGCGGTTCCCGGCGGGAGCCCCGCGCGGATCGTGGCCGGCGGAGGAGTACGCGGCACGCTGCCGCGCCGAGGGCGAGCCCGCCACCGTCGTGATGGACCTGGAGTCGGACGCCTTCCTCGTGGTGGTTCCGTCGGACGACGACGCCTGAATCCGTCCGGAACCCTGTCGGACCTGCTCCCGCACGTGGCGGGCTGACGTCTCCGAACCTCCAAAGATCAACCCCGGCGCCCGACTTCGGCGTCCTGGTCACCAAGGGGCAAGCCCTGCCCCTTGGTGACCGGGAGGCACATACGCATGAAGCAGCGGACCGCACGCACTGTCTCATGGGCCTTGGCCGCGGCGTTGTCCGCCGGAACGGCGGCACTCGCACCATCCGCCCACGCGGCACAGGCCGAGCACGGCCACGAGACGACCCGAACCGCCCTGCGGGATCTGACCGAGAAGGGCGGACTCCCCGGTGTCGCGGCCAAGGTCCGTGACGGCAAGGAGAGTTGGTCGGCCGTGTCCGGATACGCGGACACCGGCACCGGCCGCAAGCGTTCCACCGCCGACCACTTCCGCGGTGCCAGCATCACCAAGACGTTCGTCGCGACCGTCCTGCTCCAACTGGAGGCCGAAGGCAGACTGAGCCTGGACGACACGGTCGAGTCCTGGCTGCCCGGCCTGGTGCGCGGCAACGGCTACGACGGCAGCAAGATCACCCTGCGCCGGCTCCTCAACCACACCAGCGGCATCGCCAACCACACCGACGACCCCGCGTTCGTCCACGGCGCCGCCGGCCCCGGCTTCCCGCAGCACCGGTACGACACCCACACGCCCGAGGAACTCGTGGCGATCGCGCTGAAGCACCCGCCCCTGCCCGACCCGGAGACTGCGCCGGTGTACTCCAACACCAACTTCGTCATCGCCGGGATGGTCATCGAGAAGGCCACGGGCCGCTCGTACGCTCAGGAGATCACCCGTCGCGTCATCCGGCCGCTGAAGCTGCGCGGGACGTCCTTCCCCGGGACATCGCCGAAGATGCCGAACCCGCACCCCGTCGGCTACTCCCGGCTCCACCAGGAGGCCCCGGACGCGGAGATCCATGACGCCACCGAACAGAACATGACCTGGCTGGGCGCGGCCGGCGACGTCATCTCCACCAGCGGTGACCTCAACCGGTTCCAACGAGCCCTGATCATGGGCGAGTTACTGCCGCCGGCCCAGTTGAAGGAGATGCTCGACGAGGTCCCGGCCGGGGGCGGCATCGGGTACGGACTCGGAATCGAGTTCGCGGAGCTGTCCTGCGGAGTGAAGGTGGTGGGCAAGAGCGGCCGTGCCAACGGATCCCTGTCCGCGATGGTGGGCACACAGGACGGCAAGCACCAGATGACGTTCAACATCAACGGTGACTGGCTCCAGGACGGATCGCTCTACGTCGATGTGATCGAAGCGGAGTTCTGCGGCAAGGTCCCGTCCCGCACCGGAAAACCCCTGACCGACAGGCCGCTCCTGCCCCGGCTCGGTTAAGCCGACGCCAGCGATCCGAGGTGCCTCCGGCGTGCCTCGGACGTCTGTCCCTGCACCAGGAGGAACATCCCCTCGCGAGCCAGCCGCTGCGCCCGGCTCTCCAGGGCCATGGACCGGCCGCCCCCGGCCACGACCGCCGCGGTCGTGGCCGCGCGCAGGAGGTCGTACGCGCGGGTCTTCACAGCCAGGCGCTCCGGGACGCACTCGTGGGGGACCGGGTGGTCGGCCAGCGCATAGGCCTCCCGCCGGACCTCGTCCAGCCGGACCCGCAGCGCATGGGCCGTGTCCTCGCCGTCCGGGGCGTCCGCCACCAGGTCCAGCGCCGCGTACGCCACCCCGAAGACGGCCGGACTGGCGTTGGCGGCCCTGGGCAGGTCGACCAGGGCGAACTCCTTCTGCGGCACGCGCAGCACGACGGACTCGTCCGGCACCCACAGGCCGTCCAGTCCCAGGGAGACCGTACGGGCGGCGGTGAGGGCCGCGAGCCGCATCGGCGCCGACGGGGACAGCCCCGGCTGCTCGCGGGCCTCGGCGAGGACGAACACCACCTCGGCCGTGTCCGTCACACCGGCCAGCAGCATCACGTCGTTCAGGCCCCAGCCCGTGAACCAGGGCACCGTTCCCTCGAAGCGCCAGCCGCCCCGCTCCGGCACCGCCCGCACCGGGACGCGGGGGAAGGCGCGGACATGGGCGAACGCGATACCGGCCATCACCTCGCCGGTCGCCAGCGGACGCAGGAGCTTCTCGCGGACGGGCGAGTCATAGGTGGCGAGCAGCTTCACCGGAGTGTGGTGCTGTGTCTGCACGAACCATGTGGAGCAGCACGCCCCGGCCAGGATCTCCGCGGTCTCCCGCGCCACCTCGACGGGCGCCTCCGCCCCGCCGTACTCCTTCGGCGCGCCCACCCCGAGCAGCCCGGCCCGCTTCACCGCCTCGATATGGCTTTCCGGCACACCCTCCTGGTCGACGCGCTCGGCGTGCGGGACGAGGAGATCGCGCGCCAGTCGCTGTGCGCGGGTGACGAGGGGATGGGGTGTGGTGGTCATGGGAGAAATTCTCTCGGTCGCGCGGCACGGGGTGTCGATCCGGGGGCGTGTCGTTCGTGTAGGAGGTGCAAGGACACCCCGACACCCCGACATCCCCATACCCCGACATGTCGACAGCCCGACACAAGGACGCCATGGAGGCCGTCATGAAGTACTACCTGCTCAGCGTGATGCAGCCGGTCGGCGGTCCGCCCGCCATCGAGGTCCTCGAAGAGATCGGCAAGAACCTCGACGCCTTCCACCAGGAGCTGCGCGAGGCGGGTGCGTGGGTCTTCGCCGGAGGACTGCACGGCCCGGAGTCTTCCACCGTGCTGCGGCCCCGTGACGGCGACGTCCTGATCACCGACGGCCCGTACGCAGAGGGCAAGGAGATGCTCGGAGGCATCTGCCTCGTCAGGGCGCCCGACCTGGACGCCGCCCTGGAGTGGGGGCGCAAGGCGGCCCTGGCCACCACTCTGCCGATCGAGGTGCGCCCCTTCATGGGCGGCGCCGAATGACGGGTGTGGACGTCGAGGCGGTCTTCCGCGCCGAGTACGGGCGCGCGGTCGCCGTCCTGGTCCGCTTCCTCGGCGACATCGACCTCGCCGAGGAAGCGGTCCAGGACGCCTTCACCACGGCCGTGCGGCGCTGGCCGGAGACGGGCGTCCCGCCCAGCCCGGCCGGATGGATCATCACCACGGCCCGGAACCGGGCCGTCGACCGGCTGCGCCGAGAGTCGTCCAGACCGGCCCGGCACGCCGAGGCCGCCCTGCTGCACGCCTCCGGCGCACCGCCCGAGGAGGGTCCCGTGCGCGACGACCGGCTCCGCCTGATCTTCACCTGCTGCCACCCCGCGCTCTCCCTCCAGGCCCGCGTCGCCCTCACCCTGCGCCTGCTCGGCGGGCTCACCACCGCGCAGCTCGCCCGCGCCTTCCTCGTACCGGAGCCGACGATGGCTCAGCGGCTGGTCCGGGCGAAGGCGAAGATCCGCGACGCCGGGATCCCGTACCGGGTGCCCCGCGACGCCGGCCTGCCCGACCGGCTCGGCGGAGTCCTGGCCGTCGTCTACCTGATCTTCAACCAGGGGTACGAGGGCGCGCCCGGCCTGTGCGCCGAAGCCGTACGGCTCGGCCGCCTCCTGGCCGACCTCATGCCGGACGAGTCCGAGGTGACCGGCCTGCTCGCACTGATGCTCCTGGTCGAGGCGCGCCGCGAGGCCCGTGCGAACGACCAGGGCGAACTGGTGACGCTGCCCGAGCAGGACCGGGCCCGCTGGGACCGTGACCTGATCACCGAGGGACAGGCACTCGTCCGCCGCTGCCTGCGCCGCGACCGGCCCGGGCCCTACCAGATCCAGGCCGTGCACAGCGACGCGCCGACCGGCGACGCCACCGACTGGGCCCAGATCCGGCAGCTGTACGACCAGCTCATGACCCTCGCCCCCAGCCCGGTCGTGGCCCTGAACCGGGCCGTCGCCGTCGCCGAGACCGACGGCCCCGGGCCTGCCCTCGCCCTCGTGGACGCACTCGGCCTCGACGGCTACCACGTCCTGCACGCCGTCCGGGCCGACCTGCTGCGCCGTCTGGGCCGTGACACCGAGGCCGTACAGGCGTACGACGCGGCCCTCGCGCTCGCGGAGAACCCGGCGGAACGCGCGTTCCTCCACCGCCGCAGGACAGCGCTCACCCGGCGCTGACCGGACGACCCGGTCAGGGACGGGAGCCGCGCGGCTCCAGCTCCGTGAGCACGTCGAAGTCGAGACCGTCGGCACGGGCCAGGTAGATGCGCTGGCGCACATGGCCGTCCCGCAGGTGCAGCAGCCCGCGCGGACCCTCGTACGACACCGCGCCCGCCGCCGCGCCGATCGCCGACACGTCCAGCGTCCCGGCCCGCTTCAGCAGCGCGGCCAGCAACAGCACGCCCTCGTAGCAGGATTCGCCCAGGCTGCCGAGGGCGGGTGCCTCGACGCCGTAGCGGGCCGCGTACCGCCCGTGGAAGTCGAGGGTGTCCCCGTTGGCCAGCGAGGCGAAGAAGCCGGCCGTGCTGTAGAGGTCCTCGGTGGCCGCCGGGCCGCTCGCGATCAGCATGTTCTCGTCCATCAACGTGCTCAGCCGCAGACAGCGCGCGTGCAGACCGTGCGCCGCGAACGCCCGGTTGAAGCGCACCGCGTCGCTGCCGACGAGCAGCGTCAGCACCCCGTCGGCGTCCGCGCGCTCGACGCGGCGCAGCACCGGCTCGAAGTCGTCGGTGCCGAGCGGGAGATAGGCCTCACCGGCGACACACCCGCCGCACGCGCGGGCGTACGCCCGGGCCGCCCGTGCCGTACGCCGTGGCCACACATAGTCGTTCCCGACGACGAACCACCGCCGCACCCCGCGCTCGTGCGCCAGCAGGTCCATCGCGGGCCGCAGCTGATCGCGCGGGGTCTCGCTCGTCAGGAAGACGCCCGCCGTGTCCTCCCCGCCCTCGTACAGCGCCGTGTACACATACGGGACGCGGTGCGCGATCCGAGGCGCCAGCGCCTGCCGCACCGAGGAGATGTGCCAGCCCGTGACGCCCTGCACGACGCCCAGCTCCACCAGTGCCTCGACCTGGCCGGCGACCTCGTGCGGCGGGCCCGAGCCGTCGACCGGCACCAGCCGCAGCTCCCTGCCGAGCACGCCGCCGTCCCGGTTGACCTCCTCGGCGGCCAGCCGCGCGCACAGCTCGCACGTCGGCCCGAAGATCCCGGCCGGCCCCCGCAGGGGAAACACGAGGGCCACGCCGAGCACGGAGTCGTCGGCCGTGAACCACTCGGGCGCGGGGAGGTCGTGCCGGAACATGGCGTCATGATTCCGGCTCCACCGTACGAACTCCAGTGCGTCTCTTACCATGGACGCATCTCAGAGCTAGGAGCGGCATGCCCACCCCAACTCCGCGTCGGTCCGACGACCTGGTGCAGCTGCTGACGCGGGCCGAGCGGCTCGCGGCGCGGCGGTTGCGGGCCGTGCTGGAGGAGGAAGGCTGCTCGCTCGACGCGTGGCGGGTGCTGGTCCTGCTGTCCGACGGCGAGGGGCACCACATGGCGGCGATCGCGGAGGCCGCCTTCCTGCCGCCTCCGACGCTGACCAAGCTGGTCGACCAGCTCGTCGACCAGAACCTGGTGCACCGCCGGGTCGACCCGTTCGACCGCCGCCGCATCCTCGCCCACCTCACCCCGCGCGGCCGGGAGCACTGGCAGCGCGTCGACCGAGCGGTCCGCGCCGGCCGGCCCATGCTCGGCGACGGCGACGACGAACTGCTCCGGTCCCTGCTGGACCGACTCGCGGCGACGCTGGCGGAGTCGGCCCACGTGTGAGCCCCTGACAGCCCCGAAGTCAGATGACTGGTCTACACCCTTGACTGGTACAGACCAACGCGGTTGAGTGTGCCTCCACACCCCCCACCACGGTCGCCCCACGCCGTGACCGGCCCCGCCGGTATGTGCGCCAAGGGCCCTGCTTCGCCCTGCCCTGCCGGGTGCGGCCGTGCTCCGCAAAGGAGTTGAGTCCGTGTCGAGACGCCGCCTGTCCGCCGTCCTGGTCACCCTCGCCCTCGCGGGCACCGCCCCGGTGCTGCTGCCCGCCTCGAACGCCTCCGCCGCCGCGTGCTCCAGCTACCCGAACTGGGTGGCGGGCAAGTCCTACGCGGCCGGCGACATCGTCCGCTACACCGACGGGAAGGCGTACATCGCCGAGCACGCCAACCCGGGCTACGACCCGGTCATCAGCACCTGGTACTGGGAGCCGTACGCCTGCGACAGCGGTCCGGGCACGCCCAACGCGCGCTTCGTCGTCACCGAGGCGCAGTTCAACCAGATGTTCCCGAACCGGAATTCCTTCTACACGTACAGCGGGCTCACCGCTGCCCTGAGCGCCTACCCCGGCTTCGCCAACACCGGCAGCGACACGGTGAAGAAGCAGGAGGCCGCCGCCTTCCTCGCCAACGTCAGCCACGAGACCGGCGGCCTGGTGCACGTGGTCGAGCAGAACACTGCCAACTACCCGCACTACTGCGACTGGAGCCGGCCCTACGGCTGTCCGGCCGGCCAGGCCGCCTACTACGGGCGCGGCCCGATCCAGCTGAGCTGGAACTTCAACTACAAGGCCGCGGGCGACGCGCTCGGCATCGACCTGCTGAACAACCCCTGGCTGGTACAGAACAACTCGGCCGTCGCCTGGAAGACGGCCCTGTGGTACTGGAACACCCAGACCGGCCCCGGCACCATGACCCCGCACAACGCCATGGTGAACAGTGCCGGCTTCGGCCAGACCATCCGCAGCATCAACGGTTCCCTGGAGTGCGACGGCAAGAACCCGGCGCAGGTGCAGAGCCGCGTCAGCAACTACCAGCGGTTCACGCAGATCCTCGGGACGTCACCCGGCGGCAACCTCTACTGCTGACGCCGGACCCCAGGGCGTGGTGTCATACGGGATGTCATGAACCTGATCAGCTTTCATCTGATCAGTCTCGATCGGTCCTGATCAGTCCGATGAAGGGCATCCCTCATGCGTCTGCGCACCCCCCACGCCCTGCTCGCCACGACCGCCGCGCTGGCCGCCGCGGTCGTGGCCCCGCCGCCCGCCACTGCCGCCGCGGTTCCGGCCCCGGGCACGTACTACGTCCAGAGCGCCACGACCGGGCTCAACGCGGCCGACAGCGGCGGAGCGGTCGAGCAGCACAGACCCCGCGGCAACGAGGACCGCCAGCAGTGGCGGCTGACGGCGAACGGGTCCTCCTCCCTCCTCGAGAACACCGACACACCGGGCACCTGCCTCGGCCGCAACGGCGACCAGGCCGCGACCGTCGCCTGTACGAGCGCCGACGCCGCCTGGGAGATCGCCCCCTCCGGCACCGACCGCTACACCCTCAAGGCCCCGGGCACCACGCGTCACCTCACGGTTGCCCCCAAGCCGTCCAACGCCAACCATCCAGCCCGGCTGGCGGTCGGTGGGGCGGGCGACCTCGCCGCCTGGTACCTCACCCCCGTGGACCCCGCGACCGGCCCCATGCCGCCGCAGGATCGACGCACCCTGGACCAGGTCACGTTCCTCACCTCGCACAACGCGTACGCCAACGGTGTCGACGGCGGCTTCGCCCCGCCCTTCGTCAATCTCGTGCCCAACCAGACCCGCGGCATCGAGCGGCAACTCGCCGACGGGGTCCGCGGATTCATGCTCGACATCCACCAGACCCCGGACGGGGCGATCCTCTGCCACAACAGCTGCACCCTCGTCAGCAGGCCGGTCGCCCTGTGGGTCGACCTCCAGCGCATGGTGGACTTCCTCAAGGCCCACCCCGACCAGTTCGTCACCGTCTTCCTGGAGGACTACGTCGACCCGGGCGTCCTGCGCGCGGAACTCGCCCGCGTCAACGGTCTGTCGGACGTGCTGTACCGGCCCGACCGCACCGGCGTACGGCAGAACGGCTGGCCGACGATGGCGGACCTGGCCGCCGCCGGCGACCGGCTGCTGATCTTCACCGACCACAGCCGCTCCGCCGACCAGGCGGCGGGCCTGACCCGGGACAGCTTCGGCGTCATGTACCAGCGCGAGTGGACCGTCGAGAACTACTGGTCCATGGGCTCGGGCATCGGCTCCTCCGACTGGTCCTGCTACAGCCGCTGGTACGACGCCGGCACGAACATCCCGCTGACCCGCACCGAACCCGGCTTCCGCCCGCTGTTCGTCATGAACCACTTCCGCGACGCCGGCATCACCTCCACCGCCACGACGGACAACACCAAACTCGCCGACCGCGCGCAGCGGTTCTGCCGGCCGGCCGCCCGCAAGAAGCCCAACTTCCTCGCCGTGGACCACTACGACCGCGGCAACCCGGCCTCCGCCGTCGCCACGCTCAATTCGTACACCTATCCGTAGAACGGCTCCACCGGCCCCCGCGGCGTGTGTGAGACTCCGCCGATGAGCTCACAGACGATCACCGCGGACGCCGCGGGAACCTGGAAACTCGGTGACCTGCCCGTCCACCGCCTCGGCTTCGGCGCCATGCGGCTGACGGGCAGCGCCGCCTTCCATCACGGCACACCGAGCGACCGCTCGCGGTCGATCGCCGTCCTGCGCAAGGCGATCGACCTCGGCGTGAACCACATCGACACGGCCGCCTTCTACTTCTCGTCGCTGCGCTCCGCGAACGAGCTCATCAACACCGCGCTGGGGCCCTACCCGGACGACCTGGTCATCGTCACCAAGGTAGGCCCGTACCGCACCCACGACGGGGAGTGGGGCACCTCGGCCCGCCCCGAGGATCTGCGCGGCCACGTCGAGGAGAACCTGCGCCAGCTCGGCCGCGACCATCTGGACGTCGTCAACCTTCGCCGGATGCCGAAGTACGACTCGATCGCCGAGCACTTCGGGGCCCTCGCGGAGCTCCGGGACGCGGGCCTGATCCGGCACCTGGGGGTCTCCAACGTCGAGCCCCGTCAGCTCGCCGAGGCGCAGGCCATCGCGCCCGTGGTCTGCGTGCAGAACCGGTACGCCCTCGACCGTCCCGACTCCGCGACCGACGAACTGCTGCGGATCTGCGGCGAACAGGGCATCGCCTTCGTGCCGTTCTACGCCGTCGCCGGCGAGAGCGGGGAGCACGGTGCGACCACCGCCCACGACGAGGAGGTGCGAGCCGTGGCCCGCGCCCGCGGTGCGAGCCCCGCGCAGATCCGCCTCGCCTGGACGCTGCACCAGGGCCCGCACGTCCTCGCCATCCCCGGCACCGGCGACCCCGGCCATCTCGCCGAGAACGTGGCGGCGGGTGCGATCCGCCTCACCGACGAGGAACTGGACCGGCTGGGCGCACCGCGGCGCAGGGCCGGGGCCACCGGCTAGACAGCCCAGCTCCCGTCCCGCATGAGATGCCTGCGGGGCAACTCGTGCGCCTCGCACCACGCCTGCACCGCTCGTGGACGCACCCGGAAGAACGCGTACGACGCGTGGTCCTCGCGCGGATCCCAGCCGGTCTTCGTGCGGAACGCCTCGGCCGCGGCGGCCGGCACCCCGGCGGACGTGAAGGTCTCCACGTCGCCGTCGACGAGCACGACGTCCCGGGTGTCCCCGAACGCCAGCCGGGCCCGCCGGCCGTCCCGCAGATTGCGGCCGGTGGGGTTGGTCAGCCGGGTGCACAGCCACACGGCCTCGTCGTGCCACACGAACCACAGCGGAACCAGACACGGCACCCCTTCGGCGTCGGCCGTGGCGACCCAGATGTCCATTTCCCGCTCCAGCCGGACCAACAGGTCAGCCTTGCGCTGGGCGGGGGTGCGAGGTGGCTCGGTGATCTTCATGAGCGGGACGCTAGCGGTCGGTCCCCGGGCGCCGCCTCGGGCTGCAGGCGTAGGCCGAAGGCCTAGGCCTTCGCGGAATCGAGGTACTGCGCCAGCCCTTCGCCCAGTGACCAGTCGGCCGACTCGTTCTCGGTCAGGACCACGAACACGTTCCTCGGCTCGGTGCCCGCGTACGCCTGGGCGACTTCGGCGATTCTCCGGTACAACGCCTGCTTCCGCTCCGGCGTGCGACCGGAGCGGAGGGTGATCACGACGTAGACGATGCCGTCGTCGCGGCGCACACCGAGGTAGTCGTCGTACCGCAGCGAGCCGCTCGTGCCGTCGTGGTCCCTCAGGATCTGGAACCGGTCGTCGGGCGGAATGCCGAGCGTCTCCCTCAGGGCGTCGTGGACGGCACGGCCGATCGCGGCGAGGCGCTCGGGGCCGGCGCGGAGCGTGTCGATGCGGACCAAGGGCATGGGGCCTCCCTAGGGTCGGGGATCGTGAGTGTACATACTAGTAGTTACAGAGCTGGAAATGCAGGTTGGCATCCCGTGCGTTTTACGTATAACCTCTCCCGTCAACCGCACGCTCCGAGAGGTCCCGATGAGACGTATCGCCCTGGTCACCCTCGTCGTCGACGACTACGACGAGGCGATCCGCTTCTACACCGAGGCCCTCGGATTCCGGCTCGTCGAGGACGCGCCCCGGCCCGACGGATCCCGCTGGGTCGTCGTCGAACCCGGCGCCCCGGGAGCCGGCACCGGCCTGCTGCTGGCCCGCGCCAAGGGGGAGGCCCAGGCCGCCCGGGTCGGGGACCAGGCCGGAGGGCGGGTCGGGTTCTTCCTGCACACCGACGACTTCGCCCGCGACCACGCCCGGATGACCGCCGCGGGCGTCACCTTCCTGGAGGAGCCGCGGCACGAGCCGTACGGCGTCGTCGCCGTCTTCCAGGACCTGTACGGCAACCGCTGGGATCTCCTTCAGCCCGCCGGCTGATCCACCCCCTTCCGCTTCGAACCGTCCGCTCAAGGAAAGACCCGCCATGACTGCTACGCGCGTAGACGACGCACTGATCCGCCGGCTGCCCAAGGCCGTGCTGCACGACCACCTCGACGGCGGCCTGCGCCCCGCCACCGTCGTGGAACTCGCGGACGCGGTCGGTCACACCCTGCCCACCACCGACCCCGACGAGCTCGCCGCCTGGTACTACGAGGCCGCCAACTCCGGCGACCTGGTGCGCTACATCGCCACCTTCGAGCACACCCTCGCCGTCATGCAGACCCGCGAGGGCCTGCTGCGCACCGCCGAGGAGTACGTCCTCGACCTCGCCGCCGACGGCGTCGTCTACGGCGAGGTGCGCTACGCCCCCGAGCTGAACACCAACGGCGGGCTGGCCCTCGCCGAGGTCGTCGAGACGGTTCAGGAGGGCCTCGCCGCCGGTATGGCGAAGGCCGCGGCCGCGGGCACCCCGGTCCGTGTCGGCACCCTGCTGTGCGGGATGCGGATGTTCGACCGGGTGCGGGAGGCCGCCGACCTGGCCGTGGCCTTCCGGGACGCCGGTGTCGTCGGCTTCGACATCGCCGGTGCCGAGGACGGCTTCCCGCCCGCCGACCACCTCGCGGCCTTCGAGCACCTGCGCCGTGAGAACGTGCCGTTCACCATCCACGCCGGGGAGGCGCACGGCCTGCCCAGCATCCACCAGGCCCTCCAGGTGTGCGGCGCCCAGCGCATCGGGCACGGCGTGCGCATCACCGACGACATCCCCGACCTCGCGGCGGGCAAGCTCGGCCGGCTCGCCGGCTGGGTGCGCGACCGGCGCATCGCCCTGGAGATGTGCCCGACCTCCAACCTCCAGACCGGCGCCGCGACCTCCATCGCCGAGCACCCGATCACCGCGCTGAAGGACCTCGGCTTCCGCGTCACCCTCAACACCGACAACCGGCTGGTGTCGGGCACGACGATGACCCGCGAGATGTCCCTGCTGGTCGAGCAGGCGGGCTGGAGCGTCGAGGATCTGCGCACGGTCACGGTGAACGCCGTGAAGAGCGCGTTCCTCCCCTTCGACGAGCGGAACGCCCTGATCCGGGACGTCGTACTGCCCGGCTACGAAGCCGCGCTCTGAAGGAGCCCGCGCAGGTAGGCGGCCTGTCCGATGTGCTGGAGATCGTCGGACAGGACGCTGACCAGCCGGACCCCCAGAGTGACCGGGGGGTCCCAGCGCTCGTCGACGACGCGCTCCAGGTCCTTGGCGGCCAGGCCGCGCAGGGCGGTGAGGCTCTGGTCGTGCACGGCGTCGTGGTAACCGGTCAGCAGCTCGCCCGAGTCGACCCGGACCTTGGCGACCTTGGCGGGGCTGTGGCCGTAGCCCGTGTCGTGGCGGGGAAGGCCCAGGCCGAAGCGCTTCTCCCAGTCCTGGGCGAGCCACACCTGATCGAGGCCGAAGGCGTCGGCGATGTGGTCGTCCTGGACGCGGGTGAGGTGCCAGACCAGCCAGGCGACGGAGTTGGCGTCGGGGGAGGGGCGGGCGGCCAGTTCGTCGGGCCCGAGGCCCTCGACGGTGGCGTGGACCTCTTCCCGGATGCGGTCGAAGCCGTCGATGAGGATGTCCTTCGCATACATGGCTCCACCCTCGCGCATCGCCGCGCGGCGTGCGCCCCCGCTCACGCGCCGGTGGCCTCCAGCAGCCCCATCAGCGCACGGGCCGCCGGACTGGTGGCCCCCGGGGGCGGCAGCAGGGCCACCGTCTCGTACACCGCCTCGCCCGTGCCCTTGACGGGCAGCGCGGTCAGGGAGGCGCGCTTGTGCGCGAAGTGCCGCGGCACCACGGCGACGCCGAGGTTCTCGTCGACCAGGTCCAGCAGGGTGTGCACGTCGTTCACCTCCAGGGCCACGGTCCGCCGTACGCCCGCGGCGGCGAACACCGTGTCGGTGCTGCGGCGCGGCCCCCAGTCCGGGTGGAAGTCGACGAACACCTCCCCGCCCAGCTCCTCCGGAGTGACGGCCGCGCCCGCGGCGGCGAGCCGGTGGCTGGCGTGGCACAGCAGCGTCATCGGCTCGCTGGTCAGCGACACCGACCGCAGCTGGTCGCCGTCCTCCTGCGTGCGCACGACGAAAGCCAGGTCGAGCCGGCCCGCCGCGACGTCCTCGGCGAGGGCGCCCGACCCGGCCTGCCGCAGGCAGATCTCCACGTCCGGGTGACGGTGCCGGAACGCGGCGAGCAGCCCCGCCACATGCACCCCGGCGATGCACTGCTCGCTGCCGAGCGCCAGCATGCCGCGCAGTACGCCCTGTACCGCCGCCACCGCCTCGTGGGCCGTCCGCACCTGCGCCAGGATCCGCTCCGCCTCACACAGCAGCGCCCGACCGGCCGGAGTCAGCGTCACCCGGCGGGTCGTCCGCACGAACAGCGGCGTCTGCAGCTCCCGCTCCAGCGCCCGGATCGAGGCCGACAGGCCCGACTGGGAGACCAGGAGGCGTTCCGCCGCCCGGGTGAAGTGCTGGTCCTCGGCGACCGCGACGAAATGCTGCAAGTGGCGCAGTTCCATGACTGAGAAGCGTAACCGCTGAATTCCATCGGATTCTTCTGTTGGACGCATGGGAGCAGGTCACGCCAGAGTGGACAGCGGTTTCATCCGACCGCGCCAGCCAACCCCTCTGGAGTCGCGTTGTACACCGCACACCCCGACCGCTACGCGGACATGCCCTACCGGCGCACCGGACGCAGCGGCCTGAAGCTCCCCGCGCTCTCCCTCGGCCTGTGGCACAACTTCGGCCCGGACCGGCCCGTCGAGACCCAGCGCGCCATCCTGCGCCGCGCCTTCGATCTCGGCGTCACCCACTTCGACCTCGCCAACAACTACGGCCCGCCCCCCGGCTCCGCCGAGTCCGCGCTGGGCGGGTTCCTGAAGTCGGACTTCGCCGCGTACCGCGACGAGCTGGTCATCTCCACCAAGGCCGGCTACCTGATGTGGCCCGGCCCGTACGGCGAGTGGGGCTCGCGCAAGTACGTGCTGTCCTCACTGGACCAGAGCCTCACGCGGATGGGCCTGGACTACGTCGACATCTTCTACTCGCACCGCCCCGACCCGGACACTCCGCTGGAGGAGACGATGGGCGCCCTGCACTCGGCGGTGCAGCAGGGCAAGGCGCTGTACGTCGGCGTCTCCAACTACTCCGCCGAGCAGACCCGCGAGGCCGCCCGCATCCTGGGCGAGCTGGGCACCCCGCTCCTCATCCACCAGCCGCGCTACTCGATGCTGGACCGCCGCCCCGAGGACCAGGGCGTGCTGGACGCCCTCGACGAGCTCCAGGTCGGCTCCATCGTCTTCTCCCCGCTGGAGCAGGGCCTGCTCTCCGCCCGCTACCTGGACGGCATCCCGGAGGGCTCCCGGGCGGCGAGCGACAGCCCGTTCCTGAACTCCGACGCGCTCACCGAGGAACTGGTGGGACGGCTGCGCGACCTGAACGACATCGCCAAGTCGCGCGGCCAGACCCTGGCACAGCTGGCGCTGGCCTGGGTGCTGCGCGGCGGCCGGGTCACCTCCGCGCTGGTCGGCGCGAGCAGCGCGCGGCAGATCGAGGACAGCGTCGGCGCCATCCGCAACCTGGACTTCGACGCGGACGAGCTGGCCCGGATCGACGCGATCGTCAAGCAGTAGAGGTCTCCCCGGCAGGCACCCGGGAGGTCGTGCCCGCCGGGCAGGATCCGGATCGCCGCTCGTGACGAACCCGGCAGGGACCACCCTGCCGGGTTTCGGCCAGCTCGGGGTGTGAATATGCCAGGAGAGTGGCCGGAAAGTCGTGGTGACAGTGTTTCAGCAGTGAACATACTGACCTGCGAGAGCGTTTTCACATCCAGCGACGGCGCCCTCACGCACAGCACGCGAGCCGCGGAGAGTCGAGTCCGGCGGGCGGGCAGGGCAACGGGGGAGGTCACGTGCACGACGAGTTCCTGTGTCACGTCACTGCGTACGGAGTCTGCGACGGCCGCCGCATCGGAGTGCCCCTGGGAACCTACCGGGCGCCCACCCTCGCCCTCGCCCTGTGGTGGCTGCGCGACCGCGCCTCCTGGATCGCCCAGCGCCTCGACCCCCAGCCCGACGCCGAGCACTTACCGCCGGGCGCGCTCGTGCCGGTGGCCGACACCGTGCCCGACGTGCCCACACAGCTGCGCGCCTGGTGCGCCGACCCCGGTCACCAGGAGAGGGTCGCCGAGGAGTTGGCGGCCGGACGGCTGGTACGCATCGCCACCAGCGACGACACCACCGAGTACGAACTGCTCGCCGAGTCCGTGGACGCCCTGCGGATGCAGCGGACGGCCCCCGGCCTGGGAATCCCCGTGGCCTGACCTGCTCGCAGAGGCATATAGCAGGCAAATCGGTAGAATCTTGGTCATGGCGCAGTCTTCGGTAGCACCAGAACTCGTCCTGGAGACCGAGACGGACTCCACCGTGATGATTCCGGGTCGCGACTACCGCGTAGGACGCGACCCGTTGAGCGACATCGTCATCGACGACGACCGGGTCTCCTGGCACCACGCCGTGCTGCGGCCCACCGACGGCCACTGGACCATCGAGGACGAGAACAGCACCAACGGCACCTATGCCGAAGGCCGCCGCATCCACGAGTGGGACGTCGGCCCCGGCACCGTCATCCGCTTCGGCAACCCGGCCGACGGACCGCGCGTGGTCCTGCTGGGCCGCCCCGCACCGGCCCCGGAACGCCCCTCCGCCGTCTCGATGCCGGCGGCGACCGGCACCTACCGGCAGCCCACGACCGTACGGCCGCTGCCCGCCCGGACCGTCCGCATCGGACGCGCCACCGACAACGACCTGGTCATCGACGACCTGGTGGTCTCCCGCCGGCACGCCGAGCTGCGCGCCCTGCCCGACGGCACCTACGAGATCACCGACCTGGGCAGCCACAACGGCACTTACCTCAACGGCAGCCCCGTCACCAGCGCCCCCGTCGGCCAGGGCGACATCGTCGGCATCGGCCACTCGGTGTTCTGCCTCGTCGGCGACGAACTCCAGGAGTACGTCGACACCGGTGAGATCTCCCTGGACGTCCAGGACCTCGCGGTCACCGTCGACCGGGGCCGCAAGACGCTGCTCGACCACGTGTCGTTCCCGGTGGGGGAGAAGTGCCTGCTCGCCGTCGTCGGCCCGAGCGGCGCCGGAAAGTCCACGCTCCTCAACGCCCTCACCGGCCAGCGGCCCGCCGACCACGGCACCGTCCTCTACGACGGCCGCGACCTCTACCGCGACTACGCCGAGCTGCGCCAGCGCATCGGCCTCGTCCCGCAGGACGACATCCTGCACGCCCAGCTGACCGTCCGCAAAGCCCTCTCCTACGCCGCCGAGCTGCGCTTCCCGCAGGACACCGCCAAGGCCGAACGGCGCGCCCGGGTCGACGAGGTGATCCGCGAACTGGGCCTGGAACAGCGCGTCGACCAGCCCGTGCACAGCCTGTCGGGCGGCCAGCGCAAGCGCGTCAGCGTGGCCCTGGAGCTGCTGACCAAGCCGTCGCTGCTGTTCCTCGACGAGCCGACCTCCGGCCTCGACCCCGGCATGGACCGCTCGGTGATGCACATGCTGCGCGGCCTCGCCGACGACGGCCGGACCGTCATCGTCGTCACCCACAGCGTGCTCAGCCTGGACGTGTGCGACCGGCTCCTCGTGCTCGCGCCGGGCGGGAAGACCGCCTACTACGGGCCGCCCGAGGACGCCCTGGCGTACTTCGGCTTCGAGCAGTGGCCCGAGGCCTTCGAGGCCTTCGAGCGGGACAAGGACCGGGACTGGGCGGGGGACTACCGCGCCTCGCCCTTCCGGGACCGCTACATCGCCGACGCCACCGCGCAGCCCCGGCAGCCCCGGTCCGAGCCCGTCGTCATCGCCGCGCCGCCCCGGCCGCGCAGCCGGGCCGCCCAGCTGAACACGCTGGTGCGCCGCTACGCCTCCGCGCTCAGCGCCGACCGCACGTTCCTGATCATCATGATCGCCCTGCCGTTCGTGATGGGCGTGATGGCGCGGGCGCTGTCGGGCGGCAAGCTGACCCTCGACACGGCGATGAACACCCTGCTCATCCTCTGCGTCGGCGCCGTGCTCACCGGCGCCGCCAACGCCGTGCGCGAGCTCGTCAAGGAACGCGTGATCTACCAGCGGGAACGGGCGGTGGGCCTGTCCAGATCGGCGTACCTGATGTCCAAGGTCGTCGTCCTGGGTGCCATCACCGTGCTGCAGGCGGTGGTGCTGACACTCGTCGCCCTGCTCGGCGTGGACCTGGGCGCGCCCGGCGACGAAGGCGTGCTGATGCCGCCCCTGGTGGAGATCGCGGTCGCCGTCGCCCTGCTGGCGTTCACGGCGATGATGCTCGGCCTGCTCATCTCGGCGCTGGTGCGCAAGGAAGAGGTGACGATGCCGCTGCTGGTGCTCGTCGCCATCGTCCAGGTCGTCTTCTGCGGTGCCCTGCTGAAGTTGGACGGCGTGCCCGGGCTGGAGCAGCTGGGCTGGCTGGTGCCGGCGCGCTGGGCGCTGGCCGCGATGGCCGGCACCGTCGGGCTGGCCCGGATCGTGCCGGACGATCTGACCAAGGATCCGCTCTTCGAGCACTCGGCGGGCATATGGCTGCTCGACGTCGGGATGCTGGTCGTGCTGTCGGCGCTCTTCGGCTTCCTCGTGTCCCGGCTGCTGCGCCGGCACGAACCGGCCGTGATGCGGAAGTAGGGAGCCTCCATGACGACTCCCGGATTCCGGCCCACGCACGTCGTCCCGCAGCACGGGATGCCCGCCTGGGAGGCCCCCGACCCGGCCCGGCCCACCGTGGACCTCGACCCCCTGCTGCCGGTGCAGCTCGTCGAGCAGCAGGGCGACTGGGGGCATGTGCTGTGCTTCAACGGCTGGTCGGCCTGGGTCGACGGCCGCCACCTGGTCGCCGTACCGCAGGATCCGCCCGCCGCGGACGCGCCGCTGACCTTGACCGCCGACTCGCGTCCGCTGCTGACCCGCACGCAGGAGGCCCTGGCGCGTTACCGGTCCGCGGTCGAGGACCTCGCGGGCGGCCTCGACCGGGAGGCCTTCCACTCCCGCACCCACGGGCTGCGGATCGGCGTCGTCGTCGACGGCGGGTCGGTGTGGCTCTACGACGCCGCGCACGGGCACTGGGTGTACGCGGAGGGCATCCGGGCGACCACGTACGCGACGGACGAGACCCCGAGTTCCCAGCCGGAGTCCCGACCGTCCGAGACCCCGGCGCCGGCACCCACCCCCACGCGGGTGGTCCCCCCGGAGGCGGTCGAGGACCCGCCTCCGGCAGAGGAGAGGCCTCGGGCCGAGGATCCCGCGCATCCGGCCGGGGCACCGCCCACGCCGGGCGCCCCGCCCGATCCGACGCGGGTGGTGTCGCCTGAGGCGCCTGAACCGGCGGGTGCCGTGCCGCCCGAGGCGCCTGAGCCGACGCGGGTGGTGTCGTCTGAGGTGGCTGAACCGGCGGGTGCTGTGCCGGCTGCGGGGTCTGAGCCGACGCGGGTGGTGTCGCCTGAGGTGGCTGAACCAGCGCGTGCCGTGCCGCCCGAGGCGCCTGAGCCGACGCGAGTGGTGTCGCCAGAGGCGCCCGAGCCGACAGCGGCGGTGTCTGCCGAAGCTCCCGAACCGACCAGGGTCGTGTCGTCCGATGTCCCCGAGCCCACTCGCCTCGTGTCCCCCGAGGACGCTGTGGAGGAAGAGGCCGAGGAGCCGGACAGTACTGCCGAGGCGGCGCCCACGCGCGTCGTGGGGTCCGAGCCCGCCCGGGTCGTCTCGCCCGAGGGTGACACCCGTTGACCCGCGAGACGAGCCTGTTCTCCGGGCGGCCCTCCGAGCTGCTCGGGCAGCAGATCGCCGGGTACCGGATCGAGAAGGAGATCGGGCGCGGCGGCATGGCCGTGGTGTACCGGGCCCGCGACCTGCGTCTGGAACGCACCGTCGCCCTGAAGCTGCTCGCCCCGGAACTCGCCCGCAACGACACCTTCCGGCGCCGCTTCACCCACGAGTCCCGGGCCGCCGCCGCGATCGACCACCCGCACATCGTGCCGGTCTTCGAGGCCGGTGAGACGGACGGCGTGCTGTACATCGCCATGCGGTACGTCGTCGGCAGCGACCTGCGTCATCTCCTCGACCGGGAGGGCCCGCTGTCGCCCGCCACCACCCTGCGTATCGCCGCCCAGGTCGCCTCCGCGCTGGACGCGGCCCACGACCACGGGCTGGTGCACCGGGACGTCAAGCCCGGCAACATCCTGGTGGCCCGCGGCACCGACAGCGACCACCCCGAGCACGCCTACCTCACCGATTTCGGCCTGACGAAGAAGTCGCTGTCACTGACCGGGTTCACCACGGTCGGCCAGTTCGTCGGCACGCTCGACTACGTCGCTCCCGAGCAGATCTCGGGCCGCCCGGTCGACGCCCGCTGCGACGTGTACGGATTCGGCTGTGTCGTCTACGAGATCCTCGCAGGCCATCCGCCCTTCCGCCGGGACGACGACATGGCACTGCTGTGGGCCCACCAGTACGACGAAGCGCCGCCGCTGACCGAGGCCCGGCCCGACCTCGCCCCGAAGGTCGACCCCGTCCTCGCCAAGGCCCTCGCCAAGAGCCCCGAAGACCGGTACCCGTCCTGCCTCGCCTTCGTCGCCGCCCTGCGCGCCGCGACGACCGGCGGCGGGCCCGCCGCCGGCCACACCCCCACCCGGGCGGGCCGGGAGCCGGGGGAGGAGCGGCCGAAGCCGCCGCCGCGCTGGGCCGAACCGGTCTTCACACAGCGGACGTAGAACCCCGGCGTCAGCTCTCGCTGTCGGAGCGGACCTCGCCCCGGCGTCGTACGTGCCGCGCCAGCAGCGCCCCGGCGAACCCGGTCACCAGACCCCAGGGGACGGCCAGGCCGACGGCACCCCACAGCCGGGGTCTGAGGAAGAGTTCGCCCCCGAGGCCCCCGCCCAGGTCGCCGATGCCGAGCACGGACAGGCCGAAGTGCGCGGAGATGCGTCCGACGAGGCAGATCATGAACACCGTGAGCATGAGGGCGACCGCCATGTGCACGGCGTGCTGCCAGGCCCGGACCCGGGCCGGTGACCGGGCCGCCATCACGAACGCCGCGGCCAGCAGCAGCACCACGTCGATGACCAGCAGCCACCACACCCTGCCGTCATGCTCCGAGAGCGTCCGCAGGTTCAGCTCCGAGATGTCCGGAGTGCGCAGCACCTCGTCGAGCACCTGCGGCATGGGCAGTCCGAACGGCCCTTCCACGCGGCCGGTCCAGGTCGCGCCGAGGCCGATCGTCAACGCCAGCCACACCAGGTTGGGCATGCCGAGCAGAATCACGGCGAACGTCTCCGTCGCGTGGCCCCGCGTCGCCGCTACGACCAAGGCGATGACCACGCCGATGACGACGTACGCGAGCAGCAGCGCGACCATCGCGTACGCGGCCGGCCGCACCGACGCCTGGAAACGCAGCAGCCCGGCAGGCAACGGGGCGGCCCGCGACACCAGCAGGGCCAGCACCAGCACACCGGCCAGCCACACCAGTCCGACGAACACGGACAGCGGAACGTCCGTGGTGAAACCGATCTTCGGCGAGGCGCCGAACAGGTCGCCGAGTTCCCCCAGCTCCTCGTCGCCCAGGGAGAGGGCGAACGTGTGACGGGCGGCGAGCGTCAGGCCGATCAGTGCGAGCAGCCACAGGACCGCGATCCTGGCGGCCCAGCCGGCCAGCTCCGCGGCGCCGGCGACCGCGCGATGGCGCAGCGGCCGCAGGAAGCCCCAGGCGATCACCAGCGCCCCGGTGAGCGTGACGGACAGCGGGATCACGGTCAGTCCGGCCTGGGTGTCGGCGAAGTCGCCGGCGCTGCCGGAGAGCTTCACCGTGCCCCCGACGGCGGTGACCACGGTCGCCATGACGACCGGGGCGAACGCGCCGTCCGGAAGGTCCGTGGCCCCGGCGGCCCACAGGCCGAGCGTGGCCACCACCATCATGGCGAGCAGCCCGCCGAGCACCGTGCCGAGGGCGTGCACCCAGCCGTGGCGGGCGACGGCCCGCGCGCCGGAGGTACGTGGCTGCCCGGAGGAGGTGCGCGAACTCACGCTGCCACGCTAAGCAGCGCCCGCGCCGGGCGCCCGTCGGGTGGTCCGTCCGCGTCGGCTTGCGGGCCGGACGGGGCCGGGGCACACAATGAACGCGTGGTGGAAGAAGCGGTACATATCAGGATTGATCGCCTCGGGTGTGCGAAGGCCGTACAGAACCCACGTGGGAAGAAGAGCTCGTGAGCGTCGAACCGCCGTCGTCCGGTCGCCCCACAGGACCTCCCTCGGGCCCGCTGTCGGGTCCCTCCCAGCCGCCCTCGGGGGGCGGCGCGCCACCCCCCGAGCCGCCGAGCGGGGGTGGTGGTGAACCGCCGGAGCCCCGCCGCCCGTGGTGGGGGTCCGTCCCTCGTGTCGCGCTGATCGCCGGCGCGGTCGTGGCCGCCGTGGTCCTGGCCGTGGTGTTCACCCGCCCCGACGGCGGCACGGGCGCGTCAGACGGAGGTACCAGTACCTCCGACAGCGATGTGCTGCTGCAGCCCGCGGCGGACACCGGCCCGGACCCGTTCACCGACTCGACGGCCAAGGAGAGTTCCGCCCCGTCGATCACGCCGACGCCCGCCGGATCGGCGTCGCCGAACGCCGTCCGGGCCGTCCGGGGCGGGGCGCCCGGCCTGTACGGCGGCACCCGCAACGTCGCGAGCTGCGACGTGGAGAAGCAGATCACGTACCTCAAGCAAGCCCCGGACAAGCAGCGCGCGTTCGCCTCGGTCCAGCGCATCGAGCCCTCCGAGGTCCCCGCCTACCTGCGCTCGCTCACCCCCGTGCAACTCCGCATGGACACCTGGGTCACCAACCACGGCTACAAGAACGGCCGCCCCACGCAGTACCAGGCCGTCCTCCAGGCCGGCACGGCCGTGCTCGTCGACGACCGGGGCGTTCCCCGGGTGCGCTGCGCGTGCGGCAACCCGCTGACCCCGCCGGTCTCCCAGCAGGGGAAGACGACCGGGGACAAGTGGGCGGGCTACAAGGCGTCGGACGTCGTCGCGGTCAAGCCCGCCGAGGAGCCGATCGACGTGTTCGTGATGTGCGAGCCCGACGGCGAGTGGTTCAAGCGCGACAAGGGCGACACGGGCGAGAACGACCGCAAGACGGCTCCGCCCAGCAAGCCCACCCCGTCGGCGACCGTCACCACGCCGACCGGCTCGACCTCGTCAGAGCCGACCACGAGCGAACCGCCGACCACGGAGACGACGTCCGGACCGACGACGGACGAATCGCCGCCGGCGGACGACTCGCCGCCCCCGCCCGCAAACGACACAGGCCAGGACACCGGGGGCGGCGCGACGGACCAGGCCCCGGCCTCCTGAGTCACCCGGCGCGGACCACCAGGGCGTAGTCCCCGAGCCCGAGCAGCCGATCGGCCGGCACATCGCCCTGGGCGGTGACGACCGCCTCGACGCGGCCGGTGTCCGGTTCGAACGCGACGTCTTGGACCGTGCCGAGCCAGTCGCCCGTCTCGGTGAGGATCCTGAGGCCCGGCAGCTCGTGGTGCGAGGGCACCTCGGCCGGGGCGGTCGCCGAACGGACGAGCACGGCGTCCGGGCCGAGGGCGTGCAAGGCACCCCAGGCCAGCACGGTCTCCTTGCGGGAGTGCCGGCCCCGCACCCGGACATGGGTGACCACACCGGCCGCGGCGTCGACCGTCAGCGACTTCACGACACCGAGTTCGTCCGCCTCGGCCAGGGTCAGCACCGGCAGGCCCCGCGCCTGCGAGAACAGCATCATGTCGGCGTCCCCCCGTGCCCCTGCCGGAACGCGCCCACCCGGGCGACGAAGGCCGGCAGGTCGTCGGCGACGTAGCGGGTGGCGTCCGCCGGAATGACCAGGGCGCGGCCGGAGACGGCGAGCGTCTCGCCGCGCGGTACGTACACCCGGTGCCGGCGTCGCCGGGAGCCCTTCACCAACGCCTTGACCGCGGCGATCCGGAATCCCACGACCCGGCCGCTGGTACCGCCCTCGACGACCACGTCGAGCACCGTGCCGACCTCGGCGCCCTCGTCCGTCAGCACCTTGGCGTGCAGTACCCGGCCCTGCTGGGCCTCACGCCGTGCCACCACGACGGGCGTGTCCGCCAGGGCACCGGCATCGACGATCATGACCGCGTGCGGGCCCAGCGCGTGCACCGCCGGCCAGGGCAGGCTCTGCTTCAGCGGACCCGACAGCAGCCCCCGGCCGCTGAGCGTGAACCCGGTGATCCGCCCGGCCGCGGCGTCGAAGACGGTGTCCTTGATCTGCGCGACGGCATCGCCGCCCAGGGTGACCACCGGCAGGGTCGTCAGGCTCCGTGCCGCCATCAGCTGGTTCATCGCACGTCCTTCCCGCCGGGCCGGCGACGGACCGCGATGACCGTCCCCGACCGCCGGCCGGCCTGCACGGCCAGCGTCACCACGGCGACGCCGACGAGCGTCGCGACCACCACGACCAGCCATATCCACCAGGCCACCGCACACCTCCGGCGATCCGGCCCGGCCGCCCTCGGCCGGTCCTTTTTCCCTCCGAGTGCCCCTCCCGCGGGGGACAATGCCCAGGGCAGGGGACGGACGAGAACGTGTCAGGACTGCGAAGCCCGGCTCGGGGTACGAGCACTGGTGCAGAGCGTCCGGCCAGTCCGGCTTCTTCCCAGAAAGAAACGAATGATCGACCACCTGGACGGGGCAGTGATACCGACTGGTTTCGACGTGCCCGTGGAACCGCTGAGGCGGGCGGCACACTACACAGGCGAGCAGGGATGTATCGCCGAGGCGCGGTCCTTCGCCGCGCTCTTCCTCGACCAGCTCAGGACCGAGTGGTGCGCGAGCATCGACGACCGGGCCGACGGCGCGGTGCAGCTCGTGGTCAGTGAGCTGGTCACCAACGCCGACCGGCACAGCAACGGGCCGTACATCCTGGAGCTCGTGGGCACGGACACCGCCGTGACCGTGTCGGTCTACGACAGCAGCTCCGCCCTGCCCCGCATCTTCCCGCGCAACCCGGAGCGCGTCGGCCGGCACGGCCTGGAGATCGTCCACGCACTCGCGGAGCAGGTCAGCGTGGAGCGGGTGCCGGTGGGCAAGCGGGTGCGCGCCGTGCTGCCGCTCGCCGGTGCGACCGGGGGCTGAGCAGTCCGGCTGAGCCGTCCGAGTGAGGTTGGTTCCCCCTCCCGGTGAGGTGTCCGTTCCCGGTGAGGTGTCCATAGAGGGCGCTCGCGCGCCATGGTGCCGGCACAGCGTCGCGGGTGCCGTCGCACCCCCGCACAGGGAGGGACAGCACCCGCTGGTCGCCGTATGTCCGGCCGGCCCGCCGTCCGCGTCAGGCGCAGCCGAGTTCGCCCAGCATGCCCTCGCGCAGCCGGGTGATGATCCGCTTGATCAGACGCGAGACGTGCATCTGCGAGCAGCCGAGCTCCTCGCCGATCTCCGCCTGGGTGGCCTCCTCCACGAACCGCATGTGGATGATCTGCCGGTCGCGCTCGCTGAGCTCCGCCATGAGCGGCGCGAGCGAGTGGAAGTCCTCGACGAGCCGCAGCCCGTCCTCCTCGACGCCGATGAAGTCGGCCAGGACCGCCTCGCCGCCCTCCGGCCCGTCGCCGGTGAGCGCGGCGTCCAGCGACGACGAGTTGTACCCGTTCGCGGCGATCTGCCCCTCGACGACCTCGTTCTCGGTGATGTTCATCAGGGTGGCCAGCTCGGCGACGGTCGGCTCGCGGTCCAGCCGGCTGGCGAGTTCCTCGCGGGCCTTGGCCAGCTCCACGCGCAGCTCCTGCAACCGCCGCGGCACATGCACCGCCCACGTCGTGTCCCGGAAGAACCGCTTGATCTCACCGACGATGTACGGCAGCGCGAAGGAGGTGAACTCGACCTCGCGCGACAGCTCGAACCGGTCGATGGCCTTGATCAGGCCGATCATGCCGGTCTGGACGATGTCCTCCATGTCGTCGCCGCGGCCACGGAACCGGCCTGCCGCGAACCGCACGAGCGACATGTTCATCTCGATCAGCGTGTTGCGCGCGTACTGGTACTCGTGCGTGCCCTCCTCGAGTACCGTCAGGCGCTGGAAGAACTGGCGGGACAGCGCCCTGGCGTCCCGAGGGGCCACGGACCGCGGATCCACGACCGGCAGTGCTCCGCCACTCGTTCCGGCCTCGGCGTTCTCCCCGGCGACTTCTGCCTTTGACCGGATCACGGCGGTCTCCATTGCCTCTCCCCACGAAGTCACGGCTACAGCTGCCTAGGTCCTTCCGGGTTGCGGGTACCCGGGAAGGCGCAACACATGCCCCCGAATGCCGTACGGCGGAAAATCGGTGGAGCACGGCATTCCGGTCTGCCCATGCTCACCCACAAGGCCGACCGTGGGCAAGAGGCGGTACCGCTGCCGGAGTGCGGGAGTGAAGCGTCTCGGCCCCAACGCCGTGACCAGGTCTTCGCGTTCCGCTGATTCCACCCAGGGCGGAACGCCGGGCCCTTCCCTCGGGGGCCGGCGCTCCTAGGCTGGAGCGGTGAGTAACCACGTGCCGAACGAAGCCCGCGTCATCCCGCTGCGCCCGCACGGCGCGAGCCCTCCGGCCCCCGCCGTGAAGGAGCCGCTCTGGCGCGACCTGGTCGGCGATGTCCTGCGCCGTGAACGCCTCGCGCAGGAGCGCACCTTGAAGGACGTCGCCGACGAGGCACGGATCTCCATGCCGTATCTGTCGGAGGTCGAGCGCGGCCGCAAGGAGGCCTCCTCGGAGGTCCTCGCGGCCGCGGCCCGCGCCCTCGGGCTGAGCCTCGGCGACCTGCTGTCGAGGACGCAGGGCGAACTGACCCGCGTCACCTCGCGGTACACCGGTGGCGGCAGCCGCCGGGGGATGGCGTCCCCGTCCTCGTACGACGGAATGTGCCTGGCCGCCTGACTGGGTCTGCCTGTCGGCCGGCGCCTCAGACCTGCACGAGGCGCCGGCTGAGCACCTCGTCGGCCAGCCCGTAGTCCACGGCCTCCTGCGCGGTGAACACCTTGTCGCGGTCCATGTCGGCCCGCAGGGTCGCCACCTCGTGGTGGGTGTGCCGTGCCAGCACCTCCTCC
The DNA here is from genome assembly GCF_055589465.1 of Streptomyces sp. NPDC041940. Lineage (NCBI taxonomy): Bacteria > Bacillati > Actinomycetota > Actinomycetes > Kitasatosporales > Streptomycetaceae > Streptomyces > Streptomyces sp. NPDC041940. The sequence goes on from NZ_JBVJBP010000007.1 coordinate 183,224, forward strand.
ACCTGGGAGCGGATCCGCACCATCTCCCTGGCCTGGAGCGCCAGGTCGGAGACCGTGCCGCGCTGCCCTCCGGTCGCCGGCTGGCCGAGCAGCACGCGGGCGTGCTCCAGTACGAACCGCCGTCCGGGGTCCCCGCCCGCCAGCAGCACGGCCGCCGTGGAGGCCGCCTGCCCGATACAGAACGTCGAGATCGGCGCCCGCACGTACGACATGGTGTCGTAGATGGCCATGAGCGAAGTGAACGATCCCCCGGGCGAGTTGAGGTAGATCGCGATCTCGCTCTCCGGGGACGAGGACTCCAGATGGAGCAGTTGCGCGATGATGACGTTGGCGACACCGTCGTCGATCTCCGTGCCGAGGAAGATGATCCGCTCGGACAGCAGCCGGCTGAACACGTCGTAGGACCGCTCGCCCTGCGGGGTGCGCTCGACGACGTTCGGAATCGTGTAGGTACCCATCACTGCAGCCCCATCCTGCGCCGGCCGGCCGTCGGGCGGACGTCCGCGAGGGACTCCACGACCCGGTCGACCATGCCGTACTCCCTGGCCTCCTCGGCCGTGAACCAGCGGTCCCGGTCGCCGTCCCGGGAGATCGTCTCCTCGCTCTGCCCGGTGTGCTCGGCGGTGATCCGCTCGATGGTCCGCTTGGTGTGCTCCAGGTTCTCCGCCTGGATCTCGATGTCGGCGGTGGTCCCGCCGATGCCGGCCGACGGCTGGTGCATCATGATCCGCGCGTTGGGCAGGGCGTAGCGCTTGCCGGTCGCGCCGACGCTGAGCAGGAACTGGCCCATGCTCGCGGCGAAGCCCATGGCCAGGGTGGAGACGTCGTTCGGGATGAGCCGCATCGTGTCGTAGATGGCGAGGCCCGCGTGCACCCCGCCGCCGGGGCTGTTGATGTACAGGCTGATGTCGGTGCGCGGGTCCTCGGCGGACAGGATCAGCAGCTGGGCGCAGACCCGGTTCGCGGAGACCTCGTCGACCTGGGTGCCCAGCAGCACGATGCGCTGCGCGAGCAACTGGGCGGCCAGCTGGTCGTCGAACCGGCTCGGAGGGGTGTCGCCCTCCTCGGCCCGTGGGGCGAGTGCGGTGAGTGGAGTCATCGGTTCTCCTCGTCGTTGCGGAAGTTCCGCGGAAGTGCCGTCGACTCCACTCTTGACCTCGGACGACGCCGTTGTGCGGATTCTCTGCCCGGGGCAGATTCGCTACGGGCAGAGCGGGCGTCAGCCCTTCGTGACGGCCACCTGATTTTGCCGGCGAGCGACCGATGAGTTCCGGGGCGAGAGCCGGTCGACAGTGGTGACAGCGTTCTACGCGCCCGGGAGGACTCATGACCACCGACGGTTTCACCACGTGCCTCTGGTTCGACGGCCAGGCCGAGGAGGCGGCCCACCTCTACGTCTCGATCTTCAAGAACTCCAGCATCGGCGAGATCGCCCGCTTCCCCGAGGGAGCGCTCCAGCCCGCCGGCAGCGTCATGACCGTCGAGTTCACCGCCAACGGCCACAAGTTCCTCGCGCTCAACGGCGGGCCACAGTTCACGTTCACCGAGGCGGTCTCCTTCATGATCTTCTGCGCCGACCAGGAGGAGATCGACTACTACTGGACCAAGTTCACCGAGAGCGGCGGCGAGCCCGGCCCGTGCGGCTGGCTCAAGGACAAGTACGGCCTGTCCTGGCAGGTCGTCCCCGACCGGCTCCAAGAGATGGTCACCGACCCGGACCCGGCGCGGGCGGCCCGGGTGACCAAGGCGTTCATGGCGATGAGCAAGTTCGACATCGCCGCCCTGGACAAGGCCTACGCGGGCGAGTGACACCCCCGGTCAGGGGCAGGCCCGGCCGAGCCTGCCCCTACGCCGCCTCGGCCAGGATCTCCCGGATCACCAGCCGGGAGTTCTCCGCGACGGGCGGGTTCGTGTCCCAGTAGTACGGCAGTGCGATGACCGCGATCGACAGGGCCCAGCCCCGGCCCCGTGCCCACTCGGCCTCGCCGGCGCCCGTGGCCTCGCGGAAGGTGCCGCGGACCCCGGCGGGCAGCACGCACCAGGCGCTGATGAGGTCGACGGCGGGATCTCCCACCCCGACCGTGCCGAAGTCGATCACGGCGCTCAGCCGTCCGCCCGTGACCAGCAGGTTCCCGGCCATCAGATCGCCGTGCGCCCAGACCGGCGGCCCGGCGTACTCCGGGGCGCGCAGGGCCTTCTCCCACGCCTCCGTCACGGCTTCGGTGTCGATCCGCCCCGAGAGCTGGGCGAGCGCCTCGCGCAGGAAGGGATCCCGGGCCGCCAGCGGTACTCCCCGGCAACCGGTCGGGCCCTCTGCCGGGTCGATCCGGCGCATGGCCGCGACGTAGGAGCCCAGGTCCTTGGCCAGCAGCCCCGGTTCATCGAGGGCGCCGGGCACCGGGTTGCGGCCGTCCAGCCAGCCGTACACCGACCAGGGCCACGCGAAGCCCTCGCCCGGCTCGCCCTGCCCGACGGGTTCGGGGGAGGTGACGGGCAGGCCCGGGCTCAGCCGGGGCAGCCAGCGCAGTTCGTGCGTGATGGACTCGACGGCGCGGGGATGACGGGGGAGCCGCACGACCTTGTCCGCGCCGAGGCGGAACATGGCGTTCTCGCTCCCGGAGGACTCCACGCGTCGCAGGGGCAGCCCCGCCCACTGCGGGAACTGACCCGCGATCAGCCGGCCGACGAGCGCGACGTCGACCTCTCGTTCGTCTTCATGCATTCGCACAGCGCACATGACCCCCCATTCGAGCGGTCAGTTCGCCGACTGTCGAATGGTTTTGGTGATCTCCCGGGCGATGCGCAGGATGCCGGGGGAGCGTACCGGGCAGGGCTTCGGCGTGGACGTCGTGGGAGCCAGGCAGAAGTGCAGATAGTCGTCGTCGCGGTGCAGGGCCGTCCGGTCGCGGCCGGGCTGGGTGCAGTAGTCGGGGTGGGCACGCTCGTAGTCCGTGCAGGGCAGGTGCTGCGTCCATGTGTAGCGGTCCGCGCCGGGGCTCACCGTCCCCCCGGCGTCGGCGACGATGTCGTCCGTGCCGGCGGTCAGCCGCTCGTACAGCCCGTTCACGCGCCGCACCCGGTCGGGCGTGATCGGGTCCGGCCCTTGGAGCACCCACACGATCCGCGGCCGTCGCGCCCCGCCGGCCGTCGCGATCTGCTCGACGAGCCTGCGCGCGTCGGCCTCGTACCGCTTGAAGTACCGCTCCCGTGAACCGTCGTACGTGATCTTCTCCATGCACCAGGTGAAGTCCCAGGCGTTGCCCCAGAACTGCAGGACCACGAAGTCCGGCCGCAGCGACCGCACCAGGGCGGCCGCCTTGTCCCGTGCCGGTACGAGCGACCGCTCCGCCGTGCCCTCCAGGTAGTCGCACAGGGTGGTTCCCGAGTAGGGGGCGCTCGTGTACTTCGCGCGCAGGTCCCGGCGCAGCTCCTGGCCGAGGACCTTCTGGTTCTCCATGGCGAGCGAGTCGCCGAGATACAGCACCCGGGGTGCCTTGGCCGGGGTGCGGGGGCCGGGTGAGGCCGGGGCCCGCTGGCGCGTGGTCGTGGACACCTCCGGCGCGGACGGCGGGGACGTGTCAGGTCCGGACGAGGGATCCCCGCACGCCCCGAGCAGCAGCCCGGCCAGCAGGACACCCACGATCCACGGTCCGCGCATACGGCAACTCCCGCCCCGGCCGGTGAAACGGCTCCCCAGGCAAGCACAGCCGGGCCCGGGGCGGAAGACGCGCGTCGGCCACGAGGCGCCCGTGGCCGACGACTTGACGTGCGGTCAGACGCGGTCGGCGACGATCATCAGGTACTGGAAGCTGCCGTTCTTGTACGCGGTCAGGAACGTGTCCTCGATGCCCGTGACGAGATGATCGGCCCGCCGGCGCAGCTCCCAGTAGGGGATGGCCGTGTCGGTGAGGTCCTGCACATGCACGGGGACCAGTCGGTTGCGGGCCATCGCCCGGAAGTACTCCGACCGCGGATGGATGTCGCAGATGTAGTGGGCGTTGATCAGGGAGACCTCGCGGGAGGCCCGCCCGTAGGTGTCGTTGTAGCAGCCGGTGATCACCACGTAGCGTCCGCCGCGGCGCAGCAGCCGGGCGTGCTCGGCGAACAGCAGGTCCAGCTCCACGTACATGGTCGACTCGTTGTTCCACGACGCGGCGAACGCGCCCGAAGGGAACCCCGTGTCGAGCATGTTCCGGCAGTGGTAGCGGACCTTGCCGTCGATGCCGCGCCGCCGGGCCTGCTCGTTCGCGAAGTCCGCCTGCTTGGCCGAGAGGGTCACGCCGTCGGCGCGGCAGCCGTACCGCAGGTTCGCCACGACGCTGCCGCCGCCGCGTCCGCAGCCGGCGTCGAAGGCGCGGTCGGCGGGGGCCAGGGGGCCGAGGTGGGTGGCGAGCAGTTCCGCCTGGGCGTGCTCCAGGCGGTGCAGTTCGGTGGTGACCCGCTCGCGGCGCAGCTCCGGGTCGGACTCGTCGAGCACGGACCAGTCGGCGTCTCCGACGCCGTAGTGATGGTGGTACAGGTCGTCGATCTTCCCCAGTTCGAGGTTGACCGGGTTCTCCTCCGCGTTCCAGTAGTCGGCCACGCGGGTCTGGTACGTCGAGTCGGCGGCGGGCGAGGGCTGCAGTGATGCGGTCGTGGCGTCGGCGGTGGTGGTCAAGGACGGCTCCTCGTGCTTCTGGCGTGATGTCAAGGGACTGTGCTCTACCAGTAGTCGGGCAGGTGGTAGCGGTGGGTGTTGGTGGCGTGCCACTCGTGGTTGCCGGACACCCAGGCCGCCAGGCTCCGGGCGTAGCGCTCGACGAGCGGCGAGCCGGCGGACAGGACCGCGGACTCCTCCTCGAAGGCGTCCATGATCTGGTTGTGGATCTCGACGGCCTTCAGATAGGCGGCCTTGAGTCCGCACCGGTCGTTGGCGGCGATGACCAGCGGCAGGTTGAGGTGGTCGGGTTCGGCCGCGAGTTCCTTCGTGAAGGAGTACAGGTCGTTGACGATCGTGGTGGCGTTGCACGCGAGCGCCGTGATCCGCTGGATCTCCGGCCGGGCGTAGACCGCCTCGGGCAGTTCGTAGCCGTCCACGGCGTCGACGATCGACAGGCAGGGGCGGAAGTTGTTGAACTGCCGCATCACCAGGTACTCCCAGACGCGCGGCACGTGCCGCGTCTCCGCCCAGGCGGCCTCGGCGACGTAGCCGAGGTGCAGCCGGGCGATGTCGTGCACGAACCGGTCGGTCTGGCTGGGCGTGGCGAACCCGGCGTAGTCCCGCAGCGCGCGGTGGTACGAGCGCAGCGGACCGTCGGCCGTCAGCCCCTGGCGCCACTCGCGCTCCGCCTCGGGCGGCCCGTGGAAGGGGTCGAGTGCCGACTGGGCGATGATCAGCCGGCCGCCGACACCGCGTGAGGATCCGCCCCGGTCCTCGTCCTCCGAGCAGTAGCAGCTGTCGACGAGGTTCTCGGCCAGCAGCAGCTCGCCTGCGACGGTGAGGCGGTCCAGATCGGCGGCACCCGGATGCTGGAGCACCACGGCCCGGCCGAACTGGAACCCCGCGAAGTCCCCCGTCCACGCCGGCGGAAACAGATCGAGCCGGTGCGCCCAGGCCTCCAGCCTCCGGTCGATCTCCACGACCTTCTCGGGATCGGCGGGCACGGCGGGCCGACACCGAAGCCCAGGCACGGGCCCGCCGGGCCGGGCCCGTCCGGTACGGGCGAGGCTCGGGGGGCCGGGCGGGGTGAGCCGGGGGGTGGAGGCGGGCGGGGGCGGTTGGGGTGTCGAGCTTGGGGGGCTCGGGACCGAGAAGCTGAGGGTGGGTGGGGCGGGAAGGCGGAAGACCGGGCGGGTCGCGCGGGCTGGTGGAGTCGCGGAGCCGGGGGGTTGAGGGACCGGCGCTTCGGCGGTCGGTGGGCTCGGGAGGCCGACGGTTCTTGAGGCCGAAGGATCGAGGGCTGGACGAGGCTCGGAGCCCGAGGGCAGCGATGCCGGAGCCCTGAGTGCCGGTGGGACAGAGAAGCCGAAGGTCGGTGCGCACGGAGGTCGGAAGACCGCCCGGTGCGCGGAACTCGGTGAGGTCGCGGAGCCCGGGGACAGTGGGCCCGGGGATTCGGCAGTCGGTGGAGTCGGACAGCCGGGGGGTGCTGGGGTGGGAGACCCATGGATTGGTGGGGCGGGTTGGTGCGTGGAACCCGAGGGCGGTGGGGTCGGGGACCCGGGAGCCGGCGGGGTCGGGAAGCCGAGGGTTGGTGGGCCGGGTTGGTGCGCGGAAGCCGAGGGCGGTAGGGCCGGGGCCCCCGGAGCTTGTGGGGTCGGGAGGTCGAGGGTTGGTTGGGCTGGTGGGCCTGGGGGTTCGGCGGTCGGTGGGGTCGGGAAGCCGAGGGGTGCTGAGGTCGGCGACCCCGGGGCCGGTGGGCCGGGTTGGGGCGTGGAGGCCGCCGGGGGACCGGGAGCCTGCGGGGTTGGGAAGGCGGGGGGTGGTGGGGCCGGTGGGGGAGGGGAGCCGGAGCGTTCTGGAGCCGGAGTTCCAACGGCCGGTGGGGTCGGGGACCCGGGAGCCGGCGGGGTCGGGAAGCCGGGGGTTGGTGGGCCGGGTTGGTGCGCGGAGGCCGAGGGCGGTAGGGCCGGGGATCCCGGAGCTTGTGGGGTCGGGAGGTCGAGGGTTGGTTGGGCTGGTGGGCCCGCGTATTCGGCGGTCGGTGGGGTCGGGAAGCCGAGGGGTGCTGAGGTCGGCGACCCCGGGGCCGGTGGGCCGGGTTGGGGCGTGGGGGCCGCCGGGGGACCGGGAGCCTGCGGGGTTGGGAAGGCGGGGGGTGGTGGGGCCGGTGGGGGAGGGGAGCCGGAGTGTTCTGGAGCCGGAGTTCCAACGGCCGGTGGGGCCGGAAGGCCGGGCGTCGGGTGGGGCTCGGAGCCGGGGGGCGGGGGAGTGTTCATGGGCGTACTCGACTCCACCCCGTCAGCCGGCTGTCCGGCCGATCTGGACGTTCTCCAGAATGCCCGCGGCGTCGGGCACCAGGATGGCCATCGAGTAGTACGCGGTGACCAGGTAGCGGATGATCGCCGTCTCGTCGACGCCCATGAACCGTACGTTCAGGCCCGGCTGGTACTCCTCCGGGATACCGGTCTGGAACAGTCCGACGACGCCCTGGTCGGCCTCGCCGGTGCGCAGGGCGATGATGCTGCTGGTGTGGTGGTCGTTGACCGGGATCTTGCCGCACGGGAAGAACGGCACACCTCGCCAGGCGGGCACCTCGTGCCCGTCGACGTTCGCCGTACCGGGCACCAGCCCGCGCTTGTTGCACTGCCGGAAGAACGCCGCGATCGCCTTGGGATGGGCGAGGAACAGCCGCGTCTTGCGCCGCATCGACAGCAGCTCGTCCAGGTCGTCAGGGGTCGGCGGGCCCGAGAACGTACTGATGCGCTGGCTGTAGTCGATGTTGTGCAGCAGCCCGAACTCGCGGTTGTTGACCAGCTCCCACTCCTGCCGCTCACGGATCTCCTCGATGGTCAGCCGGAGCTGCTGCTCGGTCTGGTCCATCGGGTCGTTGTAGAGATCGGCGATCCGCGTGTGGACGCGCAGCACGGTCTGCGTGAGCGACAACTCGTACTCGCGCGGGTCGAGTTCGTAGTCGACGAAGCCGCCGGACAGCACCGGCTCGCCCACATGCCCGGCCTGCACCGGCACATCCGCCTCGCCCTTGCGGTTCATCGGCTTGCTCTGCCGCTCCGCGTAGGCCTCCAGCTGGGCCGCGAAGGACGGGACGCGGTCCGTGTACTCCCGGAGCGCGTCCCAGGACAGCACCAGCACCACGCCCGAGGTCTCCGCCCGTACGGAGGTGAGCCACAGCGGGTCGGCCCGCCCGACCGCCTCGTCCCCGAGCCCTTCGCCGTCCGAGACGACCCCGATGACCTCCTCCTCGCCGTACTTGCCGATGGCGTACCGGGTGAAGCGGCCGTGCACGATCAGGTAGGCCTCGGTGACGGGCTGGCCGGCCTCGAAGAGCACCTCGCCGACGCGCACCTCACGGACCTCGAAGCGCGACGCGATCTGCTTCAGCACCTCGGCGTCGGAGTAGCCGCGCAGCACGGGCAGTTCGGTGAGCGTCTGGGGGATGACCCTGATGTCGTCGGCACCGTTCTGCTCGAACTGCACCCGGCCCCGGCCGAGACGCAGCGTCAGACGCCGGTTGACCCGGTAGGCGCCGCCCCGGACATCGACCCACGGCAGCATCTTGAGCAGCCAGCGCGAGGTGATGGCCTGCATCTGCGGCACGGACTTGGTGGTGGTGGCGAGCCGGCGCGCCGCCTGCGTGCTGAGACTGGTGAGCTGAGCCTCGGCCGCGCCGGTGCCGGCAGCGGGCTCGGGAGCCGGCTCGTCGGTGGCGGGGCCGGTGGTGCTTTCGGGGGCGGACACATTCCCTCCCTGGGATCGAACGGGATGTTCGCTGAGTGAGCGGGGCGAGGCCGTTGCTGAGCGGGGGTGGCCCGGGAAGCCCGGGACGGTGGGGTGGCAGGCGAAGGCGGCGACTCGTGGCGCCCGTGAGCCGGACGCGCCGCGAGGCATAGCCAAACAGCGGCAGAGGTGACCGGATAACCGCGTGAAGGGGGCGGTTTCTCGCGCCGGAGGTGGCAAACCCACGATGGGAGTGGAGGACGAGCGGGCGTATGCCCCCACGCCGCTCGCCGACCCGGCCGCGCCCGGCGCACAGGGTGCACAGCACCGCGTGTCGCCGCGGTCACCGCCCGTACCGCTCCGGCGCACACCCCGTGGTGACTCGCACGCCGACACCACTCACACCCAGTCGTTCACCAGCACCGCCGCCCCGTCGAACCGCCCCGCCTTCAGGTCCCCGAGCGCCTCCACGGCCCGCGACAGCGGGTAGGGACGCGTCGTCGCCCGGACGCCGTGGCGAGCCGCCAGCATCAGGAACTCGCGGCCGTCCGCACGCGTGTTGGACGCGACGCTGCGCACCTGCTTCTCGTAGAACAGCTCGGTCTCGTAGTGCAGGGGAGGCGTGTCGGTGAGGTGGATGCCGGCGATGGCGAGGACGCCGCCCCGGTCGAGGGCGCGCAGCGCTACCGGGACCAGTTCGCCGACCGGGGCGAAGAGGATCGCGCTGTCCAGCGGCTCCGGCGGCCTCGCGTACGCGTCCTGCGCGGACGCGGCGCCCAGTTCCAGCGCCAGCCGCCTCGCGGCCGCACCACGCGTCATGACGTGCACGACGGCCCCCTCGGCCAGCGCCACCTGCGCGCACAGGTGGGCGCTGCCCCCGAAGCCGTACAGCCCGAGCCTCCCGCCGGGCGGCAGCGCGGCCCGCCGCAGCGCGCGATGGCCGATGATGCCCCCGCACAGCAGGGGCGCCAGTGCCACGTCCGGCACGTCGTCCGGCATCCGATAGGCGAACGCGGCCGGTACGGTCGTGTACTCCGCGTAGCCGCCGTCCGCGAACCAGCCCGTGTACTCGGACCGGGGACAGAGGTTCTCCGCGCCGCGTGCGCAGTACGCGCAGTCGCCGTCCGTGCGGCGCAGCCAGGCCACGCCCACCCGGTCGCCCACCGCGAAGCCGCGCACCGCCGCGCCCGCCCCGGCCACCGTCCCGACGACCTCGTGCCCGGGCGTGACACCCGCCCGGTGCACGGGCAGATCACCTTCGGCGACATGAAGATCCGTACGGCACACTCCGCAGGCGCGCACCCGCACCAGCAACTCGTCGTCCGCGGGCACCGGCACCGGTTTCCCGACCAGTCGGAGCGAACCCTCCCCGACCGGACCCGGCCGCTCCACCGACCACGCGCGCATCGTCCCGTCCGCCATACCGCTCCCCGTCCTGCCGAGGGCTCCCGCCCAGTCTGCGGCGGAACGTCCTGTTCGGCGCGCGGGCCGACCCGAGGATGACTAGCGTGAGGAAACGGACCATCCACCCATCCGGAGAGGGCCGCAGCCATGGCCGTGCAACCTGAAGGAGCCCCTTGCTGGGCCGACGCGACGTTCAGTGACCTCGAAGGGGCCAAGAGCTTCTACGGAGACGTCCTCGGCTGGACCTTCGCCGAGGCGTCGCCGGAGTACGGCGACTACACCCAGGCCTATGCGGACGGCAAGGCGGTCGCCGCCGTCGTCCCGCCCATGCCCGGACAGCCGGAGGCCCCGTCGCAGTGGTGCCTGTACTTCGCCGCCCGGGACACCGCCGCCACTGCCGCCCGGATCCGCGACAACGGCGGCGAGGTGCTGATGGAGCCGATGCAGGTCGGCGACTTCGGCACCATGTGCCTGGCCCGCGACCCGAGCGGCGTCGTCTTCGGCGTCTGGCAGGCGGGCACTCACGAGGGCTTCGAGGTGATGGCCGAACCGGGCGCCTACACCTGGGCCGAGGTCTTCACCCGCGAGCCCGAGAAGTCCGACGCGTTCTTCCCCGCCGTCTTCTCCTACCGGCAGCGGGACATGCAGGACGGCGAGATTGACTTCCGCATCTACGACCTCGGCGAACGCACCGTCCTGGGCCGGATGCAGATGACGGAGGAGTTCCCGCCCGAGGTGCCGCCGTACATCAACGTCTACTTCGCCGTCGGGGACTGCGACGAAGCTGTGGCGAAGGCGACCAAGCACGGCGGTGTCCTGCGGTTCGGCCCGATGACCACGCCGTTCGGCCGGTTCGCCGCCATCAGCGATCCGCAGGGCGCGTTCTTCTCGGTGATCGACGTCACGACGACCGAGGGAGACATGCCGAACCTGTCCGACGTGTCGTAGCCACCCGGCCCTCCCGGCCCGGCGGACCGTGCGGCCATGGCATGATCGAGCCCATGCTTGAACGTGTTGTGGCCGCGTGCGACGGGGCTTCGAAGGGAAACCCGGGGCCCGCGGGCTGGGCCTGGGTCGTCGCCGACGCTTCCGAGAGCCCGGTGAGCTGGGAGGCGGGGCCGCTCGGCAAGGCCACCAACAACGTCGCGGAACTGACCGCGCTGGAGCGCCTGCTGACGGCGACCGACCCGGGCGTACCGCTCGAGATCCGGATGGACTCGCAGTACGCGATGAAGGCCGTCACCACCTGGCTGCCCGGCTGGAAGCGCAACGGCTGGAAGACGTCCGCCGGCAAGCCGGTCGCCAACCAGGACCTCGTCGTGCGCATCGACGAACTCCTGGACGGCCGCTCGGTCGAGTTCCGCTACGTGCCCGCCCACCAGGTCGACGGCGACCGGCTCAACGACTTCGCCGACCGCGCCGCCAGCCAGGCCGCCACCGTCCAGGAGTCCGCGGGCAGCGAGCTCGGTTCCCCCGAGCCGCCGCCCGCCCCGGACACCCCGGTCAAGGCACCCCGCTCCCGCCCGCGCGGCGGCTCGGCCCGCACCGCGAAGGCCTCCGGCGCCAAGGGCTCCTCGCGCACGATCAAGGCGAAGTTCCCCGGCCGCTGCCAGTGCGGCCGCTCCTACGCGGCGGGCGAGCCCATCAGCAAGAACGACAGCGGCTGGGGACACCCGGAGTGCCGCGCGGCCGCCACAGCCTGATCAGACGTCGAACGTGTAGTGCGCCGTGTGGTCCAGCAGATCCGCCGGGCTCGTGTCGTGCCACGGCCTCATCGTCTCGTTGAGGTCGATCACGTTCGGGGTGCCCGAGACCGGCAGATAGCCGGAGCCGGGGTGCCGCCGCTGCCACTCGGCCCACAGCTTGTCGATGTACGCGTGGTGCAGCCAGAACACCGGGTCGTTGGGCGAGGCACCGGTGGCCATGTGCCCGCCCACCCACACGTGGACGCGGTTGTGCAGATTGACGCCGCGCCAGCCTTCGAGATGGTTGCGGAATCCGTCCGAGCCGCTGTTCCAGGGCGCCATGTCGTACGTCGGCATCGACAGCACCGACTCGACCTCGGCCGCCGTGGGCAGCTGGCGCCCCCCGGCACCGAGGGACCGGCGCAGGAACGTACGGCCGTCGACCCGCACGTTGATCTGCCAGTTCCCGCCGGCCGCGGCGAACGGACCGTCCGACACCCGGCCGTCCCGGTCGCGCCCGGTGCCGCCGAGGAATTCGGGCGCCCAGAGCGAGGCACGCGGGGAACGGTCGACGGTCCAGTCCCAGTACGGCAGGGCCACCGACGCGTCCACCGACTGGAGAGCCCGCTCGAACTCCAGGAGGAATCTTCGGTGCCAGGGCAGGAAGGACGGTGAGCGGTGGCCCGTCCGCTCGCCGTTGTCGGTGTCGGAGACGATGAAGTCGTTGTGCGTCGTGACGAACGCGTCGTAGCGGCCGCTGCGCTTCAGCTCCACGAGGGCGGCGACGAAACGCCGCTTCTCGTCGGCGGTCAGGGCGGACTGGTTCTTGCGGACGGTCATGTGCGGGTGCTCCAGAGCCTTTCGGTGCGGGTCAGTTGGCGGGGAAGGGCAGCAGCCGCGCGCCCTGCAGCTCGTCCACCGCGGCGCGGGCGGCGGCGCGCGGGGTGGCCACCGGGTCGTAGTGGCTCACGACGCTGATCCAGGTGCCGTCGGCGTTGCGCATCACGTGCAGTTCCACACCGTCGACGAACACCGCGTATCCGGCGCCGTGGTGGTGATGACCGGTCCCGGCGGCCGGGCGGCCCTGTATCCGGCGGCCCTTGTAGACCTCGTCGAAGGTCCCGGGGGAGTCGTGGTGCCCGGTGGCGGCCGTGGCGGGTACGACGGCGGGCAGGACGCCGGCCGTCCCGGCGAGGACGGCCGCGGCGGTGAGCGCGCGGCGACGGCTGAGTTCCGGCATGCGGACCTCCTGGGTCGGTTGGGGTGTTGACCTGGGCATGCCTACCGGTCCGTCCGGTACCGGGAGAAATCCGCGCGAGCCGGTTGGCTGCGATCCGGGCAATTCCCCTTATGTCGTGCAAGGTTGAACGAAGATGATCTTGCCGTCAGGGGGCGGGGCGTGGGCACGGAAGGGGAGATTCCACCTGCTTGGGGTGTCGCGGCGGTTGTTCCTCCCCGTGGGGCCCGCTGCCCGTGGTGCACGTCACGCCGCGAAACTGGCGCGATCGCGCCGAACTGGCCGTCGCCACCCTGCTCGGCCTGGGCGTGATGTACGGCATCGCCCGCGGCACCGAGGTGCAGGCACACCTCAGCCCGTAGCGCCCTGGCCGAACAGCCGGTCCAGGAAGGCGTTGCCGTACACGCGGTGCGGGTCGAGCCGGTCCAGCACCGCGTCCGCCTCGGCCCACTCCGCCGTACCGACGGCGGCCGGCACCACCGATCCCAGTACCTCCTCGTCGCTCCACACCCCGTCGTCCGTGTACGCCCACCCCTTGGACCACTCCACCCGGGTGAGCGCGAACCCGCCGTCGAAGGTGCGCAGCAGGAACCGCTCGATCTCCCGCAGGAACGCCTCCGCGTCCGGGGTGCCCGGCAGCGTCAGGACGTCCAGCCACACGGCCGTGTCCCACTCGGGGTGGTCCGCGCGCGGCCGAAGCGCGGACAGCAGGGGCGGGCGGGCCCCGGCCGCCCCGGCGTCGCCCGGCTCGTCCAGGCCGGTCACCCGGATCTCCACCGAGCCGTTGACCGGGAAGCTGCCCCGGGCCGCGTACGCCGCCAGCCGCTCCCGGTAGAAGGCGGCGAACTCCGAGAGCACCCGCTGCACCTGCTCCCGCGAGGTGAGGACCGCGTAGCCGTCGGCGTGCACCCGCAGGGTGCTCGGCTTCAGATACAGCAGGGTGTTCTTGGACGGTCCCCAGAGGTCGGCGGAGAGCGTCGTCACCAGCCCGAGCGCGGCCGCTTCGTACTGCGCGGCGCCCAGCACCGGCGCCAGATACCAGGCCGCGTCCGACGTCATCCGGCCCACCAGCTCCGCCACCGGCGTCGGGATGTTGTCGGAGAACGGGTAGTTGTACGGCCGCGTCACACGCCGCGAGGTCAGCGGCCGGGTGGGGGAGACGCTCCACACCTTCAGCCAGGGATGCTCGGTGAAGGCGAACCAGATCGCCTCGACCCGCCCGGCCTCGTCCAGGAAGCGTGTGAAGGTACGCCCGTCGGAGCCGGGCGCTGCGAACAGTTCGCCGGCCGGGATGTCCGTACGGCTCAGGCACCGCAGGTTCGTGTTCGCCCCCACCCGCAGCACCACCTCGGTCACCAGGGAGCGTCCGAGATGGGTCAGCAGCGCGGCACAGTCCGCCTCGTCGCGACGGAACGTGCGCACCACGTACGCGCCGGCCCCGGAGTCCCAGACGACCGCCGTCAGGGACAGGACCAGATTGCTGAGCGAGCCGTACGTGTGCCCGGGCCGCCGGTGTTCGCCCCGCGCGGGTACGGCGGTGCCGTGCGCGTCGATCGCCAGGGCGCCGCCCAGGGTGAGGACACCCGGAGCGGGAGCGGCCGTGACGCCCAGGCCGTGTTCCTCAAGGAAGGTCAGCAGGGCCTCCATGGTCACGCCGGTTCCGGCGCGTACGGCCGTCGGCGAGTCCAGCGCGAGGCCGGTCAGACGGGGCGTGGTGTCGACGAGGAGGACGGGCGCGCCGGACGGCGTCCCCTCCGTCACGGTCAGGGGCGACCAGCCGTGCGAGGCGCCCCGGGCGCGCACCCGCCACCCGTGCCGCCACGCCCAGTTGACGACCTCGGCCACCTGCTCCGGGCCGTCCGGCGCGCAGGCCCACAGGCCATCCGCGGTGATCTCGCCGACCCAGTTCCGGTACGCCGAGCGGTACAGCGCGACATCCGCCGGGAAGTCCGGCAGCTCCGCCGCCGCGGCCGCCGGATCCGCCGGCAGACTCGGCGCGGCGGCGAGGGCGGCCGCCGTGCGGAGGAAGCCCCGGCGCGTCCAACGCGGCTCTTGGGAAGGGCAGTTGCTCATTGAACCGGTAGTCACGTGGAGTCACGCTAGGGGCCCGGCTGACACGTGACACGTTCCCGTCGCAACTATTCACTCGTGTGAGTGAACGGGCAGGGGTGGCGGGCCGGAGCGACACGTTCCGCGCGTGGCCGTGACGGATGACAGACTGACGCCCATGGACGAGCGCACATTCGACAGGTCGGGTCAGCACGCCTCCGTCGTAGGCCTGGGCACATGGCAGCTGGGTGCCGACTGGGGAGACGTCGACGACAAGGAAGCCCTCGCGGTACTGGAGACGGCGGCCGAATCCGGGGTGACCTTCTTCGACACCGCCGACGTGTACGGCGACGGCCGCAGCGAGCAGACCATCGCCACGTTCCTCAGCGGCAGGCCGGACCTGCACGTCCTGGTCGCCACGAAGATGGGCCGCCGGGTCGACCAGATCCCCGGGAACTACGTGCTCGACAACTTCCGCGCCTGGAACGACCGCTCCCGGCGCAATCTCGGCGTCGACCGGATCGACCTGGTGCAGCTGCACTGCCCGCCGACATCCGTCTACTCCACGGACGAGGTGTTCGACGCCCTCGACACCCTGGTCGAGGAGGAGCGCGTCGCCGCGTACGGCGTCAGCGTCGAGACCTGCGAGGAGGCGCTGACCGCGATCGCCCGGCCGAACGTGGCGAGCGTGCAGATCATCCTCAACCCGTTCCGCATGAAGCCCCTGCGCGAGGTGCTCCCGGCCGCCCGTGCGGCGGGGGTCGGCATCATCGCCCGCGTCCCGCTCGCCTCCGGCCTGCTGTCGGGCAAGTACACGCGGGAGACGGTCTTCCCCGACAACGACCACCGCGCCTACAACCGGCACGGCGAGGCCTTCGACGTGGGCGAGACCTTCTCCGGCGTCGATTACGCCACCGGTGTCGAGGCCGCCGCCGAGTTCGCGGCGCTCGCCCCCGAGGGATACACCCCGGCCCAGCTGGCCCTGCGCTGGATCGTCGAGCAGCCCGGCGTCACGACCGTGATCCCCGGCGCGCGTTCACCCGAGCAGGCCCGTGCCAACGCGAACGCCGCCCGCCTGCCGGAGCTGTCCGGCGAGACGCTGGCGGCGGTCCGCGACCTCTACGAGCAGCGCGTCAAGGACCAGATCGAGTCCCGCTGGTAGAGACCGCCTGGCTCACGGCATCCGTCACGGCACCAGGAGCAGCTGCCGCTCCTGCTCCTGGTCGCCGGAGGCGACACCGTCGTCGCGGGCCGTGAAGGCCCGGGTGAGCGTGTCGCTCGCCCGCCGCACCGCCTCCGGGGTGCCCTGCACGGTCACGGTCACCGGCGCGGACAGCCGCTCGGCGCTCTCCCCGGCACTGCCGGCGCGCCCCGCCTCCGCATCGCCGAAAGTGGCCATGTGCACCGTCGCGTTCTCGTCGGCGGGAAGCTCGTCCGGCGCCCCGAACGTGCCTTGCAGGGCGCGGACGACCGCTCGTGCGTCGTCCGTGCCGCCGCCGCTGAGCGTCACGGTGAGCTGCGTTCCGGACATGCGTCCACGACCTCCTCGGGTTCTGCGTCATTCGCGTCGTCCGTGTATCCGACGCCTGATCGCTCAAACCGCCGCGCGGCCCGGGACGACGCCGTTTTACGGGGAACTCGCGGGAGAGAAGGACGCGAGGTCTCACACCGGGAGGAACAGTGTCGGACGCGGTAGAGGGCGGGGCCAGGCGCCGGGGGCGCGACGAGACCGAGGAGGAGAGAGCGGACCGGATGTGGCAGGAGCTCATCCAGGAGGTCCGCGTGGCCCAGATGGGCGTGCAGATTCTGTTCGGTTTTCTGCTCACCGTGGTGTTCACCGAGAAGTACGACGATCTGACCAGCACGGACCAGACGATCTACCTCGTGACGGTCGTGCTCGGCGCGTGCGCGACCGGTGCGCTCATAGGCCCGGTGTCCCTGCACCGCCTCGTCTCCGGGCGGCGCGTCAAGCCGCAGGCGGTACGGCTGGCCTCCCGGCTGACGCTGCTCGGCCTCCTCCTGCTGCTGGCCACGACGACCGCCTCCCTGCTGCTGATCCTGCGCGTGGCCACGCACAACGGCTTCGTGCCCTACCTGGTCGCCGGAGTGGTCTGCTGGTACCTGCTGTGCTGGTTCGTCCTGCCCCTGTGGACCAGGTACCGCCATACGTCGGAGTGACGGCCGCCGTGCCGCCGGGCCGGACCGAGGACCCGGGGATCAGCCTCCGGCGATGACGTCCGCCAGGAAATCGTCCACGTGGACCTCCTCGCGGCCCGGCGGGACCATCTCGTGGGTCTCCCGCAGGAACGCCGCGAACCCCGGGGCCCACGCGAACACCAGGGCGTGGTGACGGCCGCCGTCGGGGCGGGCGTCACCGAGGAACTCCAGGCGCAGCTCCTGCCACATGCCCCGCGACACCGGGCGGATCCGCACGTCGCCCACCCCGACCGGACGCCGCAGACCGTCGGCGAGCATCTCGCGGTCCAGCTGCCACCGGGCGAGGACCCGGCCGTCGTGGCTGAACACGAGGGTGACGGCGAACGGGTCCGCGGCGTCGTAGCTCAGGTGGGCGAGCACCGAGAAACGGTCCGTGTCACCGGCCTGGAGCTGCACCACCAGGGTCTTGTGCACGAAGGAGTTCACGAAAGGGCCTCCGGGAAGAACCGACGTAGAGCCCTCTAGTACCCCTCACACGCGCAAGATGCTCAGCCCTCCGGGTGATTCCCCCGGGCACCGCGCAGCGACTCGATGCAAACGGCCACGGCCCGCTGCAGCTCCTCCAGGCGCTCCACCATGTCGTCCTCGTAGAATTCCGGGGTGTCGTCGAAGGTCAGCTCCTCGAACACCTTGGTCGCCCGCTGCAGGCTGCTGTAGAACTTCGTGCGCCGCTCCTGCACCCGCAGCCCCGGGTCGGCCTCCACGGTCTCGACCACAAGGGACTTCATGGTGTCGTACGCCTCGGTGGCCCACTCGCCGGAGTCCTCGTCCTCGTCCAGCTCGTCGATGAGCGACAGATGCCTCTCGGCCTCCTGACGCAGATCGGCGGGCGCGTCGAGGGTCTGCCCGGCGGGCGTCTTGATCTGGCCCGACTCGGCGATCTGGCGCACGTAGCCGATGCGGTCGGCCGCCCTGCTCTCGCCGGCGACGGCCTTCTTCAGCTCGTCGGTGCGCACGACGTCACGGGCCAGCTCGGCCTGCAGGTCGGGGTCCTCCCGGACCCGGTCCAGCAGGGCCTGACGGGCCGCGCGGGCGGTGGAGGGGTCGGCGAGGATCGCGGCACGCAGGGCGGTGGGATTCTCCGCGACCTCCAGCGCCTTCGTGGGCCGGATGCCCTCCGCCTCGGCGGCCTCGGTGATGGCGGTGCCGCGCTCGGAGGTGGCGCTGTTGCGGGAGACGTAGTAGCTCAGCCACACGTCGGCGTCCGGCAGTTCCACGTCCGCACCCGGCGCCAGCGCCTCGAAGTGCGGGACCAGGCCGTCGTCGGCGGCCCGGTCCCACGCCTTGTAGTAGCGCATGACCCGCTCCGGAGAGCACCCGGCGAGCTCCGCGAACTCCTTCGCCGACACCTTCGGCGTCTCGTCCGCGCCCTGCCCGCCGGGCCGCACGCTGCGCGCCACCTTCAGCCCGAAGGCCCACCCTCCGGTCCGGGCGTACGCCCCGAACTCCCGCGCGTCCAGCGCGACCAGGTCGGAGACGGGCGCCGGGGAGGTCTCGGGCGGGGTGATGGCTACGGTCACGGACGACTCTCCTGAAGGGGGTTGGCTGCGTCGAGTACGTGCAGGCCAGCAGCCTATCCCCACCGGCGGAGAGCCATCCGCGCCACCGGCCTCAGCCGAAGGCGTCGCGCAGCGCGGGCAGCAGGGTCTTCTCCGACCAGTCCAGGTACGCCGGCTGAGACTCGCCGCCGATCTGGACCAGGGCGATCTCGGTGAAGCCCGCCTCGGCGTACGGGCGCACGGCCTCGACGAAGGCGTCCGGGTCGTCACCGCAGGGGATGGCGTCGGCCACGTCGTCGGGCGTGACGAACTGGGTCGCCGCATCGAAGGAATCCGGGTGCGGCAGCTCCGAGTTGACCTTCCAGCCGCTGCCGAACCAGCGGAACTGGGAGTGGGCGCGCTCGACGGCCGTGTCCCGGTCGGGGTCGTAGCAGACGGGCAGCTGCCCGATGCGGGGCTTGCCCGCGCCGCCGTGCCGGTCGAACGCCTCCAGCAGCCCCGCCTTGGGCTCCGTGGCGATCACCAGGTCGCCGAGCCGGCCCGCGAGTTCGCACGACCGCTCCCCGGAGACCGCGACACCGATGGGCGGCGCCTCGTCCGGCAGATCCCACAGCCGGGCCGACTCCACGTCGAAGTGCGTGCCGCGACGGTTGACGTGGCCGCCCTTGAAGAGGGCCCGGATGATCTCCACGGCCTCCTCGAACATCTCGTGCCGTACGTCGACGGACGGCCAGCCGCCGCCCACCACGTGCTCGTTGAGGTTCTCGCCGGAGCCGAGTCCCAGCCGGAACCGGCCCTCGGACAGCAACTGCAGCGTGGCCGCCTTCTGTGCCACCACCGCCGGGTGGTAGCGGAACGTCGGGCACGTCACATACGTCATCAACGGGATACGTGACGTGGCCTGGGCGGCCGCGCCGAGCACGGCCCACGCGTAGGGCGAGTGACCCTGCGAGCGCAGCCACGGGAAGTAGTGGTCGGAGGTCACCGAGAAGTCGAAGCCCGCCTCCTCGGCCCGCACCACATGGTCGACGAGCTCTCGGGGGCCGGCCTGTTCGGTCATCATCGTGTATCCGATTTGCACCATAACCGGCGAGTCCCCGGACAGCGGGCGTGAAAACGGCTCGATCAAGGTCCGTCGGCGGGGAGAGGATGCCTCCATGAGTGCCTCCGCCCTGCCGACCGGCAGCCCCGCCTCCCAGGGCGTCGACGCCTCCGGTGTCCACGCCTTCCTCGACGCCCTCGAAGAGGCCCCGGAGATCGAGCCGCACAGCCTGATGATCATGCGGCACGGACACCTCGTCGCCTCCGGCTGGTGGGCGCCCTACACCCCCGACCGCCCTCAGCTGCTGTACTCGCTCAGCAAGAGCTTCACCGGGACCGCCGCCGCCCTGGCCGAGGCCGAGGGCCTGCTCGACTTCGACGCGCCCGTGATCTCCTACTTCCCGGAGTTCGAGGCCGACATCACCGACCCCCGCAGCCGCGCCATGCTCGTACGGCACGTGGCGTCCATGTCGAGCGGCCACGAGCGGGAGACCGTCGAGGAGACCTACGGGCTGGACCGGGCGGAGCCCGTGCGCGGGTTCCTGCTCCTGCCGCCGGACCGCGACCCCGGCACCGTCTTCGCCTACAACCAGCCCACCACCTACACCCTCGCCGCGATCGTCCAGCGGGTGACCGGGCAGCGGCTCACCGAGTATCTGCGCCCGCGGCTGCTGGATCCGCTCGGCATCGGCGAGGTGTTCTGGCAGCGGGACCGCGCCGGCCGCGAGATCGGCTACAGCGGTCTGCACGCCACCACCGACGCGATCGCCCGGCTCGGCGAGCTGTATCTGCGCGACGGCGTCTGGGAGGGCGAGCGCCTGCTGCCCGAAGGGTGGGCGGCCCGGGCCGCGCGCCCGCACATCCCGACCGCCGGTGAGATGGGAGACACGGACCGGCAGGACTGGGACCGGGGCTACGGTTACCAGTTCTGGACCTCCCGGCACGGCTACCGGGGCGACGGCGCGTACGGCCAGTTCTGCCTGGTGCTGCCCGAGCACGACGCGGTGATCGCGACGACCGCGGCGACCGAACGGATGCAGGACTTCCTGAACCTCGTCTGGAAGCATCTGCTGCCCGCCTTCGGCCCCGAGCCGCTGCCCGGCCGGGAGACCGCCGACGCGGCCCTGCGCGAGCGTCTCGCCGGGCTCGCGCTGCCGCCCGCCCCGGGCAGCCCCGCACCGCCCGGACGGGCCGAGGACTGGGCCGCGGCCGCGTTCGGCTCCCCGGTGGGGGACGGCCCGGCCCGGTCGGCCGGGCTCGTACAGGACACGGACGGCTGGACACTCCGGCTCGCCGAGGGCGAGAGCCTCCTGGACCTGCGGATCGGGACGGCGGGCTGGACGGTGGCGGAGAAGCCGCTCCCGACCGCGGTGAGCGGCGGCTGGACCGACGCCGGCACGCTGGCCGTGGAGGTGGCGTTCCTGGAGACCCCGCACCGCCTGGCGCTGACGTGCTCCCTCGCGGACCGTACGCTCACCGCGCGCTGGCGCACGCAGCCCCTGCGTCCCGGCCCGCTCACCTCCCTGCGCGCGCCGCGCGGCTCAGTCTGAGTCCGGCCGGAAGGTCTTGAACACGGTGCGCAACGTCTGCTCGTTCGCGCTGTCCTCCCAGTCGGCGGCCGGGGTCGTCCAGCGCAGCGAGAAGCTCCGGCCGCCGCCCAGCAGGATGCCCCGGCCCAAGGTGCGCACACGGGTGTCCCCGACGTCCGCCGTCCACTCCATGTCGGCGGCCTCGCGCCCCTGGTACGTCGTCGCGCGGATCGCGCCGATCCGGTCGTAGTCATCGGACTGCTTCAGGTTCGGTTCGACGTCGTCCCGCCACACGGCCACGGGGTCCGGGCCCGCGTCCGCGCTGAAGGTGACGGCCAGCGTGCGGTCGTCACCCTCAGCGCCGAAGACGACCCGGTACGCCTGGCCCTGGCGGTCGGTGTCCAGCCGCTTCCAGTTCTTGGGGAGTGCGACGGAGAAGCCCTCCGGCGCGTGGTAGCGCTGGAAGCCGGGGGGCAGGCCGGTGGCCGGGGCGGACGGCGTGGGCTCGGGGGACGACGGGGTGGGCGTCGGGGAGGAGGGCTTCTCCGTCGGGCTGGGCGTCCGGGACGGCTCGGGAGCGTCGCCGCCGGCGCTCTCGCCCGGCGAGGCGGCGGAGGCCGGCGGCCGGGCCGGTGACTCGGCCGCCTCGCTACCGGTGTCACTGCCGGGCAGTCCCTGGGTCGCGGCGAGCACGGCGACCGCGACGGTGACCACGGCCAGGGCCGTCCCGGCCACCATGGTCCGTCTGCTCCAGGCCGGGTTCCCCGGCAGCATGGCGGCGTACGAGCCGCGCAGCCGCGGGGCCTGCACCGACGCCAGGGCCGCTTCCGGGTCCTCGCTGAGCGCGCGGGTCAGTGCCTCCCGGACCACCGGACGGGTCAGCCGCTCGCGTGAGTCCTTGCGGAGCAGCCCCTGCACGACCTGGGTGAGCGGCCCGGAGCGCACCGGCGAACGCAGCGGCAGCCGGTCCACGGCCTTCAGGGTGTTCTCCGGGCGCCCCCGGTCACGGAACGGCGGGCGTCCCTCGGCCATCGTGTAGAGGATCGCGCCCAGCGCCCACAGGTCGGCGGCGGGGCCGATGCGCTCGTCCCGGGCCTGTTCCGGAGAGGCGTACGCGGGGGCCGTGAGCCGGGGCGCGAGGGTGGCGCCGGCCAGGCCGTAGCCGGTGACGACGACCGAGTGGTCCTCACGGACGAACACCTGCCCGGGGCTGAGTTCGCCGTGGGTGATGCCCTCGGCGTGCGCCGCGTCCAGGACGTCGAGCAGCTCCAGGCCGATACGCGCGGCGCGCACGTAGTTGAACGTGCCCTGCTCCGAGAGGAGTTCGCCCAGCGGCGTGCCGTCGATCCACTCGTTGACGGTCCACAGGGCGCCGGCCTCCTCGACGGTGTCGACGACCGCGGCGATCCGGCCCGGGCACAGCAGCGCCATGTTCTCGGACGTGCGCAGCAGCCGGGCGGAGGCCCGGCGCTCCGGTTCGAGGGGGTCGTCCGGAAGCCCGATCTGGGTGACGAGACACGGCCGCGAGACCTCGCCGGCGCCGGTGTCCTCGGCATACCAGCAGATGCGGTTGGTCTCGCGCTGGATGATCTCGAGCAGCCGGTACCGGCCGGCGACCAACTGGTGTGTGGAGACGTGCGCCCTGCCCATGGCCATCCCTCGACTGGAAACCTGGCTCTCAACCTTTTCCAGATGTACGGGGAGTGAGGCGCACTCTGTTCAATCGGATCGCAACTCCGTGTTCATTCTTGTCTTTTGTTCAAGAGATGGGGGCAAGTGCGCGAGGAGAAACGGTCTTTCATGGGCTCCGGCACGGCTCACCTCGGCCGCCCGGTCCACCTTGAGCGCGGAGAATTGGCACGCCGCCGCCCGCGGATTCGCAAATTCCGGGCTGGCCTGGTGGTAACCGCCGGTAAATGCGGCGGTGTACAACAGCTGAACTCGGAGCCCTCCGATGAATTCCGCGACGGATTCCCCGAGGGCGGTCGGATCCTCAGCGCAGCCCGAAGCGATGCGTCCAGGCGATCATGTCTCCCGTGGTCGCGTTGCCCCCGCACACCACCAGGCCGAGCCGGGCTCCGTCACCGACCCGCTCCAGGACCTGCCGGGCGGCGGGCAGCAGACAGCCGGCGGCCGGTTCGGCCCACACCTTGGCGTGGTCGGCCAGCTCCAGCGAGCCCCGCACGGCTTCCCGGTCCGGGACCACGAGCACCTCGGTGACCAGGGCCGAGACATGGTCGTACGTCAGCCGCGACACGGACGGGGCGCTGAGCGTGGAGACGATCGACGACAGCGCGACCGGCAGCGGACCGCCCGCCGCCAGCGCCTCGGACATGGCCTGCGCGCCCTCGGTCTCCACGCCCCACACCCGCACCCCGGGCCGGCGTGCCCGCAGTGCCGCGGCGACCCCGGAGATCAGCGCGCCGCCCCCGATGCTGACCAGCACGTCGGTGAGCTCCCCGGCGTCGGCGGCGAACTCCAGGCCGACCGTGCCCTGCCCGGCGATCACCACCGGGTCGTCGAAGGGGTGGACCAGGGTCAGGCCCTCCTGCTGGAGGCGCGTCATGAGCGCGAACGCGCCGTCCATGTCGTCGGTCAGCCGCACCGACGCGCCGGACGCCTCCGCGATCTCCACGGCACGGGAAGGCGCCGAGCGGGGCATGACGACCGTGGCCTTCACATCGAGGGCCGCCGCCATGACCGCGACGGCGATCCCGTGGTTGCCGCCGCTGACCGCCACCACCCCCGCGGCCTGCTCGGCCTCGCCCAGCGACAGCAGCTTCGCCGCCGCCCCGCGCGCCTTGAACGAGCCGGTGCGTTGCAGCAGTTCCAGCTTCGCGGTGACCGGGGCGCCGAGCAGCGCCGACAGCCCCGGGCTGGGCACGGTCGGGGTGCGCTCGACGTGCCCGGCGATCCGCTCGGCCGTTGCTTCGATCTCCGAGATGCCGATCACTGCTGTCGTCCTTCCGGGCGCGGGTCGCGGAACGCGCCTGGTCGCACCCTGGCCCGCCGACCCGGCCGAGGTCAATCACGCCGGGCGGAGGCCACCGGATCAGACGTCGCGCCGGACCAGGAAGTCGAGCAGCGAGCGCAGTTCGCCGGCGGCTCCCGCCGCCAGTGGCACCCCGGCGAGCGCCGTCTCGACGGCGGCGAGGTGACGCCGGGCCTCGGCCAGGGCCGCCGAACGGCCGCCCGCCTCCTCGATCAGGGCCGCCGCCGCGTCGGGCTCCTCGCCGCCCTCCAAGAGCGCGGCGATCCTGCCGCCGCTCGGGGAGCCGAGCGCGACCAGCACCGGGAACGTCTTCTTGCGCTCCCGCAGATCGCCGTGGACCGGCTTGCCGGTGACCCGGGGGTCACCCCAGATGCCCAGCACGTCGTCGACGATCTGGAAGGCGATCCCGAGGTGCCGGCCCGCCCGGTCGAGCGCGGTGACCGTCTCCGGGGCGGCACCCCCGAGCACGGCGCCCAGCGCGGCCGCGCAGCCCAGCAGGGCGCCCGTCTTGAGCTCCGCCATCGTCCGGTACTCGTCGGGCCGTACCCGCTGCGGTCCCGTCCAGGGCCGCTCGGCGAACAGCAGGTCGTCCGCCTGCCCCCGCACCAGATCGCCCAGCGCCCCGGACAGCGTCCGCACGGCACCGGCACCGCCCGGCTGCGCGGCGAGCGTCTCGACGGCCAGCGCGAACAGGGCGTCGCCCGCGAGCACCGCGGGTCCCGTGCCGTAGGCCTTCCACACGGTCGGGCGGCGGCGCCGGTCCGCGTCACCGTCCATGATGTCGTCGTGCAGCAGGGAGAAGGTGTGCACCAGCTCCACCGCCACGGCCGCCGCCACCCCGGACCGGCCGGGCGCACCGGCCGCCTCGGCGCCCAGCACCGCGAGCGCCTGCCGTACGCCCTTGCCGCCCGAGGCGGCGGCCGGGGCGCCGCCCACCTCGCACCAGCCGAAGGAGTACGCGGCCATCTCGCCGATCCAGGGGTGCAGCCGCCCGACGGCCTCGGCCAGGGCGGGGCGCACGAGGGTGCGGCAGCGTTCGAGGATCTGGTGGGCGTCCGCGGAGCGCGTGGTGCGGGCCGGGGCCGCGAGGTCCTGACGTGTCGCCCGTACCGCCATGGGGAGCGCCGTCATCGGGCCGCCTCCGCCCCGGCGAGAGCGAGCCCCGTGTCCGGTATGCCGAGCTCCTCATGGGCGCGGGCCACCATCTTGCGGGCGTGCTGGAGGCCGATCCGCTCCAGCCTGCCGGCGAGCTCGGCCAGTTCGGCCGCCGTCTCGCCGCGGTCGCGGCCCAGCCGGGCCAGGGACTTGGCCAGCCCGAGGCGCGAGAGCGCCTCCCCGCGCGGCTCGCTCATCTCACGGAACTCCGCGAGCGCCTGCTCGTACAGATCGCGTGCCTCGGCGTAACGCCCGGCCCGGTACAGCACGTTGCCGCGCATCTTGTGGTTGTAGGCCAGCGCGCTGGACAGCCGCATCGCGCGGCAGGTCGTCTCCGCCTCGCTCAGCAACTCCAGGGCTCGCTCGGTGTCTCCGTCGCGCACCGACACCACGTCGGCCAGACCGCGCAGCGCCCAGGCGTGACCACGCCGGTCGTCGGCGCGCGCCGCGATCTCGGCGGACTCCTCGAACAGGGCGTACGCCCTGTCGTAGTCCCCGGTGTTGCGGTGCATCTGCGCGATGCCCTCCAGCGCCCACACCGTGTGCCGCGCCTCCCCGCGCCGCCGGGCCTCGGCGAGCAACTGCTCGTGCAGCCGGCCGACGGCCTCGTAGTCGCCCTGGATGCGGCCGGTCTCGGCCAGGCCCGCCAGCGAGTAGCCGCGTACGACGATGTCCCCGCCGCGTTCGCCCAGGTCGGCCGCGAGCTGGAGGAGGCGGCGGGCCAGCGGGAGCGCGCCGCGCTGCCGGGCCAGTGTGCCGCCGCTCCACAGGGCCCAGGCCATCGCCCCGACGTCCTCGGCCTCGCGGGCGGCGCGGTAACTCGCCTTCCAGGCCCGGTCCGCGTCCGCGACCCGGCCCAGCCTGCGCTGCGCCTCGGCCACCGCGAGTCCGGAACGCGCCACCTCCCCGGGCTCGCCGGCACGCTCGGCCGCCCTCAACTGCTCGGTGCCGGCGGCCAGTACGTCGGTCAGAGAGGAGTTGACGGACAGAGTGGTGAGCGCGCCCTGGTACTCCGGGGCGAATGCCTTGCCGTACATCGATGCCTTTCGGTCCGTATACCCACCATGTATACGCGCTGTGTATACATGGTGGGTATAGAAGGGGGGAAACCGGCCCTGGCCACGAGGGCCAGGGCACACCTGTTGCCGATCAAGACGTCGGTGGAACGGACCGGGTTGCCTGTGAGGCGTAGATCACCCGAGGGGCTTCAGCGCTTCGATCAGTGCTGCCCGGGCTTCTGCGGGGTCGCCTCGCTCGGCCGTACCACGACGTGTCCCTCGCCCTGGAGCAGCAGTTGCACGGCCTCGCCGGAGCCGCCGCGCAGCATCGACCCGATGGACTGGGAGCGGTGCAGGGAGGTCTGCAGGCCTGCGGTCCAGCCGACGATCGCGTCGGTGTCGACGTACACCGGGTACTGCGCGGAGACCGGGATGACGAGCGGGGTCCCCTCGCAGACCAGGCCCAGTTTGCCGTGCCCGGTGAAGACGCTGTTGAACAGACCGCCGCCGGTGATGCCGGCGCCCTTCACGGTCGCGATGCGATACGACAACGTGGCGTCGAAGCACAGCACGTTGCGGCCGTTGACGGTGAACTCGTCGCCGGGTTCGACGTCGACGATGAAGCAGTTCTGCGCTTCGTGGGCGAACCAGGCCTCGCCCTGCCCGCGCACCGCCATCAACGGCAGTCCCTCCCCGGTCACCGCGCGCTTGAGCATGCCGCCCATGCCCTGGCCCTTGCGCTCGAACTGGAGGTTGCCGCGGTAGGCGATCATCGCGCCCTGCCGGGAGAGCATCTCGCCGTTCACCGTGTACCGGACGCACTTGGCGTTCTCGATCGTCATGCCCGCCGCGACGGGCGGCTGGGCCATGTGCTCGCTGGAAAAGAGGTCACCCTTCATGCGGGCATCCTCGCCCGGAGCGTCTCCCTCCGCCAAGATCGCGGGCGGGGGCGACGGCCCGGAGCGCGGTGGCGCGGTGTCAGGCGCCGAAGAGCTGCGTCCAGTACGTGCCCGCCCGGCCGCCGCCCGCGAAGCCGATGCCGATGTGGGTGAAACCGGGCTTGAGGATGTTGGCCCGGTGGCCGGGACTGTTCATCCAGCCCTCCACGACCTCGGCGGGGGAGCGCTGTCCGCAGGCTATGTTCTCGCCGATGGAACGCCGGGTGGATCCGGCCGCGGCGGCCCGGTCCCAGGGCCGGCTGCCGTCGGGCGCGGTGTGCGCGTAGAAGGCGCGGGCCACCATGTCGGCGCTGTGCGCCTGCGCGGCGGTGGTGAGCAGCGGGTCGACGGCCAGGGGCGGGAGCCCGGCCCGTGCCCGCTCCCGGTTGGTGAGGTCGGTGACGGCCGCTGCCGTGCCGACCAGTCCGTCCGGTGTGAACGGCCGGGCCCACAGGGCGGTCCAGTAGGTGTCACCGGAGGGGCCGTCGTGGACGTGGGCCAGTCCGGTGTGGGTGAACGCCGGGTCGAGCAGGGTGCGGCGCGGAGCGTCGGTGCGCAGACAGTAGGCGACGAACTCGGCGGGTGTGCGCGGGCCGGACACGAGGTGCTCGCCGACGGTGAGATACGCGTATCCCGCGCCGGTGACGCGCTGGTAGACGGAGACACCGTCCCGGCTCTCGACGCCGAGGCGTCCCGTCATGGCCATGGCGGCGGCGTGCTCCCGGGCCGCGGACGCCAGACGGGCGTCGAGGGCCGTCGGCGGCGAACCGGCTTCGGCCCGCGCGGAGTTGACGAGCGCCACGAACCCGTCGGGACCGGGTGCGGAGGGCGTGAAGGCGGGAGGTCCGGGGGAGTGGACGGCACGGTGGGCCGGTTCGGCCGCTGCCCGGTGCCGTGCGGCCGAGGCCGCCGCCTGCCCGGCCGCGGGCGCGAGAGCCGCTGGGAGCACCCCGCCGCCGAGCGCGCCCGGCCCCGACGCGGACGTGTCGTCCACGACATCGACGCCGAAGTCCCGGGCGACTCCCGCCAGTCCGTCGGCG
The DNA here is from genome assembly GCF_055589465.1 of Streptomyces sp. NPDC041940. Taxonomy (NCBI): domain Bacteria; kingdom Bacillati; phylum Actinomycetota; class Actinomycetes; order Kitasatosporales; family Streptomycetaceae; genus Streptomyces; species Streptomyces sp. NPDC041940. The sequence continues at coordinate 211,385 of NZ_JBVJBP010000007.1, forward strand.
TACCCCTGGCCCAGGGCCCGTAGCTTCCAGCGGTCGCCGCGCCGGTAGAGCTCCGCGAGCAGCAGCACCGTCTCCTGCCCAGGGTGTGGCGGGGTGAACCGGGTGAGGGGGCGGCCACCGGCGTCGGTGACGTGGAGCGTGGGGGAGGGCAGGCGGCCCAGGGTGGTTCCGGGCTCTGCCGGACTGACGGCGACGGTGAGCCGGGTGGCTCCGGGACGCAACCTCGCCGGGTCCACGCTGAGCGTGTCATCCCGCAGCGCGGCTCCCGGGGCGGCCGGCTGGTTGTAGAAGACGAAGTCGCCGTCGCCCCGGACCTTTCCGCTGTCGTCCGTGATCAGCGCGGACACGTCGAACGGCCCGGGCACCCGGACGGTCACCGCACCGCCCGGCAACGCCAGATTGCCACCGGGGACCAACTCGCCTATCACGCCCGGACAACGGCCTGGGGAGCGCGAGGGTTCCGGTCGACGACCTCTGCCTCGGTGGCCGGCTCACTTTCCACCAGGCCGTCGTCGGCCGGATCGACGTGCCGCAGTCGTCCTGACGCCATGATCGAGACGCTCGTGCCGTCGCGGCCGGGGGCGTGGAAAGCGTCGGAGGACGCACCACTACCGTGTCGTATGCCGGGACCACCCGGACGAGCCGCCGCGCGCCCGGCGGCTCGACGACCCTACGAGACCTCGCGCCGTGAGAACGCCCGCCGACCGGCCGAAGGAGCGCCGACGATGCCCCGCAGCGCACGCCCCCGCCGCCGTACCGCCCTGGCGGCCCTCTCCACCTGCCTGGTGCTGGGCTGCGGAGCCGGCGCGACACCCCAGGGGGCCGAGCCGGCCCGGCCTCCCAGCGCCCCGGCCGAGCCAGGGGACGGCGTGGTCACCTGGGCCTCCTCGGCCGACCACATCGGCGAGGCGGTCGACGGCCGCGGCTACCGGCTGGTGGTGCACACCAGCGTCGGCGGCAGCGGTATGCGGGTGCGGCTGTCCAACGCCTTCGGCAAGCAGCCCGTGACCTTCGGCAGCGTCCACGCCGGCCTGCAACGGGAGGGAGCCGCGCTCGTCCCCGGCAGCAACAGACGCCTGACCTTCGACGGCGCGCGCTCCGTCACCGTCCCCGCCGGCGGCATCGTCCACAGCGACCCGTTGCCCGGCCACGTCCCCGCCGCGAGCTCGCTCGTCGTCAGCCTCTACGCCGCCCGGGCGGCAGGCGCGCTCACCGGGCACTGGATGGCGATGCAGACGTCGTACACCACCGAGGGCGACCACACCGCGCAGGAGAGCGCGGCCCACTGGAAACAGCGGACCGGTTCCTGGTCCTACCTCGACGCCGTCACCGTGCGGCCACGGTCCGCCGCGGGTGCCGTGGTCGCCCTGGGCGACTCCGTCACCGACGGCTGGCAGTCCACCACCGACCTCAACCGGCGCTGGCCCGACTACCTCGCCCGCCGGCTGGCCGAGTCCCCCACGACGACGGTCAAGGGGGTCGCCAACGCGGGGATCGCCGGAAACAGGGTCCTTACCGACGGTCCCGGGCAGAGCGCCCTGAACCGCCTCTCCCGGGACGTGCTCTCGCTGCCCGGCGTGCGCACGGTGTTCCTCTTCCAGGGTGTCAACGACATCAAGCTCGAACCGGGCCCCACGGCCGCCCAGCTGATCGCCGGGTACCGCACCCTGATCGACCGGGTGCACGCGGCCGGCAAGTGTGTCGTGGCGTCCACGATCGCCCCCTTCAAGGGCTGGCAGGAATGGGACCCCGCCGGGGAGGCCGTGCGCCGGGAGGTCAACGCCTTCATCCGCAACAGCGGCGAGTTCGACGCGGTCGCCGACTTCGACCGCGTCCTGCGCAGCCCCGACGACCCCGAGCGGATCCGCCCCGTCTTCGACGGCGGCGACCATCTGCACCCCAACGACAAGGGGATGCAGGCGATGGCCGACGCCGTCGATCTCGAGAGCCTCGACTGCGGAAGCCGCTAGCCCGGTCTGTTCGGCGCCTCGACGGCGTGCTCACCCGGTCGTGCCGGTCAGCCGGACGCCGTCGGCTCCGGGGTGATCAGGCCCTCCCGGTAGGCGATCGCCACCGCTTCGCCGCGGCTCGACGCGCCCAGCTTGGCGAGGATGTTGGAGACATGGACGCTCGCCGTCTTGCCGCTGATGAACAGCTCGTCGCCGATCTGCCGGTTGCTGCGGCCGAGGGCGAGCAGCCGCAGCACCTCCTGCTCGCGGGCGGTGAGCGCGCCGGCCCGGTCCTCGGCGCCCGGTGTGTCCGAGAGCCGGCCGCGCCGGACCAGGGCGTCGAGCTGCTCCCGCAGCGGCGTGGCGCCGAGGGCGTCGGCGGTCTCCCGGACCGCCCGCGCCTGAGCCACCGCCTCCTCGCGACGCCCGGCCGCCACCAACGCCTCGGCGTACCGCAACCCGCAGCGAGCCCGCTCGTAGACATCGCCGTAGCCGAAGGCCTTCACCGCATCCGACCAGGCCGCGGCGTCCGGCCCCGACACGGCCCGGAGCCACTCCGCCTCCGCCCGGGCCAGCCAGGCCTGCCCCTCGGGGCCCTGGGGGCCGCCGTCCTCGCCGCGTGTGGCGGTGGCCCGTGCCAGTTCCACGAGTTCGGTCGCGGTGTCCGTCCAGCGGCGGGTTCCCGCCTCGTCGCCGGTCAGCCGCAGCCCGGCCGCCGCGTCGGCCACCGCGGACAACGCCAGGGCGGCGAGCCGGACCGCGACGTCCGGGCGGGTGCCCGCCTCGTCGGTGAGGGCCGTGACCGTGGACCGCGTCCACCGCACCGCGTCCTCGGGATCGCGGCGCAGCCCGGCGGCGTCGGTGAGCACGATGCCCGCGACCAGGGTGCCCATCCAGTCGAACGGCCCCTCCAGCAGCGCCCGCGCCCGGTCGGCGGCGACGAGATCGCCGCGCGCCAGCGCCACGGACAGCGCCGGACCGTCCGTGTAGCCTCCGGCCGCCGGCAGCACGTCCGCGTCCGTCGCCGCCGCGCGCACGCACTCGTCCCAGCGGCCCAGCACATGCAGCACCAGCAGCCGCAGGTACCGCATCTCCAGCGGATACGGCGAGGACAGCAGCCCGGCGCGCCGGGCCCGGTCCAGGCCCTCCGTCAGCCAGGGCAGGCACTCCGCCAGCGCACCGGACTCGTAGCACCCCATGGCCAGGTTGAACAGGGCGCGCAGCTCCACCGGCGCGTTGCCCGAACTCCGGGCCAGCTCCCGGGCCTTGATCAGCCGCTCACGGCCCTCCGGGCTGCGCCGCCCGCCGCCGTCGAACACGGCCAGGGAGATTAGCAGGTCCGCCTGGGCATCGGTCACCCGCAGCCGCTCCGCCACACCCAGGGCCCGGCGGGCGACCCGCACCGCGGTCTCGTTCTCCCCGACGTGACGTGCGGCCATGACATGAGTGGCCGCCGCCCACACCCAGGTACGCGACGGCGGATCCTCGGGGATCATCCCCAGAGCCTCGCTGCTGTAGGCGAACGCCGCCGTCAGGCTGTCCACGCTCAGCAGGTTCCCGGCGAGGGTGTAGCGGACCCGGGCGGCGAGTTCGGAGTCGGCGTCCTGGCCGAGTTCGCCCAGCGCGGACCGGGTGAGGGAGACGGCGCGGTGCAGTTCCCCGGCGTGCACGGCCGCCGCCGAGGCGCGCAGCGTCAGCGTCACCCGGTCGATGCCGCCGCCCGAGGGCCGGACCTCGGAACCCACCGCGGGCCACAGGTCCAGGGCCGCTTCGAGATGCCGCTGCTCCTCGGCGGGCGCACCGACCCGCTGGGCGTGGTCGGCCGCCTCCAGGGAGGCGGTCAGCGCCTCGGCGAGGTCGTGGCTCTCCCGGTAGTGGTGCGCGCGCTCGGCGGCGCTCTCGGCGGTCCGGCCGCGCCCGGCGAGCAGCCGCGCGAACGCGCCGTGCAGCCGCGCCCGCTCCCCGGGAAGCAGATCGGCGTAGACGGCCTCGCGGGCGAGGGCGTGCCGGAACGAGTACGTGTCGTCGTCCCCGGCCACGAGAAGCTGCCGTCCCACCGCCTCGCGCAGCGCCGACTCCAGTTCCTCCTCGGGCAGTCCGACCGCCTCACGCAGCACCTCGTGCTCCACCCGGCGTCCGGCGACGGCGGCGGTCCGCAGCACCTGCTGCGCGGTGTCGGAGAGCTGCTCGAAGCGGATCAGCAGTACGTCGGCGAGGCCGCCGGGCACCCCACCGGGCTCCGAGTCGGTGGCCGCGAACAGTTCCTCCGCGTAGAAGGCGTTCCCCTCGGCGCGCTCCACGATCCGCCGCACGGTGGTGTCCGGCAGCGGCCGGTGCTCCAGGGCACGTACCAGCCGGGCCACATCGGGGTCGGCCAGCGGCCGCAACTCCAGCCGCTCCACGGAGGGCAGCCGTATCAACTCCGCCAGCAGCGGCCGCAGCGGATGCCGTCGGTGCAGGTCGTCGGCCCGGTACGAGGCGAGGACCGCCAGCCGGTGCCGGAGGACACCCCGGCCGAGCAGGAACCGCAGCAGATCCCGTGACGACTGGTCGGCCCAGTGCAGATCCTCCAGCACGAGCAGCAACGGGGCGACATCCGCCGCCGCGGCGAGCAGCCCCGCCATCCCCTCGAAGAGCCGCAACCGCCCGTCCACGTCCCGGACACCGTCGGTCCCGGCCCCCAGCAACCGCTCGACGACCGGGTGCGCGGACAGAGCGGCGGCGAACCGCTCATCCCCCGCGAGCACCCCCAGCACCTCGGTGAACGGCAGATACGGCAGCCCGACGTCCCCGAGGTCCACGCAGTGCCCGGTGACGACGGTCATCCCGGCTTCGGCGGCCTGTCCGGAAACCTCCTCCAGGACCCGCGTCTTACCGACCCCTGCGTCTCCGGCGACCAGTACCGCACGGGCTTCCCCACCCCGGGCACGCTCCAGCACGCCACTCAGCCGGGCAAGTTCGGACTCCCGCCCCACAACCGGCGTGACGAATGAACCCTGGGGCACTGAACCAACCTTCTTCTGTCAGGGGGCACCTAGGCCCGCAACACCTTCGCCCAGTCAACCGGCACCCGCCCCGCGGGACCCGGCGTCGGCTGATCCGCGGGATGACTCCCCGGCGGAGCCAACTCGGGCCCGGCCTCGTACAGCTCGTTCGCCGAGTAGTCCCAGTACCAGTTCTCACCGGGCTCGAAGCTCTGCACCAAGGGATGCCCGGTGGCCCGGAAATGCCCCGTCGCGTGCTGCGCGGGCGAACTGTCACAGCACCCCACGTGCCCGCACTGCGCACACCGCCGCAGATGGAACCACCACCCGCCACCCGCATCGCACTCGACGCACCCGTTGCCGCTCGGCGGCACGCCCGGGTCGATCCCGCTGTCACCACTGTCGCCACTCATGAAGGCTCCTCCTCGACCGATGTAAGCGGAAGCAGCACCTGGAACCGTGTGTCCCCCGGCTCCGACTCCACCTGAATGCTCCCGTGGTGCTTGTTGACCACGATCCGCCAGGAGATGTCGAGCCCGAGCCCGGTCCCCTCACCCACGGGCTTCGTCGTGAAGAAGGGATCGAAGATCCGCCCCCGGTCCTCCGCCGGAATGCCGACGCCCGTGTCCCGGAACTCCACCAGCAGCCGGTCGTGGTCCGGAGCCGTCCGCACGGTCAACGTCCCCTCGCCGCCCGCGCTGTTGATGGCCGACACCGCGTTGTCGATGAGATTCGTCCACACCTGGTTGAGCTCGGCCGGGTACGCGGGGATCCTCGGCAGCGTCCGGTCGTACTCCTTGACGACCTTGATCCGCTTGCCGGTCTTCGCCGACAGCATCAGCAGGGTGGAGTCGAGGAGTTCGTGCACATCGGCGTTCTGGAAGGGCGCGCGGTCGAGCTGCGAGTACTGCTTCGCCGCGTCGACGAGATGCGAGATGCGGGTGGTCGAATCGTTGATCTCGTCCATCAGCAGCTCGGTCTCGACGGTGTAGTTGAGCCACCCGATGGCGCTCGGCAGGATATCCTCGTCCACGGCCGCCGCGACCTGGTCCAGCCAGTCCACGTCGAGACCGGCCTGGACGAAGGTGGGCGCGATCCGCCAGCCGTCCGGTATGCCCTGGTCGTCGAGCCAGTCGCTGAGCGCGTCCTCCCGGTCGGAGGCCTCCAGCGGACTCAGCGTGGGGGCCTTGGCGACCCGCTCGGCGGTGCGCTCCTGGAGGTCGATGAGGTTCGCCATGACCTCGGGGGAGTACGAACCCTGCGCGATGATCGCCAGCTTGTGCCGCATCTTGCCGACCCGCTCCCGCAGGGTCGCGGTGGCCCGTACGGCCGCCGCCGCTGGGTTGTTGAGTTCGTGGGTGAGCCCCGCGGACAGCGAGCCCAGCGCCAGCAGCCGTTCGCGCTGCCCGATGGCCCGCTGGGTGCTCTTCGAACCGAAGAACAGCCCCTCCAGCAGATGCACCGCCATCGGGAACCACTCCTGCATGATGTCCGCGAACGTGTCGGCGGGCAGCACGAAGAACCGCGTCGGCTCGGTGACGCGCATGGAGTTGTTGTAGACCTGCCGCACCCGGTCGCCCAGATACGCCTGCATGGACCCGGCGTACACCCCGCGCTGGGAGGTCCGGGTCACCTCCACGTCGTCCCCGCCGACCCGGCGGTACAGCACGACCGTGCCCTCGAGCATCACGTAGAAGCAGGTGGCGGGCTCTCCCTCGGTGTACACCGGACCGGGCTCGAACCGCTCCACCCGCCCCTCGCCGCACAGCCTGCCGAGCTGCTCGGGCGTGAGCTTCTCGAACAGGAACAGCGCCCCGATCTCCTGGGGGCTGCACGGCATCGACCGCCCGCTCATGACTGCTCCAGATACCGGTGGACGAGCATCACGGCCATGGCTCCCTCTCCGACGGCGGACGCGACGCGCTTGGCGGACTCGGCACGGGCGTCGCCCGCCACGAACACGCCGGGCACGTTCGTCTCCAGGTGGTACGGCGGCCGGTCCAGCTCCCAGCTCTCCGGCGGACGGCCGTCGGAGGTCAGATCGGGCCCGGCGAGGATGAATCCGCGCTCGTCCCGCAGCACCGTGCCGTCCAGCCACCCGGTCAGCGGGGCCGCTCCGATGAACACGAACACCCACTGCGCGTCGACCTGTTCGGTGTGCCCGCTGTCCACGTCGCGCAGGGTCAGCCGTTCCAGGTGGCCGTCGCCGTGCGCCGCCTCGACGACCGTGCGGGAGCGCACCTGGATGTTGGGCGCCTCGTCTATCTGCTGGATGAGGTAGTGCGACATCGAGGCCGACAGCGACGGGCCGCGCACCAGCAGCGTCACCGACTTGGCGCCCCGGGACAGGTACATCGCCGCCTGCCCGGCGGAGTTGGCGCCGCCCACGATGTACACGTCCTGCCCCTGGCAGGAGGGGGCCTCCGTGAGGGCCGACCCGTAGAACACCCCGCACCCGGTCAGGTCGTCGCAGCCGGGCGCGGCCAGCTGCCGGTAGGACACGCCGGTCGCCAGGATCACGCTGTGCGCGGCGACCGCAGAGCCGTCGGAGAACCGTACGATCCGGGCGGCGCCGTTGACCTCCAGCGCCGTCACCTCACGCGCGGTGAGGATCTCGGCGCCGAACTTCGCCGCCTGCCGCCGAGCCCGGTCGGTGAGCTGCCCGCCCGACACACCGTCGGGGAAGCCCAGATAGTTCTCGATGCGCGAACTCTGACCCGCCTGGCCACCGGTCGCCGACCGCTCCACCAGCACGGTGCGCAGCCCCTCGGAGGCGCCGTAGACGGCGGCGCCGAGCCCGGCCGGTCCGCCGCCGATCACGACCAGGTCGTAGAAGTCGGCCGTCGGCGTCGTCGCGAGTCCGACCCGGGCGGCGAGGTCGACGGCCTCCGGTTCGACCAGGGGCGTCCCGTCCGGCGTGATCACCACCGGCAGCCGCATCCCGTCCGCGCCGGCCGCGGCCAGCAGCCGCCGCCCCTCCGGCTCCTCGGCGGAGTACCAGCGGTACGGCACCTGGTTGCGGGCCAGGAACTCCCGTACGTCCGAGGACCGCGACGACCAGCGGTGCCCCACGACCTTGGTGCTGGGCACCGGCCTGAAGTCGCTGTTCCGCCACGCCTGGAGCAGGTCGTCCACGACCGGGTAGAGCTTCTCCTCGGGCGGGTCCCACGGCTTGAGGAGGTAGTGGTCGAGGTCGACGACGTTGATCGCGTCGATCGCCGCGTTGGTGTCCGCGTACGCCGTCAGCAGCACCCGCCGCGCGCCCGGGTACACGTCCAGGGCCTGTTCGAGGAACTCGATGCCGTTCATCTGCGGCATCCGGTAGTCGGCCAGGATCACCGCCACGAGATCGCCGCGTAGCTTCAGCTCCCGCAACGCGTCGAGCGCGGACTCGCCGGACTCCGCGCGCACGATCCGGTACGACGCGCCGTACCGCCGCCGCAGATCCCGGGCCACGGCCCGGGAGACCCCCGGGTCGTCGTCCACGGTCATGATGACGGTCCGCGCCGCGTCGGCGGCCTGTGCCATACGTCCCCCACACCGGGCGGTCGACTACCGGCACGGAGCCCCGGGGCACCGCACCGACCTTCGCCCATCGTATGTTCGATCGCCGCGCCGCGCTCCGATACCGAGATCAGCTTCGGACGCCTCGGCTCACCGACGGGGGGTAGTGAAGACTGAGCAGCACGCCGTGACGTTCCACAGGGAGGCAGCCGGATGACACGCCCGATCACCGCAGGGGTCGACGGATCGCGGGAGAGCGTCGCCGCTCTGTCCTGGGCGGCCCGGGAGGCAGTGCGGCGCGGGCTGGCACTTCGGGTGGTGCACGCCTGGCGGCCCCAGCCGCAGGAGGCGCCCGAGGCGCGGATCGCCGGGGACGCCGACCGCCAGGCGGAGTGGGTGCGCAACGCGGTGACCGAGGCCGTCGGGACCGTCACCGAACGGCACCCGGACCTCGACGTCAGCACCGACATCGTGGAGGGGCCGGCCGTCGACACCCTGCTCGCCGCCGCTGCCGGCGCCGAGTCGCTGGTGCTGGGCTCGCGCGGGCACGGGCCGATCGTCGGATTCCTGCTCGGCTCGGTCGGCCAGCAGGTCATCGCCGGGGCCGCCCGGCCCGTCGTGCTCGTCCGGGCCGGCGACGAGCCCTCGGCCGAGGCCGCCGGGCGCGAGATCGTCGTGGGCCAGCAGGGCGATCCGGAGGACAGCGCCGACGCGCTGCGGTTCGCCTTCGAGACGGCGGCCGCGCGCGGGGCGACCGTGCGGGTCGTACGGGCCTGGACCCTGCCGCCCGTGTTCGCCTACAGCCCGGGCTCGCTGAAGCTCCTCGACGAGGCCGGGGGACTGGAGCCGTACGAGAAGAAGAGCCTGGACGCGGCGGTCCGGCCGTGGCGGGAGCGCTTCCCCGAGGTGCCGGTGACGGAGCACGTGGAGATGGGCAGCGCCGGCCAGGTCCTGCTGTCGGTGGCGGGGACGGCCCAGCTGATGGTGGTGGGCCGCCGGGCGCACCGTACGGCCGTCGGCGCCCGGATCGGCTCGGTGGCGCACGGGGTGCTGCACCACGCGGGCTGCCCGGTCGCCGTGGTGCCGCACGCCTGACGCGGCCGCGGCGGCTCAGTCCGCGGTCGGCTGCAGGGTCTTGCGGGCCTTGGGCAGGATGTTCTGGATGTAGTCCTCGACCGCGGTCTCGATGCCGATGTCGTGCTGGGCCCGCTCGGACATGTACCAGCGGTGTTCGAGGAGCTGGTGGTAGATCTCCGCCGGGTCCACGGCGCCGCGCAGCTCGGGCGGCACGGCCCGCACGGTCGGCCGGAACACCTCCCGAACCCAGCGGTGGGCGAGCACCTCCGGGCGCGCGCCCAGGGGGTCGCCCGGCGCGTAGTCGTCCTGGGTCGCCATCCAGCTCTCCAGGTCGTTCAGCAGCCGCCGGGCCTGGTTCTCCTCCGTGTCGAGGCCGGTCAGGCGCAGCAACTGCCGCTGGTGATGGCCGGCGTCGACGACCTTGGGCACGAAGCTGACCGTGTCACCGTTCGAGGCGTGCTCGATCTGCATCTCCGCGACGTCGAAGCCGAGTTCGTTCAGGCGGCGGATCCGCCGCTCGATGTGCTGGTACTTGCCGGCCGGGTAGACGGACGTGCGGGTCAGCTCGTCCCACAGGCCGCGGTAGCGGGCACAGATCTCCATGCCGAACTCGATGGGGTCCACGGACGGGTGCAGCGCCCCGGACGCCTCCAGGTCCAGCAGCTCCCCGCTGATGTTCACCCGGGCGAGGTCCAGGTCGTACTCGCGCTGTCCGACGCTGAGCTGCGGATGCAGGTCACCGGTCTCGGCGTCCACCAGGTAGGCGGCGTAGGCACCCGCGTCCCGCCGGAAGAGGGTGTTGGACAGCGAGCAGTCACCCCAGGCGAACCCGGCCAGGTGCAGCCGCACCAGCAGCACGGCGAGCGCGTCCATCAGCCGGTGCATGGTGGCCGGGCGCATGGTCGTCTCGAACATCGAGCGATACGGCATCGAGCCGCCCAGGTGCCGGGTGACCAGGACGCTCTCCAGCGGGGCGCCGTCCGCGGCGGTGCGGCCGGTCACCACGGCCAGGGGGTCCACCGACGGGATGCCGAGCCGGTCCAGGTCGCGCAGCATGTCGTACTCGCGCTGCGCGGGCCGCGCGGCCAGTTCCTTGACGGCGATCACCTCGTCGCCGGCCCGGGAGTAGCGCACCACGTGCCGGGAGATACCGCGCGGCAGGGGCACGAGGTACTCCTCCGGCCACTCCTCCAGGGGCACGTCCCACGGCAGTTCCAGCAAGAGCGCGGGGTGCTCCGGGTTGGTCGCGCTGATCTGCAGTGCCATGGGCCGGGTGTCCTTGTCTCGCCGCCGATCGTCACATCAGATTAGAGGGCGTGCTCGCGGGCCCGCAGAGCGGCGTCCCGCACCGGACCGCGATGGACCGGACCGTGCCCCGGCAGCAGCAGCTCGCCCTCCAGTTCCGCGAGCAGGTCCAGGGAGGCCACGGCACGCGGGCGCTCGTGGTGGAACATGTCCGGCAGCAGCTGCGGTCCCTCGATCCGCGAGGTGGGGTGCCCGCTGACCAGGGCGTCGCCGGAGATCAGCACGCCGGTCCCCGGCACGTGGTAGGCGCAGTGCCCGTCGGTGTGGCCCGGCGTGTGCACCGGTACGGGCCGTCCCGGCAGGTCCAGGGCACCCGCCGTCGGGAACGGCTCGGGGGCCGTGACCGGGTTGTGCGTCGTGCCGCCGGAGCGCAGCGCGTGCACCACCCACGGCAGCACACCCGGCCGCCAGGCGTTCCCCAGCACCGTCCCGACGGACACCTGGTGCAGGAACTCCCGGCGCGCGTGCGGCACTTCGGCCTCGTGCAGATAGACGGGCGTGCCGTACGTGGCGCGCAGGTACTCGGCGGAACCCAGATGGTCGTTGTGCGCGTGCGTGATCAGCACCGCCGCGACCGCCTCCGGGGAGCCGCCCACCTCCGCGAGCGAGGCGAGGACCTGCTCCCGGTCCCCGGGGTAGCCGGTGTCGACCAGTGTGACGGCGTCCCCCTCCGTGAGGATCACCCAGTTGGTGTTGGAGCCGTGCACCAGATAGGTGCCGTCCGCGACTTGCCGTACGTCTGCCCGCATGATCGCCCCGCGTTGTGTGGTCCCAGCCCGACGAGAGAAGGAAACCAGACCCCGCCGTAGGCGGAATCGCCGGGTCCGCCTCAAGGGGCCCGCGCGACAGGGCGGTTCGGGCTGCCTCAGTGCACGCCGTGCGGGCGGAACTGGACGCTGACGCGCGGCCCCGTCGCCCGGGTGCTCTTGGGGACGGAGTGTTCCCAGGTGCGCTGGCAGGAGCCGCCCATCACGACCAGGTCGCCGTGGCCCAGCGGGCGGCGCACGGTGTCGCGGCCACCGCGCATCGGGCGCAGCAGCAGGTCCCGGGGTGCTCCCACCGACAGGATGGCGACCATCGTGTCCTCGCGGGCGCCGCGTCCGATCCGGTCGCCGTGCCAGGCCACGCTGTCCCGGCCGTCGCGGTAGTAGCAGAGCCCGGCCGTGGTGAACGGCTCGCCGAGTTCGCCGGCGTAGTGGGCGGACAGGGCGTCCCGCGCCTCGTCCAGTACCGGGTGCGGCAGCGGGTCGTCCGCGCCGTAGAACGCGAGCAGCCGGGGGACGTCGACGACGTGGTCGTACATCGTGCGCCGCTCCGCCCGCCACGGCACCTCGGCGGCCAGCTGTTCGAACAGGTCGTCGGAACCGCTGAGCCATGCGGGCAGGACGTCGAGCCAGGCGCCGAAACCGAGGTCGGTCCGGCTGATCCCGTCGAGAGGACCGAGGCGCAGCTCGTCGGTCTGGTCGAAGAGGGAGCCCTGGAGGTGCATGAGCCCAGCCTACTCCGTAATCGAAAGTATGTTCCATCTCGTCGGAGAGGGCTTCCGTGCGCGAGGCTTTCGATACATCGGTGTATCGAATACAGTCATGTATCGAAAGGAGGCCGGACATGGCCGTGGAGGGGACGACGGGGCGCGTGACCAGGCGCCGGGTGCGCACGCGGGCCAAGCTCCTTGACGCGGCGTTCTCGGTGTTCGCGGCCAAGGGCTTCGGGCACGTCTCCATCGAGGAGGTCTGCGAGGCCGCCGGCTACAGCCGAGGCGCCTTCTACTCCAACTTCTCCAGCCTCGACGAGCTGTTCTTCGCCCTCTACCGCGAGCGTGCCGACCTGATCGCCGAACAGGTGTCGGGCGCCCTCGCCCTCGACGGACCCGGCCTCGACGTGCCGGCCGCCGTGGACCGCGTCACCGACGTGCTGCTCCTCGACCGGGACTGGCTCCTGGTGAAGACGGACTTCCTCGTGCACGCGGCCCGCGACCCGGACGTGGCGCGCAGCCTGCTGGAACACCGCGCACGGCTGCGGCAGGCGATCGCCGACCGGCTCGGCCGGGCCCGCGGGCACACCGCACTGCCCGCCGTGCTGGGCGACACGGACGGCGCGGCCCGTGCCGTGGTCGCGGCGTACGACGGCGTCACGACGCAACTGCTGCTGGACCGGGACGTCGAGCACGCCCGCGTCTGGCTGAAGCAACTGCTCACGGCCCTGCTGACCGACGGCAGCGGCACCCCCGATCAGAACTGAGGAAGGGAACGGTCGCCATGGATGCCGACGCCATCGTCGTAGGAGCGGGCCTCGCCGGCCTGGTCGCGGCTCACGAGCTGACCAGCAAGGGCCGCAAGGTCGCCCTCGTCGACCAGGAGAACGCCGCCAACCTCGGGGGCCAGGCCTTCTGGTCCTTCGGCGGGCTGTTCCTCGTCGACTCGCCGCAGCAGCGGCGCCTGGGCATCAAGGACTCCTTCGACCTCGCCTGGAGCGACTGGCGCGGCAGCGCCGGCTTCGACCGGCTGGAGGACGAGGACTCCTGGGCCGTGCGCTGGGCGCGCGCCTACGTCGAGTTCGCCGCCGGGGAGAAGCGGTCCTGGCTGGACGGACACGGCATCACGTTCCTGCCCACCGTCGGCTGGGCCGAGCGCGGCGACCTCACGGCGCACGGGCACGGCAACACCGTGCCCCGCTTCCACATCGCCTGGGGCACCGGCACCGGCGTGGTCGAACCGTTCGTGCGCTACGCCCAGCAGGCCGCGCGCGACGGCCTGCTCACCTTCCACCACCGTCACCGCGTCGACGCACTGGTCGTCGAAGGCGGCACCGCCCAGGGCGTGCGCGGCACGGTCCTGGCCGACGACTCCTCACCCCGCGGCGTCGCCTCCAACCGCGACCCGGCCGGCGAGTTCGAACTCACCGCCCAGGCCGTCATCGTCACCAGCGGCGGCATCGGCGCGAACCACGACATCGTCCGCCGCCACTGGCCCGAGCGCCTCGGCACCCCGCCGCGGGAGATGGTCACCGGCGTGCCCGCCTACGTCGACGGGCGGATGCTCGACATCAGCGCCGAGGCGGGTGTACGGCTGGTCAACCGCGACCGCATGTGGCACTACACCGAGGGTTTGCGGAACTGGGACCCGATCTGGCCCGGCCACGGCATCCGCATCCTGCCCGGGCCGTCCTCGATGTGGTTCGACGCCCTCGGCCGGCGCCTGCCCGGGCCGTACCTGCCCGGCTACGACACCCTCGGCACCCTGAAGCATCTGCGCACCACCGAGGACATCGCCGGATACGACCACTCCTGGTTCATCCTCACCCAGAAGATCATCGAGAAGGAGTTCGCGCTCTCGGGCTCCGAGCAGAACCCCGACATCACCGCCAAGGACCGCGCCGGGTTCCTCAAGGAACGCATCCTCGGCAAGGGCGCGCCCGGACCGGTCGACGCGTTCCTGCGCAAGGGCGCCGACTTCGTGACCGCGCCCAGCATCGAACAACTCGTCGCGAGGATGAACGACCTCACCGACAAGCCGCTCCTCGACACGGCCGGGATCAAGCGCCAGATCGAGGCACGCGACCTGCAGATCGCCAACCCCTACGCCAAGGACGCCCAGGTGCAGGGCATCCGCAACGCCCGCCGCTACATCGGCGACCGCCTCGGCCGGGTCGCCACCCCGCACCGCATCCTCGACCCGGCGGCCGGCCCCCTGATCGGCGTCAAGCTGCACATCCTCACCCGCAAGACCCTCGGAGGCATCCAGACCGACCTCGACTCCCGTGCCCTCGGGGCCGACGGCAAACCGGTGGAGGGGCTGTACGCGGCCGGCGAGGTCGCCGGATTCGGCGGCGGCGGGGTCCACGGCTACAACGCGCTGGAGGGCACCTTCCTCGGCGGCTGCCTCTTCTCAGGGCGGGCCGCGGGCCGGGCGGCGGCGAAGCAGACCGCCTGACCGGCTCGGGCCCGCCTCCTCAGCCTTCGAGGAGGCGGGCCAGCACCGTCGCGTGGCTCCGCTCCGGCGTCTTGGACGCGGTCAGCAACGTCACGTCACCCGCACGGACCAGGTCCCGCACATGGCCGAGGAGTTCGGCGGCCTCGTCGCCGGCGAGCTCCGCCTCGTACCGCCCGGCGAACTCTTCGTAGGAGGCCTCGCCCGTGTGGTACCAGCGGCGCAGCTCCGTCGACGGGGTGATCGCCTTCGGCCACTCGTCCACCCGGGCCGCGTCCTTCGACAGTCCGCGCGGCCACAGCCGGTCGACCAGGACGCGCGTCCCGTCGTCCGGCTCCGGCGGATCGTAGACACGGCGGACGCGCACGCTCATGGCCGGCCCCTTCTGTGACGGACGGGTCTGCCGCGAGCGTAACCCCGGCCGTACCGAACGGCCGGTGGACGGACGTCAGCCGGAGCGGCGCCGGGCTGCCGCGCGCCGCTTCAGCGCACGCCGTTCCGTCTCGCTGGTGCCGCCCCACACACCGATGGACTGCCCCGTGTCCATGGCCCATTGCAGGCACTCGTCCTGGACGGGGCAGCGCCGGCACACCGACTTGGCCTGCTCCGTCTGCAGCAGGGCCGGGCCCGTGGTGCCGATCGGGAAGAAGAGCTCGGGGTCCTCGTGCCGGCAGGCAGCGTGGTCTCGCCAGTTGTCCATCGAAGTCACCTGCATCACAGTAGAAACGTGCCCGTTCGGATGCTTACTCCTTTTCGGGTGGCCTGTCGATGCCTCGTGAAACAAAATCCCCCGGACACGGGTCCCTCACCGGTCACTGCTCGCGCAGGCCCCAGGGCGAGCCGTAGGCCGTCAGCAGGTCCAGGAACGGGCCGGCCGGGAAGGCCTCCGGGCCGAGCACGCCCGTGCCGGACCAGGCGCCGGTGGCGAGGAGTTCGAGCGCGACGACCGGGTTGACGGCGGTCTGCCACACCACGGCCTGGCTGCCGTACTCCTTCATCGACCACTGGTTGTCGACCACGTGGTACAGGTACACCTCGCGCGGCTTCCCGTCCTTGACGCCCCGCACCCAGGTGCCCGCACACGTCTTGCCGTGCATCCGCTCGCCCAGGGTCGCCGGGTCGGGCAGGCACGCGGCGACCACGTCCCGGGGCGAGACCGCCACCGGCCCGTCCGGCCCCGGCACGGTCACCGGGTCGGTGCGGTCCAGACCCAGCAGGTGCAGTGTCTTCAGTGTCTCGACGAACTCCCGGCCCAGGCCGTACTTGAAGGTGACCCGGTGTGCGTCGACCCAGCGCGGGACGAGCAGCACCTCCTCGTGCTCCACGTTGACGCACTCGACCGGACCGATGCCCTCGGGGAAGTCGAAGACCTCGGGCTCACTGAAGGGTGCGGTGGTGAACCAGCCCCGGTCGCTCTCGTAGACGACCGGGGGATTGAGGCATTCCTCGATGGTGGTCCAGATGCTGAACGAGGGCGCGAAGTCGTAGCCGTCGACGGTCAGATTCGCGCCGTCGCGGATGCCGATCTCCTCGATCTCGTCGAAGAGTTCGTCGGCGGCGTACCGCGCGAAGACGTCCGACAGGCCCGGCTCCACCCCCATGCCGACGAGGGCCAGCACCCCCTCCTTCTCCCATTCGGCCGCCTGCGCGAACTGCTCGTCGCCGAGCTTCACCCCGCACTCCGCGTACGGCCGGTCCCCGTGCGGGTGGGACAGCGACATCGCCATGTCGAGATAGGTGGCGCCCGCGGCCCGGGCCGCGCGGAACAGGGGCATCACGAAGCGGGGGTCGGTGGCGTTGAGCAGGACGTCGCAGCGGTGCCGTGCCAGCAGACCGGCCACCGCCGGCTCGTCGCCGGCGTCCACCTGCTCGGCGGTGAACCGCGAGTCGCCGCCGAGCGCGGCGACCGCCGCCTCAGCCCGGGCCGGTGCGTAGTCGGCCACCACCATCGCCTCGAAGAAGGGTCGCCGGGCCGCGATACGGGTGATCGCGCCGCCCACACCGCCGGCGCCCACGAGCAGTACACGCATGACAGAAACTCCCTTTTCGCGAAGAACGTGGCGGGCCCTTGAGGAGATGAAACGCCGCCCCGTGTCTTAAGGTCAATGGCGTTGGCATAAGGCTCCGAGGGAGGGAACCGTCGTGCCGAAGCCCGTGGTGCCCGAGGAGAAACGCCGTCGGCGCAGGCCCACCAAGAGCGGCACCGTGCTGTCCGAGGAGCTGATCGTCGAGACGGCGCTGCGCATGCTGCACGAACACGGCAGCGCGGGACTGACCGCCCGCAGGATCGGCCTGGCCCTGGACGCCGACCCGAGCACGCTCTACCGGTACTTCCGGGGCATGGACGACCTGACGCTCGCCATCGGCGACGCGCTGATCGGGCAGGCGCTCGGCGGCTGGACGCCCACGGGGGAGTGGCGGGCGGACCTGCGGGCCGTCGGGCTGCGCATCCACGCCGCGTACGTGGCGCATCCGCAGGCGGCCGTGCTCACCGCCAGCCGCGTCTCCGGCCGGGCCCACGAACTCGCCGCCGACGAGGCGGTCCTGGACGTCCTGCGCACGGCGGGCTTCCCCCTGCCGGACGCGGTGCGGGTCTACCACGCCTTCGTCGACACCACCCTGGCCTTCGCCGCGCTCGACGCCGCCTCGCTGGCGCTGCCCACCGCCTCACTGCACGCCGACGAGGAGATGTGGCGCTCGACGTACGCCCGCCTGCCCGCCACCACCCATCCCCGCATCGCGGAAGCGGCACCCCTGCTCGCCACCCGCATGCTGACCAGCGCCTATCCGACCGCCCTTGACATGCTGCTGCACAGTGCGGCGGCGCAGTTGGAGAGCATGGGGGACTAGGACGGCACGCCTCAGGTGCGCAGCGCCTCCGCGGCGGTCGCCGTCACCGTCTCCGCGACCTGCGCCAGCGCCGGGGAGTCGAGCTTCCACTGCTGCCAGTACAGAGGAACGTCGACCGTCCGGCCCGGGGCGAGTGCCACGAGCCGGCCGGTGCGCAGCAGGGGATCAGCCTGGGCCTCGGGCACCAGACCCCAGCCCAGTCCGGCGGCCACGGCGTCGACGAATCCCTCCGACGTCGGTACGTGGTGCCGCAGCGCGCTCGCCCCGCTCCGCCCCCGGGTGAGCCGGCGGACGAAGCCGTCCTGGAAGTCGTCCCTGCGGTCGAAGCACACGACAGGCACGTCGAGAAGCACCTGCTCCAGCGCGCGTCCGTCGACGTGGCGTGCGGCGAAGTCCGGCGCGGCCACCGGGAGGTAGCGCATCCGCCCCAGGGACCGCACCGAGCAGCCCGGCACCGCGTCCGGTGACGAGGTCACCGCGGCCATCACCACCCCCTCCCGCAGCAGCGCCGCCGTGTGGTCCTCGTCCTCGCGGCGCAGCTCGAAGTAGAGCCGCAGCTCCTCCGGCACGCGTGTGAGCACCCCGAGGAACCAGGTGGCCAGCGAGTCCGCGTTCACCGCCACCGACACCCGGGTCGGCTCGCCCGTACCGCTCAGGCCCAGCTCCGCGTACGCGTCGCGCTCCAGCCGCGCCACCTGGCGGGCCAGCCGCACCAGTACCTCGCCCGACTCGGTGGGCCGCACCGGCTTGGTCCGCAGCAGCAGGACCCGCCCCGTGCGCTGCTCCAGCGCCTTCACACGCTGGCTGATCGCCGACGGCGTCACATGCAGCGCGGCCGCCGCCGCGTCGAAGGTGCCCTCGTCCACGACCGCGAGCAGGGTCCGCACCTGGTCCAGAGGCAGGTCCGCCATCCCGGAAGTCATCACGTGAGCTAATGATACGTAAGAATCTTTAGCTGTACCCAGCCCGGGTCCATCCGTAGCGTCGAGGTCATGACCAGCACCTTCACCGCCGCAGCCGCGGGGTTCGGCACCGGACTGTCCCTCATCGTCGCCATCGGCGCGCAGAACGCCTTCGTTCTGCGCCAGGGGATCCGCCGCCACTCCGTCCTCGCCGTCGTCGGCATCTGCGCCCTGTCCGACGCGGCCCTCATCACACTCGGGGTCGGCGGCGTCGGCGCGGTGGTGGTGCGGTGGCCTGGCGCGCTGACAGCGGTCGGCTGGATCGGCGGCGCGTTCCTGCTCTGCTACGGCGCCCTGGCCGCACGCCGGGTGATCCGGCCGGACGGCGGCGCGCTGCGGGCGGACGGGGAGGCGGCCGGGTCACGCCGCCGGGCCGTGCTCACCTGCCTGGCGATGACCTGGCTCAACCCGCACGTCTACCTCGACACCGTGTTCCTGCTGGGCTCCGTCGCCGCCGACCAGGGCCCGCTGCGCTGGACGTTCGGCCTCGGCGCCGTGCTGGCCAGCCTGTGCTGGTTCACCGCCCTCGGCTTCGGCGCCCGGCTGCTCGGCCGTCACCTCGCCAAGCCCGCCGCCTGGCGCGTCATGGACGGCCTGGTCGCCGCCACCATGATCGTGCTCGGTGTCGCGCTCATCGCCGGAAGCTGAGACCTCGACCCCGGGGCGCTCGGCGGCCGGTGGGATAGTGATCCCCGGCCCGGTAGATGTAGCGAGCATCCAGGAAGCGGCGAGTGGACACGAGCGAGAGCGGGACCAAAGAGCAGGATCCGGCGCCGGAGGCACCCCGGCGCCGCGGCTGGCGCCGCTGGACGATGGACACCCGCCCCCTGCGCCGGCCCGCCTACCGGCGGTTGTGGGGCTCGACGATCGTCACGGCCGTCGGCAGCCAGCTCACCGCCGTCGCCGTGCCCAAGCAGATCTACGACATCACCGGCTCCTCGGCCTGGGTGGGCGCGGCGAGCCTGGCGGGCCTCGTGCCCCTGATCGTGTTCGCGCTGTGGGGCGGGGCGATCGCCGACAGCATGGACCGGCGCAAGCTGCTGCTGATCACCAACAGCGGCATCGCCGTCACCTCGCTGCTGTTCTGGCTCCAGGCCTTCGCCGGCCTGGAGTCGGTCGCCGCGCTCATGGTGCTGCTCGCGATGCAGCAGGCCTTCTGGGGCCTGAACGCACCGGCCCGCACCGCCTCCATCGCCCGCCTGGTCCCCGAGGACGAACTGCCCGCGGCGGGCGCCCTCGGCTCGACCGTGATGCAGACCGGCCAGGTGGCGGGCCCGCTGCTCGCCGGTGCCCTCATCCCCGTGATCGGCCTGCCCGAGCTCTATCTGATCGACGCCCTGGCCCTGTGCGTCACGGTGTGGGCGGTGTACCGGCTGCCGTCGCTGCCGCCCCTGTCCGGCACGGGAAAACGCCGCGCGGGCGTACGGGAGATCGCCGCCGGCTTCCGCTACATCTCCGGGCACACCGTGCTGTTGCTGTCGTTCCTCGCCGACATCATCGCCATGGTCCTCGGCATGCCGCGCGCCCTGTTCCCCCAGCTCGCCGCCCAGACCTACGCTCCCTACGGCGAAGGGCTCGCGCTGGGCCTGCTGTTCGCGGCGATCCCCATCGGAGCCGTGCTCGGCGGCCTGTTGTCCGGCACCTTCTCCCGGGCGCGACGGCACGGCTGGATGGTCATCGGGGCGGTGGTCGCATGGGGTGTGGCCATCGCCGGCTTCGGACTGAGCGGCAGCCTGTGGGTGGGCGTGGCGTTCCTCGCCGTGGCCGGTGTGGCCGACATGGTCTCGATGGTCTTCAGGGGCGCGATCCTGCTGTCCGCCGCCACCGACGAGATGCGCGGGCGCATGCAGGGCGTCTTCACCGTGGTCGTGGCGGGCGGCCCACGCCTCGCCGACGTACTGCACGGCACGGCGGGCTCCGCCTTCGGCCCCCGCACCGCCGTCACGGGCGGCGGCCTGCTGGTCGTCGCCGTGATGCTGGCCCTGGCCGCCGCGGTCCCGGCGCTGCGCCGCTACCGCGTCTGACGTCTCACAGGGCTCCTCGCCGGTGCAGTGTGTACTGCTCCATCAGCTTGCCCCGGGTCATCTCCAGCCGGTGCGCGAGCACCTCGGCGACCGACCGGACCAGCAGCAGTCCCAGCTTGGAATCCTCCTCGCACAGCTCCAGCACGGCCGCCGCGTCGAACTCGTAGGCCCGTACGGGACTGAACGCCACCGAGCCGAAGTCCCAGGTGTGCGGCGGGAACAGCCAGGACCAGCCGAGCAGGTCGCCCGCGCCGAGGCTGGCCACGGTCACCCGTTGCAGGGAGTTGACCTCCTGGTCCAGGGAGACCGCGCCGGAGCGGATGACCCAGAAGCGATCGGCCGCGCCGCCCGCCTCGAAGATCCGGGTGTCCTCGGCGAAGGACACCTCCCGCGCGAGCGTCATCAGACGTTGCCGCTGGGGCGGAGGCAGGGCGGTCAGGAGTTTGATCGCTTTGGTCATGACGCGGAGCTCCTCGCCGGGCGGTCGACTTCCGGTGCTTTCTCCCTACGCCCATTTCAGCCGCTGGCGGGGTCTCGGGCACCTCGGCGTGCACAACTTTCTCCGGGCATGAAAAAGCCCTGGCTGGACGGGGGAGACCAGCCAGGGCCGTTAGCGGTGATGCACGGAGGACCACGGGTTCGACTCCGGCACCACGTATGAATGAACGATAAACCATCCATGGGCCGGCTGTGCACCCCGGAGCGGGGCGGGTGACCCGTTTCACCTTCCGTGCCGGGCCCCGGTCAGTCCTCCGGACTGTGTTTGCCCGGCGTCAGGATCTCGTCCAGCACCCGGACCACCGCCTCGTAGGACATCCCTCGCACGGTCGCGTCCCTGGCCCCCTTCGGGTCGGTCGCGACCAGTTCCTCGCTTCTGGCACGCCAAGTCCGCTCCTCCCGTACCGCGCAGGTCCTCGCGCGCCGGATGCGCCGCAGCAGTTCGTCCGAGTCCACCACATCGGTCATGCACCCCGCCTACCCACGCATCGCGCCGAGATGGCACCGACCGGCGGCCGTTCGGGGGCTTTTCGACAGGAGGAGGCGGACCGGAGGTTTGCAGGTGCGGGGAGAGGTCAGCCGAAGAGAAGAGGACCGCGGCGCTCGCGAGGTGCGCGCCCCGAACGCCGCGGCAGGCTGAAGGAAGCAGCGGGCACCGTGAGCCCCAGGCGTGCCCGTGCGGGTGGCCATGGAACGCGGGCCGGACCCGGCTTCCCGTCTTCACCGACCAGGGAGCTGCAGGATGTGCGACGAGCACATGATCGAATCCGTATTCGGGCCGCTCGGCGCGGACCGGGCCCGGCCGTACAAACCCGCCGAGGCGCGCCGGGCCGTGGAGCGAGCCGTGGCCGAACGCTGCCGCGACACCCACACCCCGTGCGACGCGGACGCCCTGTCCGACGCGCTGCTCGTCGTCTCGGAACTGACGACCAACGCGATCCTGCACGGCGGCGGCGTCACCGACTTCCGGGTCGACGTCGACGGCCCTGGCGTGCGAGTCTCGGTGAGCGACCGCAGTGACGCACTGCCCGTCACCGCGCCCCCGACCGATCCGCACGGACGGCTGCGGCACGGGGGCCACGGCTGGCCCATCGTGTGCCGGCTCTCCCGTGACGTCCGCGTCGCGGACCTGCCCGCCGGCGGCAAGTGCATCACCGCCGTCGTACCCCTCGCCTGAGACCCGGGTGCCGGCTCCCGGGCAGATTGCACAGCAAAGTGGAGTTTGTTCCACCGGGGGCAGGGCAGTCGCAACCTCGTGCTTCGGACCGGAGGCGCGCCGGCGGGAGCGGTATGACTGCCCCGGAGGCCCTCCAGGCGATCCGGGCGGCGACCTTCCCGCGGTAGACCCTGAAATCACCGTTGTCAGGAGCGAATCCGCATGCTCATCGACACGCCCACGAACCGCCCCGGCACGCCCGGAACGACGACCACCGCCGCCCGGCGGCGGCACGACGACGCCCCGGACACCGCGGCCCTCTTCACCCGGATGGCGGAACTGGAGGAGGGGCCCGAGCGGGAGGCCGTCCGGGACGAGCTCGTCGCGCTCTGGCTGCCCATGGCCCACCGCATCGCCGGCCGCTTCCGCGACCGCGGAGAGTCGCTGGAGGATCTGAAGCAGGTCGCGGCTCTCGGGCTGGTCAAGGCCGTCGACCGCTTCGACCCGAGCCGGGGAGCCTTCGAGAGCTACGCCGTCCCCACCATCACCGGCGAGGTCAAGCGGCACTTCCGGGACCGGATGTGGGCCCTGCGGGTCCCCCGCCGGGTTCAGGAACTGCGCAACAAGGTGCGGGTGGCACGCCGTGAACTCACCCAGAACCCGGGCAGCCCCGAGCCCTCCGTGGCCGACCTCGCCGCCCGCACCGGCCTGACCGAGGAAGAGGTCGGCGCCGGGCTCGAAGCGCTGGAGAGCTTCAGCACCCTGTCGCTGGACGCCGAGCTCTCGGCCGACGACGACGGCTACAGCCTCGCGGACACCCTCGGCGCGGCGGACGCCTCCTACGACGTCGTGGTCGACCGCGAGTCCGCCAAGGAAGGCCTGCGCCGGCTGCCGGAACGCGAACGGGCCATTCTCTACATGCGCTTCTTCGAGGACATGACGCAAAGCCGCATCGCCGACCACCTCGGCATATCGCAGATGCACGTCTCCCGGCTCATCAGCCGCAGTTGCGCCCGCGTGCGCGACGAGGCCCTGGGGCAGCGGACGGGCGCCCAGGACAGCGGCGGCACCTCCACGACGGCCTGACCGACCGACCCACGAGGAGCGAGAACCACATGCTGAGACCCCATCCCGCGGTGCTGCGCCGCCTCGTCGACGAGTACGAGGCACTGTTATCGGCCGCAGGGGCCGCAGGCGCACCGGCGGAGCCCGGTCAGCGGGCACGCGACCTGGCGTACACGCTGTGTGTGTCCACCGGCACCCGTGACATCGGGAGCGCCCTGGAAGCCGCACACCGGTGGCTCGCGACCGCACCCGCACCGCCCCGGGAGACCGCTGCCCTGGTCACCTGACCACGGGCGGAACAGGGGCCCGGCCGACGGCATCAGCCGCGGCCGGGCCCTTTCGCGTACCCGCCACGGCCGGGCACTCCCGGGCGGCCAGGCCGGAATGCGCTGGTCCGGGGGCCGGCCGGGTGTGTGGCCGCCGTGCCGGGGCATCCGGAACGCCGGGAGGCTGACATGAACACAAGTGCGCTGGCACAGACCGGACGGTTCCGAGCCCGACGGGCGGCACGGGGTTCGGTGACCGAGGGGGCGGCACGGGCGGGATTCGCCGCCCGGGGCGTGATCTATCTGCTGGTCGGCGCGCTGGCGCTGCAGATCGCCTTCGGTGACACCAAGGAGCAGGCCGACCGCGGGGGAGCCCTGGCGGCGATCTCGCAGAAGCCGTTCGGAGCGGTACTGCTCTGGGCCCTGGGCATCGGGCTGGTCGGCATGGCCCTGTGGCGGCTGTCCGAGGTGTTCTTCGGCTCCGTCGGACAGGACGGCCGCAGCGCCCGCAAGCGGCTGATGGCAGCGGTCCGCTGCGTGTTCTACGCCTTCGTCGCCTACTCCGTGCTGTCCTTCGCGGCCAGCCGTGACCAGAGCGGCGGCGGCTCCAGCGACCAGCAGTCCCGGGACGCCACCGCCAGGGCACTGGAGGTACCCGGCGGGCAGTGGCTGGTCGGCGCGGCGGGGCTCGCGGTCGTCGCCGCGGGCGGATGGATCGGCGTACGGGCGGTCCTGCGCAAGTACCACGACAAGCTCCGGCTCGGGCAGATGGGCCCCCGCACCCGGCGGCTGGTGGACGTCACCGGCGTGGCCGGCGGCGCCGCGCGCGGGCTGGTCTTCGCCGTGGCGGGTGTCTTCGCCGTCCGCGCCGCGATCGACTACGAACCCGACAAGGCCAAGGGCCTGGACGACACCCTGCGCACCTTCGCCGACACGCCCCTCGGCCCCTGGCTCCTGGTCTGCGTCGCGGCCGGGCTGGTGCTGTTCGGGGTGTTCTCCTTCGCGATGGCCCGCTGGCGACGCGTCTGAGCCGCGTCCCGCGGGGAACACGAAGCCAATGAGCGATTCCGAGATTCCGCATGGCGACGACCGGCCCGTGGACATGTACCTGGACCTCCTGCGCATCCGGATGGACACCGAGGACTACCGCCTTCTGATGCGCGTGGTGGAACCGGTCCTCGAGGCGATCGACGAGGAGCGCCTGTCCAGCCTCGACTTCGCGCTCGATTCAGGGGCCGGCGACGAACTGCCCCAAGAGGTGCGTGACGAGGTGGCCCTCGTCATCGCCACCGCCGTCACCGGCCGCCTGGACAACGAGGTGGTCGAACTCGACGTCGACGAGGCCGGCCCGGTCAGGATCGTCACGGACGCGACCACCGCGTCCGACCCCGACCGCCTCGGCGAGATAGCCGACTACATCAAGGAACGGCACAAGCAGACCGAGGAGCTCCGGGGCATCGCCGAGGTGAGCGGACTGCCCACGGACTTCTGAGCGGTACCCGCCTCAGCTCCGGGGTTCCGCCACCGGCACGCCGAGCGGCCGGGCCAGGCCCACCACGGCCTCGTCCAGTCGCTCCAGGTGCCGCAGCACGCGGTCGGTGATCCGGCCGTAGCGCGGTGTGCCGGCGTCGGACCCCAGCAGTGAGGCGATGCTCGGGCCGGTCTCGACCCGGGCCCCGGTGTGCTCGTCCTCGACCCGGGCCGCGATGGTCCCGATGTTGCGCACGGTACGCGCCGCGGCCCCGCGCAGCCGCGGGTCCGCCGCGATCGAGGGATGCGTGGGCAGCAGCTCGGCGGTCGCCGCCAGCGTCCGCGCGTGGTAGGCGCATGTCTCCAGCAGCGCCACCACGTAGCGGGCCGTGTGGCGCCGCGCCCGCAGCGGCGTGACCGGGTGGGTCAGCGGCTGTGTGGCGGCCCGCAGGTCGGCCAGCGCCTGGTCCAGGTCGCGCGCCTTGTCCAGCAGCTCGTCCGCGGGCCCGCCGCTGAGCTGCCCGACGGCGGCCTCGGTGACGTCGGCCAGCCGGTCGAGCACGGTGCCGAGCAACTCGTTCGTACGGCGGTCCGTCCGCACCGGCAGGACCAGCGCCGCCGCGAACACGCCGCACGCCGCGCCGAGGGCGGTCTCCTCCACCCGCAGCACGAGCACGTCGAGGCTGTAGGTGTGCAGCAGCGTGTACAGCAACCCCAGCATCGCCGTGACGAAGAACGACATCAGCGTGTACGACAACGGCGCCGAGTAGAACATCGCGAAGATCAGCACCAGTACCAGCGCGAACGCCGTCCAGGTGTTGTGCCCGACCAGGCCCGCCAGCACGATTCCGGCCACGACGCCGAACACCGTGCCGAGCAGCCGCCGGTAGCCCTTGACGAGGATCTCGCCCGTGGAGGCGGTGTTCAGGAAGACGATCCAGCAGGTCAGCACCGCCCAGTACCAGCGCTGCGTGGACAGCATCTCGCCGCCCACGATGGCCAGCGTCGAGCCGACGGCGACCTGCACGGCGGCGCGGGTGGTGGGTCGCCGCAGACCCGTCTCCTCCTCGGCGGCCGGTTCTTCGCCGCCGCCGTCGATCGCGGCGTCCTCGGCGTCCAGCTCCTCGCGGGAGCGGGCCGTGGCAGGGGTGTCGTCCGACTCGTCCTGCGGACCGTCCAGCGCGATCCGCAGCCCCATGACCGCGCGGGCCGCCTCGCCGATGCCCCGGAAGACGTCCTGGACGGCCGCGGGTGCGGGCGGCAGGTTCTCCTCGTCCCGGTAGCCGAGCAGCCGGTTGCGTAGGTGCGCCAGCGCCGTTCCCGTATCGCCGCTCCCGGCCCGCAGCACGAGGGTGCGCAGCGCCTGGAGATCCCGGCGGAGCGTGGCGGTGGCCTCGTCCGGCACCGCCGGCGCGCTCAGCGACGGCGCGGGCGCGCCCGGCAGGTGCAGGGTGAGCGTGTCGGCACGCTCGGCGCTGCGGGCGGTCAGCAACAGCAGACCGAGCCGCTCGGCGGCGATCTCCGCGTCCGCGACCCGGCGCTGCACCAGCCGCGCCACCGACTCGTCCGGGGTGCCCTCGTCCAGCTGCGCCTGGATCATCATGGCCGTCTCGTGCAGCCGCCCGGTGCCCTCGCGCACGGCGTCCAGGGCCTTGTCCATCTCGTCCCCGTCGGCGTCGAGGAGGTCGAGCTGCGCGGCCACCAGCTGGGCCAGCCGGGCGCGGAAGGCCAGCCGCAGCCGCATCAGGACGCCCGTCGGCGTCGCGGGCACCACCGCGAAGCGCAGCACGGCACTGGAACAGAACGCCACGGCCATCACGCCGCACAGCGCGGGCAGCGAGGAGACGGTGACGCCGACGAACAGGGACAGGAAGTAGATCTGGAAGCCGATCAGCCCCAGCGCGGTGCCGCGGTCGCCGAACCGGCGGCCGTAGACCGCGCAGAAGATCAGGACGACGAAGAAGATGTCACCGACGTAGAGACGCGCGTTGAGCACCGCGCCCAGGGACACGGAGGCCAGCGCCACCGGCAGGCCCAGCGCCAGCGTCACGGCCTGCGGGCCGAGCTGCTTCTCCCGGATGGCGAAGGTGGCGACCATCGCCGCCATGGCCCCGGCCACCAGCAGGTGCACATCGGCCCCGAACAGGCTGAGCACGGCCAGCGTGAGCGTGATGGCGCCGACCGTGCGCAACCCGGCCGTCAGGCGCAGCAGTCCGGGGTCGTTCGCCGCGATCCGGTCCCGCAGTCCTGTCCACACCGACCGTCCCGCTGCCCTCACGCCGCCGCACTCTCTCCCGACCACACCAAGATCCGCGTCTCAGCATGTCATGCCGGAATCGGAAGCTCCCCTTCGACCCTGCCCAGTCCCGCTAGTCCCGCCGGCCGGTCCCCTCGATGTGCTCCCGCACCTGTTCCGGCGTCAGATAGGCGTCCGTGTACTCGAAGTCCTTCAGCCGGGCGGCCTTGCGGGTCTGGAAGCCGGTCCGCACGAAGTCGTCGCCGGCCACCGCGTTGAGCAGCCAGTTCGTCATCACCCGGGTCTTGGCCACGTTGGTGCGCAGGGCCGACCAGTGGTAGCCGCGGGCGACGGCCTGGGCGGGCAGGCCGCGCAGTTCGATGCCCAGCGGCTTGGAGACCGCGTCGGTGCCGCCGAGGTCGACGACGAGTCCGAGGTCCTTGTGGACGTAACGCTGCATCGACTGTCCCCGCAGCGCCGCGATGACGTTGTCGGCGACATGCTTGCCCTGCCGCAGGGCGTGCTGCGCGGTGGGCGGGCACATGGCGCCGTCGTCGCCCTTGGCCAGATCGGGCACGGCGGCCGAGTCGCCGAGCGCGAACACGCCGTCGCTGCCCGGCAGGTTCATCTCGGGGGCGACCGCGAGCCGTCCCTTGACCGTCTCGGCGCCGAGCGTGGCGATGAGGGGGCTGGCGACGACCCCGGCGGTCCAGATGAGCGTGCGGGTCGGGATCACCCGCCCGTCGGTGAAGGTGACCTCCTCGGGGCCCGCCTTCGCGATGGAGACGCCCAGGGAGATCTCGATGCCCCGCCGCCGCAGGATCTCCTGCGCGCTGCTGCCGAGCTTCTCGCCGAGCTCCGGCATCAGCTTCGGCGCGATGTCGATCAGATGCCACTTGATCAGCCCCGGGTCCAGCCGCGGGTAGCGCTTCACGGCGGCATGCGTCAGACGCTGCAGGCACGCCGCGGTCTCGGTGCCCGCGTAGCCGCCGCCGACCACCACGAACTGCAGCCGCGAGGCCCGCTCGTCCGGGTCCTGGCTCGCGTCGGCCAGATCCAGCTGCGAGATGACGTGGTCACGGACGTACGCCGCCTCGGCGAGCGTCTTCATCCCGAACGCGTGCTCCGTCAGACCCGGAATGTCGAAGGTACGGGTGATGCTGCCGGGGGCCAGCACGATGTAGTCGTACGGCTCGTTGACGATCTGGTCGGTGATGGTGCGGATCACGCAGACCTTGGACTTCAGGTCGACGCCGACGGCCCCGCCCGGAATGATCCGCGTGCGGTACTTCTTGCTGCGGCGCAGGGACACGGCGATCGACTGCGGCGTCAGCACGCCGGAGGCGACCTGGGGAAGCAGCGGCAGGTAGAGCTGGTAGGCGAACGGCGTCACCAGCGTGACGTCGGCCTCGTCCGGGGAGAGTTTCCGTTCCAGACGGCGGACGCACTCCACGCCGGCGAAGCCTGCGCCAACCACCAGGATCCTGGGTCGTGTCACGGTGTTCATCCCTTTCTGCGGCTCCAGGCGGTCTGCCTCGAACGCCTTCCGACTGCCCCTGGATCGCCGGTTCGCACCCCTTCGATCCCACCGCGTGTCCGACCGGGACGCCAGCCGGACGCGGCATGCAGACGAACGCGTCGATCACCACCATGCCCGCCCCATGGCCGAAAAGCACCAGGCGGGAGTGAAGAACGCGTGCAAGGCACGGCCTGCCGGACGCCGGCCGGACCACGCCGTCAGGACGTGGCGTCCCCGTGGAGATGACACAGCAACAGACACACGTCGTCGTCGCGCTCGGAATCGCTCAGCAGCGGAGGCAGGAGCCGGTCCGCCGAGCCCTCCAGATCCGCGTCAAGCTCCGCGGAACGGAACCCGCCGAGCGCCGTGGCCAGCCGCTCGATGCCCGGGTCTATGCCCTGCGCGCGCCGTTCGACCAGCCCGTCCGTGTACAGCGCGAGCGTCGACCCGGGCTCCACGTGCTCCGTGTGGTCGGCGATCTCCTGGGTGAGCGGGATGCCGAGCATGGCGCCGGGTTTGGCGTCGAGCGTGCGCACGGTCCCGTCCGGCAGCCGCAGCACCGGAGGCGGATGCCCCGCGGCAGCCCAGGTCAGGGTGGGCTCGTCCGGGTGGAAGCGCGCGATGACGGCGGTGGCGTACAGGTCGGGCTGCAGATGGTGCAGGAACCGGTGCAGCCGGGTCAGCAGCCGGCCCGGGCTGTCGCCGTCGACGGCGTACGCCCGCAGCGCGGTGCGCAGCTGGCTCATCATGACGGCCGCGTGCAGCCCGTGCCCGGTCACATCGCCGATGACGGTGATGAGACCGCCGTCCCGCTGGCGGAACGCGTCGTACCAGTCACCGCCGATGTTCATCCCGTGCGTGGCCGGCAGATACCGGGCGGCCAGGCTCAGGCCCGGCGTCGTCGGCAGGTCCGTGAGCAGGGCGCGCTGCAGCGTCTCGGCGATGTCGCGGTTGTGCTCGAAGCGCCGGGCGTTGTCGATCGCGATGCTGGCCCGCCGGGTCAGCTCGATGAGCATCACCGCGTCGTCCGGGTCCCAGCGCGCACCGGGCGGCGACAGGGTCAGGACTCCCAGCGGCGCCCGCCGCGTCGGCAGCGGCACACACAGCAGCGGCCGCCCGGGATCCAGCGCCGACGGCGGCTGGTCCTCGACGCCGGGCAGGCCACCCGGATGGTCGGCGGCGTACTGGGGCCGGCCGGTCCGGGCCGCGACCACGGCGGCTGCCGGATGCGGCGCCGACCCGTGCCGGTCGTCCTCGTGGTCGAACAGCCAGATGTCGACGCTGCGCGCGTACTCCGGCACCAGCAGGTCCGGCAGCCGGCGGACGATCTCCTCGTGGTTGAGCGAGGCCGTCAGCACGGCACTCGCGTCCGCGAGGAACGTCAGCCTGCGGCGGGCGCTCTCCGCCTCGGTGCGGGCCCTGCGCTCGGCGGCGAAGGCCTCGCGCTGGGCCCGCCCGGCAGCGTCCAGCTCCGCGTGCAGCGCCAGGACGCCCTGGTTCGTCTGGTGCAGCTCCTCCCGGTGGAAGGAGACCAGGTCCTCCTGCTCGGTGAGCTTGTCCAGCACCACGGCCGTGTCCTCGTCGGCACCGAGCAGTGCCTCCGCGAGGGCGGCCGGGTCGTCCGCGACGCTGCCGCTCTCCCCGGCCCGGGCCGCCTCGGGGCAGGGGACCGTGACCTCCCACGGCGGCTCCCCGGCCGCGGCGGACGCCTCCGGCGACGGGGTCACCACGGCGTGCAGCAGCCCCTCCTCGGCGGGCGAGCCGGCCAGGTCCGTCGTGAGCAGCCAGGTGCCGCCCTTGGTGAGGCACTGGCGCAGGTGGGCGCTGAGCGCGGCGGCCAGCCTCGTCCGCTCGACGGTGGGCACACCGTACGCGGCGGCCAGGCGCGCGAGGGCGATGCGGGCACGTGCCGCATCGGTGACGGTGGTGATCTGCCAAGTGCGCATCATGGGCGTTCCGGCGGGGTCGGAGTCAGCACGGCCACGGCGGTGTCGTCCCGCACCGGCCGGGCGGGACTGCTCGCGTCACGTATCGTCACGGCGGCCGTCACGGCCGGGTCGGCCGCGGGCAGCCCGGCGCCGGACGGCGGCGTCCAGCGGCTGGGCAGGCCGTCGGTGTGCAGGATCAGCAGCCGGTCGTCCGCCCAGTCGGCCTCCTCCTCGCGGAGGGTGCCGGGCCGGTGGACGCCGACGATGCCGGGCCGCGACAGCAGATGGCGCCAGGTGCCGTCCGTGCGCAGCCGCGCCCCCACGTTCCCGATGCCGGCGAACCGCAGCCGCCCGGCCCGCAGATCGAGCTGCGCCACGGCGACGGCCGCGCCCCGGGTGCCCTTCAGCGCGTCGTGCAGTTGCCGCAGCACCTCGGCGGGGGAGAGGTGGGCCCAGCGGTGCAGCGCCACGACCGCGGCCGACGAGGCACGAGCGGCCTCCGGACCGTGCCCCAGACCGTCCGCCAGCATCAGCGTCACCCGCTCCCCGGCCCGCACCCACGCCCAGGCGTCGCCCGAGCACTCGGCTCCGGCGTAGGGGATGTTCACGCCTCCGGCCCGCACAGGGGCGAGGGGAGCGGGGTCGTCGTACGACGATCCGGGCCGCCCTTCCTGCCCGGGCACATCGGAGACCGGCCGGGACCAGGTCCTGTCCCCGGCCTGCCCGGCGCCCGGCTCGCCGGCCACCTTCGCGTGCCCCGTCCGGCTGCCGCACGCCATGGCTCCGCCCGGCGGGCGGCCACCCTCCGAGGCACCTCCCGGCACGCCCGCCGGCCGCAGCGCGCCGCCGGAAACTCCGCCACCGGACCACCCCGGCACGGCACCACCCGGCGTGTCGGCCCCGGGCATGTCACCCCAGCTTCCCGAGACCCCGTCGGCCCACACGCGCACAGCCGGCCCGGCGGGCGTGCCGTCAGCGCGGGGCGTGGCGCCCACGCGCGCCACCGCGACCGTGCCGCGGCCGGGCGTGCTGTGCAGGCCGAAGTCGTCGGCGAGACGCAGACACGTGCCGAGGCCCGCGCCGAGCGAGCGGGTCGTGGAGAAGCCGTCGCGCAGCGCCGCGGGCACGTCGGCGATGCCCGGGCCGTGGTCGATCGCGGTGATCTGCACGACCCGGGACTCGTCACGTCCCTCCCGCAGCACGGTCGGCGCCACGACGTCGATGAGCACCTGACCACCCTCGGCGTGCTTGAGCAGATTCGTGGCGAGCTCGGTCGCGACCAGCGCGGCGGCCGCGGTGCGCCGCTCGTCGAGGCCGGCCAGCGCGGCCGCGTCCTCCGCGGCGACCCGCGCGTCGCGCACCCGCGTCGAGTCGCGTACCGGGACGTCCCACACGCGCGGCATCAGACCTCCTCGCGCGGACGCGGCGGGTGGGCGACCCAGCAGGTCACCCGCACGGTGGTGCCGCCGCCCGGCGTGGTGTCGACGTGGAAGTCGTGCACCAGGCGCCGCGCGCCGCTCAGCCCCATCCCCAGCCCGCCGCCGGAGGTGTAGCCGTCGCTGAGCGCCCGGTCCAGGTCGGCGATGCCCGGCCCCTCGTCGGTGAAGGCCAGCCGCAGGCCCCGCGCACCCGCGCTGCTGACGTGCGTCGCCTCCATCTGCCCGCCACCGCCGTGCACCAGGGTGTTGCGGGCCAGCTCGCTGGCCGCGGTGACCAGCTTGGTCTGCGCCACCAGGCCGAAGCCGAGCAGGGCCGCGGCCTGCCGCACATGCTGTCGCACCCACACCAGGTCCAGGTCCGACCGGATGGGCAGGCAGGCCTCCACGCCCGCGGCAGTGTGCATCACAAACTCTCCTGACGCGGGCCGCCGGGACGGGTCACCGGCTGCTGCTGCGTGAGGAGCTCCATGCCCGCCTCGGTGCTGAGCGCGGTGCGCAGCCCCGGCAGCGTCAGCCCCAGTTCCACCAGGGTGATCGCGACCGCCGGGCGCATGCCGGCCACCACGGTCCGCGCGGCCAGCAGCTTGGCCTGCGCGGCGATCTCGGCCAGCACCCGGCCGAGGAAGGAGTCGACGATCTCCACGCCGGAGATGTCGATGAGGACACCGCGCACCCCGGTACGGGAGATCGTCTCCGCGAGGTCCTGCTGGAGCTGCTGCGCCGTGCTGTCGTGCAGGTCCCCCTGGAGCGTGACCAGGAGGACGTCGCCGAGCCGCAGGACCGGCACATGGCCCGTGACGGGACGGAGGAAGGCGTCGCTCACCGCTGTCCCGTACCCGCGTTCACGATGCCCGCGCCGAGCTGGTGCAGCGCGTACCCCAGCGCGTCGGCGAGGTTCGCACGGGTGATCACGTCCAGGTCCAGACCGAGGTGGACGATGGTCTGCGCGATGGCGGGCCGGATGCCGGAGACGATGCACTCGGCGCCCATCAGCCGCGCGGCGGCCACGGTCTTCATCAGGTGCTGCGCCACCAGCGAGTCGACCGTGGGCACGCCGGTGATGTCCAGAATCGCGAACCGGGCGTGCTGGTCGACGACGGCGTCCAGCAGCGTCTCCATGACCACCTGGCTGCGAGCGCTGTCGAGCGTGCCGATCAGCGGCACGGCCACGATGCCGTCCCACAGCCGGATGACGGGCGTGGCCACCTCCATCAGCTGCAGCCGCTGCCGGTCGCTGAGCGCCTCCCACTCGCTCAGCGCCGTCTGCATGGCCACCAGCCGCAGGGTGCCCATCAGCACGGCGAACGCCGTCGAACACGCCCGCAGGTGCTCGGGCGGCGCCTGCTCCAGGTCGGCGGCCAGCAGGTTCTCGACGGGCGGCCGCAGGGCGGCCAGCTCGCTGGAGACCTGGGTGTTGGACAGCCCGGCACGGGAACGGGCCGCGCCCATCCGGGCCAGCTGCTCCCGCACCCCGCTGAATCCCGCGGAGTCCGGGTCCTCCACCTGGTCCGAGTCGGCCACCTGCGCCAGCGCGTCCACGACGGCCTTGCCCGCTTCCACCGCCTCGTCGCGCGAGACCGTGAACACGGTGCGGAACAGCGGCTCGTCCGCCCACCGCTGGGCGATCTGTTCACGCCGGCGGTGCAGGAAGTCCCTGACCTCCCGCGTGGGCGTTTCGAGCTGTCCGTCCGCTTCCTGCTCCGGCACCTGGTTCTCTCCTCTTCCGCGTTGCGTCGACCGAGCCCGCTTCGGGAAACGAGAACGGCATGATCACACTTGCCGGGCGACAACTCTAACCATGCCCCGACCTCGTACGACACCGGATCCGGCGCAAGCGACGCGGAGCGAGGGCACCGGGTCGTCAGGCGCCCGCTTCCCCCGGCTCCTGGGGGGTGTCCGGCACTTCGTCGGCACGGGCCAGGGCCTCGTCCACGCTCTCCGATATGGGAACCGTGATGCTGACGCCCGTCAGGTCGAGTATGCGTCGCACGGCGGACGTCGGGCTGATGACGTGCACGCTGCCGGCGGTCTTGCGGGTCTCCTGGTACACGCGGAGGATGATGTTCATCCCCGATGAGTCCATGAAGGGGACGGACGACAGGTCGAGCAGGAAGTGCCGTCGGCCGTGGTGGAGTTGGTTGGCCAGATGGGCCTGGAACTCGGTCGCGGTGTCGACGTCCAGGTAGCCGTCGACCGTGATCAGGGCCACGTCCTCCCGGGGCAGCTCGACTTCCACGGACAGCGGGTTCTGGGCGAGGGGCACGGATACCTCCAACAAAAGCTACGGCCTGGGCTGGTCACCTCTCAGGGGTGACCGCGGTACGGGGCGATGCCGGTCGTGGGGCGGGCTCGACTGCCGTGTCTCATGCGCCTCCCTTCGTCACCGGGCTCCGTTTTCACCGCGCCCCCGCGATTACCCCGGAAGCCGCCCTCCATTCCCCCTGACCCGAATCTCTCCGAGACCTGCCGCTCCGCGTCGTACGGTGGCAGGGGTGTGCGCCGAATGCGCGTGCGGCAGGAGGGTAACTGCTGCTGTGGAACCGGGTGTGCGGGAACCGTCCGCCCGGGGATCCGCGATCCGCACACCGCGAAGGAGGATGGAGCAGCGTGGCCATCGACAGAATCTGGTCGTACGCGCCGGACAGCGGTCACGTCGAGGGGCAGGACCTGACCGGGTTCACCGTCGCCGCGACCGACGGCACGATCGGGCACATGGACCGCGAGGCCGCCCCGCACGGCATGCGGCACCTGGTCGTCGACACCGGAGTCTGGGTGTTCGGCCGCAGCGTGCTGGTGCCGGCCGGAGTCGTCATCGGCATCGACACAGAGGCCCGGAAGATCACACTGGCCTGTACCAGGGGAGACGCGAAGGAGGCCCCCCGCTTCCAGACGGACAGCGAGACCAGGGACCGGGAGTACCTGACGGCCGTGGGCGACTACTACGACCGGCTGCCGCCACGCGAGACGGCCTCGGTCTGAGACGGCCTCGGTCTGAGCCGGTCACGGGGGCTCCGCGCCCGTGACGCTCCCGGCTCACCAGGGCAGGAACACGTGCACGTCCTTGCCGCGCTCGTCGGCCACCACGCTGACCTGGTCGCACAAGGTGTGGATCAGGTGCCAGCCGATGCCGCCGCCCCCGCTGCGCGGATCGAAGGGCCGCGGGGCGGGCTCCGTGCTGCTGGTGTCGTGCACCACCACGTGCACCCCGTCGAAGGTCCGGCGCATCCGCAGCGCGAACGGCCCCGGGGCGTACTGGACCGCGTTGGCGGCCAGTTCCGTCACCACCAGCAGGATGTCGTCCCAGTACTCGGGGGCAGAGGGCGGCGAGGATCGTGCCAGGTCACGCAAGAACCCCTCAGCGGCCAGCCGCGCGCCGGTCACGTCGTGCGGCTCGCCCACGAAGCTGTTCGTGCGGCTCGGGATGTCCTCGGAGGTCAGTGCTTCGTCCCCACGCGGCTCGGTTGACATATCGCCTTTCCGGCCCGGTCGTCAGCAAGGGCTGCCGTCAGGGCTGTCGTCCTCTCTCTTGCGTCGCCACTGTCGTGTTCCCGTGCGAGCGCGGACTACGCGTCCGGTCCGCGTTCAACGGAACACGTTGTCCGAGTCGTCCCAGTGCGACGGATCCTCCGGAGTGCTCGGCCGCCCGGGACGCCTGCGCGACTCGTACATCGTGTCGATCTCGGCCGCGTAGTGCCGCACGATCTCGTCCCGGCGCAGCTTCATCGACGGTGTCAGCAGCCCGTTGGCCACGTCGAACGGCTCCGGCAGCACCCGGAACACCCGGATCGACTCCGAGCGCGACACGGCGCTGTTGGCCGCGGCCACGGCCCGCGCGACCTCCTCCCGCAGGGCGTTCTCCTCCCGCGCCTCCCGCATCTCGCCCTGCAGCGCCAGCGCCGCCCGCCAGTGCGCCAGGAACTCCGGATCCAGCGTGATCAGGGCGCCGACACAGGGCCGGTTGTCACCCACCACCACCGCCTGATGGATGAGCGGATGCATCCGCAGCCGCTGCTCCAGGGAGGCCGGGGCGACGCTCTTGCCGCTGCTCGTGATGATGATGTCCTTCTTGCGGCCGGTGATCGTCAGATAGCCCTCCGCGTCCAGTCGCCCGAGGTCCCCGGTGGCCAGCCAGCCCCCGCGCAGAGCGGCCCGGGTGCCGGCGTCGTCACCCACGTATCCCTGGAACACCGACGGGCCGCGCACCAGGATCTCCCCGTCGTCGGCGACCTGGATCTCCGTGCCCGGCAGCGCCTGCCCGACGGTCCCGGACTTCTCCCGGCCCAGCGGCTGCATCGTCACCCCGCCACTGGTCTCCGTCAGGCCGTAGCCGTCGTTCACGTAGATGCCGATGCCCTCGTAGAAGAGGGACAGGTCGCGGCTGAGGGGGGAGCCGCCGGATGTCGCCCGCCGCACCCGGCCGCCCAGCGCGGCCCGCAGCCTGCGGTACACCGTGCGGTCGTAGAGGGCGTGCTGGAGCCGCAGATCGAAACCGGGTCCGCGGCCCCGGCCCAGCCGCTGGCGTTCGAGGGCCGCGGCGAAGCCCCGCGCCGTCTCGGCGGCCCGCTCGAACAGCCCGCCGTGGCCCCCCTGCTGCGCCGTGCGCAGGAAGTTCTTGTAGATCTTCTCGAAGACCGACGGGACCGCGTAGAAGTACGTGGGCCGGAAGGAGCGCAGCGCCGAGAACAGCGCCTCCCCGCCGAGCTCGGCCTGGTGCCCCATCAGCAGGCCGCCGCGCACGCACAGGCCCTGGATCATGAGCCCGTACACATGGGAGAAGGGCAGGAACGCCAGCACGGAGCCCTGCTCCCCGCGCGCCGCCGCCGTCTGACCCCAGCCGGCCAGCAGCGTGTCGCAGGTCCCGGCCAGATTGCGATGGCTGAGGGCGCAGCCCAGGGCGTGGCCGGTCGTGCCGGAGGTGTAGGCGATGACGGCGGTGGAGTCCGGCAGCACGATGCGGCGCATCGAGTCGACCGTGGCGAGCGCCACGGACTCCCCGCGCACCGCCAGCTCCTCCAGCGCTCCCGCGTCCAGCTGCCAGACATGGCTCAGCAGCGGCAGCGCCGCGCACACCGAGCCGACGGTCATGACGCCCTGCTCGTCCTCCACCACCACGGCCACACAGCCGGAATCCCGCAGGATCCACTCCACCTGGTCGCGGGACGACGACGGGTAGACCGGGACGACCTCGGCGCCCACGGCCCACAGCGCGTAGCACAGGACGGTCCACTCGTACCGGGTGCGCGCCATGATCGCCACGCGGTGGCCCGGCGCGATCCCGGACGCGATCAGCCCCTTGGCCACGTCCACCACCTCGTCGCGCAGCTCGATCGCCGTCACCTCCTCCCAGACGGCGGAGGACGGGTCGGTGCGGCGGGCGAGCATCGGCCGGGTGGGTTCGCGGTCCGCCGTCTCGAAGACGCTGTCGGCGAGCCCGCCGGTCAGGGGCGAGAAGGCCGGTGGAGCGAGGGCCGTGTCGCGCATGCACTGCTCCTGACGTGTACGGGGTGTGACATTGCCGACGGGTACCGTCATCGGCGGTGCTCGAATGTAGTCGAGTCGGGACCCTTCGGGGTCGGGAAATACGGAAGTGACACCGCTGATGATCTCGGTGTGATCGAAGGGACGTGCGGGACGGCTCAGCCCTGGGTGTGGCGCACGCACTCGGTGACGACGTCCCGCAGGCTGCCCGTACGCTCCATCAGCTCGCGCTGAACCTGTGCGCCGTTGCCCTCGCGCAGCAGCTTCGCGCAGGCGGTCCGGGCACGGTCGAAGTCACCGGTGTCCGAGAGGGCCGGACCGACATGGTCCAGCAGGGCACGCACCACTGCCTCGGCGGGCATGCGCCGCATGGTCGCGGGGTGCAGCAGCTCGCCCGTCAGACCCGACCGGGCGGCCTGCCAGTAGGCCAGCCGCAGCAGGCTGACGCTGTGATCGAGGGGCTCCCGGCCCGCCCGCCACTCCCGTGCGGCGGTCTCGACGAGCCCGCGGACCAGGGTGGCGACCAGCGCGGCCGTGCCGGAGCGCAGACAGACGTCCGAGACCCGCACCTCCACCGTCGGATACTCCCGGGACAGCCGCGCGTCGAAGTAGATCATCCCGTCGTCGAGGATGACCCCGGTGGCGACCATCTCCGCGACCAGCCGGTGGTATCGCTCGGCCGAGCCGAAGATCCCGGTCGGACCGGCCGACGGCCAGCGCTGCCACACCCGGCTGCGGTAGCTGCTGTACCCCGAGTCGTGGCCCTGCCAGAACGGCGAGTTCGCGCTGAGCGCCAGCAGCACCTGCAGCCACGGCCGCACCCGGTCGATGACCGCCACGCCCTCCTCGTCGGACTCGACCGACACATGCACATGGCAGCCCATGACGAGCTGCTCCCGGGTGGCGATGCCGTAGCGCTCCGCCATCCACTGGTAGCGCTGGTTGACGCTTATGGCGGGGCTGACGGGCAGCGGGGAGGTGGCGAGCGCCGCGACGGTGCAGCCGATCTCCCCGGCGTGCCGGGCGGCCTCCTCGCGGCAGCGGACGATCTCCGCGCGCAGGCTCTCCATGGACGACTGCGGATGGGTGGCGAACTCCAGCATCTGCTCGTGGAGTTCCTTCTCGAAAACGTCCTGATCCGCGCCGTCCCGCGCCGCGTGGGCCAGCACCGCCGCGGACAGCGCCCGCGGCTCGCCGCTCTCCGGATCGACCAGGAGGAGTTCCTCCTCCACTCCGACGGTGCGCACCTGATGCCCGCCCTTCTGCGACCCTGCCGCGTCGTACCACCGGATCCTCCCGGTGGTACGACCCCCAGTGCCCCTCACGGGCGGGTCGGACACCTGGCGCGTCCGTGGGACGTCACGGAGCGAACGGCTTCAGCCACACGGTGGCCAGCGGAGGCAGCGTGATCCGGACCAGGCCGGCCTCCGGTTTGGCCGGATCCGGGTTGGTGACTCCGCTTCCGCCGTAGCGCGTGTCGTCGGTGTTGAGGGTCTCCTGCCAGGCGACGACGTCGTCCGGGACCCAGAGGCCGTAGTCGTGCCGGACGACGGGGGAGAAGTTCGACACCGCCAGCAGCGGACCGCCCTCGGCGTCGTACCGCAGGAACGCGAAGACGTTGTCGTCGGCCGAGTCCACCGCCACCCACCGGAAGCCCTCCGGACGGGTGTCGCACTGCCACAGCGCCGGCGTCGCCCGGTACGCCGTGTTCAGGTCACGCACCAGATCGCGCACGCCCCGGTGGTCGCCCGCAGAGTGGTAGCCGTCGTCGAGCAGCCACCACTCCGGCCCGTGCTCCACCGACCACTCGGCCCCCTGCGCGAACTCCTGCCCCATGAAGAGCAGCTGCTTGCCGGGGTGGCCCCACATGAAGCCGAGGTAGGCGCGGGTGCTCGCGCGCCGCTGCCACCAGTCGCCCGGCGCCTTCGACACCAGCGCCTGCTTGCCGTGCACGACCTCGTCGTGGGAGATCGGCAGGACGTAGTTCTCGCTGTACGCGTACACCATCGAGAAGGTCATCTCGTGGTGGTGGTACTTGCGGTGCACCGGCTCGTGGCTCAGGTACTCCAGCGAGTCGTGCATCCAGCCCATGTTCCACTTCAGCCCGAAACCGAGCCCGCCGGTGTCGGTCGGCCGGGTCACGCCGCCCCAGGCGGTGGACTCCTCCGCGATGGTGACCACGCCGGGAGCACGCCGGTACACGGTCGCGTTCATCTCCTGCAGGAACGCCATGGCCGCCAGGTCCTCCCGGCCGCCGTAGGCGTTGGGCTCCCACTGGCCGTCCTCGCGTGAGTAGTCGAGGTAGAGCATCGAGGCGACCGCGTCCACCCGCAGCCCGTCGATGTGGAACTCCTCGCACCAGTACACCGCGTTCGCCACGAGGAAGTTGCGCACCTCGGTGCGGCCGAAGTCGAACTCGTACGTGCCCCAGTCCGGGTGCTCGGCCCGCCGCCCGTCCCCGGGCTCGTACAGCGGGTCCCCGTCGAACCGGGCCAGCGCCCAGTCGTCCTTCGGGAAGTGCGCCGGCACCCAGTCCATGATCACGCCGATGCTGGCCCCGTGGCAGGCGTCGACGAAGAACCGGAAGTCGTCCGGGGAGCCCAGCCGGGCCGTCGGCGCGTAGAAGCCGGTGACCTGGTAGCCCCACGAGCCGTGGAAGGGGTGCTCGGCGACCGGCATCAGCTCGAGGTGCGTGAAGCCGAGGTCCTTGACGTACGCGGGCAGCTCCTCGGCGAGCTGCCGGTAGGTCAGCCCCGGGCGCCAGGACGGCAGATGCACCTCGTACACCGACATGGGCGCCTCGTGCACCGGCGTGTCGGCGCGGTGCGTCATCCACTCGGCGTCGGCCCACTCGTAGTGCGAGGCCGTCACGATCGACGCCGTGTTCGGCGGCTCCTCGGCGCGGCGGGCCATCGGGTCCGCCTTGAGGAAGCGGTGCCCGTACCGGGAGTGGATCTCGAACTTGTACGCGGTGCCCTCGCCGACGCCCGGCAGGAACAGCTCCCACACCCCGGAGGCGCCCAGGGACCGCATCGGGAACTGCGTCCCGTCCCAGTGGGTGAAGTCGGCGGCGACCCGCACGCCCTGCGCGTTCGGCGCCCACACCGTGAACCGGGTGCCGGTCACGCCCTCGTGGGTCATGGGCTCGGCGCCGAGCGCCTGCCACAGCTGCTCGTGCCTGCCCTCGCGGATCAGGTGCAGGTCGAGTTCGCCGAGCGCGGGCAGGAAGCGGTACGGGTCGTGTACCTCCTGCTCACTGCCCTCGTACGCCACGTGCAGCGTGTACTCCGGGATCGCCTCCAGCGGCAGCACGCCCGAGAAGAGGCCGTCGCCCTCCGAGACGAGGGCGGTGCGCTTCCCGCCGATCACGACGCTCACGGAGCGGGCGAAGGGACGCAGTGCCCGGAACACGATCCCGCCGGGGACCGGGTGGGCGCCTAGCAGCGCGTGCGGATCGTGGTGGGCGCCCGCCAGCAGGCGCCCGCGGTCCTCCGGGCTCAGGGCGGGCGCGGTCGCGCTCGGGACCGGGCCTGACGGCTCCGGGATTGAGGTGTCTCGCAGGGCCACGGCTCAGTCTCCTCTCACAGCGAGGCGCTCGATCGCCGCCATCGGTACAGGCAGCCAGTCGGGGCGGTGCCGTGCCTCGTACAGCACCTCGTACACGGCCCGGTCCGTCTCATAGGCGCGGAGCAGTCCGTGTTTCTTGCGCGGATCCCAGCCGGCGCGGGCGGCATAGCCCGCGCAGTAGGCCTCGCGGCAGCGCCGCGCCCACTCCGGGCGCCAGGGGCGGCGCTGCCGGGCGGCGTAGTCGAAGGAGCGCAGCATCCCGGCGATGTCCCGCACGGGGGAGTGGGCGCTGCGCCGTTCGGAGAGCGGCCGGGACGGCTCGCCCTCGAAGTCGATGACGAACCACTCACGCCCGGCCCGCAGCACCTGGCCCAGGTGCAGGTCGCCGTGGATGCGCTGGGCGGGCGGCCCGGGGTCGCAGGCGGTGAGTGCGGCGAACGCGGTCCGCAGGCCCGGCACGAACGGCTGGAGCGCGGGCACGCAGTGCGCGGCGGCGTCCAGCCGTTCGGTCATCGCCGTCGCCGTACGCCCGTTCTCCCCGGGCGCGCCGACCGGGAAGGCCGAGGCCAGCGCGAGGTGCACATCCGCCGTGGCCGCGCCGAGCGCCTGGGCCTGCACCGTGAAGTCGTCCCCGGCGGCCAGGGCGTGCAGCGCCAGCGTCCAGCCGTCGGAGGCGTCCCGCAGATACGGCTGGAGCACACCGAGCGTCGCCTTGAAGGGATGGTTCATCTGGAACCAGGCCACAGGCGCGGGGACGCGGTGGCAGCCCTGGCGGGCCAGCGCCCCGGGCACCTCCAGGTCCGGGTTCACGCCCGGCTGGATGCGCCGGAAGATCTTCAGGATGTACTCGTCGCCGTACACCAGCGAGGAGTTGGACTGCTCGGCGTCGAGCAGCCGCGGCACCAGTCCGGCGGGCACCCGCTGGTCCGGGTCGCAGTCGAAGCGCAGCGGGCCGGCCGTGCCGGGCTGGCGCAGCCGGTCAAGGAGCAGCTGGGACGAACGGGGGTCGTGCAGCGCGTCGTAGACCGTCAGCCCGGCCAGCGGCCCGTCCTGCACCCGCCCGATGAGTGCCCGGCCGAGGCGCGGCGACGGGTGCTCCCGTACGCCCAGCAGGAGCTGGTAGCAGTCGCCGGGCGGGGGAGCACCGCCGGGCGAGGGCACACCCGTGTGCCCGGCGTGCGCGGCGTGGACCAGCAGGTGCAGACAGCCCGGGAACAGCTCGGTCATCGACAGCAGGCCGAGCTCCGTGACGGGCCGGTCCTTGCCCGCGAACCAGCGCTGGCGGGGCAGCCAGTCGCGCAGCAGCGCGCCGAGCGACTCCATGGGTTCGGCCGGGCGCGTGAGGCTCGGACGGAGGGATACGGTCTTCGCCATGGTCACGCCTCCTTGTCCCGGCGCGTGCTCACAGTCGCCGTCCGATGCGGGATACGACTCGGGTGAGCCGGAACCAGTAGAAGCCGTGACCCCCGAGGGTCAGCAGATACGGCAGCTCCCCGATGGCCGGGAAGCGGACCCCGCCGAACAGCTCCACCGGATGGCGCCCGGCGAACTCGCGCAGATCGAGTTCGGTGGGCTGCGCGAACCGCGCGAAGTTGTTCACGCACAGCACCAGGTCGTCCTCGTACTCCCTGAGGAACGCCAGCACCGCCGGGTTGGAGGAGAGCAGCTCGGTGTACGTGCCGAGTCCGAAGGCGGGGTTCTGCTTGCGGATCTCGATCATGCGGTGGGTCCAGTGCAGCAGCGACGAAGGCGAGGTCATCGAGGCCTCGACGTTGGTCACCTGGTGGCCGTAGACCGGGTCCATGATCGCGGGCAGGAAGAGGCGGCCCGGGTCGCAGGTGGAGAAGCCGGCGTTGCGGTCGGGCGTCCACTGCATCGGTGTGCGCACCGCGTCCCGGTCGCCGAGCCAGATGTTGTCGCCCATGCCGATCTCGTCGCCGTAGTAGAGGATCGGCGAGCCCGGCAGGGCCAGCAGCAGCGCGGTGAACAGCTCGATGGTGTGCCGGTCGTTGTCGAGCAGGGGAGCCAGGCGCCTGCGGATGCCGATGTTGGCGCGCATGCGGGGGTCCTTGGCGTACTCGGCCCACATGTAGTCGCGCTCTTCGTCGGTGACCATCTCGAGCGTGAGCTCGTCGTGGTTGCGCAGGAACATGCCCCACTGGCAGCCCGAGGGGATGGCGGGGGTCTTGGCCAGGATTTCCGAGACGGGGTAGCGGGACTCGCGTCGTACGGCCATGAAGATGCGCGGCATGACCGGGAAGTGGAAGGCCATGTGGCACTCGTCGCCGCCGCTCGCGAAGTCGCCGAAGTAGTCGACGACGTCCTCGGGCCACTGGTTGGCCTCGGCGAGCAGCACGGTGTCCGGGTACTGCGTGTCGATCTCCTTGCGCACCCGCTTCAGGAACGCGTGGGAGGCGGGCAGGTTCTCGCAGTTGGTGCCCTCGGCCGCGTACAGATAGGGCACCGCGTCCAGCCGGAACCCGTCGATGCCCAGGTCCAGCCAGAACTTCAGCGCGGCCAGGATCTCCTCCTGGACGCGCGGGTTCTCGTAGTTGAGGTCGGGCTGGTGGGAGAAGAAGCGGTGGAAGAAGTACTGACCGCGCACGGGGTCGTACGTCCAGTTCGACGTCTCCGTGTCGACGAAGATGATCCGGGCGTCCGGATAGCCCTTGTCGTCGTCGGCCCACACGTAGTAGTCGCCGTAGGGCCCGTCGGGGTCCTTCCGCGACTCCTGGAACCACGCGTGCTCGTCGCTGGTGTGGTTCATGACGAAGTCGATGATCACGCGCATGCCGCGCTGGTGGGCGGCGTCGACGAACTCCACGAAGTCGGCGAGGTCGCCGAACTCCGGCAGCACGGCCGTGTAGTCGGAGACGTCGTAGCCGCCGTCGCGCAGGGGCGACTTGAAGAACGGTGGCAGCCACAGGCAGTCGACGCCGAGCCACTGGAGGTAGTCCAGCTTGGCGGTCAGGCCCTTCAGGTCCCCGACACCGTCGCCGTTGCTGTCCTGGAACGAGCGGACGAGCACCTCGTAGAAGACGGCGCGCTTGAACCACTCCGGGTCCCGGTCCCTGACGGGGGTGTCCTCGAAGGTGTCCAGCACGGGCTCGTTCACGGTCATGACGTTCCTGCCCCTCCGATCGCTTGCGCGGCGGGCGGTGACAGGACGTGGAAGACGTGCGCGGGAGCCCGCCCCGGCTCGAGACGCACGTAGTTGTTCCTGCTCCAGTGGTAGGTCTCGC
This sequence comes from Streptomyces sp. NPDC041940, assembly GCF_055589465.1. NCBI lineage: Bacteria > Bacillati > Actinomycetota > Actinomycetes > Kitasatosporales > Streptomycetaceae > Streptomyces > Streptomyces sp. NPDC041940. Next base: position 255,833 of record NZ_JBVJBP010000007.1, read on the forward strand.
CGGTGAGCTCGTCCCGCACCGGCACCGACTCGTGCCAGTCCAGGCCGAGTTGCGGCATGTCCAGCGAGACCGTCGCCTCCTGGGCGTGGTGGGGGTCGAGGTTGGCGACCACCAGGACGACGTCGTTTCCCGTGCGCTTGCTGTACGCGATGAGGGCGTCGTTGTCGGTGTGGTGGAAGCGGAGATTCCTGAGCCGGTGCAGGGCCGGGTGGTCCCGGCGGATGGTGTTGAGCCTGGTCAGCAGGGGGGTGAGGGTGCGTCCCTCGCGTTCGGCGGTGTCCCAGTCGCGGCGGGTGAGCTGGTACTTCTCCGAGTTGAGGTACTCCTCGCTGCCCTGCCTGAGGGGGGTGTTCTCGCACAGTTCGTAGCCGGAGTAGATGCCCCAGGTCGGGGAGAGGGTCGCGGCGAGGACGGCCCGGACCTCGAAGGCGGGGCGTCCGCCCTGCTGGAGGTAGGCGTGCAGGATGTCGGGGGTGTTGGCGAAGAAGTTCGGCCGCATGTAGGTCGCGGCCTCGCCGGAGAGTTCGGTGAGGTAGTCGGTCAGTTCCCGCTTGGTGTTGCGCCAGGTGAAGTAGGTGTAGGACTGCTGGAAGCCGATCTGGGCCAGGGTGGCCATCATGGCCGGGCGGGTGAAGGCCTCGGCCAGGAAGATCACGTCGGGGTCGGTGCGGTTGACGTCCGCGATGACCCGCTCCCAGAAGACGACCGGCTTGGTGTGCGGGTTGTCGACGCGGAAGATCCGCACGCCGGTGTCCATCCAGTGCCGCAGGACCCGCACGGTCTCGGCGATCAGGCCGTCCAGGTCGGCGTCGAAGGCGATGGGGTAGATGTCCTGGTACTTCTTGGGCGGGTTCTCGGCGTAGGCGATGGTGCCGTCGGGGCGGTGGTGGAACCACTCGGGATGCTTCTGCACCCAGGGGTGGTCGGGGGAGCACTGCAGGGCGAAGTCCAGGGCCACCTCCATGCCCAGGTCCCGGGCCTGGCCGACGAACCAGGTGAAGTCCTCCAGGGTGCCCAGGGCGGGGTGGACGGCGTCGTGGCCGCCCTCGGGGGAGCCGATCGCCCAGGGCACGCCGACGTCGTCGGGGCCGGGGGAGAGGGTGTTGTTCTTGCCCTTGCGGAAGGTCGTGCCGATCGGGTGGATCGGGGGCAGGTAGACCACGTCGAAGCCCATCGCGGCGATCGCCGGGAGGCGGCGGGCGGCGGTGCGGAACGTGCCGTGCGGCTGCTGCCGGGTGCCCTCGGAGCGGGGGAAGAACTCGTACCAGGAGCCGTACAGGGCCCGCTCCCGCTCCACCAGCAGCGGCAGGGGCTCGGAGGTGGTGACCAGGTCCCGCAGCGGATGCCGGGCCAGCACCTCCTCCACCTCAGGCGTCAGCGCCGCCGCCAGCCGCGCCGGAGGAGGCAGTGAGTCGTCGCGCAGTGTCTGCGCCGCGCCCAGCAGCACGCCGCGGCCGTCGTTCTTCGGAACGCCCGCCGCTGCCCGCTCGTAGAGGTCGGCGCCCTCCTCCAGGACCAGGCCCGGGTCGATGCCGGCCGGCACCTTGATGCCCGCCGCACGGCGCCAGGTGGCCACCGGATCGCTCCAGGCCTGCACCCGGTACGACCAGCGGCCGACCGCGTCGGCGGTGACCTCGGCGCCCCACCGGTCGCTGCCCGGAGCCAGCTCCCGCATCGGCGTCCACGGTCCGGGGCGGCCCTCGGGATCCTTGAGCACGACATTGGCGGCCACCGCGTCGTGCCCCTCCCGGAACACGGTGGCGGTGACCTCGAACGTCTCTCCCACGACCGCCTTCGCCGGCCGGTTGCCGCTCTCCACGGCCGGTCGGACATCCCGTACGGGGATACGGCCGATGGCCCGGGTCCTACTCATGGTCCTCACCTCCACCGTGCTCGGAACCGGGCCCTCGGGGCCCGGTTCATGGGGACAAGATGTACGGAAAGGCCGTTACCTTCCCGCTGGGTACCGCCGCTCCGCCGCCGCCGGTGGTCGTCGTCGCACCGCGGTGGCCGGACGGGGTCGTTCGTTCTGTTCCTGCCGACAGGTGACCTGCTGTTCCTGCAGATAGGTGATCTGGTTCGTGCGCAGGTACCGCTCGGCCGCGTCCGCCGCCTCCCGTGCGCAGCGCTTGCCCATCAGCACGCAGAGCGTGTAGCCGGAGTCCTCGAACGTGGTCCGCACCGTGCGGTCGTTGGGTGCCGCGAGCATCACGCGTTCCCAGGCCCGGTAACGCCGCAACTGCCGGGCGACTTCGGCTTTGGCGGGTAGCAGCATGGCGCCGATCACCTTTCGGGCTCGAGGGGCACGGTCTCCCGACGGTCGGACGGCGGCCGCGCGCACAGCGCCACGGAACCGTCACGGCGATCGAGTTCTGTCACACATGGTGCATGTATGACCACTAAACGTCCTGTTAGAGCTTCAACCAGTGGCGCGTCCGGGTGAGAGGTTCAGGCCGTCAAGGTGCACCCGGTCGTGGCCCGACCGCCTCGGCCGTGCGCTCGTGTTGCACGAACGGGCTAGCCCCCTCACTCTGAGGGTGACTCAGAAGCGATACACGCTCACGTTCCGTGCTCGGGGCTCGTCCCGCAGGACTGCGGGAGCGAGGAGGAGCTGAGCCTCGCGGTGAGGAGCCGACCGATGAAGACCGCAGTGCCCTGCTACTACCACCTCGACGTGGAAGTCAGCCCGGAACGGGTGGGACAGGTCAGCCGCATTCTGGCCGCTCACCTGAAGTTCTGGGACCTGGACAACCTGATCCAGCCCGTCTGCGGCGGTGCCGAGATGCTGCTCGAGGCCATCGACGAACACGCCACGGACAAGAACACCTCGATCGAGATGTGGTGGAACGGGCAGCACCTGATCACCGCCATCGGGGACAACGACCGCGCCCTGCGCCCCGACCAGGAACTGCGAGGCTGCCTGGAGCACCTCGCGGCGATGAGCGACGGCTGGGGGTGCTGCGCCACCGAGACCGGCAGCAAGGTCATCTGGTTCTCGCAGCGCGCCCGCGCCGGCGAACGCGTCCCCCTGGTGCCGACCGCGCCCGCCCCGCGGGCGAGCGAGGGCCTCGACGTGCCCCGCGAGGTGCGCGTCGCACAGCTGGCCGGCCCGGCCGGCACGCCGGACGAGGTCCTGGAGGAGGCTCGGTGACCCGTCGGCAGAACCGGTCAGGGGCGTCCGCCTGGAGCGGGCGCCCCTACCCGCTGGGCGCGTCCTACGACGGGGAGGGCACCAACTTCGCCCTCTTCAGCGAGGTCGCCGAACGCGTCGAGCTGGTCCTCGTCGACGACGACGGCACCCACACCCGGGTGCCGCTGGCCGAGGTCGACGGCTTCGTGTGGCACGGCTACGTTCCCGGCGCCGGCCCGGGCACGCGCTACGGCTACCGCGTGCACGGCCCCTGGGCGCCGGCCGCCGGCCACCGCTGCAACCCGGCGAAGCTGCTGCTCGACCCGTACGCCCGCGCGGTGGACGGGCAGATCGACAACCACCCCTCGCTCCACGAGCGGAACCCGGACGGCCCCGACCCGGCCGACAGCGCCGGGCACACCATGCTCGGCGTGGTGACCGACCCGGCCTTCGACTGGGGCGACGACCACCCGCCCAGCCGCGCCTACGCCGACACCGTGATCTACGAGACCCACGTCAAGGGCTTCACCCGCACCCACCCCGGGGTGCCCGCCGAACTCCGCGGCACCTACGCCGGACTGGCGCACCCCGCGGCCGTCGAGCACCTCACCTCGCTCGGCGTCACGGCCGTGGAGCTGATGCCAGTCCACCAGTTCGTCCAGGACGGCGTGCTCCAGGGCCGCGACCTGGCCAACTACTGGGGCTACAACACCATCGGCTTCTTCGCCCCGCACAACGCCTACGCCGCGCACGGCACCCGCGGCCAGCAGGTCGCCGAGTTCAAGTCGATGGTGAAGACCCTGCACGCGGCCGGGCTCGAAGTGATCCTCGACGTGGTCTACAACCACACCGCCGAGGGCAACGAGAAGGGCCCCACCCTGTCGTTCCGCGGCATCGACAACTGCTCGTACTACCGCCTGGTCGACGGCGACTGGGAGCACTACTACGACACCACCGGCACCGGCAACAGCCTGCTGATGCGCCACCCCTACGTGCTCCAGCTGATCATGGACTCGCTGCGGTACTGGGTCACCGAGATGCATGTCGACGGCTTCCGCTTCGACCTCGCGGCCACGCTGGCCCGGCAGTTCCACGAGGTGGACCGGCTGTCGGCGTTCTTCGACCTCATCCAGCAGGACCCGGTGATCAGCCGCGTCAAGCTGATCGCCGAGCCGTGGGACGTCGGCGAGGGCGGCTACCAGGTGGGCAACTTCCCGCCGCTGTGGTCGGAGTGGAACGGCATGTACCGTGACGCGGTCCGGGACTTCTGGCGCGGCGAGGACCATACGCTCGGAGAGTTCGCCTCCCGGCTGACCGGCTCCTCCGACCTGTACGCGCACAGCCGGCGCCGGCCCCGCGCCAGCGTCAACTTCGTCACCGCGCACGACGGTTTCACCCTGCGCGACCTCGTGTCCTACAACGACAAGCACAACGAGGCCAACGGCGAGGACAACCGGGACGGCGAGAGCACCAACCGGTCCTGGAACTGCGGCGCCGAGGGACCGACCCGCGACCCGGCCGTACGGGAGCTGCGCACCCGCACGCAGCGCAACCTCCTCGCCACGCTGCTGCTGTCCCAGGGCATCCCGATGCTCTCCCACGGCGACGAACTCGGACGCACCCAGTGCGGCAACAACAACGCCTACTGCCAGGACAACGAGATCTCCTGGATCGACTGGCGGCTCACCGAGGAACAGCGCGACCTGCTGGAGTTCACCCGGTACCTCATCCGGCTGCGCACCGCGCATCCCGTGCTGCGCCGGCGCCGCTTCTTCCTGGGTGAGACCCTGACCCGCGCGGACCAGCCGCTGCCCGACCTGGTGTGGCTGGCGCCCGACGCCCGGGAGATGACCGACGACGACTGGCGGCGCGGCGACGCGCACTCGGTCGGCGTCTTCCTCAACGGCGACGCCATCGCCGAACCCGCCCCCCGCGGCCGGCCCGTCGTGGACGACTCCTTCCTGCTGCTGGCCAACAGCCACTGGGAGCCGGTGGACTTCCGCCTGCCGGACGCCGCCTACGGCGAACTCTGGTCGGCGCTGATCGACACCGCCGACCCGGACGGCGTCCCGGACGAGGCGGAGCACAAGGCGGGCACCGGCCTCACCGTCGGAGCGCGCAGCCTGGTCCTGCTGTCCCGGCCGTCCCGGAAGACGGGCTGAGCCGGCTCAGCGGCTGCGGCGCGACGTCACCGTGAACTGGGCGCCGTCGTGGTCGCGCAGCACGGCCTCGTCGCCGCCCTTGGACAGCACGCTGCCGCCGTGCAGCTCCGCCGTCCGGGCGCAGGCCTCCACGTCGTCGACGGTGAAGTGGACCTGCCAGTGCGGCCGGATCGTGGGGTCGGGGGCCGTCTCCAGCGCCCCCGACTCGATCCGCGCCACCACGTCACCGCGGCTGCGCAGTACGACCTCCCCGCCCTCGTAGTGGACCTCGCAGCAGCCGGGACGCTGCGTCGCCCAGTCGAGGATCTCGCCGTAGAAGATGGCCGCGTCGAAGGCGTCACGCGTGTGGAGGGTGATGAAGACCGGCTGCGCGTTGCGCCAGGTCTCCCAGTCGGTGAACAGGTCGCCCTCCCAGATCCCGAAGGTCGCCCCGTCCCGGTCGGCCAGCAGCGCCGCCCGCCCCGGCGGCAGGGAGAGCGGCCCGACCGCGACCGTGCCCATGCGTTCCTGCACCCGCGCCACCGCCTCGTCCGCGCTGCGCACCGCGAAGTACGGCGTCCACGCCACCGCCATCTGCCACATGGTCGCCACCCCCGCGACCCCGGCCACCGGCGAGCCGTCCGCCAACGCGATCCGGTGCCGGTCGCCCAGCTTGGCCGGCCGCCACCGCCAGCCCAGCACGGCACTGTAGAACTCCTCCGTCGCCTTGACGTCCCGGCTGGTCAGGCTCACCCAGCAGGGTGCACCGACCACGGAGTGTGATGAGACGACGTCCTTCGTGCCGGAGGAGGCGGGCATGTCGTGGTTCATGGTGTCGCGTCCTGATCTCGTCGGCCTGGCAGCCACCGGAGGATGTGCACCCAGTGTCCAACCGGAACCGCTGTGGGCGCCTGCCGAGTACCCCGGCGGCGACACGCAAACGGTGTCGTGCACCGGCCTGGTCCGCCCCGGTGGCACCGGGCGGGCCGAGTGACGACGATGGATGGGTCGGACACTGCGTCAAAGCACTCAAGCACCCTGTGAGGCCACACGGACAGCGGCGCACCGGACCCGGAGGTGACCATGCCCACGGACGGGGGCTCGGAGCGGATCTTCGAGCTGCAGGAGGAGATCCAGCAGCTCAAGGAAGCGGTCGTCTCCCACGCCGTCGTGGACCAGGCGATCGGGATGGTCGTGGCGCTCGGCCGGGTCTCGCCCGACCAGGGGTGGGCCGTGCTGAAGGACGTCTCCCAGCACACCAACATCAAGCTGCGCAACGTCGCGGAACTGATCCTTGTCTGGGGGCGCACCGGCATGATGCCCCGGGAGATCCGGGCCGCACTGGAAGACGCCCTCGACCGCGCCGGACCGACGCAGATCCCGGGAACACCGCCGGAGGCGTGACCCCCGGCGGCCCGCGTCGCTCATCCGGTCTCGGCCAGCAGCTCCTCACGCAGATGGGCGAAGCAGCTGCTCAGCAGCCGGGAGACGTGCATCTGCGAAATGCCGAGCTGCTCGGCGATGCGGCTCTGCGTCATGCCCTTGAAGAACCGCAGATAGAGGATGATCCGCTCGCGCTCCGGCAGCGCCTCCAGGCAGGGCCTGACGGCCACCCGGTTGACGACGGTGTCGAAGGCCGGGTCCGGCCCGCCGATCGCGTCCCCGAGGGCGTAGCCGTCCGTCCCCGGCATCTCCGCCTCCAGCGACAGCGCGGAGAAGCACTCCAGGGCCTCCATGCCGGTGCGCACCTCGCCCTCGGTGAGGTGCGCGTACTCGGCGATCTCGGCGACCGTGGGGGCGCGGCCGGGGGTGGTCTGCGACAGCTCCTTGGCGGCGTGCCGCACCCGGTTGCGCAGGTCCTGGACCCGGCGGGGCACGTGCAGCGTCCACATGTGGTCACGGAAGTGGCGCTTGATCTCGCCGGTGACCGTCGGCACGGCGTAGGCCTCGAAGGCGTTGCCGCGCGCCGGGTCGTAGTGGTCGACGGCCTTGACGAGACCGAGGGCGGCCACCTGGTACAGGTCCTCCAGGGCCTCGCCCCGGCCGCGGAATCGGACGGCGATCCGCTCGGCCATGGGCAGCCAGGCCTCGACCAGCTCGTCGCGCAGGGCCTTGCGCTCGGGCCCCTCGGACAGCCGCGTCAGACGTTCGAACGCCGCGGCGGTGTCGGGGGCGTCGTCGTGGGGGTGCGTTCTGGTGCTGCCGGCGATACGCATGATGCGCACCTCCCTGAGCAGGTGCCGAATGGACAGACACCGTGGGAAGCGCGGACTCGGACCTCACGGCAGGCACCGGGGGCCCGGGCGGCTCCCACGGACGTGCCTCCTGTCCGAAGCACTCACAGCCCATTCCCGGGCGGGAAGATTACGAAACAATTCAGACAATACGCCCACTGGCCTTTCTTGACCTCTCCCTGGATCGATTAGCTCTGCTGCAGAGCCTTCCCCGACGCGCTCGTCGGGGTCCAGTGGCTGATCAGGCGGCGCCTGCGGCGAGAGATGTCCGACCGGCGGCTGCGCGGCGCCGAGGCAGAGCTGCTGCGGCTGGTCGTGACACGGTCCGGGATCGGCATCTTCGCGCCGCCAAGGACCCGAGTCTGGGTGCGGCCAATTCGGTGTCGACCCTGGTCAACCGGCTGGCAGGGGCGGGCTGTCTGGTCCGCGAGACCGCCCCGGCCGACCGGCGGCCGCCGCGCCGCCCTCGTGCGACGCCATGTGTCCCGTCTCGACGAGCCGGACCGCCAGGCGCTGCACGCGGCCCTCCCGGCCCTGCGCAAGCTGGCCGACACCCTGCACGAGGAGCCCGGGGAGTCATGACCCGTTGATCTTCACTCGGGAAAGTGATGTGCGGCACGCCTCGGCAACCGCTTTCTCCGGCTGTTTCCGGATAACCGCTGGGCACGGCTTGATCGCCGATTAAATGGGATGAACTGCCTGGCCACAGCGCATTCCGCTCATTTGACAGTGCGCTGAGACCACAGATAGGAAGCAGCTTCCAGAGGTCGAGAGGGGCACCGTGTACGAGCCGAACGTGGTCGGGGACTGGCAGGAGTACGACGAGCATGCCGGTCTGCGGGTCCGCGTCCACCGTCTGGAACCGGCCGAGCCGCCCCGCGGCCGTGACGACGCCGCCGACGGGCTGACGTACTTCTGCCTCCGCGTGACGGTCGAGAACCGCGGCCGCCGGCACCTCGGCGTCCACCTCGAGGACGGCCAGATCGACGTACGGATCGGCCCCGACGGGGAGAGTGCCTTCCTCGACTGGCGCAACTCGCAGTTCATCGAGGGCTTCGACGTCTATCCGCTGCGCCGGGCCACCGCCGTGCTGTACGCGGCCGGCACCGAGGCGTCCCTGAGTCTCGTGGACGTCCAGGTCCAGCTGCGCGTCGAGGAGGAGTGGACCGAGCGCCGGCTGTGGTCGGGCGGCATCGGTGTCCACGACGGGCCCACGGGGACCCAGCAGGGCGCGGTGCGGGACAGCCTGGCGCACCAGGTGAGCGTCTTCCTGAGGGAGCAGGCGGAGGAAGGCACCGCCTGATTCGGCGTCAGAACATCCCCCGCGTCCCGCCGCTCAGTGCGCGATGCCGTCGATGATCTCGCGGGCGCCTTGGCGCAGCAGGGCCACGGCGACCGAGGTGCCGAGCGTGGCCGGGTCGAGCCGGCCCGCCCACTCGTGGGCGTTCAGCCGCGTCTTGCCGTCCGGGGTGAACACGCAGGCCCGCAGGGACAGTTCACCACTGCGGTCCACCCGCGCGAACCCGGCGATCGGGCTGTTGCAGTGCCCCTGCAGTACATGCAGGAACATGCGCTCGGCGGTCGTCTCCCGGTAGGTGTCCGGGTCGCCGAGGCCGCTCACCGCGTCGATGAGCTCCGCGTCGCCCTCGCGGCACTGGAGCGCCAGCACGCCCGCGCCGATGGGCGGCATCATCGCCTCGGTGGACAAAATCTCGCTGATCACGTCCTCGCGGCCGATGCGCTCCAGTCCGGACACCGCGAGCAGCAGCGCGTCGGCCTCTCCGGCGGCGAGCTTCGCCAGGCGACGGTTGGCGTTGCCGCGGAACGGCACGCACTCCAGGTGCGGGTGCGTGGCGGCCAGTTGGGCGACCCGGCGCACCGACGAGGTGCCGATCCGGGTGCCGGCCGGCAGCTCGTCCAGGGTGAGCCCGCCGGGGTGGATCAGGGCGTCCCGGATGTCGTCCCGCTTGAGGAACGCGGCGAACACGGTGCCCGCGGGAAGCGGCCGGTCGGCGGGCACGTCCTTCACGCAGTGCACCGCGAGATCGGCCTCCCCGGCCAGCAGCGCCGCGTCGACCTCCTTGGTGAACGCGCCCTTGCCCTCGACCTGGGACAGATCGCCCATCCACTTGTCGCCGGTGGTCTTCACCGGCACGACCTCGGTGCGCACTCCGGGGTGGGCGGCGGCCAACTCGGCCCGGACACGCTCCACTTGGGCGAGCGCCATGGGCGAGTCGCGGGAGACGATACGGATCAGTTCGGGGACGGACATGCGGACACGATAGACCCTCGCACGGGTGTGTCCGTGCCGTACCTCCCCCGACCGCCCGGCATCGTGCGTCAGTTCGGGACGAGCGGCTCGCTCAGCTCGACCGCGCGCAGGGCCGCGGCGAGGGCCCGCTCGTCGCCGACGTCCAGGGCGGTGTCGGTGAGCTTGATGACGTGTTCGTCACCATGGGCGAGGGCCGTTTCCAGCACCTCCTCGGCCGTGCGGTCCGGTGCGGGGACGGCGGCGACGGGCTCGGCCGGGGCGTACATGGCGGTGACCGCCGCCGACGCCGTCCACGCCGCGTGCAGGCTCGGCGCCCACAGCCCGCGCGGGAGGGAGGGGAGAGCGCGCAGTACGGCGTTGGGCGCCGTCGCCGCGTGCACGAGCATGGTCTCCTCGCCGTGCCCGTGGGTGGCGTACCGGTGGGTCGCGGCCCGGACCAGCTCGGTGAGGCGGGCCCGGGCCGTGTCCGGGTCGGTCACGTCGCCCGCCCACAGCGGCAGTCGCCGTACGGCCGTCAGCCGGTCGGTGAATCCGCCCCGGGGATCGTCGATCGGCGGCACGGCGTCCAGGGATTGCGCCGCATCCGGTGCTCCGGGCAGCGATGCGATGCCGGAGACGGGCCGGTGCCGGGCCGCCCAGTAGCCCAGGCCGTGCGCGAGTTCGGCGAGCCGCGGCGCGTTCTCCCCGGCTTCCAGGGCGCGTACGGCATGCCCGACGCGGATCACGGGATGAGTGGAGCCGCCGTACATCCCGGGCAGCAGCCGGGGCCACCACGCGGCGAGGACGTCCCGCCAGGGCTGCTCGGTGAGCGCCCGGGTGAAGTAGGCGATCCAATCGGCGGCCCGGCGCGGATCACCCAGGGCCTCCCGCCAGTCGGCGTCGGTCACGGGCGCGAGGGGCGCGGGGAACTTTTCCAGCTTGTGCCGGTACAGATCCAGCCAGCGGTGCACGGCCCCCGGCCGGCCGTGCGCGGTCAGTGCCTCCACGACCATGGGGGCGTGGTTGGTGAGTCTGCCGAGCCGCTCCGGGCCCGAGGCGTGGAGCCGTTCGAGGGCTTCTTCGAGGGTGCCGGTCGCGTCGTGGGTGTCCATGACGGGACGCTATGCGGCCGTCCGGCGCCCGTGGATCGGACGCCGGACGGAAGCCGCACCGGCCGAACGGCCTAGGCCTCGAGGCCAGGGCCCGGCGGAATCAGGCGTAGGGATCGAAGGCGATGCCGGACGGCTTGGCGGAGGCGAGGTGGTTGGCGAAGTTGGCGTCCTTCAGGCCGAAGTTGGCGCTGCCGAAGTTGTAGGACGTGAGCTTGTCGCGCACCCCGGCCGGGTAGCCGTTCCAGCCGACCAGCGCCGGGTACTGCCAGTTGCCCTTGTGGTTCTCCGGCGGCTCGTCGCCCGAGTTCGCGAGGCGGAAGCAGTGCGTGCTGACGCCGTCCTTGTGGTAGACGATCTTCGCGTGCGTGCCGTCGAAGCGGACCGCGGACGCCGCGTGCACGTCGAACGAGCCGTGGGCCGACGTCGACACGTACTTGACCTGGTTGTCCTGCACGAACACCGCGACGTGCTCGAAGTCGTGCCGGTGGCCGCCGGTACCGCTCCCGGCGACGGCCTGGTCCTTCTCGAAGTAGAGGGCGTACAGGATCGCGCACCAGCCGTTGTTGCACTTGGAGCGGGAGTAGCCGTTGGTGTTGTCGAGGTCCGAGGCGTCGCGGCAGTCGCCGTTGAGGGCGCCGGTCGGGTTGAGCCCGCCGTTGACCGTGCCGTCCGGGCCGATCGCGGGCGTGGAGTAACAGCCGTCGGTGTCGTAGTCGTAGGCGGGCTGGTACGTCTGCTCCAGCGACTCCGCGTTGGCGGGCAGCGCCCGCGGCGGCGCGGCGAAGGCCGTGGCGGGGAAGGCGAGGACGAGCACGGCGGCACCGGCGACTCCGGTGAGCCATCTCCTGCGGGGGGCGAACGGGCGTGACGACACTGCGTCCTCCTCATGTTCCGGGCGCAGCCCAACGGCTGTGGGGGAAAGGGAGGTTCAGCTTCCAGGTTGAACGCGTCCATGCCAAGAGAAGTGAGGGATCTCAGGAGTGAATCACTGCCCAACAACCGGCGTCCGGTGCCGCTTCAGACCAAGTCGTCCGGGATGTCGGCCGCCGCCTCCTCGGGCGCGAGGTCGGGCCGGAGCCGCAGCCAGGACGGCTGCCGCAGCAGGCCCTCCCGGGTGCGGGTGCTGTAGCGGACCTCGCCGACCAGCCGGGGGACGACCCAGTGCGCGCCCGGAGCGCGCGGGGCCGGGTCGAAGGGGCAGGTGTCGCTCGCGGCGGCCCGCAGCAGCCCGGCGAGTTCCGTCCGTTCGGCCTCGCTCCAGCCGGTGCCCACGCTCCCGACGTAACGCAGCCGCCCCGCGGCACGCTGCCCGACCAGCACCGCCCCCGGCAGTCCGGTGAGCCGTCCCTTGCCGGGCTGCCAGCCGCCGACCAGAACGTCCTCGGTGCGCATGTTGCGGATCTTGATCCAGGCGCGGGAGCGCGTCCCCGGTTCGTACACCGAGTCCAGCCGCTTGCAGACCAGGCCCTCCAGGCCGTGCGCGCGGGTGGCGGCCAGGGCCTCGGCGCCGTGGCCGACCAGCGCGGCCGGGGTCGACCAGGCGGGCCCGGCGAGCCCGAGGCCCTCCAGGGCCGAGCGGCGTCGCGCGTAGGGGAGCCGGAGCAGCGCATGGCCCTCCAGGTGCATCAGGTCGAAGAGCGCGAGGTGGACCGGGACCTCCGCCGCCCGCCGTGCCGCCCTGGCGGGCGCGTGGGCCAGGCCCATCCGGGACTGGAGCAACTGGAAGTTCGCACGGCCCTGTTCGTCCAGGGCCAGGATCTCCCCGTCCAGTACGGCGGGCGTGGGGCCGAGCGCGGTGCCCAGCGGCCGCAGTTCGGGATACGCGGCCGTGATGTCCTCCCCGGACCGGGCCCGCAGCAGCATGCTGCCGTCCCCGGGCAGGTAGACCACCACGCGCTGGCCGTCCTGCTTGGTCTCATAGGCCCAGCGCGCGTCCTGCGCGGCGGGCGGCAGGGTGCCGGACGTGGCGAGCATGGGCGGGATCAGCGGCAGGTCCACGGGTTGAGGTGTGGACGTACCGGGGTGCGGTCACGCGCGTTCTCCGCGTCTTTCGCCTGAACGGCGTCGATGCCGGGACCTTTGATCGGCGTGAGGAGGACGGCGTCGCCTTCGTGCTGGATGAGCGGCCCTCGGCGGACTTCCTGGAGGGGGCGCGCGAGGCCGTGGCGATCTGTCCCGCCGTCGCGATCTGGCTGGTGGAGTGAACCACTCGATTTACTTGAGTTACGCAACGAGATGGTAAAGTGGCTTCCATGTCCACACCACCGCTCCCCGACGTCCCCTCCCCGGAAGTGATCGAGATCGAGCGTGCGCTCACCCGCATCACGTACCTGAGCACGCGCGCCCGCCAGCACGAACGACTGATGGCCCTGGCGGGCGTGCCGCTCGACCGGGCCGCCGTTGCGCTGCTGCGGCAGGTCGCCGACTCCGAGCCGCTGCGGCCGGGGGAACTCGCCGCGCGGCTGGGTGTGGAGGCCTCGCACGTCACGCGCACGGTGCAGCAGTTGCAGAAGTCCGGCTACGTCACCCGCGTCCCCGACCCCGACGACCGCCGCGCCCAGCGCATCGAGCTCACCGACGCCGGCCGGCAGGGCATCGCTAAGGTCCGAGAGGCCGGCGTCCGTGGCATGCAGATGGCCCTGTCCGCCTGGTCGCCCGAGGACCTGCGGCAGCTCGCCGGCCTCTTCCACCGCATGGTCGACGACTTCCTCGCCCACGCCGTCGAGGAGGAGCCCGAGCCTCAGAGTGCCCCGGTGGGCAGTGCCTGATCTCCCGGCGCCGTGTGCTCCGGTGGGCGGGGCTGATTCCCCGGCGCCGTGTGCTCCGGTGGGCGGCGCTTGAATCCAGGCCGCCGTGGGTGGGTCTGATGACAGGTCACCGTGTGCTCGGGTGGTCGGCCTGTGCTCCCCAGGGCGCACGGCCACCGAGCGGGCGGCGTCTGTCCCCGGTCTCCCGTCCGTCCCAGTGGGCGGGCAGGTCCGCTCCCCGGTCACCGCGGCGCCTTGTGCCCCGGTGGTCGGACTGTTCCCCCAGGGGGGACGGCCGTCGAGTCGGCGGCGTCTGCCCCGGCCCCCGTCCGCCCCGGCGGGCTGGCAGGGCCTGATCCCCGGTCACCGCGGCGCCATGTGTCCAGGTAGTTGGTCGGCCTGCGATTCCCCGGGGGCCACGGCCACCGAGTCGGCGGCGCCCGCCCCGGCGGGCGGGCAGAGGCTGACCTTCGGTCACCGTGCGGCCGGGTTCCGTGGATCCGTCCGCTCCGCGACCGCGGGGCCCGGCGGCGCGGGCTCGCGCAGTCGGCACAGCAGCAGCCGGCCCAGCGCGGGGAGCGCGATCAGGGGCAGCAGCGCCGTCCGGAGGGAGGTCGCATCGGCCAGGGCGCCGATCGCGGGAGCGGCGAGGCCGCCGACGCTCACGGTCAGGCCCAGCGTGACGCCGCTCGCCGTGCCCACACGCCCCGGCAGAAAGTCCTGGCCCAGGGTGATGTGCAGCGAGAACGGCACGTACAGGCCCGCCGACGTCAGCGCGACGAACAGATACACCGGCGGCCCGGGCACCAGGACCAGACCGGCCACGGCCAGGACGGTCAGGGCGTACGACCGGCGCACCACCGCCATCCGCCCGTACCGCTCGGCCAGCCTGCCCCGGCCAGCGTGCCCACCGCACCGCCGGCGTAGAGCACGAACAGCGCCGCAGTACCGGCCGCCTCCCCGCCGCCGGTGCGCTCGCGCACGTACAGCGAGACGAACGCGCTCAGGCCGACGAACACGACCGAGCGGCACACCACCGCCCCGGACATCCGCAGGAAGGACGCCCAGTCGTCCCGGCCCTCGGCGGCGGACGCGCCGCCGACCTCGGCGCCGGACCCGGCCGAGCGCACCGCCGCCGCGCACAGGGCCGCTCCCGCCAGAGCGGGGACGACCAGCAGCGGAGTGGCGCGCAGCCCGCCCGTGGCCACCACGGCGAAGACCAGCAGAGGCGCCAGGGCGAAACCGGCATTGCCGCCGAAGGAGAACCAGCTCATCCCCGTGTGCCGGCCGCGCGCGACGGCCCGCGCCACCCGGGCGGCCTCCGGGTGGTAGGCGGCCACACCGACCCCCGACACGGCGACCACCGCCAGCGTCAGCGCATAGGAGCCGGTCACCCCGCTCAGGGCCACGCCGCCCCCGGCCGTCAGCGCGCTGAGCGGCAGCAGCCACGGCATCGCCCACCGGTCGGTGAGCACCCCGAACAGCGGCTGCACCAGCGAGGACAGCAGAGAGGCCGCCAGGACGACCCCCGAAGCGGCGGCAAAGGAGTAGGCGCGCTCGGCGACGAAGTACGGCACCAGAGCGGCCACGGCTCCCTGGTACACGTCCACGCAGGCGTGCCCCAGGGACATCAACAGGACGGGTCGGTCGCGTCTCGAAGCGGTCACCCGGCGATCGTCGTCCGCGGCGCGCCTGGCCCGCTTCCGATAATCTGCCGGACTGTGCCGAACATCCGCCACACCCCCGAGGCGCCGACCCGCGCCCAGCGCCTGACCGCCGGCGACCGCATCGACGCGCACCGGCATGACGACCACCAGATCGTCTACGCGGGCTCCGGCGTCGTCGCCGTCACCACCGACGCCGGCACCTGGTTCGCGCCCGGCACACGCGCCATCTGGGTGCCCGCCGGCACCGTGCACGCCCACCGCGCCCACGGC
The DNA here is from genome assembly GCF_055589465.1 of Streptomyces sp. NPDC041940. Lineage (NCBI taxonomy): Bacteria > Bacillati > Actinomycetota > Actinomycetes > Kitasatosporales > Streptomycetaceae > Streptomyces > Streptomyces sp. NPDC041940. The sequence continues at coordinate 271,385 of NZ_JBVJBP010000007.1, forward strand.
CGCCTCGACCTGCACCTGGTCGGCCTGCCCGCCGACGACAACCCCCTCGGCCTGGACCACCCCGCCGTCCTCGCCGTCAGCCCCCTGCTGCGCGAGCTGATCCTCGCCTACACCCGCGACCCCGGCGACGACAGCCCCGAACGCCACCGGCTGCGCGACGTCCTGCGCGACCAGCTGCGCCTCTCGCCGCAGCAGCCGCTGCGCCTGCCCACGCCCGCCGATCCGCGGCTGGCCGCCGTCTGCGCGCTCGTCCACGCCGACCCCGCCGACGCGCGCACCCTCGCCGCGCTCGGCGCCGCGACCGGGGTGGGGGAGCGCACCCTCAGCCGGCTCTTCCGCGCCGAGTTCGGCATGACGTTCCCGCAGTGGCGCACGCAGTCGCGGCTCTATCACGCCCTGCGGATGCTGGCCGACGGCCTGCCCGTCACCACCGTCGCCCATCGCTGCGGCTGGGCCTCCGCCAGCGCGTTCATCGACGTCTTCCGCCGTTCGTTCGGCTACACCCCGGGCACGCACCATCGCCGTGCCTGACCTGGTGAACCCCCCGGTCCGGCCATCCCTTTACCGCCCGGTAATATCGCGCGGCAGGCCATCAGAGGAGGAACCGTGTCCCGGTCCGAACGCTCGCCCCTGCTGCTCGCCGGCCTGCTGGCCGCCGCGGGGGTCGCCCACTTCGCCGCCCCACGCTCGTTCGACGCGACCATCCCGCGCGGCCTTCCGGGCGCGCCCAGGACCTGGACCTACGCCAGCGGTGCCGCCGAGCTGGCGCTGGCCGCGGGTCTGGCGGCGCCGCGTACCCGCAAGGCGGCCGCGCTGGCCACCGCGGCCTTCTTCGTCGGGGTGTTCCCCGCCAATGTGAAGATGGCCGCCGACTGGCGCCACCGCCCCACGCCGCAGAAGGCCGCCGCCTTCGGACGCCTGCCGCTGCAGGTGCCGCTCGTGCTGTGGGCCCGCGGCGTCGCACGGAACGCGGAGGGCCGGTCATGAGCGCGCGCGTGGAGACCGGGGACAAGGTCGAGGACTTCGAGCTGCCCGACGAGACCGGCACCGTCCGCACCCTGTCCGGGCTGCTCGCCGAGGGCCCGGTCGTGCTCTTCTTCTACCCGGCCGCCCTGACCGCCGGCTGCACCGCCCAGGCCTGCCACTTCCGCGACCTCGCCGCCGAGTTCGCCGCCGCCGGCGCACGCCCCGTCGGCATCAGCGGGGACCCCGTCGAGCGGCAGCAGGAGTTCGCCGGGCAGCACGCCCTCGGCATGCCCCTGCTGTCCGACGCCGACGGCACGGTCCGCGAGCGGTTCGGCGTGAAGCGCGGCTTCTCCCTGGCTCCCACCAAACGGACCACGTTCGTCATCGCGCAGGACCACACCGTCCTCGACGTCGTCCGCAGCGAGCTGCGGATGAACGCCCACGCCGACCGGGCGCTCGCCGCCCTGCGCGCTCACCGGAGCTGACACCGTCACGAATGCGCCGCCGCGGTTGATAGCGGGGGGCAAAGGGATGATCCTGGACGAATGGAGGACGCCTCCGCTGCTGCGATCATCGACGCCCGCGGCATCGTGACGGGGTGGAGCGACGGTGCCCGGCGGCTGACCGGCTACCCGGCCGAAGAGGCCGTGGGCCGGGCCGTACGGGAACTGCTCGCCGAGGACGTGCCGCGCGAGGCGGTGTCCGCGCGGTCGGGCACCGTCATGGTGCGGCACCGCGACGGCTATCTGGTCGGGCTCCGGGTCAGCGGGTGCGCCGTGACGGGCCCGGGCGGGGAGCCCGGCGGATTCGTGATCACCGCCGAACCGCCCGGCGGTGAGGAGACGTCCCTGGCCGGGCAGGCGTTCCAGCAGGCGTCCATGTCGATGTCCGTGTTCGACGTCGGCCAGCGGTACATGCGGCTCAACGACGCGGCCTGCCATGTCATGGGCGTGTCCGAGGAGACCCTGCTGGGCCGGCACTTCCCGGAGACCGTCGAGGAGGCCGAGCACAGCAAGGGCTTCAACTGGCATCTGCGGCACGTCGTCGAGACGGGCCGGCCGCTCCGCTACGAGAGCTACACCGGCGCCCCGGCCCTGAACCGGGAGCACGCCTGGGTCACCGAGATGTGGCCGGTCCGCGACCCCTCCGGTGAACTCCTCGGCACCGCCCTCGCCGCCTTCGACAGCACCGAGCAGTACTGGGCCCGGCAGCGGCTGGCCCTGCTGAACGAGGCCGCGGCCACCATCGGCACCACCCTGGACGTCGTGCGCACGGCCGAGGAACTGATCGAGGTCGTGGTGCCCCGCTTCGCCGACTTCGCCAGCGTGGACCTGTTCGACTGGGTGCTCGGCGCGGAGGAGTCGCCGACCGTGCCCACCGAGGAGATCGTGCTGCGCCGAGTCGCCCACGGCTCCCACACCGAAGGCACCCCGGAAGCCGCCGTCCGTCTCGGCGAAGTGGACGTCTACCCCGGCTTCTCGCCCATCGCCCGGGCGATGCGGGAGGGTCGCGCGATCCTCAGCCAGGCGGGGGAGCCGTCCTTCATGCGGTGGGTCGCCGAGCGCAACACGCGCGCCCCGCAAGGACGCCCCTACCGCAAGGGCGTCCATTCGATGATGGCGGTGCCGCTGCGGGCCCGCGGTACCACCCTCGGCGTCGCCGTGGCCGTGCGCATCAAGCAGCCGGACGACTACGCCGCCGACGACGCCGTCTTCGCCGAGGAACTCGCCAGCCGGGCCGCGGTCTGCGTCGACAACGCCCGCCGCTTCGCCCGGGAACGCACCACCGCGCTCGCCCTCCAGCACAGCCTGCTGCCGAGGGGACTGCCCGGCCAGGCCGCCGTCCAGGTGGCCCACCGCTATCTGCCCTCCGGCTCGGCGGCGGGCATCGGCGGCGACTGGTTCGACGTGATCCCCTTGTCCGGCAGCCGGGTCGCGCTGGTCGTGGGGGACGTCGTGGGACACGGCATCCCCTCCTCGGCGACCATGGGCCGGCTGGTCACGGCCGTGCGCACCCTCGCCGACGTGGACCTGCCGCCCGACGAACTCCTCACCCACCTCGACGACCTGGTCACCCATCTCGCCTCGGACGACGAGGGCGACGAGGTCGCCGAACTCGGCGCGACCTGCCTCTACGCCGTCTACGACCCCGTCACGCGCCGGCTGAACCTGGCCGCGGCCGGGCACCCCGCCCCCGCCCTGGTGCTGCCCGACGGATCCGCCCGGCTGATCCCCATGAGCGCGGGGCCCCCGCTGGGCGTCGGCGGGCTGCCGTTCGAGGCGACGGAGCTCCAACTGCCCGAGGGGTCCGTCGTCGCCCTCTACACCGACGGACTCATCGAGGACCGCGACCGCGACGTCGACCACGCCACCGACGAGCTGTGCCGCGCCCTGACCGTGCCCGCCGACTCGCTCGACGCCCTCTGCGACACCGTGCTGAAGGCCGTACTGCCCGAGGAGCCCAGCGACGACGTGGCGCTGCTGCTGGCCCGCACCCGGGCGCTGGGCGCCGACCGGGTCGCCACCTGGGACGTCACCGGGGACCCCGCGGAGGTGGCCGCCACCCGGCAGGCCGCCACCGACCAGCTCACCGCGTGGGGACTGGACGAGACGGCCTTCGTCACCGAACTGGTCGTCAGCGAACTGGTCACCAACGCCATCCGGTACGGCGCCGCGCCCATCCAGCTGCGCCTGATCCGCGACCAGACCCTCATCTGCGAGGTGTCCGACGGCAGTTCGACCTCCCCGCACCTGCGGCGGGCCCACCAGGACGACGAGGGCGGGCGCGGACTGCTGCTGGTCGCCCAGCTCACCCAGCGCTGGGGTAGCCGGCAGACCACCAGGGGCAAGACCATCTGGTGCGAGCAGCCGCTCACCCCGCTGTTCTGACCACGGCTGTTCGGGCCACACCCCGAGGTCGCGGCCGGCCCGGGTACCCCGTCAGAACTCCTCGTGCACCTCGGGGTCCCCGCCGACCCGCCGGTGCGCCCGGTCGGCGACGGCCCGTAGCTCCTCCTCGCTCAGCTGGAAGCCGAACACGTCGAGGTTCGCGCGCTGGCGCTCGGGGTTCGCCGACTTCGGGATCGGCACCGCGCCCAGCTGCGTGTGCCAGCGCAGCACCACCTGCCCGGCCGACACCCCGTGCGCCTCGGCGATCCGCGCCACGGCCGGGTCCTCCAGCAGGGGCGTGCCCCGGCCCAGCGGGCTCCAGCTCTCGGTGACGATGTTCTTGCCGGCGTGGAAGGCGCGCAGCTCGTCCTGCGGCAGGAACGGATGCAGCTCGATCTGGTTCACGGAGGGCAGGACGCCGGTCTCCTTCTCCAGCCGCTCGATGTGCCCGGCCGTGAAGTTCGAGACGCCGATCGACCGGACTAGGCCCTCCTCGCGCAGCTTGATCATGGCCTTCCAGGCGTCGACGTACCGGTCCACGCGCGGCAGCGGCCAGTGGATCAGGTACAGATCGACGTACTCCAGGCCCAGGCGGGCCCGGGACTCCTCGAACGAGGCGAGGGTCTCCTCGTAGCCGTGGTGCCGGCCCGGGAGCTTCGTCGTCACGACGATCTCCTCGCGCGGCACCACGCCGGAGGCCACCCCACGGCCCACCCCCGTCTCGTTGCGGTAGTTCGTCGCCGTGTCGATCAGGCGGTAGCCCGCCTCCAGGGCCGAGAGCACCGCCTGCTGCGCCTGGTCGTCGCCCAGCGGCCACGTGCCGAGGCCCAGGGCGGGGAGCGTCGTACCGTCGTTGAGCGTGTGCGTCGGGATGCTGATCACCGTCGGACCTTCCCGTTGACTGTTGACCGTGTCGTCCCTCCAGCGTCACGGATAGGGTGGGCGATGATCAACCGGACGGGTGCGGATGAGAACGGCGGACGGCATGGGCAGCGCCGGGAAGAAGCCGGGGACGGGATCGGGGCGTCCCACCTCGCGGGACGTGGCCCGGCTCGCCGGCGTGTCGCACACCGCGGTGTCCTTCGTGTTCAACGGCCGGGCCGACGGCAACCTCTCGCCCGCCACCCAGGAACGCATCCGGCAGGCCGCGACCCAGCTCGGCTACCGGCCCGACCCCGTCGCCCGCGGCCTGCGCCGCAGCCGTACGGCCGTGATCGGCCTGGTCACCGACGAGATCGCCTCCTCGCCGTTCGCCGGGCGGCTGCTGCGCGGCGCCATGGACACCGCCTGGGCCGGGGAGCACCTGGTCCTCACCGTCGACTCCGGCGGCGACCCGGCCAAGGAGGACGCGGCGGTCGCCGAACTCCTCGACCGGCGCGTCGACGGCATCATCTACGCGGCCATGTCCCTGCGCCGCGTCCGCGTCCCGGAGGGCCTGCACCGCACCCACTCCGTGCTGGCCAACTGCCTGCCCGAGGACGGCTCGCTGCCCGCCGTCATCCCCGCCGAGCGCGCGGGCGGCCGGACGGCGGCCCGGCTGCTGCTGGAGCAGGGACACCAACGGGTCGCGCTCGTCGGCGGGCAGGACGACATCGCCTCGGTGGAGCGGCTGCGCGGCTTCCGCGACGCGCTGCGCGCCGAGGGCATCACCGTGCCCAGGGACTGGGTCGTGCGCACCGGAGGGGAGATCTCCAGCGGGTACGAGGGCACCGTCCGCCTCCTCGACGGTGCCCCGGCCGACGCGCGGCCCACCGGGATCTTCAGCTACAACGACAGGGTCGCGGCGGGCGTCCTGCACGCCGCGACCCGGCTCGGGATCTCCGTGCCCGGCGAGTTGTCGGTGGTGGGCTACGACGACCAGGAGCACATGGCCGCCTACCTCACACCGCCCCTCACCACCGTCGCGCTGCCCCACCGGGCCATGGGCGAGGCCGCGGCGGGGCTCCTCCTCGAAGCCATCGCCACCGGCCGGACACCGCCCGCCACCGTGCGGCGCCTGGCCTGTCCGGTGATCAGCCGCGCGTCGGTGGGACCAGCGCCCATCCGGTGACGGCAGCGCCGGGTGTCACGCTCAACTCCCTTGTGTCGTCCGCACGGCGGTAGACGCGCTCGGTGAGCGTGGCCCGGTCGCCGACGAACAGTTCGTACAGCGAGCCGTCGACGAGGACGCGCACCGTGAGCTCCTCGTGCGGCGGCACCCGGACGACGACCGGGTCGGCCTTCTCGGCCTCCTTGCGGGGCCAGCCGCCCCGGTCGAGGGTGACGGTGCCCTCGTCCGGGTCCAGGGAGACCGTGAACCCGACGCCCGAGGCCGACCGCAGCAGCGTCACGGTGGTGTGGTCGCGGGCGCTGACGGTCAGGTCGTAGGCCGTCGGCAGCGCGGCCCGGCCCGGAGCGGTGACGAACGGCTCCTCGGCGTGCAGCCGGTGCAGCTCCGGGGCCGGGGCCACCCGCAGAGCCCCGTCCGGATGGACGTCGACGACACGGGGAGCGGTCAGCACACCGGCCCAGTCGTGCTCGCCCTGCTCGCGGGCTTCCCACGACCAGCCCCACATCAGGGCCCGGTCCGGCTCCTGGAGCACGGCGGGCGCGTAGAAGTCACGGCCGTGGTCGAGCCGGCCGCCCGTCCGCGCGGTGAAGCGGAGATCCGCGTCCAGCCGGCCCGTCAGGTATGCGGTGGTCCAGGGGTGGCCGTCCCACAGCGACACGACCAGCACCCACTCGCCGCCCCGGGTCGCGTACAGCTGCGGGCACTCCCAGCCGGTCGCCCGGCCACCGAACGCGGCCCGGGCGGCCGGGTCATGGCCGTCCAGGAGTACTCCCGCGAACCGCCAGTCGGTCAGGTCGTCGCAGTCGTACAGCAGCACCGACGGGGTGCCGTCGCCGTGCCCCGCGCCGACCAGCGCCCAGCGCCGTCCGTCGTGCCGGAAGACGAACGGGTCACGGAACATCACCACGTCCAGCCCCTCGGGCGGGCCCGTCACCACCGGCGTGGGCAGGGGAGTCCACTCGGCCAGCGACTCGTCGTCCGGGTCCGCCGCCCGCGCGAGGCAGATCGTGCCGAGCCCGGCGTGGTCACGGTCGACCCCGGTGTAGACGGCCGTCGGCACACCGGAGTCGTCGACCACGCACCCCGACCAGCAGCCCGCCTCGTCCGGGCCGCCCGGCGTCGGGGCGAGCGCGATCGGGTGATGCTCCCAGTGCACGAGGTCGGAGCTGGAGGCGTGCCCCCAGTGGACGTTCGCGTGCACCGGGGCGTCCGGATTGTGCTGGTAGAAGAGGTGGTGGCGGCCACGCCAGCGGAAGGGCCCGTTCGGGTCGTTCATCCAGTTGGCCGGGGGGCGGACCCGGAAGCGCGGGGCGTGCGGGTCCTGCGGGGGAGCGGTGAGGCTCAACGGTTGACTCCTGCGGACGTGATGCCCTCGCGCAGAGGGCGCTGGCCGACGACGAACACGGCGACGGCGGGAAGCATGGAGAGCACGACACCGGCGAGCACGACGGAGATCGAGCCGGTGCCGAGGTTGCCCTGGAGCGAGACCAGACCCAGCGGCAACGTGTAGTTCTGCCCCGACGTCTCGAGGATCAGCGGCCGGAAGAACTCGTTCCAGTGGTAGTTGAAGGCCAGCACCCCGACGATGGCGAGGCCGGGCGCGGCCAGCGGGGCGTACACGGACCGGAAAGTCCGCCAGGGCCCGGCGCCGTCCAGCATCGCCGCCTCGCCCAGGTCCTTGGGCATGCCCAGGAAGTACTGCCGCATCAGGAACGTGCCGAAGGCGGTCGGGAAGGCCGGGATGATCAATCCGAGCAGGGTGTCGGTCAGGCTCATCGACTTCAGCACCAGGAACACCGGCACGATGGTCACTTGCAACGGCACCATCATCGTCGCCAGGACCAGGCCGAACAGCGGCTTCTTGAAGCGGAACTCCAGCCGCGCGAAGGCGTATCCGGCAAGGCCCGCCGTGATCATCTGGCCGACCGCGATCAGACCCGTGACCAGTGTGGAGTTCAACGCCAGCAGCCAGACGTCGATCTGGTCGAACACCCCGCGGTACGCCTCGGTGGACGGGTTCGACGGGACGAGTTGCGGCGGCAGGTCGAACGCCTCGGCGGGCGTGCGCAGCGAGGTGGAGACCGTCCACACCACCGGGCCGAGGGTGAGCAGGGCGCATACGGCCAGTCCGGCGATCCGCGCCCAGGGCGCCAGCCGGTACCGCACACGGCCCGAGGACAGGGTTGCTTGGCTCATGGGAAGACTCACCCGGCTCACTGGTAGTGGACGAAACGCCGGCTGAGCCGGAACTGGAGGGCCGTGACCGCCATGATCAGCACGAACAGCAGCACACCCACCGCTGACGCCTCACCGAAGCGCAACTGCTCGAACGCCGTCTCGTAGATGACCATCACGACCGTGCGGGTGGAGTCGCCGGGCCCGCCGTTGGTGAGGACGTACGGCTGCTCGAAGACCTGGAGCGCGTTGATGATGCCGACGACCGAGGCGACCAGCAGCGTGGGTGACAGCAGCGGCAGGGTGACGGAGAGGTGCTTGCGCAGGCCGGTCGCGCCGTCCAGGGCGGCGGCCTCGTGGATCTCCTTCGGGATGTTGTTCAGGCCGCCGATGAACAGCAGGAACGAGAAGCCGAACTGCTGCCAGACGTAGACCAGGACGACGGTCGCCATCGCAGCGTTCTCCGACGTCAGCCAGGGCACCGGCGCGATCCCGACGAAGCCGAGCAGCCAGTTGACCACCCCGAAGTCCTGGTTGAACAGGTACTTCATCACCACCGAGATCGACGCGGCGGACAGCACGAGCGGGAAGAAGAACGCCGAGCGGAACACCGACCGCAGCCACACCGGCATCCGCCCGTTCAGGGTCAGCGCGAGGGCCAGCGCGATCAGCAGTTGCAGCGCCACCGCGAACACCATGAACACCAGCGTGTTGCGGAAGGACACCAGGACGGTCGAGTCGCCGAACACCGCCCCGTAGTTGGAGAGCCCGGCGTAACCCGGCGAGTCGATCACGTTCCAGTGGAAGAGGCTCAGCACCACCGATCCGACGATGGGGACGACCGTGAACACGACGATGCCGACGATCGTCGGGGTCAGGAACAGTGTGGCCAGCAGGCGGCTGCCGCGGTCGCGGGCCGAGGGGCCTTTGGGCGCCGGGGCCGGCGGGGCCTCGGGGCGTTCGGCGCGCGCCGGCGGTGTCTGGGTGTTCGTCATGCGTCACGCTCCATGGCCTTCTCCAGATCGCCCTGCATCCGGCGCAGCGCGGGACGCACCGAGCGCGGGGAGGCCAGGGCCGTACCGGTGTGCTTCAGCAGCACCTGCTCGACCTCGGCGACCTGCGGCGGTGCCGGGATCGGGCCCGTGTCGGGGAACCGGTCGAGGGTGTCGTAGAAGACCGGCCAGTGCGTCGGGCCGGTCTCCTCGTAGCGGTCGGCGGTCAGCAGGGAGCGGCGGGCCGGGGTCGTCTGGTTCGTGGCGAACAGCCGGGTCAGGGTGTCCTTCTTCGCGGCGTACTTGATGAACTCCCAGGCCTCGTCCTGCATCTTCGAGGTGCGCAGCAGCGCGTAGCCCGCCGCGCCGTACTGCATGCGCTGGGTGCGCCAGCGCGGGAAGTACTGCACGTCGAACCCGTCCCGCTCCATGCCGGCCAGGTGCAGGCCGCCCGCCCAGAAGCCGCCCGCCGGTGTGACACCGACCCGGCCGGTGGAGAACACGCCGATGAGGTTCTGGCCGTTGCCGCCCTCGGGGCGGGTGCACAGGCCGTCCTGGATGAGGGAGGCGAGGTAGTCGTAGACCTCCTCCACTCGGTCGTGGGTGGCCTGCGGCGTCGTCCAGCGGAAGCCGCCGCCGCGGCCCTTGCGCCGGTCCGCCGGATAGAAGCCGTCCCAGAGCCACTGCCCGCCGGGCGCCTTGGACTCGCTGAGCAGGTTGGTCTCGTTGGCGAACAGCCAGGGGACCACACCGCCCCAGAGCCGGTTGGTCCAGAAGTAGGGCGTGAAGCGGGAGCCGCTGGACTTCTTCATGTCCCGCAGCAGTGTGGTGAAGTCGTCGCGGGTCCAGTCGGCCGGCGGGAAGTCCGCCCCCGCCCGGCGCAGCACCTGCCGGTTGAAGTACATGTCGGCCGCGTTGAACTCCACGGGCAGCTGGTAGAGGCTGCCCTCGTACATCATCGACTCCACCAGCGACGGGTGGACGTCGGCGAAGTACTCCTTCAGCTCGGCCGCGTCCCGCCGTACCCACTTGTCCAGGGCCACGCCGAGGCGCTGCGCGAACAGCTGCACGCCCTCGGTGGCGACGTAGACGAGGTCGGGGGCGGTGCCCGCCGCGACCTGGGTGAGGATCTTCGCGAAGAAGTCCGACCAGTCGACGGCCTGTACCGCGTTGATGCGGAGCTTGATGTCGGGGTGCAGCTCGCGGAAGCCCTCCTGGAGCGTGCGGATGGCCTCCGGCCCGTAGGCGGGGCCCAGCGTGGCGACGACTAGGGAGCCGTCGTTCCGGCCGGGGATGTCGGCTCCGGTGAGCCGGTCCCAGCTCGCGGCGGTACCGGCCAGCGCGGCGGCCCCCGCGCCGTAGGCGCCATACCGCATGAGGGCGCGGCGGGTGAGGTGCGAGTCGGTCATCGTTGTGGGCCTAACTCGTGTTAGACGAGGGGTGATGCCCAGATGATGTGAGTGCCGCAGGGACCTGTCAAGGCGTGTGACCGCTTGACCTTTAACGAGTTAGGTCCGAGAGTCCTGGTCCCATGAGCCGCCGTTTCCGACGAGAGGAACGAGGTGTGTGATGGGCGGGATCACCAGGAGAGTGCTGTTCGCCGGGTCGGCCGTGGGTGCGGCCGGCGCGTTACTGCCGGCCGGTCCGGCCGGGGCCGGGCCCCTGCGGGCCGGGGCGAGTTACCGCGCGGCGTACCACTTCACCGTCCCCGAGCAGTGGAAGAACGACCCGCAGCGGCCGGTCTGGATCGACGGCGCGTACCACTACTACTACCTCCACAACGCCGACTACCTCGCCGGCGAGATCGGCACCGCCTGGCGACTGGCCACCAGCACCGACCTGGTCTCCTTCACGGACCGGGGGATCGCCGTACCCAAGGACACCACCCCCAACGGGGATGTCTGGTCGGGCTCGGCGGTGGTCGACACGGACGGCACGGCGGGCTTCGGGGCGGGCGCGGTCGTCGTCCTGGCCACGATGTCGCCGCACGACGGACCCGCCGACCAGGCGCAGTACCTGTACTACTCCACCGACGGCGGCCGCTCGTTCACCCCGCACGGCACCGATCCGGTGCTGCCCAACCCCGGTGTGCGCGACTTCCGCGACCCCAAGGTGATCCGCGACGAGGAACGCGGCCGCTGGGTGATGACCCTCGCCGAGAACGACAAGGTGGGCTTCTACCACTCGGCCGACCTCAGGTCCTGGACGTACGTGAGCGGTTTCGTCAAGGGCGGCATCGGTGTGCTGGAGTGCCCCGACCTGTTCCGGATCCGCGCGGCGGACGGCACGGTGAAATGGGTGCTCGGTGTGAGCGCCAACGGCAAGGGCGCCGGGCTGCCGAACACCTACGCGTACTGGACGGGCTCCTTCGACGGCACCGCCTTCACCGCCGACGCGTCCGAGCCGCGGTGGCTGGACCACGGCTGGGACTGGTACGGCGCCGTCACCTTCGACAAGCGCGGCGCCGACGGCACGCCCGACGAGCAGACCCGCTACGCCATCGGCTGGCTGAACAACTGGGACTACGCCCACATCACGCCCACCATCGACAGCGACGGCTTCAACGGCACCGACTCGATCGTCCGCGAGATCACGCTGAAGCGCGCGGCCGACGGCACTTTCCATCTGGCGTCCCGGCCGGTCACCGCGCTCGACCGGTACGTCTCCCGCACGGTCCGGCTCGGCGACCTGGAGGTCGAGGGCACGCGCCTCCTCGACTACCGGGGCACCGCCTACGAACTGACCTGCGAGATCACCTGGGACCAGGTCACGGGCGCGGGAGTGCAACTGCGGCGCTCCCCGGACGGCGTCCGGCACATCGACGCCGGAGTCCACCGCGACTACGCCTACCTCAACCGCCGTCCCACCGTGTCCCCGGACATGTCGGGCAGATGGCAGGAGAGCCACAGCCCCTTCGACCCGGCCCGGCGCGCGGTGAAGCTGCGGATCCTGGTCGACCGTACGTCGGTGGAGATGTTCGTGGACGACGGCCGGTATGTGCACTCCTCGGCGGCCTTCCCCTACCTGGTCGACGCGGGGCTCGCGCTCTTCACGGTCGAGGGGAAGGCGATGTTCCGGAACACGGTGGTCCGGGAGTTCAGGGTGTGAGGGGCGTCGGGGCGGTGTCGCCCCGGGCGGAGATCACTGTCACGATCTTCGGGACGGCAGACACACGCCCACGACCCAGCGGAGCGCTCATGACGACGGACGGCCCGATCACGGACGAGGCGGCGCGGGAGGCCGGGGTGGAGGTGAGGCCGGTCGCCGGGCACATCGGTGCCGAGATCGGCGGGGTCGACCTGGCCGCGGACCTCGACGACGCCGTGATCGCCGCGATCAGGGCGGCGGTGCTGCGGTGGAAGGTGGTGTTCTTCCGGGGCCAGCGGCTGGACCACACCGGGCATGTGGCGTTCGCGCGCCGGTTCGGCGAGACCGTGGTGCTGCCCCGGCGCGGCAAGGCCTCGCCCCCGGACTTCCCCGAGATCGAGACGACCGCCGACCGTCTCGAACTGGGCGGGCGGTTCGGCATGGAGCACGACGAGTGGCTTCGGCGCCGCCGCCACACCCTGCTGCGCGGCTGGCACTGCGACCACGGTGCCCGCGTCGACCCGCCGGCCGCGACGATCCTGCGCGCCGAGACCGTACCGCCCTACGGCGGCGACACCACCTGGTCGAACCTGGCGGCGGCGTACGCCGGACTCTCCGCGCCGCTGCGGGAGTTCGTCGACGGACTGCGGGCCGAGCACCGGCTCGGCGTCGGCTACCAGCCCCGGCCCGGCGACGACGCGTACGTCCGCCACCTGCTGGACCGTCAGGTCGCCTCCCTGCACCCGCTGGTGCGTGTCCACCCGGAGACGGGGGAGCGGATCCTCTACGTCAACGGCTACTACGTCGAGCAGATCGCCGGCCTCTCCCGGCCCGAGAGCAGCGCGATCCTGGACCTGCTGCTGGAGCAGGCGGTCCGGCCCGAGTACACGGTCCGGTTCCGCTGGGAGCCCGGCAGTGTGGCGTTCTGGGACAACCGCGCCACGATGCATCTCGCCCCCGGCGACACCGCCCACCTCGACCACCCGCGGATCATGCACCGGGTGATGCTCGCGGGGGACGTGCCCGTCGGGGTGGACGGCAAGGCGTCGGAGCCGATCACGGGGACGGCGCCTGGCCGTTGGTGAGTCGTGCCGGCGGGTGGGGGTGCGTCCGCCGGTTGTGTGTCGCGGAGCCTGGTGGGCGGGTGCGCGTCGGCCGGTGGTGAGTCGCGCCGATCGGCGGGCAGGGTTGGCCCCTCGGAGTTGGTGAGGTGTGCCGGTCCGGCGGGCCCGAGTTGCGACCGGCCGCCGGTGGCTCCTGCCGGTCCGGCGGGCCGGGACGCAGGTGCATCGCCTCGGCTGTGCTGACCCGGGCGGACCCCCTAGGCGCCCGCCCGCCACCCCAGCGCCGGGCCGAGCTTCGTCGCCATGTCGGTGAGGATCTGTACGTAGTCCTCGTGCTCGAACGTGAACGGCAGCGCGAACGCCACCTCGTCCACCTCGCGGAACGCGGCGTGCGCGTGCAGGCGCTCGGCGATCTCAGCCGACGTGCCCACCAGGTCCGGGGCGAACAGCAGTCGGCCCGGGCCCTGGGGTTCGGTCGTGCGCGGGGTGCGCTCGGCGGCGTACTTCTCGTAGCGGGCGTGCTGGCCGGGGGAGGCGGAGTCGGTCGGGATGACGACCAGACCCTGCGAGACCCGGGCGGCATCGCCGTCCGGGTGGGCGGCGCGGAAGGCCTGGATGTGGGAGAGCTGGATCCGCGCGAAGTCGTTGGGGCCGTCGGGGTCTTCGGCCTTCACGACGCTGCTGGTGAGGAGGTTCATGCCGTGCTCGCCCGCCCACCGGGCCGAGCGCAGGCTGCCGCCGCCGTACCACATGCGGTCGCCCAGGCCGGGGGAGTGCGGCTGCACCCGCTGCGAGAAGTCCTCGAAGCCTTCCCGCCCGCTGAAGTTCGTCGCCGGCTTGCCGCGCACGAAGTCCAGCAGTCGCTCCACGCGCCCGTGGCCGAAGTCCTCGGCGCCGGCCGTGTCCGGGTAGAGCGCGCCCTTGACCTGGTCGAAGTGCATCGGCGGGCCCACACTGACGCCCGGGTTGAGGCGGCCCCCGGACAGCAGGTCGACGGTGGCCAGGTCCTCGGCCAGCCGCAGTGGGTTCTCCCAGCCGAGCGGAATGACCGCCGTGCCGAGTTCGATGCGGCGGGTGCGCTGGGAGGCCGCGGACAGGACCGCGACGGGGGAGGAGATGCCGTACTGCAGGTGGCGGTGGCGTACCCACGCGCTGTCGAAGCCGAGCCGCTCGCCCAGCTCGATGATCTCCAGCGTCGACTCGTGACCACGGCGTGGATCCGCCTCGTCGAACAGCCCGATGGTCAGGAAACCCAGCTTGCGCAGCGGTCGTGAGGTCGGTGGCACGGAGCCTCCATCATTGAACGTTCAATGGCTACGGTGTCAACCCGGCCACCTCGCGCCCTGTTCCCGCCGGGCCGCGTCAGCGCAGCGGGATCGTCACCTCGTCCTCGACCGGCGGGGAGAGTTCCTGGGCCCGGTCACCGGTGGCCGCGTAGCAGCGCAGGCGGACCGAGTCCGGGGAGACGTCCAGGCGCAGGAAGCACTTGAAGAACGGCGGGCTGTAGGTCGCCGAGCTCGGTGAGAACAGCGACGTGTAGATCTTCCGTACGGGCAGCCGGAACCGCTTGGCCTTGTCGGGCCGGCGGCCGGTGCCGAGCAGCCCGGCGACCAGGCGGACGCGCCGGGTGACGCGGGTCGAGGTGGCCGGCGAGCGGGCGGGCCGGATGCCGAGGCGCTCGGCGATCACGGCCGTGGCCTCGGCCTCGGTGAGCGTGAAGAAGCGGCGCATGCGCAGCCGGCGGCCGTAGAGCCGGCTGTAGAAGGCGAGGGAGTCGCCGCGCAGCGGATAGCAGCGGAAGTCCTGCTCGGTGACGTCCGCGACGGAGACGCGGGGGATGGTGTGGGTGGCGTGCATGAACGCCCCGCCGCCGCCCGCGACCACGTACTGGAGGGTGCGTCCGTCGTCCAGCCGGACGGGGTAGCGCTGGTAGTTGTGGATGTCGCCGCCGATCGCCGCCACATAGTGGTGCGCCGGGTCGCGGACGATGTCGTCGACCGTGCCGCCCCCTTCGACGGCGCACGGCTCGTGCCTGCCGTCCACGTACAGGGGTGAGCCGGTGACCAGGATCTTCGGGCGGGGGCCCTGGGAGACCTCGCGCAGCCAGGCGCCCTGCTCGGCGTCGAGGGTGCCCAGCAGGCCCGTGTCGATTCCGATGATCCGCACCGGTCCGGCGTCGATCGCCCAGTACGGGCCCGGCTGGACGGCCTGCTGGGCGGGGGAGGAGCGCAACTTACGGGCCTCGGCGAGGTGTTGCCCGTCGTCCGGACGCGGCCTGTGCCACAGCAGGGAGCGCAGCCAGGCCCGGCTGAGGGGGCGCGGCCGGGGCTCGGGCGGCAGCGGCGGGGCGTCGTCGCAGAAGACGCGCATGAAGCCGCCGAGGTCCTCGTACCAGTCGTGGTTGCCGGGTATCGCGTAGATGGGCGCCTGGTAGTCCTGGTACGGGCGGAAGAACTTGGTGTCGTAGTCGTCCGCGCTGCCCACCGGGTAGATCACGTCACTGGCCAGTACCGCGAAGCTGGTGTCCTGACCGGTCTTCAGAAAGCCCGGCACGACGGCGTACTGGGGGTCGTCGCCCTCGCCGGTGTCGCCGATGACGAGGAAGGAGAAACGATCCGGCTCCGCGCGCCGGATCACCTTGTCGGCCGGTGCGCCGGTGGCCTCGCGCTGTGCCACCCACCGGCCGCGGATCCGGCCGGTGGGGTCGCCGAACCAGGAGGCCAGCACGCCGTTGCGGGCGGCCCACAGCGTCTTGGGGTTCAGCCAGGAGATCTTCTCGACCCGCCGCGGCATCAACTGCTGGTATGCGCCGCGTTCGGTGCTGTTCCAGCCTGCGCCTTCGGCGGTATCGCGTGAGGAGTCGGACACCGATGCACCGTAACAATCGATCCGGAGGCCGTCCGCGGCGGGTTGCTCAGCGCTTGCGGGTGGGCCACTTCGCCGCATGCCGCGAACCGCCCTGCGAGGTAGCGGAGTTGGCGGCCGAGCCCCGGCCGGTGGTGCCCGGGTGTGATGCGGAGGGCCGTTCGCCCACCACCAGCAGCGGATCGAACATCACCACGACACCGGCCAGCAGCAGGAAGACCACCGGTCCCAGCAGCATCGGCAGCAGCAGCGACATGGGCGAGTCGCCCTCCCACGTCCCGCCGGCCGCGTCGTGCACATGGACGCTGACGGCGGCCATGCCCGTGTAGTGCATCCCGGACACCGCCACCCCCATCACCAGGCTCGCCCCGATGCTCATCAGCAGGTTGCGGATCGTGACGGCCGACCACAGCGCGGCGGTCGCGGCGGCGATGGCGATCAGCACGGACAGCGCGACGCCGAGCGGGTCGTAGCCGACGTCGCCGTTCAGCCGCATCGCCGCCATGCCCAGGTAGTGCATGGTCGCGACGCCCAGTCCGGTGACGGTCCCCGCGACCGCCAGGACCCTGCGGCTCGTGCCGCGGTAGCCGACGATGAACACGCCGATGCCGACCACGACAACGGCCACGACGAGACTGAGCACCGTCGTGGCCGCGTCGTAGCGGATCCGGGTCTCCTCCACGTGGAAGCCGATCATGGCGATGAAGTGCATCGTCCAGATGCCGCACCCGATGGAGGCGGCGCCTAACGCCAGCCAGCCGGGCTTCCAGGATCGCGTGTCGAGCAGCGAGCGCACGATGCATCGCAGCCCCAGTGCCCCGCCCAGGCAAGCCATCAGATAGGCCGCAACCGGGGTCACCGCACCGTAGCGGAACCCGTCGACCGTGCCGTCCATAAGCCAACTCCCCCCAGAGTCTTGGCTGGTGTGGAGGCAAGATCTACGGGCAGTGGACACGTGAAAGCAAGCCCTTACCGTCGGTAGATCGACAACTTCCGTTCATCCGGAGTCGACTTCGGTCAGAATGTGCGCTTCAGGAGGTCGAGCAGAGCCGCCCAGTGCCGTTCGTCGCCCTCCGGGTGGTACGACGCCGTGTCGGACTGCGTGAAACCGTGGGGCGCGCCCGGGTACACCTCGCAGCGGTGGCGGACGCCCGCCGCCGTCAGGGCCTCCTCCAGGCGCTCGATCTGCTCCGGCGGCAGCGAGGGGTCCTGGTCGGCGTGGCCGAAGTACAGCTCGGCGGTGATCTTGCCGGCCACCAGGTGCGGGCTGTCCGGCGTGTCCGTCGCCAGCCGCCCGCCGTGGAAGCCGGCCGCGGCCGCGACCCGCTCCGGGTAGGTGCCGGCGGTGAGCAGTGAGAGGCGGGCGCCCATGCAGTAGCCGGTCAGCGCGACCGGGCCGTCGGCCACCGCGGGAGACTCGGCCAGCCAGCTCAGATAGGCGGCGGCGTCCCGCATCGCGACGTCCGGCGTCAGGGTCCGCATGACCGGCATGATGCGCTCGAATATCTCCGGGCGCGCCTCCGGGTCGATGAACTCGGGCAGCTCGAACAGCGGGGCGCGACCGTGCCGGTAGAACACGTTCGGCACCAGCACCGTGTAGCCCTCGGCGGCCAGCCGGTCGGCCATGGACCGCAGCCGCGGACGCAGGCCGAAGGCGTCCATGTACAGCAGGACCGCCGGATGGGCGGCCCCGTCGTCGGGACGGGCCAGATAGGCGTCCGCGGTGCCGTCCTCGGTGGGGATGTCGACTTCGGTTCCCTGTACGGCGGTCATGGCTGGGCTGCCTCTCTGCGGGGTGTCGGGGCTGCGGGGGGCTCGGTCCCGCGAGGTGTCGGACCTGCGGGGTCCGGCCAGGGACCCGTCCGCGTGACCGGGCGGATCACCGGCATCGTGACACGCGCTTTCCCGGGGCATTTCGCCCACCCCCCGCACACGGTTCAACCGTGAACGGCCCTTGGCGTGCCCTTTACTCGAACCGCGAGGTGTCGCCCGCGCCGTGCCGCACGATCTCCGCCTCCCCGCCGGAGAAGTCGATGACCGTCGTCGGCTCGGTGCCGCAGTCGCCGGAGTCGACCACCCCGTCCAGGACGTGGTCGAGCTCGTCCTTGATCTCCCAGCCCTGCGTCATCGGCTCCTCCTCGCCGGGCAGCAGCAGCGTGCTGGACAGCAGCGGCTCACCGAGCTCGGCGAGCAGGGCCTGGGTGACGACATGGTCCGGGATCCGGACGCCGACCGTCTTCTTCTTGGGGTGCTGCAGCATGCGCGGCACCTCCTTCGTCGCGGGCAGGATGAACGTGTAACTGCCGGGCGTCGACGCCTTGATCGCGCGGAACACGTCCTTGTCGACCCGCACGAACTGGCCGAGCTGCGCGAAGTCCTGGCACACGAGGGTGAAGTGGTGCCGGTCGTCCAGCTTGCGGATCGCCCGGATCCGGTCGATGCCGTCACGGCTGCCCAGGCGGCAGCCCAGTGCGTAACACGAGTCCGTGGGGTAGGCGACAAGAGCGTCCGCGCGGATGCTCTCGGCGATCTGGCCGATGGTGCGCGGCTGGGGGTTGTCGGGGTGCACGTCGTAGTACTTCGCCATCTACCGAGCTTATGCCGCCCGCGCGGGCCGGTGGCGCAGGGTCCGGCTTCGGCCCGGGATGAGTGTGTGGGACACGTGAGGTAACGTCCCCGACCGGTGCGCCGGAGGCGGTGCGAGGAGCGAGGGGAAGGCCGAGGTGGCTGGCCGAGAGGACGGGAACCGGCAGCAGGAGACGCCGGTCGGCGCGGGTCCGGCGTGGGCGGAGGAACTGCTCGAGCATCTGCGCCCGGCGGGACGCGACGTCCGCAGAGTCGTCGCCTGGCTCTCCGGCGCCGTGCGCGGATCGGTGGCCCTGCAGGACGCCGCCGGGAATCTCATCGCCGGGAACCGGCTGCCGCTGGACGAGGACCTCGTCACGGACATCACCACGGGCCGGATCGCCTCCGCCGCCTGGGAGGGCCGGGAGCGCCACCTGCGCCTGGTCCGGGTGGAACACCCCTCCCACGCGTGCGTGCTGGCCGTCTCCCGCGAGACCCCCTTCGACCGGCGGGCCTCCGACGTGGTCACCCACACCGCCCAGGTGATCGAGCTCCTGCTGACGGCGCGCGAGTCGACCGCGGCGGGACACCGGCTCCGGCGGGCCACCTCCGACCTGCGCCTGGCCATCCTGCAGCTGCTCATGGTCGAGGACACCGTCGCCGCCCGCCGCGTCGCCGCCGGGCTCTGGCCCGGACTGCTCGACGCCGACACGGCGTGCGTGTACGTGGTCGAGTCCGGCCCCGCCGTACGCGACCGCATCGCCGAGGAGTGCCTGGACAGCACCGGGGAGGAAGCCCTGGTCGTGCGCTGCCCGGCCATGGACGGGCATGTGATCGTCGTCAGCCCCCGTGACGCCACGCGCGAGGCCCTGCGGTCACTGGTGGGACGGCACCCGGACCTCTTCCTCGGCGGCAGCGTCCGGCAGAGCCTGGCCAGGACCGCCACCGCGTACGGACAGGCCGTCAGCGCCCTCGCCGTCGCCCACTTCCGGCCCGACAAGACGGCCGTCTACGCCGAGCGCACCCACCCTGAACGCCTGATGGACCCGGTGGCGCTGCGCGGCTGGACGTCCCATGTGCTGCGCCCGCTCGACACCCTGCCGCACCACACCCGCGCGGAACTGCTCGCCACCAACCGTCTCGGCCTGGAGTTCACCGCCGTCAACGCCGCCAAGGTCCTCGGCGTCAGCCGCAACACCGTCCGCGCCCGCATGGAACGCGTCGAGGGCCTGCTCGGCACCGACTTCGCCGATCTCACGGTCCGGGCCGTCGTCCATCTGGCGCTCAACACCCAGATCGGCCTGCCCGACGCGCAGCTGGCGAACGGCACCGGCAATCCCGGCCTCCGGCTCTGCGACCTGCTGTCCGGGCCCGCCGTGCGCGCCTGGGCACAGGACCTGCTGGGCCGGCTGGACACGGACGCCAGGAACCCGCGCCGGACCCTGCGCACCTGGATCGCCGCCGGCGGCAACGCCGAACGGGCCGCGCAGACCCTGGGCGTGCACGCGCAGACCGTGCGCGAGCACGTCCGCAGCGCCGAACCCGTCCTGGAACGCCAACTGCTGGCCGCCGGCACCGACCTGTACGAAGTCGTGCTCGCGCACCTCGCCGTAGGCGACCTCGAGCTGCCGGTTCTCCACCGCCGCGACTGACCTGTTTGCCTCTGGGGCAACCGGTTGGCCACGCCCGGGCGGGACGAAACCGGGCCAACCGGACTCAGCTGTGCACGGGTGAGCCTCGTTGAGCGTGCAACGGGCATCGACGCGGTTCACAAGGCCTCTGCCATGGACGTAAGTTCAACGCACCGCGGGGGCACGACCGGAACGGGGGACCGGTCGCGCTCCCGCGAGCTGTCCGCCGGGCACCTCAGCCCCGCAGCCGCGCCGGGATCTCCTGCCAGCCGAAGGCGATGAAGGACGGCACCTGCCGCAGGCCCTCGTCACCGGTGGCCAGGCGCAGGTCGGGGAAGCGGTCGAACAGGGCCGGCAGCGCCGTGAGCGCCTCCAGACGGGCCAGCGGGGCGCCGATGCACCGGTGGACCCCGATCCCGAACGCCAGATGGTCGTCGGCGGCACGTGTGGCGTCGAAGTGGCCGGCGTCCGCACCGTAGTGCTCGGGGTCGAGACCCGCGGCGGCGTACGTCGTGAGGATGGCGTCGCCGGCCGGGACCGTGATGTCACCGACGGTGAGGTCGGTGACGGCGAACCGGAGCGGCAGCGACGCGATCGACGGATGTGCGCGCAGCGTCTCGTCGACGACGGCGTCCCAGCCGATCTTCCCCGACCGCACGGCGGCCAGCTGCTCGGGGCGCCGGAGCAGGGCCACGGCCGCGTTGCCTATCAGATTGACGGTGGTCTCGAAGCCGGCCCCGATGACCAGCAGCAGCGTGTACAGCAGCTCCTCGTCGCTGAGCCGGTCGCCGTCCTCGTCCCGGACCCGGAGCAGCTCGGTGGTCATGTCGTCACCCGGGTGCGCGGCCTTGTACGTGATCAGCGCGGGCAGCACCGTGCCGATCTGCCGCTGGACGGAAGCGGCGTGCTCAGGGCTCGGGTCGGTGGTGTCCATGATGGCCGCGATCATCCGGGCGGTGTCCTCGTGCAACTCGTCCGGCACGCCGAACAGTTCGCAGATCAGCCGCATCGGCAGCGGATGGGCGAACCCCTCCTTGATGTCCACGACCTCGTCACCGGCCGTGTCGAGCGCGTCCAGCAGCTCCGCCGTGATGGCCTCCACGCGGGGCCGCATCGCCTCGGTGCGCCGGTGCGTGAAGCTGGGCGCCACCAGTTTGCGCAGCCGCGTGTGGTCCGCGCCGTACGTGGAGAGCATGTTGACCACCCCCACCCAGCCCAGGATCCAGCCCCAGGACGGATGCTCGCCGACCTCGGGCCACAGCCGCCAGTGCAGCCGCGGGTCCCGGCTCACCCGCGGATCGAGGATGAGCTCCTTCAGCGTGTCGTAGCGCGTGGGCGCCCAGGCGGGGATGCCGCCGGGCAGCTCCACGGGCACGATCGGGCCGAGAGAGCGCAGCCGGGCGCTCTCGCCCGCTATGTCGGCGCCGAACGGGTCGAGAGCGATGCGGTCGGTCACGGTCACGGTCGTCCTCCAGGGTGGTCGGGGGAGCGGGGGCTGAAACGGACGGGCAGCGCCGTCAGCGAGCGGTGGAAGGGACCGGGCCGCCAGGTGAGGCGCTCGCGGGGCAGCACGGGTTCGAGGTCGGGCAGCCACTGGGTGAGCCGTTCGATCGCCTCGGTGGCGATGAGCAGTGTGTGCTGCTTCACCGGGCAGGAGTGCGGGCCCGCCGACCAGGACAGATGGGAGGCGTCCCCCGGGTGGCGGTCCGCGCCGCGCTCCTGCTCGGCGGCCTGCGCCAGCGCCCCGTAGGAGATCACCACCGGCACCGCGGCCCTGATCCACGCGCCGTGGAAGGTCACGGGCGTACGGGCGTAGTGGATGCCGTAGTTGGCGAGCGGCGTCTCGTGGTGCAGCACCTCCAGCACCGCGTCCGTCACGGGACGGGCGCCGCTGGTGAGCGTCGAGTAGTAGGCCGGGTTGCCGAGGATCCTGGACAGCGCGTTGGACACCAGGTTCGCCGTCGGCTCGTGCCCCGCGCCGAGCGTGAGGAACACCTGCCAGGTGACCTCCTCGGGGGTCAGCCCCGCCGGATGGTCCAGCAGCCAGCTCGGCAGGTCGTCGCCGCGCCGCTCCGTCTTGGCGGCGATCAGCTCCAGCACGTACCCGCCGAACTCGGCCTCGCCCTGTGCCGCCTGCGCGCCGCCCTCGATCAGCTTGCCGAGCGCGGAGTCGAGCCGGTCGCTCGCGCTGTCCGGCAGCCCGAACAGGCTGTTGAACACCAGCGCCATCAGCGGCCTGGTGAACTCGCCCACCAGGTCGGCCTCGCCCCGCGGCCCGAACCGGCTCACCAGCAGGTGCACCGCCCGGTGGATCCGGGCCCGCAGGTCGTGCGGCTCCACCAGGTCGAAGGCGTCGATCAGCGTGGTGCGGTAGCGGAGGTGGGCGGCGCCGTCGGCGAACAGGGTGTTGGGCCGCCAGCGCATCATCCCGAGCACCGGCGAGTCGTCGGGGACGGTCGCCTCCCACGGCCGGGGGTCGTGCGAGAACGTCTTCGTGTCGTGCAGCAGGTCCAGCGCCGCCCGCCGGTCCGTGACGACGTACGCCGCCACACCGGGCGCGAGTTCCGCCCAGCCGACCGGGCCGTGGGCGCGCAGGGCCGCGTAGTAGGGGGAGGGGTCGCGGGCGAAGCCGTCCTCCCACAGGCGTACGGGCGACGCGAGGGAGAAGGCCTGCTCGGCGGGGGACGGATGTGTCACCGGTGCTCCGCGGGTCGGTGGTCGATCAGGTGCTGGACCAGGGCGAGCAGGGAGTCGATCGAGGAGTCCGCCTCCCGCGCGTCGCAGGTCACCATCGGGGTCGTCGGCTCCAGGTCCAGGGCGGCGCGCAACTGCTCGGGCGTGTGGTGACGGGGCGAGTCCGGGAAGGTGTTGAAGGCGACCGCGTACGGCAGCCCGGTCTCCTCCACCAGCCCGAGCACGTCGAACGAGGCGTCGATCCGGCGGGCGTCGACCAGGACGAGCGCGCCGAGCGCCCCGTAGGCGATGTCGTCCCACAGCGGCCGGAACCGCTCCTGGCCGGGCGTGCCGAACAGGTACAGCACGATCCCGCCCGGCAGGCTGATCCGGCCGAAGTCGATGGCGACCGTGGTGGTCGACTTGTCCCGCACCCCGGCGAGGTCGTCCACCGGCTCGGACGCCTCGGTGAGCCGCTCCTCCGTGTGCAGCGGGCGGATCTCGGAGACGGAGCGGATCAGGGTGGTCTTGCCCACCCCGAAGGGCCCTGTGACCAGGATCTTCACCAGGTCGCGCGCGGTGTCGGGGAGGTGGACGTCCGTGCCGTCGGGCTGGGCGTCAACGGTGCTTGAGGTCGCGGAGGCCATCGGCCACTCTCTTCAGCAGGTCGGGGTCGAAGCGTCGGGCGGGCGGGATGGGCGCGCGGGCCAGTGCCAGGTCGCGGTCGACGAGGCCGGCGGCGAGCACCAGCACGGCGGAGACCGGCAGCCGCAGCAGGGCGGCGGCCTCCACGACCGTCAGCGACCCGTACTCCAGCTCTTCCAGCAGGGCCGCCTGGGCGGCGGGCAGATCGGGGGGAGCGGGCTCACCGCTGCCGGTGAGCACGGACAGCCGCTCCAGATGGGCACGGCTGGGCCGCGCCACCCCGCCGGTCGACAGGTACGCGGGAACCAGGGGACGGCCGCCTCTGCGGCCGGTCATGCCGGTGTGCCGCCGTCGGCACCTCGGGGCCCGGCGGCCATGGCCTTCTCACCCAGCCGGGCGACCTGCGAGTGCACCCGGTGGGCGAGCAGGTCGAGGCGCACCTCGGGGTCGCCGTAAGCCGCCACGCAGGTGCCGTGGTCCGTGGGCACGATGAGCACATAGCCGTGGTCGGACTCGATGACGACCTGCCGTATCTCGGCCCGGTCGGTGTCGGCGAACGCCGCCGCCGCGGTACGGCAGGCGCCCTGCACGGTGCTGGTGATGGCGGCGACCCGCTCGGCGGACGGCTGCGACAGCGCGTCGGTGTAGCCCGTCACGAGCCCGTCCCGGGTGAGCAGGACGGCCGCCACGACGTGCGGCACCTCCAGGACCGGTTCGAGCACCCATGCCGTGTCCCCCGCTGCGCGGCTGGTCATCGAGCCGTTCCCCCTTCGTCGTCGTTCCGGTCGTGGTCGGTGTCGTCGGATGCCGTGTCGGCCGTGGTCGCGGCCGGGGCACCCTCAGATACGGCTGGGAAGGCGCCGGTGTTCGGCCTCGCGGCGGCGGAACGTCCGGCCGCCGTACCGGACTGGAGCGCGCCGAGGGCGGCGGCGGACTCCTCGGGGCGCCGGGTCCTGCGCTGCGGCGCGGGAGCCGGAGCGGACGCGGGGCCCTGGGTGTCCGACGGCGGCGTGGCCCGGCTGCGGCGACGGCGCTGGGGGAGGCCGCCGCTGTCACGGGGGCTGTGGTGGCCCGGGGCCGGGGCGGCGGCCCGGTCGTCCTCGTCCGTGCCGTAGCCGTGCTCGTGGTCCGGGGCGGTGGCGAGCGGCTCGGGCGTCTCGGCCTCGGCGGTCGGCTCGGCCCCGTCGGCCCCGTCGGCCCCGTCGGACCCGTCGGACCCGTCGGGTCCTTCGGCCTCCTGGGACGCGGAGGCCGGGGAGGGTTCGCTTCTCCGGGACGAGCCGGGCGCGCCCGCCTCCGCGTCGAGGGGCGCGGCGGAGCCGCCCGCCGTGTCCCGCACGGCCTCCTTGCGCGTCGAGCGCGGGGCACTGGCCGCCGGGGGCAGTTCCTCGGGGTCGATCCGCGTCAGCAGATGACGGTCGACCCGCAGCACCGCCCGCACACCGCCGTACGGCGACGGGGAGGACAGGTCGACGCTCAGATCGAACTGCCGGGTCAGCTGGCCGATCGCGGCGAGTCCCATGCGCGGCGGGTCGCCGAGCTCGGTGAGCAGGATCGGTTCGCAACTGCCCACCATGCGCTGGGCCCGGGCCCTTTCGTCCTGCGTCATGCCCAGCCCGGCGTCGTCCACGGTGACACAGACACCGTGGTGGACGGCTTCGAGATTGACCACGATGCCGGTGTCGGGCGCGGAGTGCCGCAGCGCGTTGTCCAGCAGTTCGGCGACGATGATGGCGACCGGCTCGACGGCGTGGGACACCAGGGCGGTGCCGGCCTCCAGGTGGTTGTGGATCCGGACGCGCTGGTAGCCCGCGAGCCGGGCCTGACCGCCCGTCACCGCGTCGACGAGGTGGGACTCCTCCCGGGCGAGCCCGACCCAGGCCCCGCACACCACCGCGGCGATCTGCGCGCGGCGCAGCGACTGCTCGTTCTCGTGGTCCAGTTCGAACAGGGTCTGCGCCAGCTCGGGGTCGTCGTAGCGCTGTTGCAGACCGCGCAGGGCGTCCTGCAACCGGTACAGCGCCGCCTGGATCTCCCGGGTCGCCCCGCGCATCCCGGCCTGCGCGGCGGCGTCGATCCGGGTGCGCTGCGCGGCGAGTTCGGCGTGCAGCCCCTTCAGTACCTGCTCCAGGGCGAATCCCAGGGGCGAACCGGCGAGCTGCGGGCTCAGCGGGCCGGGCACGGTGACATGGGGATGCGCGACCTGCCGGGCGGCGGAGGGCAGGCGCCGCGCCGCCAGATGCTCGACCTCGGCCGTGAACGCCCGTGAGGTGCCGTCGAGTTGTGCCCGCAGCGCGGCCGTCTTCGCGCGCTGGGCGGCCAGTTGCCGCCGGGAGCGGAGCAGCCCGCCGCCGAGGGCGAACGCGGACAGTGAGCCGAGGGCGAGACCACCGACGGCCAGGTCCGGTAGTTCGATCATCGAAGCGATTCCAGGGGGAGTGGGCAGGGCGAAGTCCGAGGTGCTCTGGCGAGCTACCCGCAGCACAGTACACACCGTCATCGACCGATCTCGCACGGTGGAGCGCCACTTCGTTCCGAAAGTGATCGCTGTCTGTTCGCATCTGGGGTCAACTGTCGGGATTGCCGTGCGCAGGAGGTCAGAGCCCGAAGCCTTCGCTCACCCGCTCGGCGAACTCGACCAGTTGTCAGTGGCGGATGCCACGATGCCGCAGCTCACCATTCCACCCCTTGCGAGGAGGAGCTGATCGTGCGCAGGCCGGTCGAGGGAGAGGTACATGTGCACTATGGCCAGATCTACGTCGAGAGCGATCCGGACGGCTACGGGCCGAGCCTCGCCGAGGCGTTCGCGGGGCAGAGCGCGGGGCTGTGCGGGGCGGCGTCACCGGGCTCCCTCCACCTGTGCACAGGCCTGCACACCGGCGATGTCGGCTTCACGGTCGAGGTGTGTGAGGAGGCCCCGCCGCTGGACCCGGTCTGGGAAGACGTGGTGGAGGTGTCCTTCCGGCCGGTGTCGCCGGACAGCGCGCTCGTGCAGTGGGCGGGCGAGGAGGCCTGGCCGCTCGGCCTGGAGGAGACCGACTACCGGGTGCGGTACTGCGCCCAGGGCATGGACCGGGCGGGCGAGAAGGACACCCGGATGGACGACGAGCCCCAACTGGACTGCTACCTCCTGCAGTTCTGGCCCGCCCCGCCCGAGCCGGACCGCATACTGAAGCAGACCTCGCTGAGCGCCGCTCACCGGCACCGTTACGCCCGCGAACTGCCGCCGCCTCCCACCCCCGCCGAACGCGCCGAAGCCGAAGGCCGGGAGCGCCTCGCCGAGGAGGCGGCGGAACGGGAACGGCTGCTCGCCCGCGAGCGCTGGGAGTGGGGCGGACAGTCGCCGAGCCAGGCCCTGCGTGACGTCGGCGGCAACGTCCGGGGCCTCCTCCCGTTCGACCCCGCCCTGCTCCACGCCCTCGACGCCTCCGGTCCCGCGATCCAGCGCGCGGTGGCCCTGCTCGCCGCCCGCCGTGCCTGTGAGGCGGCCGGTCTCGCCACCCTCGACTGGGTCGCCGACGCGCTCACGGCCCTGGCCGAAAGCCGCCCGCTGCCCCCGCCCTTCGACGACGACGCCCTCATGTGGCAGACCTTGGCCACCGACCCGCACGTCCCGGACCGCACCGTCGGCCGTGCCGTCCCGCCCGAGCGGCCCCCCTTCCGGCCGTCCCTGTCCCCGGGCGACCACGGCCTGCACCCCCACGAGGCGGCACAGGCCGTGGTCGGCCCGGCAGCGGCCGTGGCCAGAGCGGCGGCCGCCGAGGCGGAACCGCCGACCACCACGGCGAGTCCGCCGGCATCCGACTCCACCCCGTACACCATGATGATCAGCTTCGGCCCGCCGGACCCGTTCCTGCGTATCTCGCAGCCCCACGCGGCCCTCCCCGCGATCACCGGCGCCGCCGAATCCGACCCGCTCCAGGCCTCTCTCGACGCGGTGTACGCGGCCGTCGTCACGTACGGCGAGGACCACCCGGCCCTCCTCGCGGAGGTCTGGTCCGCCGTCGAGGGGCAGCCCGGCCCGCTCCTCGGCTCGGCGTGACCCGCCGACCGGCTCACCCCGTCAGGGCGCTACGGGCCACCGAAAGGGCTTGTTCCGCGTAGCTCCGGCCGAACAGCACGGCGTGCACCAGCAGTGGGAACAGCTGGTGCACGCCGACACGGTCGGCCCATCCGGCGGCGAGCGGCGCCTGCTCCTCGTAGCCCTCCAGTACCGCCTCCAGGTGGGGACAGCCGAAGAGACGCAGCATCGCCAGGTCGGTCTCGCGGTGCCCGCCGTGCGCGGCCGGATCGATCAGCCACACCTGCCCGTCGGACCCCCACAGCACGTTGCCGTTCCACAGGTCGCCGTGCAGCCGGGCCGGCGGCTCGGCCGGCCCCGCCAGCCCGGGCAGTCGCTCGCACAGCCGCTCCACGACGGTCGCCTCACCGGGACGGACGGTGCCCTGGTCGACGGCGCGCCGCAGATAGGGCAGGACACGATGCCCGGCGTACCAGCGCGGCCAGTCGGTGCCGGGCTCGTTGCGCATCGGGGCGAGCCCGATGTACGCGTCGGCGGGCCCCTCCGGGGGCGGCGAGCCGAACGCGGGCGCCCCGGCGGCGTGCAGGGCCGCCAGGTCATGGCCGAAACGGACCGCCGCCCGGCGGCTCGCCCGCCCCTGCGGAACGTGGTCGATGACCAGCCAGCTCCCGTCGTGACCGTGCACGTCCGGCACCCGCACCGCCCCGGCCCGGGCAAGCCAGCGCAGCCCGGCCGCCTCCGCCCGCGTCGCGCCCGGATCGTCGGCACGCTTGACGACCACCACCCGACCGTCGTCGAGGGAGACCTCCGCGAGGGCCCCCGACAGGGGCCGGTCGCCTGTGACCACCCGTCCGGTGAGCCGGGCGGCGGCGTCCGTACGGGCGGTCATACGTGGTCCTCCTCGACTCCGCGGCTGCTCCGCGGCCAGCGTACGGACGGGGCGGAGCGGTTCAGTTCCCGGAACCGCAGCCGACGTCGAGCAGCCGACGGTGTAGGCGCGCCAGCGGGCCGGACGCGCGGTGGTGTGGATCATTCTGGATTCCCCTGTTGTGCTGGGCTCGACTGCCGTTTCGATTCCGGGACATTCGCCACGCGCCGGTCACGCGGGACGGTGAAATCCCGTCGCCCACCGACAGAACCGGCCGCCGCCGGGGGAGCAGTCGGGCATGACGACTTCACCGTTCCAGCGCACCATCGCCCTGCCCGCCCCCGTGTGCGAACAGGCCGCACAGCACCTGGAGCAGGCCGCGCAACGGGCCATCGACGGAGCCGCGATCCCCCTGAAGGCGTTCCGTG
Organism: Streptomyces sp. NPDC041940; assembly: GCF_055589465.1. Lineage (NCBI taxonomy): Bacteria > Bacillati > Actinomycetota > Actinomycetes > Kitasatosporales > Streptomycetaceae > Streptomyces > Streptomyces sp. NPDC041940. The sequence continues at coordinate 300,303 of NZ_JBVJBP010000007.1, forward strand.
CGGCCGCCGACAGCGACTTCACCCTCCCCGTCTCGGTCGTCGAGCAGGCGGCGGCCTGCCTGCTGGTCCTGGCCACCGAGACCGCGCAGACCGTACGCCCCTCGGCTCTGCGCGCCACCATCAGCGTCGCGCTGCGGCTGCGCGACGCCGTGGATCTGACGCATCAGCCCGCCCTCAGCAGCAGATTCTGGTGAAGCCGGGCCGGGCCTGCGCGTCACCCGGCTTCGCGGAAGGCGACATCGACCTGCCTGCGGCGCAGTTCCTCCAGCGAGGTGTGCTGCCGCCGGGCCCGTTCGACGAGGTCGTCGAGCTGCCGCCCGTCGAGGCGTCGGTCCGTGCCGGCCAGGGCACGCAGTGCCTGCCAGACCGCGGTCTTGCCGTCCACTCCCAGCCGCAGCGCCTCCAGCTCCCACAGCGTGCTCAGCGGGGAACGCCGTACCAGGCTGCCGTTGCTCTTCAGACGCCCCATCTGCTCGGCCGCCCGGCCCGCGTAGACCTTGTAGCGCCGCACCGGGACGTCCAGCCGCCGCATGATGTGGAGCAGGCTCGCCCGGTCCTCGGCGATCTCGTCGGCGATCGGAGCCAGCGCGTCGGCGAGCACCGGATCACCGCACGAGCGCAGCAGATAACGGACGCGAGCGGTCCCGGCGGTGGCACCGGCGAGATGGTCGTTGAGATAGATGCCCAGCAGGGACATGTCCGTGGCCGGAGCACCCGGTGCGCCCGGCGGGTCCGCTCGCTGTTCCGTCATGGCACTGCTCCTGTTCTGCTCCGGCCCTGTGCCACGGCCACCCGCGTGGTGACGCGTACGAGGCAGGGACTTCGGGGCGTCGAGCCGGGCCCGAACCGCACGGGAGGCTCGACCGGGGCGAGGGCGCCGAGGCTCTCGCCCTCGTAGGTGACCATGGCCGAGGTGACGGGGTGCAGGTCCCGGACGCCGTACCACTGGTGCCGGCCGGCCCGGGCGCTGCCGTGGGTGCGCGCGCCCAGCAGCAGCCGGGCGGGCCGGTCCCACAGCGCGATCCAGCCCGGGCTGGTGGCGAGCCGGACCGGCACCGCCCGCAGCGCGAGGCCCGGCAAGCCCCTGCGGCCGGTGCTGAAGCGGAGGTCGAGCGGCGGCGCCGAGACGGCCCAGTGCCGACGGTCGGTGACCCGCACCCCGACCGGCACGACCCGAACCTCGTCGAAGACATACGTACCGGCGACGAAGTCCGCGGTCTCCCGCGAGGGCGCCAGCAGCAGCCGCAGCCCGCCGGGCTCCTCGAGCATCACATCGCTGAACGGCCCGAACGGCGATCTCGCCCAGTGCCCGAGCACCACACGAGCGCCGGACGCCGTTCCGATGCCCGCGATCCAGCCGTCAAAGCGCAGGGTGCGCAGCGGCGACCGGGTTCGGGTACGCCGGGCCGGACCACTGGGTTCGCCGGACTCACCGGGACCGTGGAAGAGCACGCGGGCCGGGTGCCCGGCCCCTTCACGGCGAAACGGCACGGGGCTCTTCCGTCCTGGTTCCGGCGATGTGGCCGAGGCCACGTCACGGCCGAGGTCCCTGTCACGCCCGGGCGAGCACGGCGGCGGCTACCGTCTACGAGCAGATCCCCACTTCCCCCACCCTTTCGGACGGCCAGGCAGTGCAAGCAGATCTCTCCCCTGTCATCGCGGCGACCGCCCAGTGGCTGACCCGCTCCTTCCCCGCCTCCGGGGGTGCGCTGGCCGCCGCCCTGTGCGAGGTGCAGGCCCGGCAGGCCGTGACGGTCGCGGCGTGGCTCAGGTACCCGACCGAGATGGACGCCGCCCTGCTCGGCATGGCGGGCCCCGGCGGCTCCGCGCGGCTCGACTGGCTCACCGGCGCCGACGCCGCCCCGGACGACGACGGGGACGACGCGCACGCCTGGCGCACCTGGGTGGACGAGGTCGTCGCGAGCTGGGCGGCCGGCCTGCTCACCGACGCGGAGCTGGCCGACCGGGCGGTGGCCGCGCTCGCCGAGGGCAGCCACAGCACCGGTACACCGGCCGAGTTCCGCAGGCTCCTCACCCCCGACGACGGCGACCGCCGCGCCGCCGCCCTGCTGCGCCACCCCGACCTGCTCGCCCCGGTGGCCGGCCTGCACCACTCCCAGCTCCTGGACCGCCTCCACCCGGGCCGCACCCTGATCGCCTGACGCGGCGCCCCGGCCGGGCCACACACATCACCCTCCGTCACTCACCTCTTTGCCGTACGCGACCGTGCCCCGCTCATACGGGCGGCGGACGCTGAGCGTGGGAACGCCGCTGACGGAGGAGAGACCGACATGACCACCGCCCTCACACGGAGCTGGGAACACGCCGTCGTCACGGGCGGTGCCGGATTCGTCGGGTCCCATCTGTGCGCGGCCCTGCTGGACGCGGGCGCCGCCGTCACCTGCGTGGACGACTTCAGCACCGGCAGGGCGGAGAACATATCCCCGCTGCTCGAACGGCCCGGCTTCACGCTCGTGCAGGCCGACGTCGCGGAGGGACTGCCGGTCAGGCAGCGGCCCGACCTCGTCCTGCACTTCGCCTCCCCGGCGTCCCCGGCGGACTACCTGAGGCTGCCGCTGCACACCCTGGAGACGGGCAGTATCGGCACCCGCAACGCCCTGGACCTCGCACACTCCGCCGAGGCCCGCTTCGTCCTGGCCTCGTCCTCCGAGGTCTACGGCGACCCGCGGCAGCACCCCCAGGACGAGCAGTACCGGGGCAACGTCAACCCCGTCGGCCCGCGCGGCGTCTACGGCGAGGCCAAACGCTTCGGCGAGGCGCTGACCACCGCCCACGCCGAGGCCCGCGGCACCGACACCTGCATCGTGCGGCTGTTCAACACCTACGGCCCCCGGATGCGCGGCGACGACGGACGCGTGGTGCCGGCGTTCGTGCGGCAGGCCCTGGCGGGCGAGCCGCTCACCGTGACCGGCGACGGCCGGCAGACCCGGTCGCTGTGCTACGTCGACGACACCGTGCGCGGCGTCCTCGCGGCGGCCGCCCACGGTATGCGCGGCCCCGTCAACATCGGCAGCCCGACCGAGATCAGCATGCTCGACCTGGCGCGACTGGTCGTCGAACTCACCGGGTCCGCCTCGGAGATACGCCCCGTCGCACGCCCGGTGGACGACCCTGCCGTGCGCTGCCCGGACATCACGCTGGCCCGCGACAAGCTCGGCTGGGAACCGCGGGTACGCGCCGAGGAAGGGCTGCGGCGCGCGATCGCCTGGTTCCGCGAGGACGCGACGGCCGGCTGACCCGCCCGGGCACGCCCCCGGTTCCTCGCCGCGCGCACCGCCGCGCCCCGGCTCCCCGGTGCGCGCGGCTGTGCCCTAGTCGAACTTGCCGCGGCCGGTCAGCGCGTCGCGCAGCCGGTCGACCATCCCCGTGCCCGGAGCCAGGAGCTTGTTCGCCGGAGGCCTGTCGGGGGCGGCCGGGTGGGGCCGGGTCGGGGCCGTCTTCTTCGCCTTGCGGACCTTGTCGCCCAGCTCGTTGAGCGTGTCCATCGGACAGGCCTGCCGCAGCGCGGGGAAGAGGACCTTCTCCTCGTCCGCGAGGTGGGAGCGGATCTCGCTCATCAGCATGCCCATCAGCCGGTCGAAATCGGCGTCGCCCGCGTCGCAGGCCTCCAGGTCCTTCATGATGCGCTCGGCCGTCGCGTGGTCGGCGAGTTCCCGGTCGGCGAGGACGTCCCCGTTGGCCACGTGCTCGCGTACGGCCGGATACAGGTAGGCCTCCTCGGCCACCGAGTGCCGTACCAGCTCGATCGTGACCTGGTCCGCGTACACCTTGCGGTCCTGGTGACCGGACGGCAGCGCCTCGATCCTGCCGAACATCTCCTCGACTTCGCGGTGATCGGTCACCAGCTCGTCGATGACGTTTCCTCCGTGTCCCATGTCCTTCACCTCCTGTCCCCGGGTCCCCCTGGCCCGAATGGGCTAACGCGCGCTCCCGAACAGGTCCCGGGCGGCTCAGACGGGGAGCTTGGCCCGGACCCGGCCGGCCGCGGCGGCAGGCCGCGCGGTGGCACGGACGGAGCGGCGCACCAGTCCCGCGTCGTGCCGCAGGCCTTGCGCGGCATGGGTGCCGCGCCACAGCAACGAGGGGCGTGCGCCGGTGTCGTCGGCGGCGATCAGCAGCCCGCCGAGCATCGACATGTTCTTGAAGAAGTGGACGCGCTGCCGGTCCCGTTCCGCGGGGTCCTCCGCCTCCCAGAACCGGTGCGCCGCCAGCGTCGTGGGCACCAGCGTCGCCGCGATGGCCAGCGCGGCGGGACGCGGCATGCGCCCCGTGGCCAGCATCAGGCCCGCCACGACCTGTACGGCGCCGTTGAGCCGTACGACCTGCTCGGTGCGGTCGGGCAGTGCCGAGACACGGTCGGTGACCGGTTGGACGACCGGCTCGGCGACCGGGGCGACCTCCTCCGGGGCACGGACGGAACTCAGGCCGCCCGTCAGGAACATCGAGGCCAGCATGGGGCGGCCGAGCACGCGCAACAGACTCATGGCCCTCTCCAGGGGTGTCGGTGGGTACAGCGCTCGCCGGGTTCCCCGCCAGGGGCGAAAGCACGCACCCGGTTCGCCCTCCGGAGCTGATACGTGTGCGTCGGATGTTGAACAAGTGATGTAAATAAACTCATGGGTAAGTTGGCATGATTTGTCACCATCAGGTGCACTAGAGGAGAAAGCATCCGCTTCCCCCAAGGAGATGGTGCAATGTCCCCCACCGACAAGGCCACCAAGGAACTGACGGGCATCCAGAGCGCCGACATCGAGGCCGCACTCGACCCGGCAGAAACCGACGGTATCTACCGCGACAGCCGTGAGTGCGCCGCACTCGCGCTGTTCAAGGGCGGATTCGGTCTCCTCCTGTCGCCGCCCACCCCGCGCCCCAAGAAGGGTTGAGTGGATCGACAGGAGCAACCATGAAGCAGTCAGGCACTTCGTCTCTCTTGCAGGACGCGGTGCAGGACCTCGCTTCCGGCGTGGGGTCCGCCCCTCTGGGGGGGGAACACACCCGGGTGGCCACCCCCCCGGCCGGTGAACCGGAAAACGAGGGACCCTCCCCCCCCGCCCTCCGTTTCCCGGGGGC
>NZ_JBVJBP010000007.1:305403-338419 GCF_055589465.1 Streptomyces sp. NPDC041940
ACCGAAGGGGGGTGGGGGGGGGTGGAGGGGAAAAAGGAGAAGATGCCGGGGTCTTTTTTGTGTGGGGGAGGGGGGGGCGGGTCCCTTCTTTTTGTTTTTCTTTCCTCTTGGCCGAACCACCCCCCACGCTCGTGCGGCCGCCCCCGTGGCGGTCGACCCGGAAGCGGAGGGCCTCGCCCTCGCGGCCGTACGTGTACTGGGAGCCGACGCGTTGCTGCCGAGCACCCTGGTGCACACCCCGCCCCCGCCCGACGAACTCGCCGTGTTCCGGAAGGCCGTGGAGACCTACCCGCCCGGCGCCCAGGCCGCCCCCACCGTCGTGTGGAGCCACTGGGCCATGCGACGCACGCTGCGGCGGCTCGACCCGGACCACGCCGACGGCCCGGACGAAGAACCCGACGCCGTCTGGCTCGAGGGCGCGACCTGGCAACTCCTGACGCACCAGCTCGCGGTGCTGGCCGCCCTCGCCCTTCCCGGCGAGGACAGCGCGGTCGCCCGCGCGGCCGTGCACCGGCCGGTCGACGTCGCCCGCGGATTCGTGCGCGCCGTACGCCGCAGGGACTGGCGGCAGGCGGCCGGCGCCGGCCGCTGGCTGACCCTGCTGGACGGCGTACCGCGGACGCTGGGGCTCGAGAACGGCCTGGACTTCGTGGAGTTGATGGGCGGTCAGGACCCGCTCGTCGCGCTGCAGGTGAAGGCCGCGCGGCTGACACGGACGGGAGCGTTCGTGTGAGGGACGTACGGGGGCCACGGCAGGTGGCTAAGGACGCGCTGGCGTGGGTGTCGGCGCATCGTGAGCAGTTCGCGCTGGGCGAGGACGCGCTGGCCGCCGACGGACAGGTGAACCGCAGCTGGAAACCGCTCGGGGAACTGGCCCAGGTGTGCGCGACCGTGTCCCGGCACACCGCGCCCCCGGATCCGCTCCACGCGTGCGCGGCCGACCTCATGGCCTTCGCGTGGCAACAGACCGGCCGGGGCGAGCTGTTCGTGCGCCTGCAACGGCTGGAGCCCTTCGCCACGTACCCGTTGGAGGTGTATGCCGCCATGGCCGCGGCGGGCCTGCGCCACCCCGGCTACGAGGCGGCCACCGCCACGGTCGCCCGCACGCGCGGCTGGCGGCTCACCGAGCAGGAGCCCACCCGGCGGCTCGGCGTCCTGAACGCCGAGACCCGCAGCGGCATCCGGCCCTCCGACGCGCTGCCGCAGGCGTTGCGGCACACCTGGCTGGCCGGGCTGCCCGAGCCCTGGACCTTCGAGCAGTCCTCTGGCTACTCCCTCACCCACGTGGTCTTCCACCTCACCGACTGGGGGCGCGCCGGGCCCGGGGGTGTACCACCGGACGTGGCCGACTACCTGGCCGACTGGCTGCCGCCCTGGCTCGACACCTGTCTGGACGCCGGGATGTGGGACCTCGGCTGCGAGCTTCTGGCCGTGGCGGCGAGCCTGCCCCTGCTGCCCGAACCCGCCGTCCTCGACGACGCCTGGGCACGGGTCGCCGCGGTACAGCACCCCTCCGGCGCCATCCCGGAGCAAGGGGGAGGAACGGACCACGACGGCGGCCCGGACTTCCTCACCCACTACCACCCCACCCTCATGGCCGCCTTCGCGGCAACCCTGACCACAGGGCGTCTCGAGGACGGAGCCCGGGCGGGCACGCATCACCGGCCCGGCGGACAAGGAGCGCTGGGATGACCGACACCCGCCTGATCCACAACGTTGGAGCGGGCGCCCTGGAATGGCTGTGGGCCCACCGCGACGGATTCCAGCTGGAACCCGACGTCGACCCGGAGGTCGGCTTCCTGGAGCGCTTCAAGCCCATCGGCGAACTCGCCATGATCTGCAAGGTGCTCTTCCGCGAGGGGGTCGCGGGATCGCGCCAGGCACAGCTGGCCCGGCAACTCCTCGACCACGCCTGGCGCGAGACGCTGGACGGCGGCCGCATGCTGGTGCGCGGGCAGCTCACGGAGCCGATCTCCCCCATCCCGTTCGAGGTGTACCTGCCCTTCAAGGAACTCGGCTACAGCCAGCCGGAGGTGGAGCGCGCCGCCGCCCTGAACCACCGGCTGGACAGCTGGGTGTCGTTCGAGGCGACCCCCACCCGCAGGCTCGGACTGTCCGCGTTCCAGCGCCGGTTCGGTCTCCCGCCGCGCCCTGCGGAGGCCGAACTGCGGGACACCACCTGGCTGGCCCGCACCCCCGAGCCCTGGACGGTGGAGGGCCACATCGCCTACGACGTCACGCACAACGTGTTCCACCTGACCGACTGGGGGGAGAACCCGGACGGCCTGCCGCCCGCCACCGCCGACTACCTCGCGACCTGGCTGCCCGTCTGGATCGACGACTGGCTGGACCTGGAGCGCTGGGACCTGCTCGGCGAGCTGCTCGTGGTCGACGCCTGCCTGCCCCGCCCCACCCTGGACGAACGGGCCTGGGAGGGCTTCGCCGCCGCACAGCAGCCCGACGGGGCCATGCCTGCCCTGCGGACGATGCCCGAGGGCGCCCCCGACGAGGTGTTCGACATCGTCTACCACCCGACCCTGGTCGCCGCCTACGCCTCCGTACTGGCCACCTCCCGCTCCCTGTCCCGCCTGGCACACGCCTCGTGACGCCCCGCCGGCACGCCTCGCGGCAGGGCGAACGGGACGCCCCTCGCGCCGCGCCCGGGGCCGATGACTCCGCTCCGCCCGTCCGGGCGCCGGATCCAGCCCCCGATGACGGACCGCTCGGCGCGCGGCTCGCGGACGCCGTCACCGCGGCCGACGCGCCGGACGTCGTCTTCGCCCTCTCGCGGTACGGCCGCCGTACCGTGCTGAGCGGCGGTACCGCCCCGCCCCCGCCGCTGTCCCGGGAGAACCTGCGGTACGAGACCGGCTCGGCCGCCAAGACGTTCACCGGACTGCTGCTGGCCCGGCTGGTCCACAGTGGACTGCTGTCCGGCGGTGAACCGGCCATCACCCTCCTGGGCAGGGGGCGGCCCACCGCTGCCGATCCGGTGACGCTCACTCATCTGATCACCCACACGTCCGGACTGCCCGCCCTGCCGCCCGGCTTCCTCCTCCGGGCCCTGCCCGCCTGGCACACCAACCCCTACGGTCGCTTCCCGGCCGCCCGGGTCGTCGACGCCTTCCTGCGTCACCGGCCGCGCCACCGCCCCGGCACCCGGTGGCGCTACTCCAACTACGGCGTCGCCGTACTCGGACACGCACTCGCCGCCGCGACCGGCACACCGTGGGAGGACCTGCTCACCGACCAGGTCCTGCACCCGATCGGCCTGCACGGCACGACCCTGCGCGCGGACGACTCCGGCTTCGACGCACTCGGGCACGGCACGGACGGCCGGTCACCCGTGCCCCCCTTCGACGCCGGAGGCTTCCAGGCGGCGGGTGCCGTACGGGCCACACCGCACGACCTGCTCACCTTCCTCGAGGCCCATCTGGACCCCGCCGGCCCCTCACCACAACTCGCCGCGGCCCTGCGCGAGGTGCGCCGACCCGTGCTCCGCCGGGGAGTCGGCCACCGGCACGTCCACACCACCGCCTGGTTCTGTCACCCGACCGACGGCGGACCGATGTACTTCCACAGCGGAGCCACCCTCGGCCAGCAGACGTTCCTGGGCTTCCGCCCCGACACCGGCACTGCCCTGGCCGCGGTGTGCACCCGCCGCTTCCGCGGCCACGACCCGTTCCTGGCCGCCGCGTACGGGCTGCTGACGGAGGAGCAGCGGGACCGGCCCGGCGCCCACGGCGAGTGCCGCGCCGGCGCCGGACGGCCCTGACCCGTCGTCACACCCGCTGCCACAGGGCCGGAGTGCCGGTCGGCGCCCACGCGCCCTGGGCCTGATGGGTCTGCAGGCACTGGTAGCGCACCCCAGCGTGACTCACCGTGACACCGGCCTCGTAGACACGGCCGGCGGCCCACGTCTGCGCGACACTGCCCTGCGGTGCCGCGGCTTCGACGGCGGCGGTCTTCAGGGTGAGGCCGAAGGCGCTGAGCAGCGGATTGACCGGCTGATAGAACGTCGTGCCCCCGCTCTTGCAGTCGCCCGTACCGCCGGAGGTCACGCCCTGCGCCTGGACGCCCGCGACGTAGGGTCCGCCGGAGTCGCCCGGCTCGGCGCACACCGTCGTCCGGGTCAGTCCGTCCACCCTGCCCTCGGCGTAGCTCACACTGGCGTCGTGCTGCTCGACCTTGCCGCAGTGCCACCCGCTGGTGGAGCCGGAGCGGCAGACGGCGGCCCCGACGAGCGCCTGGACCGATCCGGTGACCTGCACCTTCTGCTCGCCCTCGACCTTCACGTTCGGCGTGGTCGTCCACTGGTCGTTGACGGCCACCCACGACATGTCCTTGCCGGGGAACGTGGAGGCCTGGAAGGTGCCCTGCTCCGCCTGGTTGAACCCGGTCGTCGTGGCGCCCTTCTTGCCGCAGTGGCCGGCCGAGGCGAAGCCCTGCTGCGCGCCCTTGGTGACGGAGAACCCGACCGAGCAGCGGGCGCTGCCGTTGATGTAGTAGGCGTCGCCGCCGGTGACATCCGCCAGGAGGCGCGGCCGGTCCGCCGTCACCGTGACGCCCACGCTCTTGGCGTCGAGGCCCGCGGCCTTGACGAACGCGGCGGCCGCGGCCTTGCTCCGGGCCTGCACAGCGACCCGGTTCGCCGGAACGTCGACGTACCACAGGGGAGTGTCACGGGTGTCGGCGCGGGCCGCCGCCCCGTCCAGCTTCTTCTTCGCCGCCTGGAGGTCCCGGAGCGTCTTCTTCACGACGGCGGCCTTGGCGCCCTGGGCCTTGATGGCGGGCACGTCCGCGGTGGCGGTGGTCGCCACCACGAGCTCCTGCGCTGTCGTGCCGCGCAGCCAGGCCCCCGCGAAGCGGTTGCCCAGGGCGTTGCGCAGCCGCCCCGCGCGGGTGCCCGCCTCGGCCTCGTTGACCAGCCGCAGGGACGCCTGGGCCGGGGTCAGCCCGAGGTCACGCTCGAGGGCACGCAGCACCGGAGCCGACGGCCGGTCGGCGCCGAGGGTCTGGGCGGCCGAGGGCAGCGGGCCCGCCGGGGGCGCCGGCTCGGCCGCCACGGCGGAGGGGAGCCCGGCGGCGACGAGTGCGCCGAGCGCGGTCAGGGCCGCCCGGCGACCGGTCACGACGTGTCTGTGGACCATGCGATGTGTCTCCTTCGATCACGGTGGAACTGCGGTACTGCGGGAACCGGGCGCCTCACGCGGTCTTCAGGCCGGGCGAACCCACCTCCGTGACGAAGGAAGCGGTCGTCGAGACGGTGCCCCCGGGCTGGGTGATGGACGGGACGGTCCGGAAGTCGACCTGGGCGTTCGCGCGGCCCAGCTCGACCCGGACGTAGCCGCGCCGGCCGTCGTAGTACTTCATGTGGGGGTTGGCCCGCAGATAGGTGTCCCAGTTGTCGGGTTTCTCGGTGCCGTTGCCGCCGCTGGAGATGGAGGTGCAGGTGAACTCCGTGCCCAGCGTCTTCGACTGCGGGTCGTCGAAGTCGTCCTTGATGTCGAAGGCGTACCCGACGTGGACGTCGCCGGTGAGGACCATCCAGTTGTCGATGCCGGCGGCCTTCGCGCCCGCCGTGACCCGGTCGCGGGAGCCGCGGTAGCCGTCCCAGGCGTCCATGGAGACCCGGGCCGGGCCGGTCACGTCGAACTTGCGCTGTGAGAAGCACACCTGTTGCGGCATCACGTGCCACAGCGCGCCGGAACTCCGCCAGCCGTCCAGCAGCCAGCGTTCCTGCGCGGCGCCGGTCAGGGTGCGGGCCGGGTCGTCCGACTCGGTGCCCGGCGCGTGCGGCCGGTCGTCGTAGGCCTGGTCGGTGCGGTACTGGCGGGTGTCGAGAAGGTCGAACTGGACGAGCGACCCCCAGGCCAGCCGACGGTACAGCCGGGCGTCGGGGCCCTGCGGAAGCTGCTCGGCGCGCAGCGGCTGGTTCTCCCAGTAGGCCCGGTAGGCGGCGGCGCGTCGCGCCAGGAACTGCTCCGGGGAGGTGCCGTTCTCGTCGAAGGCGCCCGCGTAGTTGTTCTCCGTCTCGTGGTCGTCCCAGGTGACGAGGAACGGGTGCCGGGCGTGTGCGGCGCGCAGGTCCGGGTCGTTCTTGTAGAGCGCGTAGCGCAGCCGGTAGTCCGCGAGGGTGAGCGTCTCGCGGTTGAACACGTCGGGCAGCTTGCGGTCGCTGTAGCGGCGGGCCCCGCCGGCGGAGTCCACCGGGTACTCGTACAGGTAGTCGCCGAGGTGGAACACCACGTCGACGTCCTCTTCCGCCAGATGCCGGTGGGCGGTGTAGTAGCCGTCCTGGTAGGCCTGGCAGGCCACGGCGGCCAGCCGCATGCCGTCGACGGCGCTGCCCGCGGCCGGTGCCGTACGGGTGCGGCCCGTGGGGCTGATCCAGCTGCCCACCCGGAAGCGGTAGTAGTAGTGGCTGTCCGGCCTCAGGCCCTTGATGTCGACGTGCACGCTGTGGGCGTACTCGGGATGCGCCGTGGCGACTCCCCGCTGCTCGACGAGCGCGAACCACTCGTCCGTGGCCACTTCCCAGGAGACGGCCACCCGCTCCTGGCCCAGGCCGCCGTCCGCGGTGAACGGCTCGGGGGCCAGCCGGGTCCAGATCAGCACCGAGTCGGGCAGCGGATCGCCGGAGGCCACGCCGAGGGTGAACGGGTCGTCGGAGACCCGGGCGGCGTCCAGTTCCGGAGCGGAGGTGGCGCCGCGGGCCGGCCGGTTGGTGGTGAAGGCGAGCATCGCCGCCGCCGCGGTGACGGTCAGGAAGCGGCGGCGGGCGACGTGCGGCGCCGCGCTGCGCAGGACCGCGTCGTGCGGGGAGAAGGCATGCTCCGACGGTGCTTTTCGACGGCCCGTCAGCGTCATCTGGTGTCCTCTCGTCCAGGGCGGTGGCGCCCCCGGGCGGACGCGTGGGGCATCGCCGACGTGCGGAGCGCGGAGCATGCATGCTAAGCAGACAAAATGCCCAAAGCGGGCGCGACCTGCGGGGCGTTCACACCAGAGGCCGTAAACGCCTCCGCCGCCGGCGTCGGCCGGCGGCGGAGGGGAGTGAGGGGGAGCGAGGGTCATCGGCCGCCCGGGTCGGTGTTCCACCACCGCGCGTCCCCGGACGCGTCCCGCAGGGCGTTCGTCGCGCAGTGCACCTCTCCACCCGCCAGGTGGGACCAGGCGAAGTTCTCCACCCAGTGCACGCGCACTCCGCCGGCGGCCAGGGCCTTCTGCGCGGCGGTGCGGAACAGGTCGCGGCCGCGCACCTTCGGCCCGTGCGGATCGGGCGCGGCGTAGTCCCGGGCGGTCAGGGACAGACCGTTGGCGATGCTGGGGGAGTAGGCGATCGCGCCCATGGGCCCGTCCGCTTCCGCCCCGAGCGTCTTGTACAGCACCGGCACCCGTACCAGGTCGCGCCGGGACAGCCCCGTCTCCCGCAGCAGCACGGCGATCTGGTCGTCGACGCGGCGCGCCGCCTCCTCGTTGCCGGTGCGGAAGGCGTCGTCCGCCAGCAGGGCGTCGACGGTCGGCTTGCGCTCCGCGCTCGTGTCCGCGAACAGCCGCTGCCCGCCCTCCCCGGCGCGCTGCGCCTGCCGCAGCAGCTCCATCGCCTTCCGGGGGTCGGCGACCGCCAGGGTCCAGCCACGCTCGTTCTCGGCCCGCACGACGTGGACCGTCTCGTCCACATGGCCGACCAGCAGCCACGACGTGTCGATGGTGAGGGCCGGCTGCCTGCCCTGCGCCTCGATCATCCGCACGAACGCCGGATCGGGCGCGTGGCGCGGGGCCGTGCCGTACAGCACCCGCCCGTGCGGGTGACCCTCGTACGGCGGTACGGACTCGAAGTTGCCGGTGAAGTTCTGCAGATCGACGCCGCTCGGCTCACGCCCCGGCGTGAACTGCTGCACGACCCCGACGTCGGGCCCGCGGAAGTCACGGAAGAGCAGCCGGGCCGACCGGCTCAGGGTGGTCTTTCCTCCCCGGGGCGGCGCCCACAGCACCGGAGCGCGCAGCAGCACCCGCATGCTGTGCACCCGTCCACCGGGCCCCGGGACGCCGGCCACCGCCGGTTCGACCATGTCCTGCCGCCAGATGTCCCGCCACCACTGCTCCGTACCGGGCGTGAAGGTCACGTCCCGCCGGGACAGCCCCGCGGCGCCCGCCGCCCGCACCAGGGAGGAGGCGAACGGCCTCCACTCCCTCGGCCGGTAGACGTCGCCCACACCCCAGGGGCCGGGCGCGACACCGCGGCCCGGGCCCGGCTCGGCCGCGAAGACGCGCTCGGCGCGCTGCAGATCGTTCTGGAACAGCACGGGCGCCACCTTCAGCCGCACCCGGTCGGACGTGGTGCGCCCGCGGTCGGTCACGGTGAGGGTGACGGTGACCTCGCCGTCCCAGCGCCGAGGGTCGCGGACGATGTCGCGCCCCTCCAGGGCCAGTTCGGCACCGGCCCGCAGTTCACCAGCGGTCAGCGGTCCGCGCGGGACCCGCAGTGCCCCGTCACGTCTGACGAACAGACGGACGTACGGCCGTTGCGCCGCCGCCACCTCCACCCGCCCCGACGCGTCCTCGCCGACCGGCGCCGGCGGGATGCGCAACGGGGCGAGGTCCGCCTCGTCCCGCTCCCCGTTCACCCGCTCGTCGGCCCCGTCGTGGCAGGCCGCCAGGCGCTCGTCCACGGCCGGATCGATACGGTCCAGATCTCCGGGGCGCATCCGGCAGCGCCGCGCGTCGTCGTCGACGTTCGCGAGGAAGACCGCGCCACGTCCCGGCCGCCACACCTCCTCGCCCGCCTCGTCGGACGTCCCCGCGACATCCACGCGGCCGTCCTGGTTCACATCGGCGCGCAGGTCCGCGGCGGTCGGCGGTTTCTGCGCGGCCGCCGTCGTCCCTGTGGCCGCGAGCAGCAGGACCGCGGTGGCCACCGCGACGCGGCGCGGCAGGCGCGCCCTCGGTGTTTCGGGCATGACGAGTCTCCTCGGGCAGATCGGAGGCCGGTACGGGAGGACGTCCGCAGACCATGCTCCTCCGCCCAGGCGAGCCGTACATCGTGCTGTGCGCCGAGGTGCCGGCTACATCGATGGATCTACCGGGCGGCCGTGCCCTCCTCCTCGGGCCTCGGCCGAACAAGACAAGCGCCAACCACCGCAAAGACGGAATATGGGGCAAAGGGCTGGGAAACCGGTTGAAGTCGCTGAACAACGCGCCTGTGGAGGTCGACATGAACCAGGAGACATCACGTTCGTCTGATCTTCCGCAGCCGTTGCGGGCCGTCGCCTCGGGCCTCAGGCATCTGCCGGGCGCGGAGCAGGTGGGCAAGGTGGCCGGAGGAGCCCTGGACAAGGTCGGCGCGGTGTCGCCGCGCGGACGCAGGATGGCCGTCTACGCCGGTGCCGGTGTGCTCGGTGTGGCCGGAGTGGTGGAGTGGCCGGTGGCGCTGACCGGCGCCGCCGTCGCCTGGCTGACGCGGCCCCGGCCCGGGCAGAAGCGGGACGGCGCGTCACCCGACGGCGGCACACGGACCGCCCGGACCGGTGAACGCCGCAAGGGCGCCCAGGCCACCCCGGACGATCAGGACACCTCCGAGTACGGCCCCGGCGGCAGACTCGCCGCGTCCCACTACCGGCACGACCAGCCGGAACAGCACGTCCACGAACAGCCCGCCAAGGTGGGCGACACCGCCACCGCCTCCGCGCTGAAGCAGGTCGCCGAGGCCACCGCGCACCACGACGCGCACGGCGAGGAGCCGGACCGGGAACACGCTCACCCACACGGACACGACAGCCGGTCCACCGGCTGAGTCGGGACAGCGCCACATGCTCACACGCTTCGACGTCGCCCCGCTCGTCGGGGCCGTGGCCGGTGCGGCCGCAGGGGCCGTCCGCGGCACCGCCCAGGGAGTGACGTCCGTCTACGACACCACGCGGCGCGTGCGCAACGTCGCGCGCAACGCCCTGACCGGCGGACAGCACTGGAAGGCCGGACAGCGCGTCCACCTGGCCCTGCGGCGCTCCGACGGCGAGGTCGGCGCGATCGCCCGCGAGATGGCGGAGGAACTGCTCGACCACCCCGACGTGCTCACGGCGTACTGGGACGAGGGACTGTCCCGCATGGTGATCACCGTGGCCGAGGACGCCGCCACCGACCGCGTCACCGAGCGGGCCACCGCACTCGCCGCCCGCCTCGGCCTCGGCGAGGGCACCGACCCGAACGCCCGGGACACCAGCCACCCCGGCGACCCCACCGAGGTGCGCGTCACCGCGGCGGCGATCCTGCTGGACGCCGCCGGCGCGGCCGGCGCCTTCGCGGGCAGGTCCCTGCGCCTGCCGCCCACCTCCCGCATCATCACCGCGGCCGTCACCCTGCTGCGCGAGAACCCCCGCTTCAGGGCCCTGCTCCGGGAGCGGTTCGGCACCTCCGGCATGGAACTCGTCCTGGCCGCCGCCAACGCCGCCGCACACAGCGCCGGCCAGACCCCGCTGGCGCTCGTGCTCGACGCCGCCCTGCGCGGCACCCAGATGACCGAGGCCGTGGCCAGGGCCGCGGCCTTCGAGGCACTGCACGACGACATCGTCCACGAACGGCGCGCCAGCCTGCCCTGCCCGGCGGACACCCGGCCGCCGCTCAAGGTGACGCCCGCCGCGGAGTACGCCTCCCACGCCAGCACCGGCAGCGTCGCCGGCGCCGCCGCCACCCTCCTCGTCACGCACAGGGCGAGCGACGCGGCCGAAGCGGTCCTGGCGGGATCCCCGAAGGCGGCCCGGTACGGACCGGCCGCCTTCGGCGCGACCCTCGGCACGTTCCTCGCCCACGCCGGGATCCTTCTGCGCAACGGGGAGCGCCTGCGGCAACTGGAGATCGCCGACGCCCTCGTCCTGCACGCCGACGCCCTGCGCAGCCGGCGGGACGACACCGAGGACGACTCCGACGGGCTGCCCGACGACCCGGTCCACCCCTACGCCGAGGCCGTCCTCGACGCCGCCCGCAGGGCAGGACTGCACGTCGTGATCGCCGGCGGCTCCGACCTGAAGGACATCGTCCGGCTCGCCGACGAGGTCGCCCCGGGCGCGAAGCCGTTCGGAGACGTCGTACGGGCCCTGCAGAAGGACGGGCACGTGGTCGTGACCGTCGCCCGCCTGAACGAGTCCGGAGACGGACACGTGGCGGCCGGACTGCCCGCCGGAGACGTGGCCATCGCCCTCACCGACGGACGGGCCGCCGTCTCCTGGGGCGTCGACGCGCTGGCCCCGGGCGGCCTCGCCGACGTCTGGCGGCTGCTGACGGCGATCCCCGCGGCCCGGCGCGTCGGACGCCGGTCGCAGACACTGGCCCGCGCGGGCGCCGCCCTGTCGGGGCTCCTGGTCGCCCGCGGCGGACAGCGCCTGGGCCGGCTCGGAATGTGGCCCCTCACCCGGCACGCCCCCGTCAACATCGCCGCCGCGGGCGCCCTGCTCACCGGCTGGCTCGCCGCCGCCCAGGTGGCCCGGGCCACCCCGCCCCCGCCACGACTGCACATCCCCTGGCACGCCCTGGAACCCCACGAGGTCCGCGACCGGCTGGGACGCGCCGGGCGCGACGGCGAGCCCCGCGGACTCGCCCTGCTCGCCGACCGCTCGAGACAGCAGGCCGGTCGCCTGATCCGCCACCCGGCCGTGACGCCCGCCCGCTGGACCTGGCAGGCGGCCGGTGCCGTACGCCGCGAACTCGACGATCCGCTCACCCCTGTCCTGGCCACGGGCGCCGTCGCCTCCGCGCTGCTCGGCTCCGTCGTCGACGCCATGCTCGTCGTGGGCGCCATGGACCTCAACGCCGTGACGGGCGGACTCCAGCGGCTGCGCGCCGAACAGGCACTGGCCAGACTCGCCGCCCGGCAGCAGCCCAAGGCCCGCAAGCAGGACAGCCACCGGCGCACCGTCACCGTCGACGCCACCCGGCTGCGGCCCGGCGACGAGATCAGCCTCGGCGCCGGCGACGTCGTACCCGCCGACGCGCGGCTCCTTGAGGTCGAGGGTCTCGAGGTCGACGAGTCGGCACTCACCGGCGAGTCCCTGCCCGTGTCCAAGGCCGTCGACGCCACGCCCGGACTGCCGGTGGCCCAGCGCGCCTGCATGGTGTTCGAGGGCACGACCGTCGTGGCCGGACGCGCCCTCGCGCTCGTCGTGGACACCGGCGACCAGACCGAGGCGGGCCGCGCCGTCACCCTCGCCGCCCGCACCCCGCCGCCCGCCGGCGTCCAGGCCCGGCTGCAGGAGCTGACCCGCAAGGCACTGCCGGTGACCTTCACGGGCGGCGCCGCCGTGACCGGACTGTCCCTGCTGCGCGGCAGCCCCGTCCGACGCGCCGTCAGCGGCGGTGTCGCGGTGGCCGTCGCCGCCGTGCCGGAAGGTCTCCCGCTCGTCGCCACGGTCGCGCAGATGGCGGCCGCCCGCCGGCTGTCCCGGCGTGGCGTCCTGGTCCGCACCCCGCGCACCCTGGAGGCGCTCGGGCGGGTCGACACCGTCTGCTTCGACAAGACCGGCACCCTCACCGAGAACAGACTGCGCCTGGTCCGCGTCGCCACCGCCGACGGCACCGTCCTCGAGACCGGCACCGAACAGGCCCTGCCGGTCGTGCGCCTGGCCGCACGCGCCTGCCCGCAGGAGGAGACGGGACAGGGCCGCCGTGTCGCGCACGCCACCGACGAGGCCGTCCTCGACGTCGCCCCGCCCGACGAGGGCTGGACCCCGACCGGCGAGCTGCCCTTCGAGACACGGCGGGGCTACGCCGCGGCGGTCGGCCGCGACGGCGACCCCGACTTCGGTGAACTCCTCGTCGTCAAGGGCGCCCCGGAGACGATCCTGCCCGCCTGCCGGGACCTCCCCGGCCACGCGACCGACACCGCCCACGAACTGGCGGGAAAGGGACTGCGCGTCCTCGCCGTCGCCCGGCGCCCCTGCCGGGCCGACGACGCCGACGCCGAGCTCGACGCGCCGCTCGCCGACCTGGAGTTCAGTGGCTTCGTCGCCCTCGCCGACGTCCCGCGCGACACCTCGCACGCCCTGCTCGCGGAACTCCGCCGCTCCGGCATCCTGCCCGTCATGCTCACCGGCGACCACCCCGAGACCGCCCGCGCCATCGCCCTGCAACTGGGCTGGCCGGAGGAGACCGAGGCGGTGACCGGCGACGAACTCGTGGCCATGGAACGCCGCGAACGCGTCCGGGTCCTGCGCGGCGCGGGCGTCATCGCCCGGGTCGCACCCGAGCAGAAGCTGCACGTCGTCGAGGCCCTGCAACAGGCCGGACGGGTCGTGGCGATGGCCGGCGACGGAGCCAACGACGCCGCCGCGATCCGCGCCGCCGATGTCGGGGTGGGCGTCGAGTCCCGCGGCTCCGCGGCCGCCCGCAACGCCGCCGACCTCGTGCTCACCACCGGCGACCTGTCCGTCCTCGTCGACGCGGTCGCCGAGGGCCGTGCCCTGTGGCGCAGCGTCGCCGACGCGGTGAGCATCCTCATCGGCGGCAACGCCGGCGAGGTCGGCTTCAGTGTCCTCGGCACCCTGCTGGCCGGCGCCTCACCCCTGTCGACACGTCAGCTGCTGCTGGTCAACCTGCTCACCGACATGTTCCCGGCCATGGCGGTGGCGGTCACGCCGAGCGACGACCCCTCGACCGCGGAGCACGCCGCGACCGGGCCGATGGGCCTGGGCGTCCTCGGCGCCCCGCTGCTGCGCTCCATCCGGCGCCGGGGCATCACCACCTGCCTCGGCGCGGTCACGGCGTACCTCATCGGCCGCCTCACCCCGGGCACCGAACGCCGGTCCACCACCATGGCCCTGTGCGGCGTGGTCGGCGCCCAGCTCGTCCAGACCCTCTCCGGCCGCCGCCGCAGCCCGCTCGTGTGGGTGACGGCCCTCGGCTCGGCCGCCGTACTCGCCGCCCTCGTCCAGACACCCGGCGTCAGCCACTTCTTCGGCTGCACCCCGCTCGGCCCGGTGGCGTGGGCGGGCGTGGCCCTGGCCATCGGCCTCTCGGCCCTGGCCCCGCGCCTGGAACACCTCCGGGCCGTCCAGGTGCTCTACGAGGCCCTGACACGCCTCGCCCTGCGCCTGGGGGACCTGACCCAGCAGGCCCGGGAGCTGCTGCACAGCGGGATCGCCCGGCCGGTGGTGGCGTAGCGGGCGGCCCCGCACGGCCGAGGGCGGCTCAGACCGCGCCCCGCCAGGCGCCGGTCTCCGATCCACGGGTCTCCATGAACTGCTTGAACCGCCGCAGGTCGCCCGAGACCTGCCGCTCGACGAACCCGAGCTTGTCGCCCACGGTCTCGGTCAGCCCCATGGGGTCGAACTCCAGCCGCAGCATGACCTCGGTCGTGTCGTCCCGGACGCGGTGGAAGGTGACCACACCGGCCTGCCTGGCCTCGCCGCCGACCGTCGTCCAGGCGACACGCTCGTCGGGAACCTGCTCGGTGATCTCCGCGTCGAACTCCCGCTCCTGGCCGCCGACCTTGGTCACCCAGTGCGTCAGCGTGTCGGTGCGCTGCTCGACGCGCTCCACGCCGTCCATGAACCGGGGAAAGTCCTCGAACTGGGTCCACTGGTTGTAGGCCGTGTGCACCGGGACGTGGACCTCGATGGATTCCTCTACCTGTGACAAGGCGGTACCTCCCTTTCTCGTACGGACAGCGACGGACGGGTACCGGATCTCGCGCCGGCCACTCATGCTCTGCGCGACTTGTAAGGTCGGGTGCCGTGGCCACCTTGCTGATCGTCCATCACACGCCCTCGCCCCACTGCCAGGCGATGTTCGAAGCCGTCGTCTCCGGGGCGACCGATCCCGAGATCGAGAACGTCACGGTCGTGCGCCTGCCGGCGCTGTCCGCCACCGCCTCCGACGTCCTCGCTGCCGACGGCTACCTCCTCGGCACCCCCGCGAACCTCGGCTACATGTCCGGCGCCCTCAAGCACTTCTTCGACCAGGTCTACTACCCGTGCCTGGACACGACGCGGGGCCGCCCCTTCGGCTACTACGTGCACGGCGGGAACGACGTGACCGGAGCGGTGCGGGGCATCGAGTCCATCACGACGGGCCTCGGCTGGCGCCGCACCGCCGAGGCCGTGACCGTGACCGGCGAGCCGGACAAGGACGACATCGAGAGGTGCTGGGAACTGGGCGCGACGGTCGCCGCCGGACTCATGGGCTGAACAGTTCAGGTGTCGTCCACCCGGCGCCGGTCCTCCTCGTCCCACGCCCGGGTGTCGCGCGGCTGCGTGTACGGCTCGGCCTCGGGCGGATGCCCCCCGGCGACGGCCCGCTGCCGTACCGTCTCCGCGTCGAACTCCAGGCCCAGCAGGATCGCCAGGTTGGTGATCCACAGCCACACCAGGAAGACGATGACACCGGCCATTGTGCCGTAGGTCTTGTTGTACGAGGCGAAGTTGGCCACGTACACGGCGAAGCCCGCCGACGCGGCCAGCCAGATCAGCAGGGCCAGCGCACTGCCCGGGGTGATCCAGCGGAACCCCTTCACCTTGGCGTTGGGGGTCGCCCAGTACAGAATCGCGATCATGATCGTGACCAGCACGACGAGAACGGGCCACTTGGCGATCGACCACACCGTCAGCGCGGTGTCGCCGATCCCGAGCGTCGTTCCGGCCTCACGGGCCAGCCCGCCGGTGAAGACCACGATCAGCGCGCTGAACGTGGCCAGCAGCATCAGCACCACCGTGACACCCACCCGCACCGGCAGCAGCTTCCACACCGGCCGGCCCTCGGGAATGTCGTAGACGGCGTTGGCGGCGCGGATGAACGCCCCCACGTATCCGGAGGCCGACCACACCGCCAGGACGAGGCCGACGACCGCCACCACCGAGCCGATGCCGGCGTTGCCCTGCAGCTGCTCGACGGCCTGGGTGAGGATGTCCCGCACCGAGCCGGGGGCGAGCTGCTGGACGTTCTCGAGCACCTTGTCCGTGGTCGACTTGCCGGTGATGCCCAGCAGCGACACGAGCACCAGCAGCGCCGGGAACAGCGCCAGCACCGCGTAGTACGTCAGCGCCGCCGCCCGGTCCGTCAGCTCGTCCTTCTTGAACTCCCGCACGCTCCCCTTCAGCACCGCACCCCACGACGTCCGGGGCAGCTCGCTCGGCGTGTCGGGCGCCGCACGCTCCACTTCGGGCCCCGGACCGGCCGTCCCGGGCGCCGGCCGAGGGCTCTCCGACGGTTCCGAAGGTGGAGTCTCCGCCGTGTCATGTTCTTTTCGTCCAGGAATATGCAGCTTCACCATGGGGGCCGGGTAACCCCGGTCCCAGCCCTTAAGCGGTCGGCCCGCTTCGCATGCCGGCATCACCGGCCCGGGCCGGAACGTCACCCCCCCCCGCAGCGCGAGCCCCGCTGCTCCAGCGCCTCCGGCAGCACCAGACTGCGACGCCCCCCCCCTCGTCCCAGCTGGTTGAGGGAGCGCTCCCACGCCGTGCACGATGCCGCCATGACAACGTCCCCCGCCATCCGCCCCTACCGCCCCGAGGACCGTGCGGCCCTCGACGACATCTGTATCCGCACCGCGCACGCCGGCCGGGACAGTCGCCCCCACTACACGGACCCGGGCATCTTCCCGGCGACCTTCGCCGCTCCCTACGTCCGTCTGGCGCCGGAACTGGCCTTCGTGCTGGACGACGGCCGGGGGCGGGCGGTCGGCTACATCCTCGGCGCGGCCGACACCCCGCGGTTCGCCGCGGAGTTCCGCGCCACGTGGCTGCCCCTGGTCGCCGGCCGCTACCCGGAACCGCCCGAGCCGCCGCGTACCCCGGACGAGGCCATGGCCCACCTGCTGCACCACCCGGAGCGGATGGTGAGGCCCGAACTGGCCGCGTATCCCGCGCATCTGCACATCGACCTGCTGCCCGACTGGCAGGGCCGGGGCCATGGACGCCGTCTGACGCGGACGCTCCTCGGGGCCCTCCAGGACAGGGGGGTCCCGGCCGTCCACCTGGCCATGGCGACCGCCAATACCGAGGCCAGAGCCTTCTTCGACCGCCTGGGGTTCCACGAGATCGACGTTCCGGAGCCCGGCTCGGCCACCTACCTCGGCCGTACCACGAAGGAACTCGACCGGCTCTGACGGAAGTGGCGCAATCGTGCGTTGCCGACCCGCGCCATCGGGCGCAGCGTGGACCGTGCGGGAGCGCTCCCACGCGCCCCCGCACTCCCCACGCACGGCACACCGCGAGCACCGCGACCCCCACATCCGAAAGAGGAGATCATGGATTGTCATGGTCATGCCCGTAAAGAGTCCCGTCCGCTCAGGTCCCGCCTGACGCTGGCCCTGAGCGTGCCTGTCGCCGCACTGCTCAGCCTCATTCCATGGAGCGGCACCGCCGTCGCCCACGGCTCCGTCGTCGACCCGGCATCCCGCAACTACGGCTGCTGGCTGCGCTGGGGGAACGACCACCTCAACCCCGCCATGGCCCAGCAGGACCCCATGTGCTGGCAGGCGTGGCGGAGCGACGCCAACGCCATGTGGAACTGGAACGGCCTGTACCGCAACGGCTCCGGCGGCAACTTCCAGGCCGTGGTGCCCAACGGCCAGCTGTGCAGCGGCGGCCGGACCGAGGGCGGCCGGTACAACTCCCTCGACACGGTGGGCGCCTGGAAGACGACGGACATCGGCAACAACTTCACCGTGAAGCTGTACGACCAGGCCAGCCACGGCGCCGACTACTTCCTGGTGTACGTCACGCGGCAGGGCTTCAACCCCGCCACCCAGCCGCTGACCTGGAACGACCTCCGGCTGGTCACCCGCACCGGCAAGTACGGGCCCAGCCAGAACTACGAGATCCCCGTGAGCACCTCGGGGCTGAGCGGCCGGCACGTCGTCTACACGATCTGGCAGGCGTCTCACATGGACCAGACCTACTTCCTGTGCAGCGACGTGAACTTCCGCTGACCTGCCGCTTCGTCTGCCGTACCCCGCCGGACGGGATGAGCCCGGCGGGGTACGGCAGGGCGTGCTTTCTGAGAGTTCCCGAAGAATTTCCGGGGCGGCTGAACGCTCCGGTGCTCCCGCACGTATGGGGCGAGGGGATTTTCATGCCCGGCACGCCTCAAGCGCAGGAGAGCACCCTTGGCACGCAATACGCGAAGACGCCCTACAGGCCCACGGCGCGCGACCTTCGCCGCAGTCGCGCTGATGCTGGGCGGAGGCGGCCTGATGGCGGCGAACGTCTACGCCTCGGCCACGGACGGCGGTTCGGGCGGTGAGCCCGCCCAGACGCGGTCCGGTACGGGGGTGCGGACCGCGGGCTCCACGATCGACTGCCCGGACGTCGGCAGCCGGCTGACCTCGGTCCCCGAGCAGGCGAGGCCGGAGGTCGACAAGGAACTCGCCCTTCTGGACGAGCAGATCGCCAAGGCCTACCAGCGGCTGAGCGCATCGGCACAACAGATACAGCAGGATTCCGGCTTCGCCGACAACGCGATCATGAACCCGCTGAAGGAGAAGCGGGGCGCGACCCTCGAGCGCATCGCCATCGCCATCGACCGGGTGGGCGATCGCCCCGAGGGACTCGACGCCCTCGCAGCCTGCACCGTCCGGGACTCCGGCAACCAGGCTCCCGAGCAGGGCGAGGGCCAGGACGGCGGCGGCACGGAGCAGCCCGGCCAGGAGCAGGACCAGGGCGGCCAGGAGCAGGGGAACGGCCAAGGCCAGGGCCAGGGCAACAACGGCGGGCAGGCGGGCAACGGGCCGGTCGCCGCCGACTTCGCGGACATCACCGGCGTCCAGCCCAACGTCAACAGCCCCCGCCAGAAGGGCAACGCCTCCCGCGGCACCTTCGCCACCAGCTGCGGGGTGAACGACAACGGCCTGTTCAACTCCGACAACATCATCGCCGCCCCGGGTGTCACCAACGGCGCCCACCACTTCCACGACTACGTCGGCAACCAGGCCAACAACGCCTTCGCCAGCGACCAGGACCTCGCGGACGCCGAGACCAGCTGCGACGACCAGGGCGACAAGTCCTCCTACTACTGGCCCGTCCTGCGCGTGCAGAACGGCACCCAGGAGCAGGACGCCAACTCGCCCGGCGGCGGCATCGAGGGCAACGCCGGCGCGATCGTCACGCCGAAGCAGGTCACGCTCGACTTCGTGGGGAACCCGCGCGACAAGGTCACGGCCATGCCGCGGCTGCTGCGCATCATCACCGGCGACGCCAAGTCGTTCGTCAACGGACCGGCCAACGCCAACGCCTCCTGGAGCTGCACCGGTTTCGAGGACCGGCAGCTGAAGGACAAGTACCCGCTGTGCCCGAAGGGCAGCGACGTGGTGCGCTCCTTCAAGTTCCAGAGCTGCTGGGACGGCCGCAACATCGACAGCGCCAACCACCGCACCCACGTGGCGTTCACCGACGCCTCCGGCGCGTGCCCGTCCGGCTTCCGGGCGATTCCGCAGCTGGTCCAGCGCATCGTCTATGACGTCGACGCGCCGAGCCTGAAGGACGGCGGCCGTACGACACCGCTGTTCGCGGTGGACTCCTTCCCCGAGCAGCTGCACAAGCCGGTCACGGACCACGGCGACTTCATCAACGTCTTCGACGAGGACCTGATGGGGGAGATGGTCGACTGCATCAACGACGGCCGGAAGTGCGGAGCCGGAGCGGAAGCCGAGCCGGGCGAGAAGCCGGGTGAGGAGCCGGGCGAGGAGCCGAGTCAGGAGCCCGGGGCGGGTGAGGAGCCGAGCGAGGAGCCGACGAAGACCCCCGAGGCCCCGCAGGAGCAGCCCACCCGCACGCCGGACGCCCCGAAGGACGGCAACGCGGGCGGCAAGCCCGGCAACACGGGCAACGACGGAAAGGTCGAGGCTTCCAAGCCCCCGGCGGCGGACAAGCCGGCCCCCGAACCGGAGTCGAGCGACTCGCCCGCCGACGAAGCCGAGGTCTACGCGACGCCCTCGGCGAAGTCCGGTGCACAGGGCGGCTCGAAGGACGACTCCGGCGAGGAATCGGACGGCCTCGGCGAGGCCCAGGCCGTCGGCACGGCGACCAGCGCCGCCGCGACCCCGGCGGCCCCGCCCCGGACCGAGCCCCAGGCGGTCGGCAGCGGCAGCCTGGCCGAGACCGGCGCCCAACTGTGGCCGGCCGCGGCGGGCGCCGTACTCCTCATCACGGGCTTCGTGGTCCTGCGCCGCGCCAGACGCAGCTGACACGACGACGCCCTGACGCGCCACCGGAACGGCGGCGGGATCCCTCCTCGGATCCCGCCGCCGTTCCGCTCCGGGACCCGGCACCCTTCGGCGCATCCCGAAGTGCTCACCCTCTACCGTGACCCCATGAACAGCACCTGGAACGCCGGACGCGGCGCCGGCGGCGGGATCGCGGCGTGACGCCCTGGGAGATGGCGGCCGTGTTCGCGGCCGGTACGGGCGCCGGCGCGGTCAACGCCGTCGTCGGCTCGGGAACACTGATCACCTTCCCGGTGCTGCTCGCCACCGGACTGCCGCCGGTCACGGCGACCGTGTCCAACGGGCTCGGACTGGTACCCGGCTCGATCAGCGCGGTCATCGGCTACCGCGAGGAACTCCGCGGGCAGGGACGGCGCGTCCTGCTGCTCGGCGCCGGTGCCGTGCTGGGCGGCCTCGCGGGCGCCGTGCTGCTGCTGACCCTGCCCGCCGCGGCCTTCGAGCGGATCGTGCCCGCCCTGGTGGGCCTCGCCCTCGTCCTGGTCGCCTGCCAGCCCCTCATCGCCAGGCGCGTGCGCCACCGCCGTAGCCGTACCGGCGGCACCGCCCGTCCCGACGGCGGCCCGCTGCTGTTCACGGGACTGACCCTCGCCAGCGTCTACGGCGGCTACTTCTCGGCAGCGCAGGGCATCATCTACGTCTCCCTGATGGGCATGCTGCTCGACGAGACGCTCCAGCGGCTCAACGCCGTGAAGAACGTGCTCGCGGCCGTCGTGAACACCGTCGCCGCCGTGCTCTTCCTCTTCTTCGCGGAGTTCGACTGGACGGCCGTCGTCCTCATCGCCGCCGGGTCCGCGCTGGGCGGCCTGGTCGGAGCCAGGACGGGCCGCCGCTTCAGCCCCGCCGTCCTGCGGACCCTCATCGTGTCGGTCGGCGCCGTCGCCCTCGTGCACCTCGTGCTCCACTGAGGCCGTAGCGCTACGGCGCCGGACGGGCGCCGGCCTCCTTCGATTCCCCCTCGGCGTCGATGTGGGGCATCACCCGGTCCAGCCAGCGCGGCGTCCACCAGGCGTGCGCCCCGAGCAGCGTCATCACGGCCGGCACCATCAGCAGGCGGACCACACTGGCGTCGATGAGCACGCTGACGGCCAGCCCCAGCCCCAGCATCTTGACCACGATGTTGTCGCTGATGATGAAGGCCGCGAACACACTCACCATGATCAGTGCGGCACTCGTGATGACCCGGGCCGTGATCTCCAGGGCGTGCGCCACCGACGCCTTGGCGTCCCCGGTGCGCCGCCAGGCCTCGTGGACCCGGGACAGCAGGAAGATCTCGTAGTCCATGCTGAGGCCGAAGATGATGGCGAACATCATCATCGGCACATAGCTCTCGATGGGCACCTTGCCGTGCACACCGAGCGCGGGCCCGCCCCAGCCCCACTGGAACACCGCGACGACCACGCCGTAGGACGCGGCGATCGACAGCACGTTCAGGACGGCCGCCTTGACGGCCACGAGCAGGCCCCGGAACACCGCCAGGATGATCAGGAACGCCAGCCCCACCACGACGGCGATGATCACGGGCAGCTGGGAGGCGACGATGTCACGGAAGTCGACCTGGGTCGCCGTCGTACCGGTGACATACCCCTTGGCATCCGTCCCCTGGACGGCGTCCGGCAGTGTGTCGTCGACGAGACGGTTGGTCAGGTCCGTGGTCGCGGCGTTCTGCGGCGACAGGGTCGAGTAGACCGTGCCCACCAGGACGTCCCCGTCCTGGGTGGGCGTCAGCGGGGTGACGGCGGCGGCTCCTTGGACCGAGTCGAGCGCCGTCTGGGCCCGCGAGGCCAGATCGTCGCGCTGTGAGTCCGGTACGCCGCTCTGGTCGATGACGACGGTGAGCGGACCGTTGGACCCGGGCCCGAACGCGTCGGTCATCAGGTCGAACGCCCGCCGGTCGGTGAAGGAAGTCGGGTCGGCGCCGTCGCCGATGTGACCCAGCTGGATGGAGAACAACGGGATCGCGAGCACCGCGATCACGGCGACACCCCCCGACAGGAACCACAACGGCCTGCGCTCCACCCGCTGCGCGTAGCGGTGCCAGGTGCCCTGCGGCGTCTCACCCGCCTCGGCGTCGGTCTCGGCGACGGGGCGGCGCACGTGGTAGCGGTCGATGTGCCGGCCGATGAGCCCGAGCAGGGCGGGGACCAGGGTGAGCGCGCCGACGACGGCCGAGACGACGGTGACGGCGGCGGCGAGACCGAGCAGGGAGATGAAGGAGACCCCGGACGCGGACAGGCCCGCCAGCGCGATGATCACCGTACAGCCGGAGACCAGGACGGCGTGGCCGCTGGTGCTCGCGGCCTGCCCGGCGGCCCGTACCGGGTCCATGCCGTCGATGAGGTTCTGCCGGTGACGGGTGATCATGAACAGGGCGTAGTCGATGCCGACCCCGAGACCGATCATGGTGGCCAGGGTCGGCGAGACCGTCGCGAAGGTGAACGCGGCCGCCAGCAGCCCGAGGATGGCGAGCCCGCCGACGACGCTGATCAGCGCGGTGAGCAGCGGAATGCCGGCGGCGATCACGCTGCCGAACCCGACCAGCAGCACGATGATGGCGACACCGAACCCGATCAGCTCGCTCACCCGGTCGTCGGCGGGGGGTCTCGCGAGTTCGCCGAGCGGCCCGCCGTACTCGACCTCCGCTCCCGCCGAACGCAGCGGCTGCACGGCGGTGTCGACGCCGGTCAGGTATCCGGCGCCGAGGGTCGAGGGCTGCACATTGAAACGGACCGTGATGTACGCCGTCTTCTTGTCGTCCGAGAGCGGCCCGACGTTCGGCTGCGACTGCTGCGAGGACGAGCCCGGGGCGGACAGCGGGTTCTGGGCCGACAGGACGTGCGGGAGCTTCTCCAGGTCGGCGACCGTGGTGGACATCTGCGAGCTCAGGGCGGTCAGTTCCTGGCTGTCGTCGCGCAGCACGATCTGGCTGCTGTAGCCGCCGGCCTGCGGATCGTGCGCCTTCAGCACGTCCAGGCCCTTCTGCGCCTGCGCCTGAGGCAGGGAGAAGTTGTCGGAGTACGCACCCCCGTACACATGGTTGACGACCTGCAGCGCCACCAGCGCCACGAGCCAGGCCCCGATGACGATCCCGAAGTGGCGTGCGCACCACTCGCCCAGCCGCCGCAGCAGACCCGCACGCGCGGCCTTCTGGTCCCCTTCACCGGTGCGGGAGTGAGGCATCTGGGCGGCTCCTGTGTCGGCTGAGACATTAGGTGCCGTCCATTAGATGCGCGGGGGATCACTCCGGCATTTCCGGCGCGCGGGCACCCTGCCACTCCGGGCGGGCGTTCCCCCGAAAGGTCGTCGCCGGGTCGGCGCGCCGGACCGCCCGCCGACGCGACGGCGCACCGAGGCCGGGTTCAGCGCCCCGGACCCCAGGGCGACGCCGAGGCCGACCAGCGCGCTGCCCGCCGCCTGCGCCGGGCCGTAGGAGCCCGTGCCGACCAGGGGTGCGGTAGCGGCCGCGGCGACCGGGATGAGGCCGGAGAACAGGGTGGCGCGTTCCGCGCCGATCCGCTGCATGCCCATGTACCAGCACACGAACCCGACGACGGTGACCACCACCGCCTGCCACAGCAGCGCGGCGGCCTCGGTGGTGTCCGGACGCCGCAGCCACCCGGCCCCGTCGGCCGGCACTCCGACCGCCGCCGACTCCAGCGCGGCGACCGCGCACACCGTGGCGGACAGCAACCGGGGCCCGAGCGGCCGCAGCACGGGTACGGCGAGCACGGCGAACCCGACCTCCCCCGCCAGGGCGCACACGGAGAAGGCGAGCCCCGCGCCGTCGGTGCGTCCCCAGCCCTGGACGGCACAGGCGCCGACGGCCACGAGCAACGCCCCGTACACAACCGCCCGCCTGGGCCCGCGCCCGTCCAGGAGGGGCACGAGCACGGCGACGACCACCGGCGCACAGCCCACGAACACGCCGGGAACCGCCGGTTCCGCCGTGCGCTCCGCGGCGATGACGGCCAGGTTGAAGCCGACCATGCCGATCGCGGCGAGCAGGACGATACGGACCCACTGACGCGGCGTCAGCGCTCTCAGCCGGGCGGTCGAGCCCTTCCCGGCCAGGGGCAGGAGCAGCAGACAGGCCAGTCCGTAGCGCAGGAACTGGCCGCCCGCGTACGGGTACGCGCCCAGGACGCTGTTGGCCGTGAAGGACGCTCCGACGAGGACACAGGCGAACGCGGCGAGCAGGGCTCCCCGCGTGGCGGTGACGTTCATGCCGGTGACGCTAGGCAACGCGGCGGCCCGGCTAGAGGTCCACTCTCGTGCCGGATCGGTGGACCAATCCGCCCCGGGCCGCCGCCCGAGGGTCAGCCGATGTGGTAGCTGTCGCCGTAGACCTTCCAGTCCAGCGGCGGGTCGAGGTCGAGGTTCCGCCGGCGCAGGAAGACGCGCTGCGCCGTGTCGACCCGGCTCGTGTCGCTGTGCGCCTCCTCCTGCCTCATGGCCCACACCCGCGCGTCCAGGAAGGCGTCGAGGTACGTCACCTCGTCACCGCCCGACGCCGGAGGCTCAGCCGTACGCAGCGCACGCTTACGGATGTTGCGGAAGCTCAGGGAGTCGTTGCCGTCGCCGTGCATGACGATGGCGTCGTAGTACGCGAACTGGCCCAGCACCCGCAGTCCGTCCGCCTTGCCCTGCCGGACCGCCGGGCCGAAGTACACCCGGTCGCGCTCGTCGTCCTGCGCCCGCCGGAACGCGGCGTCACGGGCCGCCCGGCGCCAGTCGCCGGGGAAGCCCGGGTCGAGCCCGTCGTGCGAGTCGGAACCGTCGACCTCGCGCAGCGCCGGCAGGTACTTCGCCAGGACGTTGCCGGGCTTGCGGTCGGTGTAGAGCTCGACGAGTTCGAGCATGTCGCCGGTGCCGGAGCAGAACCCGATGATGCCGGCGGTGTAACCGCGGCCGTCGCGGATGTCCTCGATGTACTGGTACTGCGCCTTCCAGTCGAGCGAGGAGTTCTCCGCGCTCGACACGAGCTGCATGGCGATCTCCTTCTTCGCCGGGTCGTCGAGCCCGATCGCACGGACCGCGGCCGTGGCGTGCGGCGGCTTCAGGAACGGGGCGGCGGCGAGGGCGGCGCCGAACAACGCCAGAGCGGTGCGGCGCGGGGTCGGGTGTCTCACGGGGCCTCCAGGCGGAGTGGGGGTGGGAGAGCTGGCCGTGCAGAACTGACAGGAAGGTTTCCTATCACTTTCCGCCCGTCGCGGGAACGGCAGAGTCGAAGTTCGTGACGTCGGACGAGCCGGCCGAGACCGCCAACGAGCCGGCCGAGACCGCCAACGAGCCGGCTGAGTTCCGCCACGGGAACCAAGAGCCCGCCCCGCACGTCAACTCATTGCGCAGCGAGGCCGATCGGTCTCGGAGGCCGGCGAGAGAGGGGAATCGCGGTGGACGACGCGACGTCGCAGCAGGGAAGCGAGCCGGAGGCCGCGGCACGCCGGGCCCGCTTCGGCACACTGCCGGAGCCGGTGCGCGTGGAGGACATGGTCGAGGAACGAGCCGCGGGCGCCCCCGACCCCGCGCGCACCGCCTACAACCAGGACGAGTGGCTCGTGCGCTACTGCCTGTGACGCGACCCTACGAGCGGCTCTTCGCGCCCAGGTCGCGCAGCCACCGCACGACGTCGTCGGCGTCATGGGCGCGGGCGATGTCGAGCGGTGTCATGTCGTCGTAGCCGCACCAGTCGGCGTCGGCGCCGTGCCCGTGGAGATATTGCGCGGTGGCCAGATGCCCGCCGTGGCAGGCGCCCCAGAAGGCACTGGTGATCTCGTCGGGCACCGGGGGTTCCTCGGTCTCGACGTACCCCCTGACCCGGTCGAGCAGGCCGAGCGTGGCGGCGTCCTGGAGGGTGGTGCGGGCGCCGTGCTCGATCAGCCGGCGCGCGGCACGCCACTGGCCGAACGCGCGGGCGTCGGCGAGCGGAGTTCCACCGGCGATCACCGCCCCGGGGGCCTCGATGTCGGCCCCGGCGGCGATGAGCGCGTCCAGGACGGCCACGTCGTTGCTGCTGGCTGCCCAGTGCAGCGGCGTCTCCGTGTGCGCACCGCCGAAGCGCGCGTCGGGATCGGCCCCCGCGGCGACCAGGGCGGCCACCACCTCGGGACCGTGGGGGAAATGGCCGGGCCAGTCGGTCGCGATGTGCAGCAGACTGCGCGTGCCCCTGCCGTCCTCGCCGTGCTCGGTGATTCGTGCCGCGGCCAGACCGGGATGGTCGGCGAGCAACCGCCCGAGCCCGGCCAGATCCCCGGCCCGGATCGCCGAGGTGACGGCGACGGCCAGCGGATCCTGTGATGTCAGCGTCTGCAAGCCGGCCTCCCGATCGCCGTCCAGGGCCTCCGATTCTGTACGACGACGCCCCCGCGCACCACGCTCCGTGCCCACAGCACTCACCGCCCCGCCCACGACATGCCCGCGGGCCCCGTGAGGCGTAGCGTCCGGATAGGAGCGGGAGGCAGCATGTCCGCGAGCAACGAGTCGCCCGGGGGTGCCGGGACGCTGGACGCCCTGGGGACGGCCTTGGCCGACACCGTGCGCGGAACCGGAGCCTCGATCGGCGGCCTGTACCTCATCGAGGAGGCGGAGCCCGTGCTGCGCCTCGTCGCGCTGTGCGGCCTGCCGATCGCGTTCAGCGCCCCTTGGCAGCGGCTGCCCCTGACCGCGCCGGTCCCGGTCGCCGACGCGATCCACCAGGACGTGCTGGTCAGTATCGAGAGTCAGCAGGAGATGGCCCGTCGCTATCCCCGGGCCGCCACGGTCCTGCCCTACCCTTTCGCCCTGACCGCCGTCCCGCTGGCCGGTGTACGGCGACGCTGGGGTGGCATCGTGCTGATGTGGCCCGCCGTGCGGCCGCGCGGCATCACGCCACGCGAACGCGGCCACATCACCTCCAGCGCCCGCCGCATGGCCCGCCTGCTGGACGATGCCGCGGGCCCGCCCGCCCTGCCCGACCAGCCGCGCATCGTCCCCGTCGACGCCGCACACCACCCCGTGCAGACCGGCCTGGCCGCCGCCGACTTCCTCGAACGCCTCCCCGAAGGCGCCCTGGCCCTCGACCTGGAGGGCCGCATCACCTTCGCCACCGCCACCGCGGCCCGCCTGCTCGGCCGCCGCGCCGACCGGCTGCTCGGCACCCGGCCCTGGCAGTCCCTGCCCTGGCTGGACGACCCCGGCTACGAGGACCACTACCGCACGGCGGTCGTCAGCCGCACACCCGTCTCGTTCACCGCGCGCCGCCCGCCCGACCTGTGGCTCACCTTCCAGCTCTACCCGGACACCAGCGGCATCAGCGTCCGTGTCGCCCCGAGCGGAGAACGGACCGAGGCCCCGTCACCGCCCGCCGTCGCGCGCAGCCCCGCGGCGGCGCCGACGGGACGCCTCTACCAACTGGTGCACCTGGCCGCCGCGCTCGCCGAGGCGGTGACCGTGCGCGACCTCGTGGCGCTGAGCGCCCACCAGATCCTGCCCGCCTTCGGCGCCCAGGGCCTCGTGCTGTCCGTCGCCGAGGCCGGACGTCTGAAGATCACCGGCTACCACGGCTACACCGCCGACGTCATGGAACGGCTCGACGCCCTGTCACTGGACACCGACCTCACCCCGGCCGGCCAGGTCCTCGCCAGCGGCACCCCCGCCTTCTTCGCCTCCCCGGCCGAGCTGGCCGCCAACTACCCCGGCGCCCCCCAGATCAGCGGCAAACAGGCCTGGGCCTTCCTGCCGCTGATCATCACCGGCCGGCCGGTGGGCTGCTGCATCCTGTCCTACGACCACCCGCACACCTTCACCGCCGACGAACGCGCCGTCCTGACCTCCCTGTCCGGTCTGATCGCCCAGGCCCTCGACCGCGCCCGGCTCTACGACGCCAAGCACCGACTCGTCCACGAACTGCAGCGCGCCCTGCTGCCGAGGGCCCTGCCGAAGGTGTCCGGCCTCGACGTCGCCGCCCGCTATCTGCCCGCCGGCCACGGCATCGAGGTCGGCGGTGACTTCTTCGACCTCCTGCGCCTGGACGAGACGACCGCGGCCGCGGTCATCGGCGACGTGGAGGGCCACAGCATCGCCGCGGCCGCTCTCATGGGCCAGGTGCGTACCGCCATCCACGCCCACGCCACCGCGGGCGCCGCACCCGACCAGGTCCTCGTCCGCACCAACCGGCTCCTGGCCGACCTCGACTCCGAACTGCTCGTCTCCTGCCTCTACGCCCATCTCGACCTGGCCGGCCACCAGGTGGCCTTCGCCAGCGCGGGACACGTACCGCCGCTGCTGCGTCCCATCAGCCGCCCGGCCGCGGTCCTCGACGTCGAGCCCGGCCCGCTGCTGGGCATCGACACCGGCGGCCACTACCCGGTCACCATCGCGCCCCTGCTCCCCGGCACCACTCTTGCCCTCTACACCGACGGCCTGGTCGAGCTCCCAGGAACGGACGCCACCCGGACCACGTCCGACCTCGCCGGGCAGCTGGACGCCGCAGACGGCCACGACCTGGAACGGCTCATCGACCGGCTCGTCCGCCACACGACCCCCACCGGACAGCACGCCGACGACATCGCGGTGCTCCTGCTGCGCGCCTACCGCCCCGACGGCCACCGGCCCTGAGGCCGCTGCCCGGAAGCGCCCCGTTCAGGCCCGGTCGGGCTCCGGGCGGACGTGCCGGGCGACATCGCGCAGCTTGATGTTGTGGTGCTGCGAGATACGCCGCAGCACACCGAAGGCCTCGTCCTCGCTCAGCCGGTGGCGTTCCATGAGGATCCCCATGGCCTCTCCCACGGCGTGCCGGGTCTCCAGGGCGTGCTCCAGCTGGTCGACGGTACGGGCGGTGTCCAGAGCCACGGCGGCATGGGAGGCGAGCAGCCAGCCCGCGGCCTCGATGTCCTTGCCGAAGGCCCCCGGGCGGCGCGAGTAGAGGTTCAGCGCGCCGAAGTCCTCCTGCTCGGTGTACAGCAGCACACCGGTCATGCTGCCGATCCCCAGATCGCGGGCGGCCTGGGAGAACCGCGGCCAGGACGGCTGCGGCGTGGTCATGTCGGCGATACGGAACAGCCGCTCTCCGTCCACACGGCGGGCGGCGTCGAAGCACGGCCCCTCGCCCAGCTCGCCCTGCAGCCGGTCGGACTCCTCGACCATGTCGCCGCACACGGACAGCGTCACGGCCCGGCCCTTGGACACCGTCAGGATCCCCGCCGCGTCACAGCCCTCGACGAGCTTCACCGCCGACGCGGCGATCTCGTCCAGCGTCGCCTGCACCGAATCCTGGGCCACCAGATCCCGGGCGAGCTGCGCCATCTGCTCGGCGTACCGCTGCCACTCCACCGCCACCACCGCCTCGCTCACCGGTCCCGACCACCGTACTCCGGGCCACGCCTCCCGTCCGTGCCGCGGTGTCGGCGCAGCCGTCGACATTCCCGGCAGCCCGGCCCGTCAGCGGTACGCCGTCAGCAGCAGGGCCACGTCGTCCGGTCGCTCGGGGGCGCGCCGGGCCGTTCTCACCAGGCGGTCGGCGAGATCCTCCACCGAGTCCGCCGGGGTGTCGGCCAGGGCCCGGCGGACCTCCTCGATGCCCGTCTCGATGTCGCTGCCGGGCTGTTCCACGAGCCCGTCGGTGTACAGGGCGAGGACGCTGCCGGGGGCCAGCGTGAGCGCGGTGACGGGATAGACCGAGTCGGGCTGCACACCCAGCATGACCCCGCCCGCCAGGTCCAGCGGCTCGGCGTGGCCGTCGGGGTGGCGCAGCAGTGGCGGGGGATGGCCCGCCCGCACGGCGAGCGCGCGCCCGGTACGCGGGTCGAGTTCGATGTAGCAGCAGGTGGCGAAGGCGTCCGACTCCAGCTCGGCCAGCAGCCGGTTGGTATGGGTGATGACCTCCTGCGGCGGCCGCTCGCTCGCGGCGAAGGCGTGCACGGCACTGCGCAGCTGGCCCATCACCGCGGCGGCGCCGACACTGTGGCCTTCGACGTCCCCGATCACCAGGGCCACACCACGCCCCGTCGTGATCACGTCGTACCAGTCGCCGCCGATGGCCATGCCCTGCGTACCGGGCAGATAGCGGCCGGCCGTGCGCAGCCCCTCGACGGCGGGCAGCCGGTGCGGCAGCAGTCCTTCCTGGAGGCCGCGGGCGACGGCGGACTCCGAGTCGTAGAGCCGTGCCCGCTCCATGGCCTGGGCGGCCAGCCCGCTCAGCGCGGTGAGGGCGGAGCGCTCGTCGGCGGTGAACCGGTGCGGGGCGTCCCAGCCGAGGATGCACGATCCGACGGGATGACCGGAGGCGATCAGCGGAAGGAACGACCAGGCGTGCATCCGGTCCAGGGCGATGCCCGGGTAGGCGACGGAGAGGTCCTCGGGCGACTCGAAGAAGAGCGGCAGCCGCGTGGTCAGCGCGTGGACGCCGGGCAGTTGCGTGTCGAGGGCGACCCCCTCGAACTGGGTCAGGAAGCCCTCCGGATAGCCCGACTCCCACCGCAGGTACATCCGGCCCTCGCGGACGGTGTACAGGGCGAGTTCCCGCGCGCCGAACGCGGGCAGCAACTGCTCGGACACGGCCCGGCACACGTCTTGCACGGTGACCGCCTCGGTGAGCACGCTCGCCATCTGCACCACGTGGTACAGCGCCCCGGCCCGCGCCCCCGCGACCGGCCCGGGCGGCGGCGGCACGGACGCGGCGCCCGGTACGGGACCGGCGGACGACCCGGCCTCGCGCGCCGCCTCGCCTCCGGTGGGCGGGACGGTCGGATGGACGCGGCCGGTCAGCCCGTGCACATCCGGGTACAGCACGAAGCTCAGCCAGTTCCCGGCGGGATGCCGCACGAGGAAGGCCACCTGTTCCTGCGACAGCATCGCCGCCCGGTAGCGGTCCTCGTACGCGGGATCCCGGAGCCAGGTGATCACCTCCCACGGATAGCGGCCGAGGAGCACTTCCCGTCCGGCGCCGAGCAGTTCCTCGCAACGACGGTTGGCGTACGTCAGACGGCCGTCCTGGTCCAGGGAGAACAGCCCGTCTGGCAGCCGCTCCGCGGCCTCGGCCGCGGTGAGCCCGCCGGCCGCGTCGACGAGGGCGCCCACCAGGACCCGGGCGGAGCCGGTGCCGTCGCGCACGAGATGGCCCCACAGTTCGACGGGCCGATAGCTGATCTCCTCGCCGCCGACGGACTCGTCCCGGACCCGGAGGTGACGGGATCTGACCCGGCCGTGCGTCAGCGCGTCCTGCCGGCTCGCCCGCAGTTCGTGCAGGTCGTCCGGGCTGACGCGGGCCTCGACGGCCGCCATGGTGCCGTCGAAGTCCGCCCCGGCGATGCCGAGGAGCGCGAGGGCCTCGTCGTCGGGCGTGCACCGGTCGCTGTCCAGGTCCCAGTCGAGCAGCCCGACCCGCACGGGGCGCGCGGCGGCCGTGGGCAGCCGCACGCTGACGGGTTCGTCGTCGTACTCGACCCGGTACGCGCCGGAGCCCGGGCCGGACCGCCCGGCGGCGAGACGGCCGAGGCGCTCCTCCATGTCCCGCTCGGCGGGGCGCAGCGCGAACTCCACCGCCTCGAGGTCCATCGGCGACCGGGCGGCCGAGCGCAGCACGACCAGCACGCCCACGGGCTCCCCGCCGGCCCGGACGGGCTGGTGGGCGGAGCCGAAGGAGTACGGCAGCCCGGCGGTGAAGTGCGGGAAGCGCACCATGGCGACGCGCTCGTCCGGCAGCCACAGGGTCTCGTCCCGCCGGTAGGCCTCAGCCATGGGCAGAGCGCCGCTCATGGGCACCCGCCACCACGCCCTGAGCAGCGACCGGGGCACTCCGGTCACCAGGGCCAGCACCAGCGAGCGCCGGTCGCGGGAGCGCAGGTAGACAAGGCCGCCGTACCCCCCGAGGTCCCGTACGGCCGCGATCAGCGGAGCGGTGAGAACGTCCTCGATCCGGCCGTCGCCCCCGCCCCGGCCCGGACCGCCGGGTGACCGCGGCCCGTCCGGTACGGCGGCTGCCTCATCCATCTCGGGTCCTCCCGGTACGGACGCACCGGACACCAATCGCTCCCAACAGGATGTGCCATGGTCTGCACTCCGGCGCGGCAAGTGCAACCTTTCGGTCGTCACGGCCGTCTCACCCGATATCAGCAACAGACAAGCCTCGGGGGCGAAAAATGGTACGAATCGGAACAGCATGCGCGACTCTCGCGCTCGTCGGCGCCACGGTGGGCGTGGCGGCGGTCCCGGCCGGCGCGGCTCCGGCCGTCACCCGGCAGGCGGCCCAGGCCACGGCGTGCCCGACCGGCTGGGGAAGTCTCGCCAAGACCGACACCAGCGCCACGATCGCGCCGCTGAAGGACATCAGAACCGGCCGTCACACCTGCTTCGACCGGATGGTCGTCGACCTGCCCGGCGCGGGCGGCGACGTCGGCTACTCCGTCCGCTATGTCGACCGGCTCCACCAGGACGGATCGGGCCGCCACATTCCCGTGACCGGCGGAGCCGTCCTCGAGGTGCGGGTGGCCGCGCCCGCCTACGACCCGGAGACCGGCGCCGCCACGTATCCCGGCCGGGTGGCGCGCCCGCTGCCGGGCGTGGACCTCACCGGCTACCGCACCTTCCGGGACACCCGCTTCGCCGGCAGCTTCGAGGGGGAGACCCAGATCGGACTCGGCCTCCGCGCCCGGCTGCCCTTCCGGGTGCTGCAGCTGGACGACCGCGTCATCGTGGACGTCGCGCACAGCTGGACCGCCACGAGGTGACGGCACCGGGGGGGGGGGGGGGGGGGGGGGGGGGGGGGGGGGGGGGGGGGGGGGGGGGGGGGGGGGGGGGGGGGGGGGATAGCCAAGGGGGGAAGTCCCTGCCCGCATT